>NZ_NCSQ01000032.1 GCF_002105465.1 Aquidulcibacter paucihalophilus
CTGACAACATAATGACAAGTGGGGCACTTACCGGTGCTGGCAAGGGTTCACATAAACCCCCATGGTCGCCAGTCGCAACTACCGGAACAAATGCCGGCGGCTCCGAAATCCGGCCAACCCCACCACCACGAGCCTGCGCCCGCCAAACGTAGATCTGACTTGGGTGAACCCCATAGCGGCGCGCAAGCTGCGTAATCACAGCCCCAGCCGCATAACTCTCTGCCACAACCGACCGCTTGAAATCATCAGAAAAGCGACGCCGACGACCCGTCTCCACAACATCAAGCCGACGCCCATATCCCGCTGCTACTGTCTGTAACGTCTCCATACGCACAGTAACTAGCCCAGTTCATACCTCAACGGTATGTGGCCCTCGGCGAATGGATACCAAGGATCTCTGTCTCTGGGCAGATTATTAGCAGAAACTTTGATGATTTCCTTAACGGCGATCACAAGGGCAAGCCATCCAGGATCACAAAGACCTTTCTCATTGGCAAAGGCAAACTCTTTCATTTCTTTGTCAGTTTAACCGGCGGCGACACCGACACGTCCGTTTGCCGGTCAAAATGGCTAGTGGGAAGAACCGCCAGACCCGGCGAGCACATCCTTGATGAGCTATCGTGAGGGGCGGATCCAATGTTCAAAATGACAAAACATGGAAGCGAGCGCTGTGCACAGCGGGGCCTTGATCCCAACCTTCTGGAAGTCGCGGCTGAAATTGGTGACTATGTTGATGGCCGAGGCTATTTGATCCGCGCTCGTGATGTCTGCGACGAGATATCGGCCCTAACGCAAGAGTTGAAACTGGCTAAGCGAAAAGGATTAGATCAGATGGTTCTCAATGACCGCTTAGCTGCCTTAAAAAAGATTAAGGGCGTCGTGCGCATTGTCGTTTCAAATGACAATCATCTCATCACAGCCTACCGCGCTAATCGACGAGACGAACGTGCATTTCTCAGAAGTCGCTGCAAACAATAGGTGCGCTCATCGGCAACCTGGTAACCGGAGTTCGAGAGCACACTAAGTCGTGAACTCACCCCCATCGGCCCAAAATCCCTGCACCCCTACCCGTCTGCCCGCAACCATTCGGTCGGGCGCTACGCTTCCGCCCCGGTCTAGACAAGGCAAAACCACCGGGGTGCGGGCAGGTTTTCAGGGGTGCGGTTTGTTGATCTCGGCCGATGGGGGCGGCGCGAGCTCATGGTGAGTATCGCGTAACGCAAGATCCCGTCGGCGGAGGTATCCGCCATGTCACTTTCACTTACTGCATCTCGTCATTCCCGCTATTCATCGGCGTCCGATGAAGTTCGTCTGACACCCCATGAGCGTGTCACCGCCCAGATAAGTGCTCTTCTGGAACGCGGTGTTCGCCCGTGGATCAAGCCATGGGATGATATTGCTCCGCCCGATGCTTTGGTCTTGCCCTTGCGTTCATGCGGGACACCCTATCGCGGGATGAATATCATCGCCCTATGGGCTGCCTCATTGGAAAGTGGTTTTAGGTCACGCCATTGGTTCACCTTCAAACAGGCCCTGGCCCTGAAGGCCTGTGTTCGCAAAGGAGAGCGCGGGTCCTTTGTCGTCTATTATGCCGAGGTGGGCGATAAGTCAGATGGTGATGGCAAGCCTTCTCGGGTTTCCAAGTCCAAGGGTGCCAATGGCGACGAGGCAGGTGAAGCCCGTCGTATTCTGCGCGGCTATACCGTCTTTAATGCCGAGCAAATCGATGGTCTACCGGAAACCTTCTATGCGAGTTCTGAAGCGCCGGTTGTTCCACGTACGCCAATCACCATCTCCGAAGATGAGACCCGTTGGGCTTCGCTCTTCGGCCGGATCCCCGTAACCCTTCGCCATGGTGGCAACCGGGCCTTCTACTCCAAGGCCGCAGACTTTATCCAAATGCCTATTCGCGAAGCGTTTCGCGATGGCAGCCAATATTGGGCAACGCTCGCTCATGAGACCGCCCATGCCTCCCGCCATGAGACCCGCCTCAATCGTGACTTTGGTCAGACCCGCTTTGGCGATGCAGGCTATGCCTTGGAAGAGCTAGTCGCTGAACTAGCTAGTGCATTCATTGGCGCGCACATTGGCCTGCCCACTGACCACCTTGAAGATCACGCCGCCTATATCGATGGCTGGCTTAAAGCCCTTGGCGACAATCCATCTTCATTCCTAACGGCCGCAAGCAAAGCACAAGCAGCAGCTGATTGGATTTTGAACGAAATGGGATTGGGGTGAGGCGGGCGTTCTTGGCAAGGCTTCAAATCTTTGGATGCTTGGAGAACTGAGACATCGAATTTTTTGATGCTGCTTGACCAGCTTACTCCAGCATACGAGCTGCCTGCAAATCGATGCAGACAGAATTCAAATGGACACATCTTTAAGGTGTGTATACTTTTCGTCCTTATCATCGAGTTACGTCAAACTGAGCCAAGCTTGGTGACAGGCAAGTCAGATGACCAAGACAGATTCAAAGAAAGAAATAATAAGCAAAGAGGCCGCGGCAGAATTATTCGATTGGCGACAAGACGGCACGCAAACAAAAAATAATCTGGGAGAGTGACGATGACCACCATTTCCATCCGGCGGACCATCGTCGCTCATGGCCGTTTGGCGGCACGGGAACTGCGTCTCCATGCGGCCCGACAGCGTCTTCACGGCGTGCAAATCATGTCATTCGAGCAACTTGCAGCTCGCTTGGCCGGTGGCTTCGCTCGTCCAATCGATGATGAGTCCTTACAAAACTCAATTCGGGCCGTCCTTCCGACCACGGCACTCGGGCAGTTAGAAAGCATCAAGGAGCTCCCCGGTATGGTCGATGCGGCCGCCGGAACACTCAAAAAGGTTTGGCGGGCAGGTATCGATTTGTCCAAACGCGCTGGCGAACACGGTCGCCTTGACTCTTTGGCGCGCCTAGAGGCAGCAGTTCTCACCCAGCTGCCGCCCGGCACCATGCGCCCCACTGATCTCGCAGCCCGCGCGCTAACACGGATTGCTAACGCAAAGTCGGTTTTGGGCCCAGTCGAGGTCGTCGGACATACCGAGCTTTCCCCTTGCTGGCGTCAGCTTCTGCAAGAACTCACAATACATACCCAAGTAAGTTGGACTGCCGGCCCTCGTGAGGTTCCCACTTGGCTGAACGAGTTAGATGTCACGATCAACCGCGAAGCCGCAACGGCCCCTACGATCAGCAAGATTAGCGCTGCGACGGCCTACCACGAAGCCATCGAGGCGGTTCGGTGGGCGCGGGGCTTATTGGCCTCTGGTGAAGTTGAACCTTCAGACATCGCGATCGCGGCAGCTTCAACCGGTGACTATGACGATTACTTCCTCGCTTTGCGAGCAGATGCGAACCTCGATTTCCATTTTGTCCACGGGATCAAGGCCACAGCAACCCGTGACGGCCAAGCCGCAGCGGCGCTCGCCGATCTCCTGATCCGTGGCTTCTCGCAGACCAGGATGCGCCGGCTCGCCGCATTGTGTGGTTCAGCCTCAGGCCCGTTTGTTTCCCTGCCACAGAGCTGGACGCGTGTATTACCCGCCGATGCACCGCTAGCTTCATTGGAAGCATGGCGACGCTTGCTGGAACGGCTGACCCCAGACGATTGGCCAGATGCGACCGATCATACGCCGACCTTGCGTGCCATCATCGATCTGTTGGCGAAGGGGCATCAGGCAGCCGAAGAGATCGGCTCATCCTTTTTGTCAGGTAACGCCCTAAAAATCTGGCAAAAAGCTCTATTGGCTGGACCTTCAGCGTCTATTGATGCGACGCTGGAGCGCTTGAGACAAAGCGACGGGCTTGAGGCCTGTGTTTCGGTGGCCTGGATGCCTGCAAACGAATTGGCGGCTTCGCCGCGTCGTTTTGTTCGGCTTATTGGTCTGACTTCGTCGCGATGGCCGCGCGGCATTTCCGAAGACCGTCTTATTTCCGATCATATCATCCCGAGCCGGGAGCTAGACCCGTTACCAGTCGGCACGGCAGATCAGCGAGATTTTGAAACCATCCTAGCCACGACTAGCGACCAAATCGTCATGTCGTTCGCGCGTCGTGACAGCCAAGGCCGCCAGCTAGGCGAAAGTGCGCTTCTCTACGCGGCATCTGACGAGCGCTATGTCCGCCGAAATGCAGTTCCAGCTCAGGCATTTAGCGAGACTGACCGGCTCATAGCCAGACCCCACGAGTTCGCAACGCACAACCAAGCCATTAGCGCTAAGGCGGCTTGGCAAAACTGGCGTCATAAGTCGATTACCCCACACGATGGTCTTGTCCGCGCCGACCATCCTCTCCTACTTGCCATCCTTGACCGGACCCAATCTGCCAGTTCGCTTCGTCTCCTACTTCGTAACCCACTCGGCTTTGTGTGGCGCTATGGGATGCAACTACGGATGCCAGAGAGTGGCACTGACCCGCTAGTTCTCGACGCATTGGCGTTTGGAGACTTAGTTCATATGACGCTCGAGCGAGCGCTTGCGATCCTCGAGAAAGCAGGGGGGCTCGCGTCGGCTGGAAAAGCAAAAATCGACAATGCCGTGCAGCAGGCTGTGATAACCGTGGCGAGCGTTTGGGAAAGTGAACGGCCTGTCCCACCGGCGTTAATCTGGCGGCGGACGCTCGATGACGCCCTACTACTTACTAAGAACGCGCTAACATACCGTGACGAACATCTGCCCGATGCCCGCTCGTTCGGCGAAGTCGCCTTCGGTGGGGCGAAGCCAAAAGTAGACGCCGCTAGCCCATGGGATCCAGAAACTCCCGTTACCATACCCAGCACCGGTTTTCGGATCAACGGCTACATCGATCGCCTAGACTTTGCTGGCGATGGCAAGCGCGCGCTTGTTCGCGACTATAAAACCGGAAAGCCGCCCAAACAGAATATAGGCATTGATGGTGGCCGCGAACTGCAACGCTGCCTTTATGCCTTTGCTGTCAAGGCGCTCCTTGGCGACGACGTGTCGATAAGGGCATCGCTATTTTACCTGCGCGATCAACTTGACCTTCAGCTTGATGATCCAGACTCGACACTCACCGAGCTCATCGGCTATTTGCAAGCCGCCCGGGCGAACCTTCAATCCGGTCAGGCATTCATCGGGCCGGACACAGGCGACACTTATGATGATCTGGCGTTCGCCCTGCCGGCCAATGCCGGTGCCACCTACTGCAAACGAAAACTGCCCGCTGCAAAGGATGCACTCGGCGATGCTGCGCTGGTCTGGGAGGCACAGTGATGACAGTTACTAGAAAAGCACTGAGCGACGACGCTGCCCGCTACACCGCCATTCGCGTTCATGATCGCTCGATCATGGTCGAAGCCGGTGCAGGGTCTGGCAAGACAGCCGTAATGGCGGGCCGCATTGCCGCCATGCTCGCCGAGGGAATCGCGGCCAAATCAATCGCCGCTGTCACCTTCACAGAACTTGCAGCCAGCGAACTGCTGATGCGGGTTCGCAAGTTTGTGACTGAGCTAAAGGCAGGGACAATTCCAGACGAATTGCGTATTGCGTTTCCAGACGGTTTGTCCGCGAAGCAAAACGATAACCTTGCGATCGCCGCAAACGAGATCGACGAGGTCACTTGCTCGACCATCCATGGCTTCTGTCAGCGTCTAATCAAGCCCTATCCGGTCGAAGCGGACATTGATCCCGGCGCGAGTGTGATGGACCGTAACCAAGCTGACTTGGCGTTTAATGAACTTGTCGAGAAGTGGCTGCGTGAACAGCTGTCGGGCGAAGAAGGTGGCATCATCGCAGAAATGGTGTTGCACGATCCCGGCACCACCGTTGAATTGATTCATGAGGTCGTCGACAACTTGCGCAAAAGCAGGACTATCTCGGCGCCGCCAGTTAGTGCCTTAGCCCCGCACTTACAGGCATTCCGCGACTCCGTTGTTAAATTGAACCACTTCATCCGCACCGCGCCAGCGGTAGAAGAAGAAACTGCCATGCTGGCCGAATGCTTCGCCGAGATGGCCAAGGGCCTTGATAGCGGACCAAGCGTCGAAACTCCGACTGGTTTAATACGATTGCTAGTTTCGTTGCCGCATCCCGACCTCTGCACGCAAAAAGGTTCATTCCTTGCTTATCAGAAGAAAGGCAAATGGGTCGAAGCCGCTAAGCGAGTAGGTTTGGCAAAGACTGATGGCGACCGGCTGAATGATGCGGCGAAAGAATTTTATGTCGCCTGCTGCCAGTCCTGGTATGATCTGATGCAGAACGTTGCCAGCAAGATCTTGAGCGACCTAATCGCTCAGGTAAAGCCGGTGCTGGACCAATTCCGCAACTATAAGCGTTCAACCGCCCTGCTCGATTTCGATGATCTGATCTTCGCGGCGCGGGATCTTTTGTGCGATCATGACGATGTCCGACGCTCCCTTGCTGCTCGCTTCAAACATGTCCTAGTCGACGAATTCCAGGATACAGACCAGCTTCAGATGGAAATATTCTGGCGCCTATGCGGTGACCCGCCGGCCGGCGTTGCAAGCGCGGAATGGCGGAAATTCGCCATCCGTCCTGGCGCGCTCTTCCTTGTTGGCGATCCAAAGCAAGCGATCTACAGGTTTCGTGGGGCCGATGTTGATGCGTACAAAATGGCGCGGGAGGCCTTTCTCACGCAGGACCCCAATGGTGTCATTACAATATCGACAAATTTCCGTTCCTGCGCGACGATCCTCACTTATGTAAACGAACGCTTCGAAATTCCGCTTTCGAGCGATGGTCAACCCGGATTCACTCCGCTCGACCCCCATCACGCAGATCGTAGCGAGGGCCTTTGTGTTGCCGCACTCGATGTCGCAGTAGCAGACGAGAATGGTAAGGCGTCGTCCGAACAGCAGCGCGATAGTGAAGCCGACGCAATCGCTCAAATGTGCGCCCGCTTAATTGGCAGCGAGATGATTCCTGATCGCCGTAACGGAACCAGTAATCTTTGCCGGCCCGGCGACATCGCTTTGCTTGCCCCTACCGGCACGGACATGTGGCGATATGAGGAGGCGCTCGAACGCTACGGCGTCCCGGTAGCTACTCAGGCAGGCAAGGGCCTTTTCCAACGTCAGGAGATTCAAGATCTGATCGCGTTGACGCGTGTGCTCGCCGACCGCCGTGACACCCTTGCTTTGGGTGCCTTATTGCGCGGCCCGCTCGTCGGTTTAACCGAAGAGGAACTGCTTGACATTATCTGGGCACTGCCGCGTGCCGAAGACGATCCGGAACGGTTGCCCCGTCTCGATTTGGGCGTCGACGTCGAACATATTGGGCATCCATTGGCGCGATCGACCATCGAGAAGCTGCAGTCACTCTATCGACAAGCCAACAGCACCACGCCGCACGACCTGATGTCGCAAGCCGTCGATGCGCTGCGGGTCCGTCCTATTATACTAGAACGCCATCGCGGCCAGGCAGAGCGGGCTCTTACAAATGTCGACCTCTATCTCAGTCTGGCCACGTCTTTTGCTGTTCGCGGCCTGCGCGATTTTGCCGAGGCGATGACAGCGGCCTGGACAGATGGGACCCGCGAGGTCGAAGGACGTCCTGACGCTCAAGAGGATGCTGTTGGGCTCTACACGATGCACGCGGCAAAGGGCCTTGAATGGCCGATTGTTGTCCCAATTAACACGATGACCGCCATCAAGTCACACGAGGGTGCCCTAACGGATCGTGATAACGACGTTTTATATTGCCCGATGTTTGGGGTGGAGCCGGTCGGCTATGACGCGGTGCGCGACAGAGAGAAAGCCGAACTCGACCGAGAGCGTATCCGTTTGTGGTATGTCGCAGCCACTCGCGCCTGTGAGCTTCTGGTGCTTCCGCGTCTCGACGCTGCTCCATCGAAGTCGGCTTGGATTTCGCTTCTGGATCTTTCACTTGCCGACCTGCCGTCGCTTGACCTCTCGCATTTTCCGCCCGGGTTCGAGTCCGCTGAGGGCGTCGAGACCAACGATCAGACGCGGGAAGTCTTCGCCGCTGGAGCAGCATCCATCCTAGCACGCCAACGTCATCTGGTCTGGCTCGCGCCAAGCCGCGGCGAAAGCGCAGCTGGATCAACTCTGACACGAGAGACGTCAGAGATCTGGGCAGAATCGGAGGCCGATCTGCCCGATGATGAAGCAATGTGGCCCAGTATTCAGGGAGGTCGCGAGCGGGGCCTGATCCTGCACAAACTGCTTGAAGAAGTTCTGACCGGCGAAACTCCTGACGATGCCCGAGCACTCATCGAACGCGCTTCAGACTTAATCGTCGAAATCGGCAAGCCAATCGCAGAAGACCCCGCCCAGGGTCTTTGTCCCGACGAGCTTGCCGGATGCGTAGTCCGTACCTTTGCAATCCCGGCGATTACTGAGTTGCGTCCGACTTTGGTGCCCGAATTGGCGGTATATGTGGCGTTGGACGTTAACGGCATCGAACATGCGACCTTTGGAATCGCCGACGCGACCAGCTTTGACAAAACTGGTAAGCCAAGGGCTGTCATCGACTGGAAAAGCGATGTGCAGCCGACAGCCGAAACCCTCAATCACTATCGGGCGCAGGTACAAGATTATCTCAAGATTACGGGCGCTGAACTTGGGCTAATCGTGTTGGTGACGACGGGCCAAGTCATTGCTGTTAGGCCCACGTGAGTGTTCGCGGCCGCTCGGCACTTTAGGCCGCCCTTTTTGTTGGACCATCGAGGTTGTTCAAAATGGCTTAGGGCAAAGTCATCGACGCATTTGTAAGCCGATACTCCCGACTGCACGCCCACTTATTCTTGGTCTTCCAGATTGCGCGATGATCGAATGCGAGGGAAACTAAGTGAGCTCGGACGTTGGTCTAGTGGTCTTGATCTCAGCATGCCTTCCTTAAGTCGACGATAGCTGTCGCATTGGCCTAAACCAAGTTGGTCCTTGATCTCCTTTGAATGGTCTGACTTGCCCGTCTAGACCCTTGTTGCCCGTCTCGGGAGACGCGTTGACGTGGCTTGAAAACTGCCTCCGGCGGCGTGTCCCACCATTCTTCGAATTCAAGGGTCCGAGTTGTCGCTGCGCTCCTGCCCGCGCCAAGCCCTTGTGTGCCACCAGGTCGGATTCCGCCCCTCGCCTTGTTCCGGACGCTGTTACGCCCCGTCGCCACCGCGACCCCCGGACCGGGACACCAACGGACGGGACAGCTTCAGACCAAACGGAGAAACCACCATGGATAAGGCCAATTTCGAAATCGTCGGAAACGTCGGCAAGATTGAGATCAAGACCTTCGGCAAGACCGGCAAACTCGCAACCCTCAGCGTCGCCACCTCCGAGCGCTGGAAGACCGAAGACGGCACCCAAAAGGACCGTACCCACTGGCACCGCGTCACCGTCTTTGCCCCCGCCATCATCGCCCGCATCGAAACGATGGTCCAAAAGGGCACCCGGGTTCGCCTCCTCGGTCGCATCCGCCCCAGCTCTTACGATGACGATCAAGGCCGCACCCGCTACGTCATCGAGTTTGTCCTAGGCCCCTTCAGCGAACTTGAAGTCCTCGCTCGCGGCAAAGCCAAAACCGAAGGCCCTGACACCGAAGCAGACCTGCCGATGGAGACCGCCGCATAGTCACTTCATCCTAACAAATTAGCCCAAGGGCGGAGCCTAACAGCTCCGCCCTTTTCGCGTGCTCGGGTCTAGGCTGGGCTTCGGTTGCTGCTTTTGAGTAGCTTAGGGCGATGACATGCCTTCATAAGGCTATCATTCCTCCAATGTGTTTCGTTTTGTGGTGATCTGTTTCGAAGCGGGGTCATAAGGGGAACAGAGGAGATATGAGAGAAGGAGAGGCAAGATAAAGGGAGAAATTTTTTGCTTTATCTTACTGATATTATTCGCAAAATAGGTGAATCTGATTGCGCCTCATGAATTGCCATGAATTACTGCGCCAATGGCTGGTTTCTGGGTCTTCGTGGGCCGCCATCTGGGAGTTGCGACCATGGCTTATGGCAGTCAGGATCAGGGTGATCGCGGTAGCAGATCAGAGCCGGTCTTCACGCTTCAGGAGCGCTTAAGCCTGCGCCTCGCTAGCCATGGGGCCGAGGCGCAGGCTCGCTTGCCAAGCCGTCTCAAGGGTGATGGCGGCTCTGTCCGGGCATCCCTTGCCCGCAAGCTTGTCCATGCAAAGCTCTTTGGTCGTGGGAGTGGTGCGGCGGCTGGTGGCTTTGTTGGTGGTGGTCCAGCGGCGAAGAATGGCAGGGTTGGTTCCATTAGCGTGCGGGCTTCCCAGCGCGTTGTGGTGAAGGCCTTTGTGGCCCGCCACAAAGGCTCCCGCGCTGTTGCCAATCCCGGCAAGGCCATCGTCCAACATGTGAAGTATCTAGCCCGCGAAGGGGTTGGCTTTGATGGGTCAGAAGCTCACTTCTATGGACCCGCTGGCGAGCTTGCCCCAGAGGCCGTCAAAGAAGCTACGCGAGCATGGGGCGATGATCGTCATCATTTCAGGCTGATCATCAGTCCAGAGCAAGCCGACAAGATGGAAGATCTTCAAGGCTATATCCGCGATGTGATGGGAGACGTTAGCCGTGATCTGAAAGAACCCGCCCTCACCTGGGTTGCTATCAATCATCATGATACCGATCAGCCCCATGCCCATGTCTTGATCCGGGGCATCAGAGCCAATGGCTCGACCTTGATCATCCCACGCGAAATGATCAGCCAAGGCATCCGCCAACGGGCAGAAAGCCAGGCTCAGAGCCTACTTGGCGATAAGACACGCACAGAGGCCGAACAACAGCTCTTTGGCCGTACACGGGCAAACTATTGGACTGACATTGATCGGAAGCTCACCAAGCTCGCAGAAGCCAATGGCGGGTTACTCGCCTCAGAAGAGCTTACCCGCACTGACACGTTTGGAGCCGTTGCTCGCGGTCGGATCAATCATCTTGAGCGGATGGGGTTGGTTACACGCTCCAAGGCTGGTGTCGCCTTTGCGCCAGATATGAAGCAGCGGCTTGACACCCTTCAGCGCAGCAAGGATGAGATCCGCTCCTATTGGGACCGGGAGCGCACGGCGGCCTTTGGGCAGCGGGGAGCACCCGAACAAAGCGTGGCCATGGAAAGCGAAGCTGCACCCTCGTCCCAACGCGAGGTCGACGCTTGCCCAGCTGTAGAGGTGGAGCAGCGCTTTGATCCAACAATCGACCGCCTCACCCCTCATGATGTCATTCTTGCGCGACGGGCAAATGGCGGAGACGCATCAGAACACCTTTCAGAGGCCATGGAGGCAGAACTGTGCGCTCGGGCAGATCATCTCATCAAGGCAGGCCATGGGGCCGCCCACGGCCGAGGAGTCGGATTCAAGGCCGAAAGCTGGTATGCTCTGCGCGACAAGGAATTCAAAGCCGCCGCCCGCGAACAATTGGGGCTTGAGCGCGGCTCTATCGGCGTCCAAGCCAATGCCTCGGAAGGAACCGTCCTCGGCCATATCGATACAGCTCTTGGCCGCCATGCTGTCATTGATCGCGGGGTGAATGTCATCGCTGTTCGCGAGATCCCCGGCGCTGAGCTGGCTCTTGGGCAGGTCTTAGGTGCGGGGATTGGCCGGTGACATATGTTGTTTGGACTAGTGCCAAAACTGCCACTACAGTGAAGTCAACGGTCCCTGCTGGACCTTCGCTAGCGTGTGAAACACTTCGAAACGGATCCACTTAACCGCCCTCAAAGCGGTCCCAACTGCAATTTGTTTGAAAATAAAATGTGGGTACCGGTGTGGGTACGGGGTGGTCCGATTTTTAAGTTCTTGAAAAATAAGCGAAAATCAGTCGAACTGGCGGACAGAGAGGGATTCGAACCCTCGATGGGCTTTCACCCATACACGCGTTCCAGGCGTGCGCCTTCAACCACTCGGCCACCTGCCCGTTCGAAGGCGCGGGTATAAACATCGTGGCAGACTAAGCAAGCCATCAATGCACACAAGAATGTAGTTGAGCGGTCTTTCGGCGCTTCAAGCCAGAAGTGGATCCACGAAAGCGTCAAAATGGGCCCAGAATTCAGCCCGGATGGCATCGACTTCGTGCAAAAGCTCGTGCTTCGAGCCGGCCACGACGCGTAAGTGCCCATGGGGTACTTGGCCGCAAATGCGCACATGGGCCGCATTGTCCACAATCGTCTCCCCTTCCGCACTGACCACCAAGATCGGCACCGTGATTTGACCCAAGCGGGCGGGGGTAAAGGCAGCCATCGTCTTGATGGCTTCCACTAACCAGCCATTGGTTGGCCCGGCAATCTGCAAGGCGGGCTGTTCCAACATCAAGGCATTATTGCGGGCAAAGCGCTTGGGATCATGGGTAACGTGATTGGCCTCAAAGGCCTCTGGCTGCCAGATGCTTGGCAAGGATGGCGCAACATCTTTGCCTTTACCGGCCGCGACCAAGGATTTAGCCAGAAGGCCCATACCGGGCGGGCCCAGAATGCCCCACATGGGTGCCGAAAAAGCCGCACCAACCACGTTTGGGATCGCACCTGTCAACAAAGCTTCCAAACAGATCGTGCCGCCCATGGAATGGCTCAACAAAATCCGCTTCCCGGTCAATCGATCCGCAACGGCCGCGACCGCGCGCGCCATATGATCGGTTGCTTTGGCAAAACTATCGAGATGACCAGCATGGGCGGTCGCACCCAATCGATCCGACCAGCCCTGCCCACGGTGATCAATGGTCAGAACATGAAAACCGCGCGCGAGAAGATCTGAAATCGTCTCGGCATATTTTTCAATATATTCCGTGCGGCCCGGCGCTAAGATCACGGACCCGCGCGGCTTATCCCCGGTATAGGGAACGAAGGCCGCGCGGATTGTTTTGTCGTCAGGCCCAAGGACGCGAAAGGTCTCAAGACCTGGGATCGCGTCTACAAAAGGGTCCTGAACCAGTTGCATCAGACGATTAGCCGATGATCGATTGCAGCTTCATGGCGATCGACATGTCGCCATCTACCTTCAGCTTGCCGCTCATGAAAGCGTTCATGCCGTTCAGGCGACCTTCGACCATATCAACGAAATCGCTGAGGGCGATTTTCAAGGTGCAGTCGGCTGGACCATCGTCATTGGTTACGGCATTGCCGTTCTTGCCATCGATGTGGATTTTGCCGGCATCGCCGAAATCAAACTTCACGGTGTTGCCGAAAGCTGGCTTGGCTTCGACACGTTCTTTCATACCAGCAGTAATTGTCGCGAGATCCATTTATTCCTCCCTGAGCGCATCCCGGAACTAGCTTGGGACGGCGCGGTGACTCCTTACTAGACCGGGACGAAGCCGAGGGGAAGCGGTACGTAACGTCAATTGGTGCGGCTATTTCCTTGCAAATGCAGATAACGCATGGCAACTCACGACAATGTCAAACGAAGTCAGTCCTTTCGGCACCTTTTCCCCATCGGCTTTTCAAAGTCGCGTCATCACCATGGCCCGAAGTTTTGATCCGGGACCTTTGAGCAAATTTGCCGCTTCGGTCGGAAAAAGGCTGATCTTTCCTGCGCTTACGGGACCGCTGGATTTGGTAACTTGGGGTGTGAAGACCCGGATCGACCCCCGGCGAAACGTGACCGAAAAACGACTCATGTTTTCGCCTTCACGGTTTGAACTAGAAGAGCGGGAGTTGCTGCGTCGAGAGCTGAAGGCCGGCGATATCTTTGTCGATGTGGGGGCCAATGTCGGGGCCTATTCCCTCTGGGTTGGCCCCTTGATTGGGCCCAGTGGCAAAATCGTAGCCATTGAGCCCCAACCAAGCGTCCTAGCGCGGTTGCGGGCGAATTTCGCCCTCAATCCTGGGTTTAACGCCCATGTCTTTGGCTGCGGTGCCGGCGAGACCAACGGCTTTATGACGCTCTCGGTCGGCAGCAGCAATGAAGGTGGCGCTTCACTTGCCACCGTTAGCGGTGGTGCAGATCAAGTTGAAGTCGCCGTCCGCCCACTGATCAGCATGATTGAAGAAGCACGCCTAGAGCGCATTGATGCACTCAAGATTGATATCGAGGGCTATGAGGACCGAGCCCTCCTGCCCTTTTTCAGCCAAGCACCCAGGGGCCTTTGGCCACGACTTTTGATCCTGGAGCGCAGCGAAAAGGATTGGGCGAGCGACCTGATGGGCGCCCTTAAATCCTATGGCTACAGCCTGTCCTTTGCGACCAAGCGCAATTATGTGATGAAGCTGGCTTAACCCGCCGCCCGCGCCATATGCTCTTCCAAGTCATATTCTTTGAGCTTGCGATACAGTGTTGAACGACCAATGCCTAAACGGCGGGCAACTTCAGTCATATGGCCCGCATAGAGGTCGATGGCATACTCAATAAGGTCGCGTTCAATTTGCTCTAAGGTGCGCAAATGGCCAGCTGGGTCAAAAATGGCGATGCCATTTCCAGCTTCAATCGCCGCAGCCAAAAGGTCGCTATTGGCTGGCATGGCTGGCAAGTCGATGGCGGCAGGCGCTGGAACCGCCGCAGGTGAAACCTCTGCGACAGGAGCGGATACTGGGACTTCCGAGACAAATTGCGGCAAAGCTGCTTGAACATGGGGGAAGTCTTCCGGCTGCAAGAAATCGCCATCGCACAAGACCACAGCCCGGAAGACAGTATTCTCAAGTTGGCGCACATTGCCCGGCCAATCAAAGCTTTGCAGCATGGCCAAAGCCTGCGGCGAAGCCCCCAAAACCCGCTTACCTTCTTCGGCATTGATGCGGGTCACGAAATGCTTGATCAGGGCTGGAATATCTTCCATCCGCTCGCGCAGCGGCGGGGCATCGATTGGGAAGACGTTCAAGCGGTAATAGAGGTCTTCGCGGAAGCGGCCTTCGGCAACCAGCTTCGCCAAGTCCTTGTTGGTAGCAGCAATGATGCGCACATCGACCTTCACAGGCCGTTTGGAGCCGACAGGGTCGACTTCGCTTTCTTGTAAAGCGCGCAATAGCTTGACCTGAATATCAAGGGGCAGCTCGCCCACTTCGTCGAGAAAGAGTGTACCGCCATCAGCCTCTTGGAACTTACCCAAGTGGCGATCATGGGCACCGGTGAAGGCACCCTTTTCATGACCGAACAAAATGCTTTCAACGAGATTTTCTGGGATCGCGCCACAGTTCACCGCAATAATGGGGCGGCCCGAACGCTCGCTCTCGCCATGGATGGCGCGCGCAATCACTTCTTTACCAACCCCGCTTTCACCCAAGATCAGGACGGGGATATTAGAGGTCGCTGCCCGCTGACCCAGCCGGATCACTTGACGCATGGCCGCAGCGCCCGCGACCATGTCGCTGAAGGTGAAAGTGCCAGCGGCCTTTTTCTTCAGGCGCTTTACCTCGCCCGACAATTCGCCGACTTTCAGCGCATTGCGGATCGAGACCATCACGCGCTCTGGGCTCGCAGGCTTCACGAAGAAGTCTGTCGCGCCAGCCTGCATTGCCTTCACAACCGTGTCGATGCCGCCAGAGGCCGTCAAAACAACAACGGGCAAATCATCGCGCTTGGCCCGAATAGCGGCCAAGGCCTCCATACCCGAAACGCCTGGCATGATCAGGTCCAAGAGGACCACATCAACAGCTGGATCCATGGCTTGGGCGATCGCTTGCGCGCCGTCTTCAGCGGTCCGTGTCGCAAAGCCCTGGCGCTCCACAGCGCCCTGCAACAGGCGACGCTGCGATGGATCGTCATCAACGATTAGGACGGTCTTACTCATTTTACCCACCAAATTCTTTGTTGCCGGGTTTTCCCGGTCATGACGCGTAAAACACAGGGTTTGGCCCGCTGCTTTCACGTCTGTTCACCGCCCCTTCTACACACAGGATGTAAAGGCTGACTTAAAATGGGACACTTGCGGCGCAGAAAACTGCACACAATGCCCCCTTGACCAAAACGGGCCAGAACGTCATGCCCACGCAACAACGCTTTACCTGATAAAGGCCATTGAAATGTCAGTCGCGCCCCTAGCTGGAATTCTCGACATCGTCCCCTACAAAGGCGGTGAAGCCACCATCCCAGGGATTGAGAAGCCTTGGAAACTCTCGTCCAACGAAAACCCTTTAGGCTGCAGCCCTGCGGCCAAGCGCGCCTATCAAGCAGCGGCAGAGGATTTAGCGACCTATCCCGATGGCGACCATGCTGGCCTGCGCGCCGCGATTGCCAGCCGCTATGGTCTGGATGCCGGCCGCATCATGTGTGGCAGCGGCTCTGACGAGATCTTCCAGCTTTTGGGCCGCGCCTTCCTGGACCAAGGCGATGAAATTGTGCAATCCGCCCACGGCTTCTTGGTCTATCGGCTGACCGCTCAACAGGCCGGTGCAATTTGCGTTTCTGCGCCTGAAACCAATCTAACAGCCGATGTCGATGCCTTATTGGCCTGTGTGACATCCAAAACCAAGATCGTCTTTTTAGCCAATCCAAATAATCCAACCGGCACGTATCTGCCCTATTCGGAAATTAAGCGCTTGCATGCCGGTTTGCCTGACCATGTATTATTGGTGTTGGATGCGGCCTATAGCGAATATGTCCAAACCAATGACTATTCCTCTGGGTTGGAATTGGCGGGGGAAGCAGGCAATGTGCTGATGACGCGTACCTTCTCCAAAATCCATGGGCTTGCTGCCGCCCGCGTGGGTTGGTGCTATGGCCCGCAAGTGGTGATTGATGCGCTGAACCGGGTACGTGGCCCATTCAACATTAGCGCGCCGGGCCTAGCGGCTGCCGAAGCCGCTATCTTGGACCAAGACTTCGCCAACCAAAGCGTTGCTTTCAATACCCGCTGGCTCAGCTATTTGACCCAAGAGATTCGCGCCCTTGGCTTGGAGGTTACGCCCAGCGTTGGCAATTTCATTTTGGTGAAATTTCCCAGTGAAGCCGGAAAGACGTCAGAGGCCGCAGACGCCTATTTGCGGTCGCGGGGTGTGATTGTCCGTGCCGTGCGCGCCTATGGTCTCAACGCCTATTTGCGGATTTCGGTTGGGCTTGAGGAGCCAAATCGGCTGACCGTGGCCGCGCTTAAAGACTTCATGGCGTCCTGATGTCGCACCAAGCCAGCCCGTTTGATACTTTGGCCATTATTGGTGTCGGCTTGATCGGCTCATCCTTAGCGGCTGCCGCTCAGGACAATGCCCTTGCCAAACGGATTATCTTGTATGACCGCGACCCCTATGTCCGAGGTCGCGCACGAGAATTGGGGCTGGGTGAGGTTAGCGAAACAATTGAGGCTGCCGTCTCAGAGGCTGACTTGATCATCCTGTGCACACCGCCTGCGACCATGGGGGCAATTGGCGCACAGATTGGGGCCCATGTTAAGGCTGGTGCCATTGTCACCGATGTTGGCTCCGTCAAAGAAGCCATTGTGCAACAATTACAACCGGTCTTGCCTGAAACCTGCTACTTGATTCCTGGCCACCCAATTGCCGGGGTGGAGAAATCGGGCCCCGATGCGGGCTTTGCCACCTTGTTTGAAGGCCGCTGGGCCATTTTGACCCCGCTCGTTGACCCCCGTCCCGCCTATCAACAGGGGGTGGAACGTTTGACCCATTTCTGGGAGGGTATGGGGGCGAAGGTTGAATGTATGGACCCCGTGCGTCACGACCAAGTTCTGGCCATGACCAGCCATCTTCCGCACTTGATCGCCTTTTGCGTTGTCGCGACTGCCCAAGATGTCGAAGCGGTGACCGATAGCGAAGTTGTGAAATATTCAGCGGGCGGCTTTCGGGACTTTACCCGGATCGCAGCCTCTGACCCCACGATGTGGCGCGATGTGTTCCTGATGAATAAGGATGCGGTGCTTGATTTGCTGGGCCGCTTCTCCGAGGACTTAACCGCCTTGCGCCGCGCGATTCGTTGGGGCGATGGCGATACTCTGTTCTCGACGTTTGAACGCGCACGCGCCATGCGCCGCGAAGTGATTGAGGCCGGTCAGGACACGGCCATAACAAACTTTGGGCGCGATCTGACTGCGTCGAAAAAATCTGCGAGCGACAGCAAATCTGAGTGAAATTCCCTGCGGGTTTCACGATGGTAAACCAAACGTTAACCAGTTCAGCCTCCAAGATTTGGGTGTGAAGATTCCTTACATCCTCGGGAGAAGCCCGTGCTAGCTGCCGCCCATTTTATCCTGTTTTTGGTCTATTGCGTTGCCGCCATCGGCTTGGGGGCATTTGCTTATTACATCCAAGAGGCCAGCCTCACGGTTTCGGTCTGTATGGGTGGACTCTTGGCGGTGGCTTGCGGTTTATTTCATTTGGCCTTCACCCCGCGTGAAGCAAAGCTGGCCCGTTCTGAAAAAATCCGGATCGATAATGAATTCAAATCCTTGAAGGACATGCATGTCGCCACCCATCAAGAGATTGAAACCCTCAAGACCACCTTGGCCGAGGATGCCGCCGCACGCGAAGCTGCCTTAGCGCGCGAAGTGCGCGAGATCGCCCTGCTTTTGACGACCTATGTGCAAAAGAACGAACGTCGACGGGAGGCTTCAGCCATCGAGGGGCAAAAGATTGCACCACGGCGGTCGGATCAAAGCCTATTGGCCGCCGTCCGCTCTGCCTTGGAAGAAAACCGGATTGAGCTGCACTTGCAGCCCATCGTCGCCCTGCCCCAGCGCAAGACCGTTTATTATGAAGGCTTTACCCGCCTTCGCGACCCATCGGGTGCCGTGATTTTGCCAAGCGAGTTTTTGCGCGTTGCTGAGCCCTCGGGTCTGGTGGGCGAGATCGACAATCTTTTGCTCCTACGCTGCGTCCAGATTGCTCGCCGCCTTTTGAAACATGATCGCCGCATCGGCCTGTTCTGCAACATCTCGACCACCAGTCTGGGAGACGAGACGTTTTTCCCGCAATTCATCGCCTTCCTGCGCGACAATAAGGATTTGGCGGGTTCGATCATCTTTGAACTGACCCGCGATTCGTTTGAGAAAATCCCGATGGCGGCTGAGCGCAATATGGGCCGCTTGTTTGATCTGGGTTTCCGTTTCTCCATTGATCGTTGCGAAACGCTCGACCTCGATTTGCGTAAGCTTGAGCGGATGGGTGTGCGCTATGTGAAGATTGCGGGCGATAAACTGGTGCAGCAATTGGTGGAAGCCAAAGCCGTGCCCGTAACCGGCCTTAACCGTCAATTTGAGCCAGCCGACGTCTCTGCCCTCTTCTCGCGCTATGGCGTGGAACTCATCGCTGACCGGGTTGAGACCGAGCGCACCATTGTGGAAATCCTCGAGCTCGATATTACCCACGCGCAAGGCAATCTGTTCGGCAAACCGAAGGCCAGCACCGAAGTCGTCAAAGCCAGTGAAGAAAGCCCACGCCTACGCATGGTCAGCTAAAGCTTAGCTTGCCCGACAGGTTTGATTGATAAAGTCGCGATGGGTTGGGAAGGTCTCAGCCGTTTGGGCCATGAGCGTCTTTAAACCCGCCAAATGACGGTCGGCTTCCACATGGGTGCGTGTATCCACCAGCGGATCATAGCCAGTTGGCTCCACAAACTGCCCCAAATAGACCGCCAGCCAACTGGGATTGAGGAAGAGTTCCGGTCCATCCGACACCATCCGTCCATACTTGCGGAAATGCGCCATCTTATACGTCAAAGTATCGGGCAGGCTCATCGAGGCACAATAGCGCCACAACTCCGTATCATCCCGCTCGGTCGCGCAATAATGCAGAATGAGAAAGTCGCGAATGCGCTCCCACTCATAGGTGCTTAAGCGATTGAACTCCGTCTCGAGGACTGGATCGACTGTCTTGTCCGGGAAAAGGGCGAGGAATCGGGTAATTCCAGTTTGAATGAGATGCAGGCTGGTCGATTCCAGCGGCTCCATAAAGCCTGCAGCGAGACCAATCGCAACACAGTTTTTGTGCCAGATTTTCTTTCTCTTGCCGGTGGTAAAGCGCAAGGGACGTGGATCGGCGAGTGCTTTTCCGTCGATATTGGCAAGCAAAGTCCGCTCCACCTCATCATCGCTGATAAAGCCGCTGGAATAGACATAGCCATTTCCAATCCGGTGCTGAAGCGGGATGCGCCACTGCCAACCCGCCTCCCGCGCGGTGGAGCGGGTATATGGGGTGAATTCCCCACCATGTTCACACGGCACTGCCATGGCCCGATCACAGGGCAGCCAATGGCTCCAATCCTCATAACCTGCCTTGAGCGCGCCTTCGATCAATAGGCCGCGGAAACCCGAACAATCGATAAAGAAGTCACCTTCAACAATGCGACCATCTTCGAGCTTCACATGGGTGATGTGCCCATCTTCGCTGCCCAAACCCACATCGGCGATTTTGCCCTCAATCCGGATGACACCGCGCGCTTCGCTATAGGACCGCAGGAATTGGGCATAAAGGCCTGCATCAAAATGATAGGCATAGTCAAAGGTCGATTGGATCAAACGCGGGTCTTGCGTTGGCGGGGCAAAGCGACCGCGTTTCGCGACCTGCCAAGCCATCGTGAAATCATCAAGCGAACCGGGGTTTCTGCCAGTCTGGCGGGCGCGCAAATAATATTGGTGCAAAGGCACCATATCAAAGTCGGCGCCATAAGTGCCAAACGGGTGAAAATAACGGTGGCCCTGACGGCCCCAATTCACAAACTCAATGCCCAGTTTGAAGCTGCCCTGTGTGCGGACGACAAAGTCCTTTTCGTCTAGGCCAAGGGTGCGGTTAAAGACTTTGATCGGTGGAATGGTGGCCTCACCGACGCCGACTGTGCCAATCTCATCCGATTCGATCAGCGTAATGGTGCACCCGCGCCCCGCAGCATTGGCAATGGCTGATGCCGCCATCCAGCCGGCAGACCCGCCCCCCACAATGACTAAGCGTTGAAGCTTTTGGCTTTGACCCTGCATCTTGCCCCCCGGAGCTCATCTTTTTCTTGGTGTGCAAACAGGAGACCCCTGGACCCAATCTGCTTCGACCACCTCGCAATCCGATATAACCGGAACGGCCGCGATGACGAGTCTGGGATGTTGCAACGCTGCACCAGTTTTACAACTTTGTCGCATTTACCTGCATTCACAGCCACTTTCCCATTGCACATTCGTTGCGATTTTGTCATGTAGCTTTCCTACACGTTCACAAATAAATGATTGCTGGACGTATTTTGATTGCTGATTCAAGGCTTTTGGGTCAGTTTTAGGAGCGGAATATCGTCGGGCGGCCCGATAATTTGCTGATAACCGGCGTGTTCTGAAGGGAATCACAAGCGGGTCCGTTGCGGTCGGATCAGCTTATTTGGGAGGAACCGCGATGAATATACACACACAATCACGCCTCGGCGTGTCGCGCGCTCGCTTGTTGGCTGGTGCAGTGTCTTCGGTTGCCCTGTTGGCAGCTATGAGCGGGACAGCCCATGCACAAGCTGCTTCCACCACAGAAGCTTCCGACAAAGACGTTGAGACGATCGTCGTCGTCGGTATCCGTCGTGGTATCGAAAACTCCATCAATGCGAAGAAGACTTTGGGCGTGATCGCCGAAGTCGTCTCGGCGGAAGACATTGGTAAGCTGCCAGACGTCTCCATCGCAGAATCCTTGGCACGTCTGCCAGGTGTGGCTGCACAACGGATCGACGGTCGCGCTTCGCAATTGTCGGTTCGCGGCCTTGGCCCAGACTACACCACCACCCTGTTGAACGGCCGCGAGCAAGTCTCGGTTGGCGATAACCGCGGTGTTGAATTTGACCAATATCCATCGGAATTGTTGGGTGGTGCAGCCGTCTACAAGACCCCAACCGCAACGCTCTTGGCACAAGGTGTCGCGGGTACTGTTGACCTGCAAACCATTCGCCCTCTGAAGTTTGGCCGTCGCCAATTCGCCGTGGGCGCCCGCTATGAGCAAAACGATCTGGGTGCTCTGAACGCCGGTACGTCTGAAAATGGCAACCGTGTCTCGCTCGCCTATATCGATCAATTCATGGACGGCAAGCTCGGTATCGCTTTGGGCTATGCCCATATGGAATCGCCCTATCAGTCCAACCGCTATGAGGCTTGGGGCTATCCAACGGTCGGGACCAACCCTTTCAACGTCCCAGCCGGCACCTTTGTCATCGGCGGCGTGAAACCCTATGCCTTGTCAGGCAACATCACCCGTGACGGCTATATGGGCGTGATCGAGTTCCAGCCAACTGAAACGCTTTCGCTCTCGGTGGACGGCTACTATTCGAAGTTCAATGACGAGCAAGTCCTGCGCGGCATCGAGCTTCCCTTGTGGTGGTCGGGTGCGCAATTGCAGCCACCTCCAACCGCTAAAGTCACCAATGGCATCATTTCTGCCGGTATCTTCAACGGCGTGAAAGGCATTATCCGCAACGACATCCGCGCTCGTGAAGCCGAATTGGCTGCATTGGCCGGTAAAGTTGAGTGGCAGTTCAGCCCAAAAGACTCGGTTGTATTCGACCTCAGCTGGTCGAAGGGTGACCGCACCGACACCGACATCGAATCCTACTCGGGTACGGGTCGTGGTTCGGCTGGCGCAACCGACAATTTGGCTTTCGCGACCGCAGAAGCTGGCCGTTTGGTGTTCAAGCCAAGCATCAATTATGGCGACTATAACACCATCAGCTTGACCGACCCAGGTGGTTGGGGCCAAGCCGGCTATTACAAGTCACCAGGTACGGTCGACGAACTCAACACTCTGAAAATCGCTGCGAAGCATGAATTCAGCGGCGACAAGGCCATCAAGTCGGTGGATTACGGCATTGGCTACTCAGACCGCAGCAAAGAAAAGACCGTGAACGAATGGTTCTTGGATTTGGCTGGTGGTGCCAACAGCGTTGCCATCCCAACTTCCGCGCGTGTCGGCCAAACCAATCTGTCATGGTTGGGCTTGGGCAATGTGGTCAGCTATGACCCACGCGGCTTCTTGGGAAGCATCTACTCGCTGCGTGCAAATACCGCTGCAGACGTTGCGATCAAGAGCTGGCTGGTCGAAGAAACCCTGATCACCGCCTTTGCCAAGTTCAACATCGATACCGAAGTTGGTAGCGTGCCTCTGACCGGTGATTTCGGCGTCCAAGTCGTCAATACCGACCAAAGCTCGACCGCTCGCGGCCGCAGCAATTCTACGGCAACCTTGGTCACCAAGACCGAAGGCACAGACTATACCTATGTTCTGCCCAGCATGAACTTGTCCTTTAACCTCGAGAATGATGCCAAGATCCGCGTTGCTTTGGCCCGCACCTTGTCGCGTCCTCGTATGGACCAGATGAATGCGGCCTTCAGCTACAGCTATGACAGCTCGATCGTTCCAAACCGCGGTACACGTTGGTTCCAAAACTCGGGCAACCCATTGCTGCAGCCAATCTTGGCCCAAGCCCTCGACGTCAGCTATGAAAAGTACTTTGGTCGCCGTGCCTACTTCGCCGTGGCAGGCTTCTACAAGAACTTGGAATCCTGGATCGTCGACAGCGTTGAGCGTCCTTTTGACGCGACTGGCCTGATCGTGCCAACCGGCGCACCTGCAAGCCCAACCAACATTGGTATTGCAAGCTCGCCAGGCAATGTGAAGGGTGGCTTCATCCGCGGCTTGGAATTCACCGCTTCGTTCCCGTTCGACCAGTTTGTACCAGCTCTTGAAGGCTTTGGTGCCAACTTCAGCGCGACTTATAATGACAGCAGCATCAAGCCAATCGCTGGCCAGCCTGCGACCAAAGTGCCCGGTCTGTCTGAGCAGATCTTCAACACGTCGGTCTATTATGAGCGTTATGGTTTCCAAGCCCGCCTGAGCAACCGCTATCGTTCGGACTTCACCGGATCGGTCGTGGCTTTTGGTGCCAACTTGGAAACCCGCAGCATCCAAGCTGAATCGGTGCTGGATGGTCAGATTGGCTACACCTTCCAATCTGGTCCTCTGAACAATCTGTCGATCCTGTTCCAAGTGAACAACATCACCGACGAGCCATTCACCACCCTCATCAATGATGATGAGCGCTTGGTGAAGGACTACCAAGAATATGGTCGCACCTTCTTGGTTGGTGTGAACTACAAGTTCTGATCTTGAAAGATCGGTAGCAATATGACCCCCGTCGGCTTGGCCTGGCGGGGGTTTTCTATGTTGTGATTTGCCCCAGCCCGCGGCCTATGTCAGGCACATATCAGGACGGCGAGGAGACGTAAGTTTGGAAACCCAGGCGATTGAAACCATTGTGATTGTGGGCGGCGGCACCGCAGGCTGGATGACGGCCAGTGCCCTGTCAAAGGTCTTGGGCCCGCGCGTTCACATCCGCCTGATTGAGAGCGAAGAAATTGGCACCGTCGGCGTGGGTGAAGCCACCATCCCCCAGATCAACATCTTCAATGCCATCCTTGGCATTGATGAGAATGATTTTGTCGCCAAGACCAATGGCACGTTCAAACTAGGGATTGAGTTCGTCAATTGGCACCGTCAGGGCGCGCGCTATATGCATGCGTTTGGCGGCATCGGCCGCAACCTCGGCTTTGTGCCCTTCCATCATTATTGGATGCGGCAGAATCTAGCTGGGAAAGAAACCTCGCTGTGGGATTATTCGGCGGCTACCAAAGCCGCCTATGCCAATCGATTCGATCGCTTGGAACGTTTGGGTGCCTCCCCCCTGCCCGGCCCAACTTGGGCATTCCAATTTGATGCCGGCCTCTATGCTCGTTATTTGCGCAGCTATGCAGAACAACACTTTGTGGTGCGGACGGAGGGCAAAGTGCGCTCAGTCGAACTGGATAGCCTGTCGGGTTTCATCCAATCCGTCACGCTGGAAACTGGCGAAGTCATTTCAGGTGACCTTTTTATCGATTGCTCTGGCTTTCGCGGTCTCTTGATCGAAGGGGCGTTGCAGACGGGCTATGAGAATTGGTCAAACTTCCTACCCTGTGATCGCGCCCTCGCTGTGCCGTGTGAGTCTGTACAACCGCTGACACCCTATACCCGCGCAACGGCCCGGCATGCGGGCTGGCAGTGGCGCATTCCGCTTCAGCATCGCATTGGCAATGGCCACGTCTATTGCAGCGCCTTTACGAGCGATGACGAGGCCGAACGGGTCTTGATGTCCAATCTCGATGGCAAGCCCCTCGCCGATCCCCGTCCCCTTAAATTCGTCACAGGACGGCGCAAGAAATTGTGGAATAAGAATTGTATCGCCGTGGGGCTTGCAAGCGGTTTTATGGAGCCATTGGAATCCACATCAATCCATCTGATCCAATCGGCCGTCAGCCGCCTGATCACCCTATTCCCAACCAAGGCGTGCGATCCGGTTTTGAGCAATGAATATAACCAACAGGCCATTGAGGAATATGCGCTGATCCGCGACTTCTTGATCCTGCATTACCACGCCAATGCGCGCACCGATTCCCCCTTCTGGCTGCATTGCCAGACCATGCCGATCCCCGACAGCCTCAGCCATAAGATCGAGCTTTTCCGCAAGACCGGGCGGATTGAGCGGCGCGCCAATGATTTGTTTGCCGAACCCAGCTGGCTGCAAGTGTTGTTGGGCCAAGGCATTCGCCCTGAAAGCTACCATGCTTTAGCACGCGACCTATCCGATGAAGATCTCGACGGCTTCTTGGCCAATGTTTCTACCATCATCGCCAAGGCCGTGGATCATATGCCCAGCCATCAGGACTTCATCGCCCGCCATTGCCAGGCCGCTGCTGCCTAAACCCACTATCTGCTTCAAATTCACTTTTAGCCCAAGAAGGATTGCTTGCATGTTCGGCCAGTCTCACCCCAAAAGTCTCTGGATCGGTTTGGGCTGCCTTTTGGCAAGTGTCGGTGCGCCGGCCCTGGGCCAAGACGCCCAGAAGGCCAGCCTGAGAGCGGAGCTCGCAGGCCCATCCGCCATTTGGTTCCATCTCAATGGGGCCGAGCGCAGCTTTAATCCGGCTGATTGGCGTTTGGTTGACGAGGCCAATCAAGAGGTGCCGATTGCTTCGATCTTGCCCAATGATTTGGATACGGCCTTGCTGGTTCCTGCCAAGCCAATCGATCTGCGCGCCTCGTACCGGCTCCACTTGAAGACCGAAGGGATTAGTGCGCGCGTGCGGCCTGATGCGTGGTTCCGCACCCTCTATTCGCCCAAGCCCTTAGGGGCCAATATCGCATCGGATGGTCAAACCACCCATTTTGCCGTCTTCTCGCCGCGCGCCGAGAGAGTCCGCCTCTTCATCTATGATCGCGCCGAGGCCAAGCCCGACGAAGCCAAGCGCGTTGTTGACATGAGCCGCGATGATTCTGGTGTCTGGGAGGCGACTTTAGAGGGCAATCTGGCAGGCAGTTTTTATGATTTTACCGTACACGGAAAACCCGGACCCGGCCGCTATTTCTATGAAACGCATCCGGTGCACATTTCAGATCCCTATGCGCGCGCCAATGCGGAATCCTACGGGAAAAGCCGGGTGATGCCACGGACCACCCCTGCCCGCCCCCTCGCCAATGGCCGTCCGAAAATGGAAGATGTGGTAGCCTATGAAGTCCATATCGAAGACTTCACCCGGCAGTTGCCCGTTGCCGACGAACTCAAAGGCACAATTCCGGCTTTCACCATGCCAGGCCTGCGCAGTAAGACAGGGCAAAAGATCGGCTTTGATCATATCGTCGACTTGGGCGTGAATGTTGTCCATCTTCTGCCCATGCAGGAATTCCTGCACTATCCAAAGCCCGAATGGCAGGCCGCCTTTGGCAAGGATCCAGAAATGCAGCGCCTCGGTGTTGCCGAACTCAGCTATGAGTGGGGCTATCGGACGACCCATGCCTTTGCCATTGAAAACACCTATCGGAAGAAGGGCACAGATTTTGGTGCCGAGCGAGAGCAATTCCGTGACCTTGTACAGGCCTTTCATGATCGCGGCATCGCGGTGATTGTCGACATCGTTCCCAATCACACCGGCGAAAACATGGATGGCCGTAATATGCTGTTCAATTTCAATGTACTGGACCGTGACTATTATTACCGCACCAGCGATTCCGGTCAGCACATCGGGCCCTTTGGCAATGAAGTGAAGACCGAAGATCGACCCATGACCCAGCGCTGGCTGATTGATCAAGCCAAGCATTTGATCGATGAGTTTGGTATTGACGGGTTCCGGATCGATTTGGCCGGTCAAATTGATGAGCAAACCCTGATTGCCCTGCGCAAAGCGGTTGGCGACGACATTATCATCTATGGCGAACCCTGGATCGACGTGAGCGACCCCATCGTGCGCGCAAACCCAGATTGGGATTGGTATAAGGAAGATTCCCCCATCACCTTCTTCCAAGATGATACGCGCAACGCACTTGTTGGCTCGCCCTTCCGCTTGCAGGATAAGGCAACAGACCGCGGCTATGCTGGCGGGAATGCCAGCCAACGCAGCCAAGCTATGCTCGCCATCGCCAATGGCTGGAAAGAAGAAGCCCAATCGACCAATCGCGGCATTAATTATGCTGACATCCATGATAATTGGACCTTGGCAGACCGCTTTGCTGTAAAGGATTGGAATGGCTTAGAAGGCGTCGAGGAAGCCCCTTACCGGGTTGCCGCGGGCCTGTTGCTGACAAGCCTTGGGCCCATCGTGCTGCATGGCGGATCGGAAATGCTGCGCTCGAAGGGCATGGTCGGTACCGAGGAGATTATTCGATATACAGCAACCGGCCCGATCTATTTTAAAGGTCGGCAAGACACCTATAATGTCCGCACACCCAACGAGTTTGTTTGGTCAGATCTTGATCGATCCAAGAAAACCGGTGCACCGCATGATTTTGTGGCGATGAACCACTGGTGGCGCGGGTTGATTGCCTTCCGGAACAGTGAAATGGGTCGCGTCTTCCGCACCGGAAAAGCCCCATCTGCTGACTATATCCAATGGATCACACCCGAAAATGCCAACCTCTTAGGCTATGTGGTGGATCAGAAGGTCCTGGTTTTGACCAATATTGGGAACACAGCGGCCACGTTTACTTCCGTAACGCTACCTGAGGGGCGCTGGCAAAAGATCGCCGATGGTCAAAAGATTGACCATATCAAGGGCGTGCGCGGCAAGGATGCCAAACTCGTCGGCGGTCAAGCCTTGACCCTTGATAGCCCTGCCCAAACGCTACAAATCTGGGTTCGCCAGACAGACTGAAGGAAGATACCATGGATCGTCGCACCCTGATCGCCGCCACAGGTGGGCTTATGGCCTCAACCTTGATCCCCCAATCTTCAGAAGCCGGTGAGGCCATGATCATCCGCTATGAGGCAATGCCCAGCGGCCATACCGCTGCGCGCAATATCAGCGTTTGGCTCCCGGCGGATTATGGCACGTCCAAACGCCGTTATCGCGTGCTCTATATGCATGACGGTCAGAATATTTTCGGGGCGAGCCACGCCTATGGCGGTCAATCATGGCGGGTGGATCAAGCGATGGAAGCCCGCCAGCGCGCCGTGCCGGGAAACGATGCGATTGTGGTTGGAATCTGGAACACACAGACCCGCCGCCAAGACTTCTCCCCCGCTGGCGTCGAGGCCGCCATGGACGAAAAGCTTCGTGCACGGACAATTCGCGAGCATGAAGGCCCCTCCTTGAGCGACGGTTATTTGCGCTTCTTGGTCGAAGAACTAAAGCCCCTGATTGATCGTGATTACCGCACCAAGCCCGGCAGGGATTCCACTTTCATTATGGGATCCAGCATGGGCGGACTGATCTCGCTTTATGGTATTTGCGAGTATCCGCAGATATTTGGGGGTGCTGGCTGTCTTTCCACCCATTGGACACTGTTAAGTGCGGCCGAAAGCTATACCAAGCCCGACCTCGAAACGCCGGCGATGATTCAGGCCTTTTCCACCTATCTTAAGCGTAAACTGCCCAAGCCAGGTCCGAACAAGATCTGGATGGATCATGGCACGCTCAATCTCGACAGCTTCTATCAGCCCTATCAAGTTGCCATGGACCAAGTGTTCAAGGCACGCGGCTGGCAACAAGGCAAAGACTTTGAGAGTCGCGTCTATGAAGGTGCGGACCATAATGAAGCATCATGGCGGGCCCGTCTGCACGAGCCACTCTCCTTCCTCATGGGGTGACATTTCGACTTCACAGCATCTTTTGCCGTGCCCAGCAGGCGCCCGCCTTCCCAAGGCCGATAAATGCAATATGCTCTCCCCAATCATAATCAAAATCGGGGAGTTCTGCGCCAATGGATGTTGAGAAACTTATGTTTCGTACCGGCTTAATGTCGGGTGAGCGGATTCTGGTTACCGGCGGCGGCACGGGCCTTGGCAAGGAAATGGCCGAAGCCTTTCTAGCTCTTGGCGCGACGGTGTACATCTTAGGCCGCCGCGGCGCGGTGTTGGAAGAGACGCGCGATGAACTTATGGGCCGCCATGGCGGCAAAGTCGTGGCTTTGCCCTGCGATATTCGCAATGCCGAAGCAATCCGCGAGACCATGGACCTCATCTGGGCTGACGGTGGCGCGTTGACTGGGCTTGTCAATAATGCGGCAGGCAACTTCATCTCCAAAACCGAAGACTTATCACCACGCGCCTTTGACGCCATCGCCAATATCGTCTTCCGCGGCACTTTTTATATGACACTGGATATTGGTAAGCGCTGGATTGCCGAGGGCAAGAAGGGCAATGTCATCAATATTTTGACCACATGGGTATGGAATGGATCGGCCTTTACCGTCCCGTCGGCTATGTCCAAGTCCGGCATTCGTGCGATGGCAGAATCGCTGGCGGTGGAGTGGGGCCGTTATGGTATTCGCTTCAACAATATTGCGCCTGGCCCCTTCCCGACAAAGGGCATGACAGAGCGTCTTTCGCCCGGATCAAGTATGGAGAGCGCTGAACGCTCGGCCAATCCGATGGGCCGCGTGGGGGAGATGACTGAGCTTGCAAACTTGGCCGTATTCTTGATGGCCAAGGGCGCTGATTATGTGAATGGGCAGACCATTGCGATTGACGGGGCTGCCTATCAAGCGACGGGCGGCAATTTCTCGGGTCTGCGGGCTTGGGATGATGCCCAATGGGAAGCCGTACGCGCCATGATCAAGGCCAGCAATGATAAGGATAAGGCCGCGCGCACCGTATGAGCCTTATCCCGCTTATTCTCGACTGTGATCCGGGTGTGGATGATGCGGTCGCGCTGGCGCTGGCCTTTGGCGCGCGCGACCGTCTGAACCTTTTGGGCGTTACAACGACGGCCGGCAATGTGGCCCTCAATAATACCACGCGCAATGCTTGTTTGATCCGACAGGTTGCGGGCCGTGAGGACGTACCGGTTCATGCAGGTCTTGCAAAGCCACTCACCCGCGAACCCATCCTCGCCGATGATTTCCACGGGCCAGAGGGTCTTGGCCATTTCCCGGCCAGCGAGCCGCGCGTTGGGCCTGCAGCCTCTGATGCCATTGGCTTCCTGATCCAGACGATTGAAGCGGCATCGCCGAACACGGTCTCTCTAGCCGTGACGGGGCCGATGACCAATATTGCCACGCTTATTCAAACCGCACCCGAGACGGCCCGCCGCTTGCGCCAAATCGTTGTTATGGGTGGGGCAAGACGTGAAGGTGGCAATATTACCGCTTCGGCAGAATATAATATCTATGCCGATCCAGAAGCGGCCGACATTGTGTTCAAAAGCGGGTGTGAGCTGGTTGTTTTTGGCCTTGACGCCACCCATCAAGTACGGGGTACACAGGCCTGGGTTGAGGCAATCGGTGCACTGAAGACGCCAATGGCAAGCCTCGCGGCTGACATGCTGGCTTTCTCCAATGCGCTGCCAGCCAATCTGGTGGATACATCAGAGCCCGATCAACCCGCTACAGGCGCGCCGCTACACGACCCCTGCGTGATTGCTTATCTCCTCGCACCAGAAGCCTTTCAGCTGCGCCCATGCCGTATCGAGGTGGAGACCCAAAGCACATTGACGCGCGGACATACGGCTGTTGAGTTTCGTCCAGCCGTGGCGGGCGCGTTTAATGCCAAATGGGTCTCTCAGGCTGATCCGCATGCGGTCTTGTCCTTGCTGTTGAGGTATTTGGCATGAAAAGCTCGCCCCGCATTCGCGTTATCGGCTCGATCAATCTCGATATTGTGGCGCGTGTGCACGCCCTGCCGCGACCAGGGGAAACCGTCAGCGGCGGTGTTTTGGCCCATTATCCGGGCGGCAAAGGTGCAAACCAAGCTTTGGCGGCGCGTAAGCTGGGCGCGCAGGTTTCCATGTTTGGCTGTGTGGGCAAGGATGCTGCCCGTGGGCAAGCCCTAGCCTTGCTGCAGGCTCATGACGTCGACTTGCATGGCGTGACAGTCCTAGAGGATATCGCAACCGGCGTCGCGCTGATCGCGGTGGATGAGGCGGGCGAAAATCAAATTGTTGTCGCCCCCGGTGCAAATGGGCAGGTTTCGTCCGCGACTTTGTCCGACCTCTCGGGTGAGTTTGATGCCACCCTGTGCCAACTTGAGCTGCCCGTGGAGACCATTGCGTATGTGGCGGCTCGGGTAAAAGGACTTCTGTGCCTCAATCTCGCGCCGGCGCAGCCGCTGCCGCAAGCAATCCTTGATCGGGCCGACATTTTGGTCGTCAATGAAACCGAGGCCGCTTTCTATGGTGATCAACTCCATCGCTCCAAAGCACTGATCATCCAGACGTTAGGGGCGGCTGGGGCTGTGGCTAGCCAAAATGGCAAAGAGATTGCACGCAGCGCCTCCCCCGCCGTGACACCCATCGATACCACGGGGGCGGGTGATACCTTTGTGGGGGCCTTTATGGTCGCCTTTTTGTCGCAAGGCTCTGTCGCCCAAGCCCTCGCCTATGCCTGCGCAGCCGGTGCCGTCGCCACGCTAACGGCTGGGGCACAAACCTCTATGCCAACACCGGATCAGGTGACCGCTTTACTGGACCGCACTGCCTAACGCGCGGTCCAAGCTGGCACGTCTTGCGTATCACTCCCCATGACACAAGCTGCATTTCAAAACATCCTCATTCTGGGGGCAAGCGGGGCAATTGGCGGAGCAATCATCCGTATACTGCTTCAATCATCAGCTACCCAAAAGCTATTTGCTTTAAGTCGCACACCCTACCCTAGCACCGACCCGCGTGTGACGTCCGTAGAACTCAATCTTGAGAGCGATGCCAGCCTGATGGAGGCTGCAGCGGCCTGCGAGATCGAAGGCGGGTTTGACTTGATCATCAACACGATTGGGATTTTGCATGAGGGCGAGACGATCCGCCCTGAAAAGGGCCTCAAAGATCTCAATCCAGAGACTATGGCCCGTTTGTTCCGAATCAATACGATTGGCCCAGCCTTAGTGTTAAAGCATTTCTCGCCTCTATTGGCGCGGGATCGCCGCGCCGTCATTGCATCACTTTCCGCCCGCGTTGGGTCTATCAGCGATAATAAGGCCGGGGGTTGGTACAGCTACCGGGCCTCTAAAGCGGCGCTCAACCAATTCATCCGCACAGCCGCAATCGAACTTGCAGCACGTCGCCCGCAGGTCATTTGCGTTGGCTTGCATCCCGGCACCGTGCGCAGCGCGATGTCGGAGCCCTACTTACAGCGCTATACCAAAAATGAGATTTTTGAGCCGGACACATCGGCAGCAGCGCTCTTATCTGTGGTCCGTGAACTCACCCCTGCGCAAACAGGGCGCGTATTTGCGTGGGACGGACAGGAAATTCAGCCCTAGTCGGATGGGTTAGAGTAATTGCCACTTTGGTTCTGGCAACTCTTCCGATAGTCTTTAGCCAGATAGAGAGGAGCATGGGATGGCCCACCGCACGATCACTGGCAAAATCGCCTATACTTCCAAAAAGCCGCATATGCTGGATCAATGGCGCGGCGAAGAGGCGTTTCGCTTCACCCATCATGGCGACGGCCAGACGACATTGCGCGCCCATTGCTTTATTGCAGAACCCGACCCCAGCGTGATGCGCGACATCATGTATTCGATCGATGCCAATCGGCGTCCAATGGATTGCCACGTTCGACTAACGGTTGGCGACAAATTTATGGGCACAGGCTGGTTTCGCTTTGGCGAGGACTTCATTGAGTGCGAAAGCTATGGGCCGACGATTGGCCGGGTATCGCAGCGCGTTGACCTCAAAGCGCCCATAGATGGCTTTGGCACCCACCCTATTGTCGCCGATGGCTATTTTCTAAGCCTGCATGATTGGGAAGCGCAGAAGCGGCACACGTTTAACATGTATCTCCCCTCCCCCGATCATCGCGGCGCCACACCGCCCTTCTTGGCACCAGTCCGCATCGACGGGCTTCATTTGGGCAAGGAAGAAATTACTGTCAAAGCTGGAACATTTCAGACCCGCCACTTCCAATTCCTTGACGATGGGTCGAGTGGCATGGCGGGCGAACACCCTATCTATGACGTCTGGATCACTGATGATCGCGACGCCATTTTCGTTCAAGGTGGCGTGGGCGGCTATATGCAGACCTGGTACGAGCTGGTTGAGCTTAACCGCTAAGCCCTAGCTGACGGCAAAGGGTTTCAGGGTCGTGATGATGGTCAGACTTTGGTCCACCAACTCAACCACGCCCAATTCATAAGGGTCGGCGGCGGTGAAAGATACGCCGCGCGCCGTGACGGGCTCTAAACAGAAAAAGCCAGCATTGGGCGGGGTATAGAGTTGTAATCGCGTGCACGGGCACGGGGTATCACCCACCAGAACCGAGGCCGAGACTTCTACTCCATGCTCTGGCCATTTAATCCGTGCACGGCCATTCCAGCCTTCAAAGCAATGATCCAGATCAAGGCTCGTCGCGGCAATACCTCCCGCCAGTTGATCAACCACGGGCGGACGGGCCAAATGGCTAGGCAAAGCTTCGCCACTAATCTCCCAAAGCTGGGCGGCATCAAACTGAATCTCGGCCCCTTCAGATAAGAAATAAGGGTGCGGCCCTAAAGATGACGGGAAAGGACGCGGATCCCTATTTTTTGCCGAGAGCGCAATCTCGACATGATCTTGTGTGAGCGTAAAGCGTTGCCGGCTTTCAAAAGCCCACGGCCAATTTGTATCCCCCGCATGCACCAAGACGATTTCAATCGAGACTTCATCTTGGGAGGCAATCGACCATGGCGTGCGCCAGCCGATGCCGTGCAAAGGATGGGCACCTCCGGCCATATTGGGCGGAATATGGGTTGACACATCGCCCCAACGAAACTTGCCATCCACAATACGGCTCGCATAGGGTGTCATTGGGAAAGACGCTAGGCCCAGTGGGTCGCGCGCTTCCGCTGCGCCGGGCAAAGCCGGACGCAAAATAGGCTTGCCATGCCAGTTCAATTGCGCAATGCCGCCGCCTGCCAAAGGCGCAATCGACAGGTCAAAACCGTAGGCGGAAAGGGTTAGAAGGTCCGACGTCATGCTGAAACCCTAGGTCGCCCGCGCGATCCGCATCAGATTTGTCCCGCCCTTGGTGCCAAAAGGCAGACCTGCGACGATCACAATCCGATCCCCAGACTTGGCTGTTCCGACTTTCGAGGACATGGATGAGGCCACACCGGCCATATCTTCCACATCTTTCGGGTCCTTGGTGACGCGGGCCTCTAACCCCCATACCAAGGCAAGCTTACGCGCGGTGCGGATACTGGGCGTCAAAACCAAGACAGGCTGCAAGGGCCGCTCACGGGCCACGCGCAGGGCTGTGGTGCCCGTCGCGGTAAAGGCGACCAGACAAGCAGCCTTGGAGGCATTGGCAGCGGTCCTAGCGGCCGCGGATACGGCATCAGGTACGGCGCTTTCTGGATTGGCATGCTCAGCATCCATCAAGCCCGGCCAACGCGGGTCAGATTCAACCCGCTCTGCAATCCGGCTCATCACCGCAACAGCCTCCATCGGAAACTGTCCGGCTGCTGTTTCGGCCGACAACATCAAGGCATCTGTGCCCTCATAAACCGCATTGGCGACATCGCTGGCTTCCGCGCGGGTGGGTGCGGCGGCAGAGATCATGCTTTCCAGCATCTGGGTGGCAACAATTGTGGGCACACCGCGCTCACGCGCCATGCGCAGGATCAATTTCTGGGCAACAGGCACGTCTTCTGGGGCCAACTCTACGCCCAAATCACCGCGTGCGACCATCACCCCGTCGCAATAATCCAAAATCTCTGCCAAACTCTCCAACGCCGCTGGCTTTTCAATCTTGGCCAAGCAAGCCGCCTTGCCATTCACCAGCTTGCGAAGCTCTGCCATATCTGCAGGACGCTGCACAAAAGACAGCGCAACCCAATCTACGCCAAGGCTCAAAGCAAACATCAAATCCTTGCGGTCTTTTTCGGTCATAGCCGAAATGGGCAGAACAGCTGTTGGCACATTGACGCCTTTGCGGTCCGATACGGGGCCTGGTTGGATGACCTCCGTATGCGCCCAATCCTCACCATGTTCGAGCACCCGCAGGCGAACCCGACCATCATCGATCAAAAGGTCATCGCCAGACTTTAGCGCGGCAAAGATTTCGGGATGCGGCATACAGGCCCGCTGCACGTCCCCTGGCGTTGGATCTCGGTCAAGACGGAAATGTGCGCCTTTCACCAAGTGCACCTTGCCTTCTGCAAATGTCCCGAGGCGGAGTTTGGGGCCTTGCAAGTCTGCGAGCACGCCAATCGGCCTACCCGTCGCCTTCTCGGCAGCACGCACATTATGATAGGCCTCCGCATGATCTTCATGGCTGCCGTGGCTGAAATTCATGCGGAAAACGTCAACACCCGCTTGAGCCAAAGCTAAAGTCATTTCGGGCGAGCGGCTCGCGGGGCCCAAAGTCGCGACGATCCGTGTACGGCGATTGCGGATCATGACTTTTTAAATCCAGCTGCGATGCGCGCATTAGATTCAATCGTGGTAAAATCGCCCGCATTGATCATCTCGGGTGTTGCAATCCAAGTTCCACCGACGGCCACCACATTGGGCAACGAAAGATAACTTTCGATCTTGTCTGGTGTCACGCCGCCTGTGGGGCAGAAGCGCGCATCGGGCAGAGGCCCGGCAAAACTCTTGAGGGCGGCCGCGCCACCAGATTGCTCTGCCGGGAAGAACTTTAACACCCCAAACCCTTCTTCTAAGCGGCTCATGATTTCGGTCGCCGTTGCGACGCCGACCATGACATTGGCATCGGCTTTCAAAAGGGCTGCGCGCAATCCTGGGCTTGATCCCGGTGTCACAATGAAGTCCGCCCCAACTTTAAAGCAGGCTTCAACATCGCCTTCGCTCAACACTGTCCCAGCCCCGATCAGCAAGTCCGGGGCGGCCGCTTTCATTAAGGCGATAGCTTCAAGGGCCACGGGCGTGCGCAAGGTCACCTCAAGATTCTTAAGGCCCCCGGCCTGTAAAGCCAATGCAAGGCCTTCGGCTTTGTCGAGGTCGGCAATCGTCAAGACCGGAATAAGTGGGGCGGCTCTCAATTGGGATGCAAAGCTGGTCATCGACCTCTCCTAGACAAAAAACTACGCAGGGTGCTTGGGGGCAAAGAAGGCAGCACCTTCTAAAGCAGCAAACGCATTGCGGGCGCGCCGAACCGGGATTCCGCTCAGATAGCCACTGACCGGCCCGCGCCCTAACAAGCGCGCAACAAATTCCGATGTGCGCATGAAGGGTGCCAAGGCCTCCGAAACCCCGCCTGCGATCACACAACCACCACGCGCACCCGTGGCCAAAATGGCGTTACCGGCAAAGGTGGCCAAGGATTGGATCATGACTTCGACGGCTTCAACCGCAGAGGGATCATCGCCTGCAATGGCTGCCGGCCCGATTTCATCGCCGCCCTTCAGGCGCGCGACCCGCCCTTCCAATTTAGCAATGGCTTTATACAGACGATCAAGACCCAGCCCAGAAACGAGATTCTCGTAGCTTACATAAGGCAGATCTTCTGCCACCACTTCTAGAATCTGCCGCTCACGCGGCGAGACTGGTGCATAGGCCTGATGGCCGCCTTCGGTAGAAAGCACCCGCCACTCTCTGCCGTCGGGCACTAAAAGTGCCATGCCAAGACCCGTACCTGGACCCAGAACAACGATGGGAGCACCCGCTTGCGCCTCGCCCTCAATCAGAGTTTCAAATGCATCCTCATTATTGGACGGCACTGCGCGGGCTTGGGCGGCAAAATCATTGACCAAGGTTACATGATCAAAGCCAAAGCGGGCCTTGGTGGCCGAAGCCGACACCAACCAAGATGAGTTGGTGAAGCGAACCTCGTCAGCACCGGTTGGCCCTGCCAAGGCAAAGACCGCCGTCGAAGGCAAAATCCGCCCATCAGCCTGCCAAGCTTCAATCGCTTCCTCTAAACTGGGGAAGGATAGAACAGGCATACGCTCTACATGAGAGAGCTCAACCTGCTGATTGGAATCAATATGGGCAATGGCGAGGCGCACATTGGTGCCCCCGACATCGCCAACGAGGATCGCTTGGGAACTCATGCATCTGCCTCAGCTGGTTGCGGATCTTGGTCTTGGGCAGGGTCCAAGATGGCCTCATCTGGATCCATGTCGCCAAAGGGCATCGCCCCTTGTTCGGCATGGCTAACGAGTGCACGGAACATGGAGAACATCTCGCGGCCAAAGCCCCGCGTTACGCCCTCCACCACTTGGGTGTCGACTTCGCGCTTTTGCCAAATTTCATCCGGCACCAAGGCATCCAAAGTCCCCGCTTCTGCGTCAACACGGACCATATCGCCGTCGCGAATCTTCCCAATAAGGCCGCCCAATTTTGATTCAGGGCTCACATGGATCGCCGCCAAAACTTTGCCGGAGGCACCCGACATCCGGCCATCGGTGACCAAAGCAACCCGGAATCCTCGATCTTGCAAGACGCCCAAGGGCGGGGTTAGCTTGTGCAGCTCTGGCATACCTGTGGCCGCAGGGCCTTGGCCGCGCACCACGACCACGACATCGCGGTCAAGCTCACCTGCTTTAAAGGCGACATGTAGGCTCGCTTGATCCTTAAAGACCCGTGCCGGGGCTTCGACGATCCGATGCTCCAGCTTCACGGCAGAAACCTTTACGCAAGCCCGGCCCAGATTGCCCTTTAGGACGCGAAGCCCGCCATCTTTCGAGAAGGGCTCAGCCACGGAGGCCAAAACCGACGTATCCCCACTGCTTGCGGGGGCTTCTCGCCACTCAAGCCCTGCGTCTGTCAAGAAGGGCTCTTGGGTATAGGCTTCAAGGCCTTGGCCCGCGACGGTCGTAACATCGCGATGCAGCAAGCCAGCCTCCAATAATTCGCGGATCAAAAAGCCCATGCCACCGGCGGCGTGAAAATGGTTCACGTCAGCAATGCCATTGGGATAGACCCGGCACAAAAGTGGGATAACCGACGAGAGATCGTTGAAATCATCCCAATCGACGATCAAGCCAGCAGCTTGGGCAATGGCCGGAATATGGATCATTTGGTTGGTGGAACCACCTGTGGCGCACAGGCCGATAATCGCGTTTACGATGCTGCGCGCATCAACTACATGGCCAATAGGGATATAGCTATCGCCTAATTGGGTGATCTGACTTGCCCGTTTGGCACAGGCTTCTACCAGCGCCGTACGCAAGGGCGTATTGGGATTGATGAAGGCCGTCCCCGGCACATGCAGGCCCATAATCTCCATCAGCATTTGGTTTGAATTGGCGGTACCGTAAAAAGTGCAGGTGCCGGGGCTATGATAGCTCTGAGATTCAGCTTCCAACAAAGCATCCCGGCCAACTTTGCCTTCAGCAAATAATTGGCGGATGCGGGCCTTCTCAGGATTAGGCAGTCCAGATGGCATCGGCCCTGCTGGGCAGAAGATCGACGGCAGCCAACCGTGGCGAAGTGCCCCGATCAACAGCCCGGGCACGATCTTGTCGCACACGCCCAGATAAATCGCGGCATCAAATGTGTCGTGCGACAGGGCAATCGCCGCACCCATGGCAATCGTATCGCGCGAGAAGAGCGACAGCTCCATCCCCTCAAAGCCTTGGGTGATACCGTCACACATGGCAGGCACGCCACCGGCCACTTGCGCCGTCGCACCAGCTTTGCGGGCGGCGGACTTGATAATGTCTGGATAGGCGGCCAACGGCTGATGGGCTGACAACATGTCATTATAGGCTGTTACGATGCCGATATTGGCCCAACGGCTATGCTTCAACATCTCTTTGTCTTGAAGCGGGCAAGCTGCAAAGCCATGCGCTTGATTGGCAGCCGCTAGACGCGCGCGCGCCGGATCTGGCGAGCGGCGGGAGTCGATTAAATCCAAATAGCGCTGCCGGCGCGCTTTGGAGCGCGCCTCAATACGGGCTGTAACGGCTTCGATCGTGGGATGAAGGGACTTTGTCATGGTCATCACTCTCAATCAGTCGGCCCACAGTGCAACGCACCGGGCGCCAGTTGCTTCAATAGCGGCTTTTATGGGCGCATGTGTGACAGGGGCATCCAAGGCTTGTTGAAGGATTTGTTTTTTTTCCGCGCCAAACAGCAAGATCAGAATTTGTTGCGCTTCGCTGACCACCGGCAACGTCATGGTCATGCGCTCTGAATAGGGTGCGGCCACAGGGGCGAGGCTGGCATCAATAGCCAGAACAGTGGCCGAACTCGTCGGATCAAGACAGGCAGCCAAATCGGGCGAAGCAGGAAACCACGAAGCTGTATGTGCATCGGGGCCCATGCCAAGTACAATGGCATCAAAGGGGCGCAGGACCCGATACACCAAATCCAATTCCGCTTCAGCTTGTTTGGGGCTTTCGGTCGGCAATTTCATGCCAAAAATTGTGACGCCCTTCGCCGGAGCAAAGGCCCGCTCAATCATTGCCTGATTAGAGCCTGGATGATCCAGATCAACCCAACGGTCATCGACCAACGCAATATCGACCTGCGACCAGTTAAGGTCCTTTGCGGCAAAGGCGCGATAGGCAGGTTCAGGGCTCGAGCCACCCGACAAAGCCATGCGCGCCCGCCGCCCCAGGGCATGGGCCTCGCGCACAGCAGCTTCCAGCGCATCGGCCAGCGCCGCTTCGGCTGCTGGTCGGCTTGCAAAGCTCAAAAGTGGAAAGGTTGTCACGCTGGCGGTCATATCAGGTCCCGCCATTTGCGCCCGTCACGATCCATCAACAACGCGGCCTGCAGCGGGCCATCGCTGCCAGAGGCATAGGGATCAGGCTGGGTGCCCGCACTTTCCCACGCCGCAATCACTTGATCCACCCAAGCCCAGGCCGACTCCACTTCATCCTTACGCATAAAGAGCGACAAGTTCCCACGCACGACATCCATCAACAAACGCTCATAAGCATCGGGATAGCGCAAGGTAAACGCCGTCTCATAGGATAAGTCGAGCGGCACGGATTTGACACGCAAACCGCCAGGACCTGGTTCCTTGATTTGCAACCACATCTCCATGCCTTCATCTGGCTGGAGGCGCATAACAAGTTGGTTGGGCTCCCCGTTGCCTCCAAAGAGGCTATGGGGAGGTGGGCGGAAGGTCACGACAATCTCTGACCGGCGCGAGGGTAAACGCTTGCCCGTGCGGAGATAAAATGGCACGCCAGACCAGCGCCAATTGGCAATCTCGGCCTTCAAAGCAACATAGGTCTCGGTCGAACTTGTCCGGTCAGGACCCAAATCTTCCAAATAGCCCTTCACAGCCTCATTCTCGACGAGGCCGGCGCGATACTGGCCGCGCACGCTGTGGCTGGCGATATCAGCTGGCCCAATGGGCACAAGCGCCTGTAGCACTTTGATCTTCTCGGTACGAATGGCATCGGCATCGACTGAATTGGGCGGTTCCATCGCCACCAAGCATAAAAGCTGGAGCAAGTGGTTCTGCACCATGTCGCGCATGGCACCAGATTTGTCATAATAATCGCCACGGCTGCCGACACCGATCGTCTCAGCCACCGTGATTTGCACATGGTCAATCGCCGCCCGCGACCATACCGGCTCAAACAACGCATTCGCAAAGCGCAAGACTAAAAGATTCTGGACTGTCTCTTTCCCCAAATAATGATCAATGCGGTAGACGCGATCTTCAGAGAAGACCTCTGCCACGGCATCATTGATCGCTTTGGCCGACATCAAATCCCGGCCCAAAGGCTTTTCCAACACCACACGTGAAGCAGGCGACACAAGGCCAGCATCGCGCAACTGGGCGCAAATGCCGCCGAAAACCGATGGCGGCGTGGAGAGATAAAAGACGCGCACCTTATCTTCGCCACCTGCTAACGATTGCACGAGATGGTCCCACGGACCATCGGCCTTAGTGGCATCAAGCGCCACATAATCGATCAAGGCCAAGAAGGCCTGAAACTCAGCAGACGACGGATCGCCCTTGGCCAAATTGGCAAAACCCTCACTGACGGACTTGCGGAAGGCTTCCTTGGTCATGGCTTGACGGGCCACGCCAACAATACGGCTATCGGTTGGAATCTGGCCGTCCTTGAAGCGGTGGAACAGAGACGGGAACAGCTTCCGCAGCGCTAAATCCCCAGATGCACCGAAAACAACCAAATCAAAACTGGGGACGGGGACGAATTCAGCCATCAGTGCGCTCCATTGGAACATCAGGGTTAAAGGGATTTGTCACAAGATACAGCGCCAAATCAGTGTTTTTACTTCAAGGACGTGCAGCAGCCCCAGATGTTTGGATTCGCACAATACCCGTACTCAAGGGCGGCAGGTCGATTGTAAGCCCTGATGCGCTGGTCTGCACCTGAATGTCACCAATCACGCGTTCAGCGTCAGTCAATTCCACTTCCGATAACGCGCTTGGGGTTACGCTGATCGTCCGAGGCAGATCAGAAACATTCATCACAAACACAAATTTCTCCGCGCCCAGCGTCTTCAGATCCACATAGAGATGCTGATCCGAATAGAGATGGGTCCGCGCACCGGCATAAAGAGCGGGGCTGACCTTACGTAAGGCCATTAACTCGGTCAGGTAGTCGCGCAGTGCAAGCGCTTTAGGCAGAACTTCCCTGTCTTTGGCATTGATACCGGGCAATTTGACCATATTTCGAGCAATGTGGTCATCACATTTCTGAAGCTCGCCGCAATTCTGGCGGATTTTCAACGAGAAGCCGGCAACTTCGGCCCCCACTTCTTCGCCATAATAAGTTGTGATCGGGCCGGACCATGCCGCCATAAAGGTGAAGGCCAAGCGGTGGCGAGCCCAATAAGCTTCTGACCTAGGCCCCCCCTTCCCGGCCCGCTGGATCAGATCGCCAAAGCGCACCAAATCATGATTGCCCAGCATCAGATTCATGATGGCGTGATCTGGATAGCTCGCATGGGCCCCCATGGCCCAGGCTTCTTGTAAGGTCGCCGCCGGCTTGCCCTTGGTACCATCCTCCCCTGTCGCGAGGATTTGGACCAAAGCATAACGGGTGGGAAAATCAAACGCGCTGGGCAAGGCAGGCTCTTGCGTCGTACCGAGGGACGCGCGAATCCGTTCTGCGGTGCCCCAAATCTCGCCCACCACATAGCCCAGCCTGCCTTGATCCTTAGACGCTGCAGAGATGGATTTCACCAGCCGCGCCAAGGGGCGATTGGGAACTTGATAGGCTTGATCAAGACGCCAACCATCTATCCCATACACATCAATCCAATAGCGGGCGACTTCATCATAAAAGGCCAGAGACTTGGGATTATCAAAGTCCACCACTTCGCCGGGATAAGTCGTAGGATTGTTGAAATAGTCATCAGGGCGCCTTGAGGCGGCGGGCACAAGACCCGATGGCGAGGGCGTCACATTGCCCTTATGGTGGCCAAAAACGCCATCGAAGATAATTCTTAGATCTCGCAGACGGGCAGCAGCGATTAGATCGCGCACATCTTGGGCCGTTCCAAACTGCGGATCGACTTTAAAATAGTCACGCGGATAATAGCCCGTGCCGTCAAGGCGGGGATTGACTACTTTCTCACCAGAATGGCGGTGTTGGGGGCTGCCCGCGGCACTGTCAAAAATCGGTGTCAGCCAAACTGCGTTAAAGCCCATGGCCTTAATGCCATCCAGCGCTTGGATCACGCCTTTGATGTCACCGGTATGGGGACCCGGGCCATAGCCGCCAATTGGATTATGCTCTGGCGAACCATCAACAAAGGTGCCGACCATGATTTGATAGAGGCGCAGCTCACAAAAGGGGCTACCCCCCCGATTACACGGCAAGCGGGCTTCGGTCTCGCCCATGGGGGCAGATATGACAGTCGGGGCTACAGCTGGCTTTGCCGCAACAGCACCAGCCGCGACACATGCCGCACCCGCCATCGCAATAATAGAAAAGCGCAGCGCCTCGCCTATCCAAGCCCGAAACGCCATCCGATTAGCCCTTGACGCCACCGGCGGTTAGGCCCGATACAAGGAAACGCTGCAACATCAAGAACAAAAGAACCACCGGCAGGGACACCAGAATAGAGCCCGCCGCGAAATAGCCCCATTGCGAGGAATATTCGCTCACAAAGAAGCGCAATCCGACAGGGGCTGTATATAGCGCCTCTTCATCCATGAATGTGGCAGCCAGAATAAACTCATTCCACGCCGTCATAAAGCTGAAGAGAGCCGTTACGGCGACGGCTGGGCGGGCCAACGGCAAGACGATTTGGAAGAAAATGCGCGAGGGCGAACAGCCATCCATAATCGCGCTTTCTTCAATCTCAATCGGGATTGAGTCGAAATAGCCCTTAAGCATCCAGACGCAGAAAGGAATGGCGGTGACCGAATAAACAATCACCAGCGCCCAAACCGAGTTATCAAGATCAAGCCAATCCACAATGATCACATAAAGCGGGATCAGCATCAAAGTACCTGGAAACATTTGCGTGACCAAGAACAGGGTCATGCCAAATTCGCGGCCCTTAAAGCGGAATCGCGAGAAGGCGTATCCAGCCGAACACGCCAAGGCGACCCCAAAGACGGTGGTAAGCGCCGCCACCAATAAGCTGTTCAGCATCCATTTGAGGAAGGGCTGATCCCGCAGCACGCCGACAAAATTCTCCATCGACCATTGCGCGGGAACCGGCGTTGCCGCCCGCATCCGATCCCAGAAGCCAGGGTTGGCCGGCAGGTCTGCAAGGCCAATGTTTTGAGTGCCCGAGAACGCCAAAGCAAACACCCAGAAGATTGGGTAAAGCGCCAACAAAGTGATGAGGATGAGAATGGGGTGCAGCCACAAAGGCGCGCGCTTTTGATCGGATGACGTCATTTGTTATTGGCCTCCGTGGCAGAAGTCGCGCGGATCTGGAACACGCCATAAATCAACAGGATCAAGAAAATCACGACCGAATAAGCGGCGGCATAGCCGTATCGATATTCCTCAAACGCGATGCGGTACGCCCGTGTCACAAGGATTTCGTTGGCCCCAGAAGGCTGCCCAGCGCTCACCAGATAGATCACATTGAACATATTAAATGTCCACACAACCGAGACGATGATGGCAGGCAGAAGGGCGGGTCGCAGGCTGGGCAAGGTAATCAGCCAGAATTGTTGCCAGGGTGATGCCCCATCAATGCGGGCCGCTTCATACATATCTTCATCCACCGCCTGAAGCGCGCCGAGTGCGACCACCATCATGAAGGGGAAGGACAGCCACGCGTTGGTGGCAAGGCCGGTGATAAAGCTCGGCCCCACGCTATCAAACCATTGAACGGGTTGGCCGCCAAAGGCTTGGATGGCTTGGTTGATCGCGCCAAATTGTGGGTGGAACATGCCCTTCCAAGTCAAAGCCGTGATGTAATTGGGAATAGCCCAAGGCAGGATCAGAAGTGTGCGATAGATCGCAACCCCGCGCAGGCCTTTGATATTGAGCAGAAGTGCCATCCCAAGGCCAATCGCCACCCCCAAAACGACATTGGAGACCGTCCAAACAATCGTGACGCCCAAGGTCCAATAGAAGTTCTGATAGTTAAAGGCCGCTCCATTGCCGCCGAAATTAAAGTCACCCAAAATGCTGGCATAATTGGCAAACCCAACCCAGCGATCACTCCAGCTTGCGCCTTGGTTCAATAAGGTCGTGTCGGTGAAGGATAGAATAAAGCCATAGAAGAAGGGGAAGAAGGCCAGTGCCAACATGCCAATCAAGGCGGGTGCCACATAGGCATAAGCGGTTGGGTTTTCTGTGAGCGCCCGCCACGTTGCAGATGCTGCTCCGAAACTGATGAAGCCGCCAATCAAGGCACCAAGCCCACCCAAAAACAGAAGCGAGGTGTTTAGCGCCGCCCCGTCCACCGCGCCTGCAACGACAGCCGAGTCCAACCGCGCAACATCACCGGCAAGTGTTAGGCCGTTGCTGGCGGCTACCGCCCGCATTGCCTCATCGACCGCGCGGGCCGTGCTGTTCAGATTGTCGAGAAGAAGTTGCGAGGTCGTGGCCAGATTAGCTCCCGTGAACTGGCCCAGAACAAAGGCAACGCCCAGCGGCAAAGCCAAACCCGCCCAAGCGCCGAGCTTTGGCTGAACGAGGGCCAGGCCAGCAAGCACCAGAATGCCGAGGCCGATCGCCCCCCATTGTAGCGGGGAAATGAGCGCTGGACCTGACGTTTTCGACGTCTGGACAATCTCCACCATGCCAACGCGCTGGCCAGCCACGACCAAAGGCGCAGCCGCATGGGCACCTAAGGCCTCTGGCTTGAGCTTTGCCCCTTCCATGGGAAGGCCAAGGATCAAATCATATAATGGCTTTTCGTTTAGATTTAGCGGACGGGGCGCAGCTTCACCGGGCCAATTGCTGGCGGCCAATTGCTTGCCGTTTCGCATGACAAGACGATAGCGATCGCCGTCCCGGCCAGAGCGCTTGAGCACATCGGCCATCATAACGCCAATTGTTTGGTCGCTAAGCCCTGCAGTCAGGCCCGCCGAACCCAACTTTGCCAAATCAGACGCCGTGACCAATGCAACCGCACCCGACGCCGCTTCATCGCGATGTTGGGCTGCTTGCTGCAGGAAGAACACGGCCCCAGAAATGACCATCAGGAGGGCGAAGAAGATCGCGCTTAAATTACGTTTCATGCCCGTCCCCCAGCTTGGGAAGCCCGCAAGGCGTTAATGGCTGCTTGCACTTCGGCTTGGCAATCATTCCAAGCCGATTGCGATGTCGTTTCCATTTTCGTGAAGCGCTTCATGGCTTTATCCGCCGGCGACCAAACCAATGTCATCTCTGGCAAATTGGGCATGGGCACCGCTAAGGCACCTTGGGCCTTGAAAGCTGAAATGATAGGATCATTTGCGATGGCGGGTACGCGATAGGCCGCCTCTGAAGCAGACAATTGCCCGCCCTTTTGCGCCATAATGGTCGAGCCCTGCGGCCCGGCCAAAAATTTCGCAAATTGCCAAGCTTCGTGTTCGTCTGCTGTACCGGCGGCCAGATAGATGGCCTCAATGGTCATCCAAGGCCGCATGGGCTGATTGTTGGCTTCTGAAATCATCGGCAATACCGCAATGCCCAGATCAATGTCCTTGGCCGCTTCGCCCAAAAACCACGGCCCACTCATGACCATGGCGGCCCGCTCTTCGTTAAATAGCGCCGTCACCAAAGAATTGGCGGGATCATCTGGCAGCAGGTTAAGCTCAGACCGCCATCTACGCACCAAATCAGAAGCTGCGACATTGGCAGGATCGTTCAGGATCAAGTCGCCCGCCGCATTAAAGGCACCCCCACCAAAGCCATTGGCGATGCCCGCATGGAAGAAATAATCGTCATAAGCATAAGCAAAGCCAAACCGACCACGCGCTTTGTCTGTGAGCTTTGTCGCGATCTCAACGAGTTCTTTGGTGGTGCGCGGTGGACTAGGGACTAATCTTTTGTTGTAGATCAAAGCGGCAGATTTGAAGTTCAATGGCAGCGCATAGGTCACGCCCTTATAGGTCGTAGCGTCCAGCATGCCGGGCAGAAAGCCTTGGCGATCTTGCTCACTTAAGAAGAAGTCGATGGCCGCGACCGTATTGCCGCTTTCAACCCAACCGCCCATGCGATCATGTGAAAAGATGAAAAGGTCCGGGCCCTTATTGCGGGGCACCGCCGCTGAAATCTTGTCGGCAAAGGCGTCATTCGGCACCCCGACGCAACGGACAGGACGGGCTTTACCGGCGACCTGGGCAGAATAAAGGGCAGCAACTTCTTCCAGCGCGGCCTTCTCGCGACCACGATAAGAATGCCAAACCACCAGAGCATCGCGTTTAGGACCCCCAGATTTGCCACAAGCGGCCAATATAGCCGTACCGGACAAACCGAGCCCTGCTGCTAGGAATGATCGTTTGGTGGGTGATCCCCCGTGACTTGTCCGCCAAGCCATGGGTTAATCCTTCTCGACCAAGCGCAGATTGGTCTTGCTATCGAAGAAATGCGCCTTGCTGAGATCAGCTTCCACCTCGACCCATTCCCCCAGTTTAGGCGTGGGGGCCTCACCATGGCTTTTGGCGATCAAAGTGGTACCCTCAACATCCAGATGGGTTAGAACCTCGTGGCCTAAGGTCTCCACCATCTCAACTCGTCCTTTGAAATGGGCTGCCGAGGCAAAACTGCCCTGCCCCTTGATGCGAACATCTTCGGGACGGAAACCGATCAGAACGCTGTCGCCTGTTTGGACCAAAGGCTCCCACCGATCCGGCATCGCAAAGCCAGGAGAGGCGGCATGCGAAATCGCCCGACCGGCCAGCTGTGTGGTCAAAATTGACATACTGGGCGCGCCGATAAAGCGGGCAACAAAGACGCTGCTAGGACGGTGATAGAGCTCCAACGGCGTGCCGACCTGCATCAGATTGCTGTCGCCGGCTTCGGCCAAGGGCGCTAGAACGGCGATCCGGTCGCCCATGGTCATGGCTTCGGTTTGATCGTGCGTGACATAAACCGCGGTGGTGCCTAAGCGCTTCTGCAAGCGCGAAATCTCGGCCCGCATGCCAGTCCGCAGCTTCGCGTCCAGGTTTGACAATGGCTCGTCAAACAAAAAGACCGCAGGATCGCGGACAATGGCGCGACCCAGCGCCACACGTTGCCGTTGCCCCCCAGAAAGCGCCTTAGGCTTACGATCCAAATAAGGGTCAAGACCCAAAATGGCCGACGCCTCTTGCACGCGCTTTTCAATCTCGGCTTTCGGCATTTTGCGTACTTCAAGACCGAAGGCGACATTCTGGCGAACCGTCATATGGGGGTAGAGCGCATAGGACTGAAACACCATGGCAACGTCGCGGTCCTTGGGCTTCAGATCATTCACAACCCGATCTGCAATCTTCAAAGTGCCCGAAGACACCGATTCAAGGCCCGCAATCATCCGCAGGGCGGTCGACTTGCCACATCCAGATGGCCCAACCAGAACCATGAACTCGCCATCCTTGATGTCGAGCGATAAGTTCTTGATGACATCAGTTTCGCCATATCGCTTTGCGACGGTTTCAAAAGTGATGCCTGCCATGCCGTTTTCCTGCCCCGGTTATTTCGGCAGAGGCTGGAAATGTCAGTCGCGAAGGAGCCACTTATGAAACCGACAGGCCGCTGCCCATCAGACACAGGTTGGTCCAAAGCCAAGATAAACACCCGACTTGGTCCATTTCTCTCCCCGACTGCAGTTTCCGCCCTGTGGAGGGTTCGCCTGCCGTTCATTGGTTTTGGTATTGCACATTTGATGTAGCAAAACTACAAAACCTGCGCAACACGCGTTCAAGGGTGGCATTGGGCGCAGATTATTCGTATAAATCAAGCCAAGAAACAAAGGGCGGGAGGGAAAAAGACGATGATCATCAGTCAGATCGATTCTCATCTCGCGGACTTACGCCCGTCTGAACAGCGGGTTGCCCGCTTTGTTTTGGGTCGGCCCACGGTTGTGGTTGAAATGTCGATTGCCGATCTAGCCGAACGCGCCGATGTGTCAGAGCCCACGATTATGCGCTTTTGCAAGGCCATAGGCTGTATGGGTTTTATGGACTTTAAGCTGAGCCTTGCGCGCGATCTTGAACGCCGCACCTTGTCCATGAGCCGCCAGAACCCGCATGTGAAGGGCCATAGCGGCCTTGGCCAAGCCTTGTTTGAGCAAGTCTCAAAAACCTTGGGCCAAAAGGGAACCACCTTGGCACTCGATGAGCTAGAAACCCTTTTGGAGATTTGCGCCGGGAGCGGGCGAATCATTGTGCTGCATTCAGGTGCGGAAACCCTATTCGCAGACACACTGGTCAGTGCCTTGCGGGGCTGTGGCTTAGAAGTCTGCGATCAAATCACTGCCGATATCAGCGGACGGCGCGACAGCATCTTGATCATTGCCCTGAAATCGAGCGTTCGCATTCCAAAAGTTGAGCAAACGCTGCAAGATGTGTGCGCCGCGGGCGGGCGGGTTGCTCTTATCGGGCACACAGACTTGCCAGCCACGCTTGCGCTGGGCGAGTTTGACGTCGGCCTTGCCGACCATATTGCTTATGCCGCTACGATCGAAGCTTTAAGGCTTGGGATCGAGGCGCGCCTATCCAAGAGCGGACATTTCTCACAAGCAGATTCGGAAATGCTGCAGTCGCAGCGCGAAAATGCCTATGCCGATGCGCGCCGCAGAGACCGGCAGAGTGCGCTGAAGGCAACCCCGGACGATACGACTTTTTATGAGGATGCGCGCTAATGGCCACCAAAACGACCCGGGCAAAACCGGCGAAGGCCGCTTTGAATGGCTCAGCCGAGCTAGGACCCGCCTTAGCAGACCAAAGCGAAATTCTCGCTTTAGTCGCAGGCACACATACAAACCCATTTGCCTTTCTCGGCCCGCATGGCGATGCAGTAACCCACGACGTCACAATCCGGTGTTTTCTGCCGGCTGCGGAAGGCGTGACGCTGGTCGCGCCGGATCAAAAGCTCTCAATGGCAATGACAAAGGTGCACCCAGACGGCCTTTTTGTCGCCAAAATCGCCAAACCCAAGCAGCCCTTAACCTATCATTATCTGGCGAGCTGGGACGGGGAAGAGGTGCGCCTAGAAGACCCCTATCGGTTCGCCGGCATTTTGAACCCAAAGGAAATCCTTCGCTTCCGCCAAGGCCAGCTTTGGCGGGCTTGGGAATGTTTGGGCTCACGGCCCATCACACTCGACACGGTTGAGGGTTATGCCTTTGCGGTTTGGGCCCCAGCTGCGCAGCGGATTTCGGTGGTCGGCCCCTTCAATAACTGGGATGGGCGTCGCCACATCATGCGAAAGCTGCACGATGCCGGAATTTGGGAGATTTTCATCCCCGGCCTGTCGGCGAACGATATTTATAAATATGAGATTATTGGCGCAAACGGGGAGCTCCAACCCCTAAAGTCCGACCCGTTTGGTCAAGCCGCGGAATTGCGCCCTGCCAATGCCAGCCGCTTGGTGGAGCCGCCCCAGCAAATTCAAAGCGATCAAGCCTGGCTAAAGTCGCGCCATAGCCGACACAGCCTCGATGCGCCCATTTCAGTCTATGAAGTCCATGCGGGCTCCTTCCGACGCAAGCCCGAAGAGGGTAACCGCCCGCTGACCTATGGTGAGCTTGGCGATTGGCTGATCCCCTATGTGCGCGACATGGGCTTTACCCATGTGCAATTTATGCCTTTGACAGAATATCCGTTTGATGGCTCTTGGGGCTATCAGCCCGTTGGTCTGTTTGCCACCACGAGCCGCTATGGCACGCCTGATGAGTTCCGTGCCTTGGTGGCCCGTCTGCATGAAGCAGAGATTGGCGTCTTATGTGATTTCGTGCCTGCCCACTTCCCGATTGATGGCCATGGCTTAAACCGGTTTGACGGCACCGCCCTTTATGAACATGCCGACCCGCGGCTTGGCTTCCACCCTGACTGGAAGACCAATATTTATGACTTCACCAAGCCCGAGGTCGTCAATTTTCTGGTCTCCTCGGCCTTGTTCTGGCTCGACCGCTTCAAGATTGATGGCCTGCGCGTCGATGCTGTCAGCTCCATGCTCTATCTCGATTATTCCCGCGCAGATGGGGAATGGATTCCCAATATCTATGGCGGCAACATCAATCTTGAAGCCGTCCAATTCATGCGTCGCTTGAATGAGATGTGCTATGGCGAAGCCGATGGCATCATGATGGTGGCCGAAGAATCCACCGCGTGGGCGGGCGTTTGTAAGCCTACATATGACGGCGGGCTGGGCTTTGGGTTCAAATGGAACCTCGGCTGGATGCATGACACGCTACAATATATGAGCCGCGACCCCATCCACCGCGCATGGCACCATGGCGAGATCACGTTTGGCTTGGCTTATGCGTGGTCCGAGAACTTCATGCTCGCGCTCAGTCATGATGAAGTCGTCCATGGCAAGGGCTCGATCTTTTCGCGCATGCCCGGCGATGATTGGCAGCGTTATGCAAACTTGCGCGCCTATTACGCTTTGATGTGGGCCCATCCCGGCAAGAAGTTATTGTTCATGGGGGCAGAATTTGGCCAAGTCGCCGAATGGAATCATGAAGGCAGCCTTGACTGGCACCTGCTGGATCAACCGAGCCATAAAGGGGTTCAGTCTCTGGTCCGAGATCTGAACAAACTCTATCGTGCAACCCCTGCCCTACATCAACGCGATTGCGATCCCTCCGGCTTTGAATGGGTTCAGGCCGATGCGGCGGATGTGTCGGTGTTTGCGTTCTTGCGCTGGAACCACGACCGTTCGGAGAAAGTGCTCGCTTTGATCAATATGACCCCCGTGCCGCGCGTCGAATATCGGGTAGGCGTGCCCCATGGTGGCGCTTGGAAGGTGATTTTGAACACAGATTCTTCGGCCTATGATGGGTCTAATTTCGAAGGCCCCATTTGGGTGGAGGCAGAGGCCATGCCCTTCAATGGCCAGCCCGCTTCGATTGTTCTGACCCTGCCACCGCTTGCAGGCCTTTATCTCGTTCCGGCATAGGAAACAGAATCTGAATGCTGCTGCGACTGGAACCAGGCAACCCAAATCAATTGGGGGCGACGCTCGGTGAGGGTGGCGTCAATTTTGCGTTGTTCAGTGCCCATGGCATCCGGGTTGAGCTCGTTTTGTTTTCCAGCGATGGACGTCAAGAGATTGCGCGCGCGGATCTACCAGCCCGCAAAGGCGACATCTGGCATGGCTTCGCCCCCAAGCTGGGGGCTGGCACCATGTATGGCTACCGCGTCCATGGGCCCTATCGACCAGACCAAGGGCACCTCTTCAACCCACATAAAGTCTTGCTGGACCCCTATGCAAAGGCTGTGGCTGGCACCTTTCAATGGGGGCCAGAGCATTTTGGCTATTTCTATGAAGGCCATGACCCCGATGGGATGGCCGATCCTCGCGACAATCGCGCGACCTGCCTTAAAGGGGTGGTCGTCGATCCCGCCGCACTTGCCCCTTTGCCCCGCCATCCAGGCAAGCCATGGCGCGAAACCCTAATTTATGAGCTGCATACAAAGGGTTTTACCATGCAGCTGCCGGGTTTGTCTGAGAAAGAGCGTGGCACATTTGCAGGGCTCGGCAGCCAAGCAGCCCTCGATTATCTGTGCGCGCTGGGCATTACGACGATCGAGCTTTTGCCGATTCACCAATTCATTCATGACAAATTTCTGGTTGATCAGGGCCTGAAGAATTATTGGGGCTATAACACGCTCAATTATTTCGTCCCGCATGGCGACTATGCCATGGGGGAGCCCATCGCAGAGATGCGGGCTTTTGTCCAAAATGCCCATGCCCGCAATCTCGATGTCTGGATGGATGTTGTCTATAACCACAGTTGTGAAGGCAATCGGCATGGGCCGACCCTGTCCTATCGCGGGATCGACAACGCGTCTTACTACCGGCTGAACCCGCAAGACCCAAGTCGGTATGCCGACATTAGCGGCTGTGGCGCAACGCTGAATGCTGCCCATCCCCACGTGCAAAACCTGATCGTGGACTCCCTGGCCCATTGGACACAATGCTATGGCCTCGACGGCTTCCGTTTTGACATTGCCCCCTCGCTCGGCATGGATGAAGCAGGCCATTTTAGCCGTGAAGCCCCCTTCTTTGATGCAGTCCGGCGCGACGCACGGCTAAAGGATGTTAAACTCATCGCCGAAGCATGGGATGCGGCTGGGGGCTATTATGTCGGTGACTTCCCATCGGACTGGGCCGATTGGAACGGCAAAGCGCGCGATTCCATCCGGCAGTTCTGGCGCGGCGACAGCGATAAAGCGCGCGACTTTGCCAAGGCCCTAGCCGGCACGCCGGACTTGTTCCGCCATAAGGGCAAACCGGTTGAGGCCAGCATTAACTTCATCGCTTGTCATGATGGCTTCCCGCTGTTGGACCTCACGCGTTTTTCCCAAAAGCACAACCATGCCAATGGCGAGAATAATCGCGACGGGGGCGATCATGATTTCTCGGCCAATTATGGGGTTGAGGGCGAAACCGCCAATCGCGAAATTGAAGAGCTGCGCGAGCGGCAAGCCCGCAATATGTTGGCCAGTGTCTTTTTAAGCTTTGGCACGCCCATGCTATTAGCCGGCGATGAAATGGGTCGCACGCAAGGGGGCAATAATAATGCCTACGCGCAAGACAACGAAATCAGCTGGCTCGATTGGCGTTTGCCAAGCTCCCGACTTGGCGGGCAACGCTTAAGCTTTACCAAACAACTCATCGCTTTGCGCAAAGAGATGTTTTCTGGCTTCCCAGACGGCCATCCCAATGGCCCGGGCGAGCGCGAGCCGACAATTGCATGGTGGAGCGTGTGGGGCAATCTGATGACCCATAGCGATTGGATGGATGACAAGACCCAATGTTTTGCGGCCATTTATGAGCCGCGCGGATGGTTGATCCTGTTCAATGCCAGTTTGGCCGATGCAGCTTTCATCTTGCCCCCCACCGGGACCGGCATCTGGCGCATGGCCCTGACTACCGCAGATCCTATTCGCCCAACCCAAGACCAAGTGGCCGCGGGCGGGCAGACCATTCACCTTCCCGCGCGAACCCTGATCGTGTTTTCGCGTGACACCTCAAGAACAATAGGAAAGACCGGACATGGCTTTTGATCGCATCAGTGGCATTTTGCTCCACCCCACCAGCTTGCCTGGCCCCTATGGTATTGGGGAAATTGGCGACGAGGCCATGGCCTTCATCGATGCCTTGGCAGAGTCTGGCCAAAAGCTCTGGCAAATCCTGCCCATTAATGCGACCGGCAACAATGCCAGCCCCTATTCGGCAACCACAACCTTTGCCGCGAATCCGCTCTTGATCGACATCGATGGCTTGATTCAAGCGAAGCTATTGAGCGCCGACGAGGTAGCCCATCTGAAGGCTCTGCCACAAAAGAAAGTGGATTATGAGGTAACTGTGCCCGCCCGTCTTGGCGTGCTGCGCTTGGCTGGCAGTCGCCTGGCAGCCCAAAAAGACCATCCCCTGGCAGCTGGCCTTGCTGCCTTTAAGCTGAAACATGGTGCGGCATGGCTGGATGATTATGCCTTGTTTGAAGCGATTTCGGTTTCCCGCCAGCGCCAAGGCTGGATGCATTGGCCTGACGATCTGCGCCGCAGGGACCCTGCAGCCCTGGCCGAGGCCCGTCAGGACTTGGCAGACGACATAGCCGCGATCGAGGCCCTTCAATTTCTATTTGATCTGCGGTGGCAGCGCTTGCGTCAGCATGCGGCGTCGAAGGGGATTATGATCATTGGCGATATGGCGATCTTTGTCGCCCATGATTCATCCGATGTCTGGGCGCGGCCTGACTTGTTCAAATTAGACGAGAATTTCAATACCCGGGTTGGGGCGGGTGTTCCCCCGGACTATTTCAGTGCCACGGGTCAGCTGTGGGGCAATCCCATTTATGAATGGGACAAAATGGCTGAAGATGGCTTTTCGTGGTGGGTGGCCCGCATGCGCCGCTTGCTGGACTTTGCTGATGCGGTGCGGATCGACCATTTCCGTGGCTTTGCTTCTTGTTGGGAAACACCGGCTGGTGAAACCACTGCGATCAATGGCCAATGGGTTGACGTACCGGGTGACGCTTTGTTCACCGCAATCATCACGGCCTTGCCCGATCTGAAAGTGATTGCCGAAGATTTGGGCCATATCACCGAAGACGTCATCGCCTTGCGCGACAAATTCGCCTTCCCCGGCCTTAAAATCCTTGAGTTTGAGTTTGGCGATGGTCCGCCACGCGACGAACGCCACCCCTATCACTATCCCGCGTCAACCGTCTGCTATCCCAGCACGCACGACAATAATACCGTGATTGGCTGGTTCAAAAATGACGGTCGCGAAGCCGCAGAGCGCGCCAATGATGCCCCGCGTGAAGCCGCTGCCGCGTTAGAATTGCTTGGCGGCGACGGCAGTGATTTGCACTGGCGCTTCATCGAATTGGCCATGCAATCTGGCTCCAATCTCGCCATTATTGCGCTACAAGATGTCTTTGGCCTCGATGGCCATGGCCGGATGAATACACCGGGCACCATTGAAGACAATTGGAACTGGCGCTTTCAGGCTGGCGACTTCACCCCTGCAGCCCGGCAAAGGCTGCGTGACCTTGCGAAAGAATACGGACGCTAACCGACATGAACGATCAAGCCCCGGACATGGAAGCGCGCCTCCGTCATTGGTATGACCACATAGACGCGATCTTTCTGAAGCGCTTGAGCGCCGAAGCAGGCCTTTTGCCTGCCAGCACCGCCAAAACCGTCCACGGGGATTATGCGCATGCTTGGGTGCGCGACAATGTCTATTCCATCCTTGGCGTTTGGGGCTTGGCCTGCGCCTATAAGCGTCTGGACCCTGGATCAGAGCGGACCCATCTTTTGGAAGCCAATGTCATTGGGCTCATGCGGGGCCTGCTGTCGGCCATGATGGGCCAAGCCGATAAGGTAGAGCGGTTTAAGCATACGCAAGACCCACTTGATGGTCTGCACGCAAAATATGATGCAGCCACCGGGAAGCCTGTCGTTGGCGACGCCCATTGGGGCCATTTGCAGATTGATGCCACCTCCCTCTTCCTCTTGTTCTTGGCACAAATGACGGCCGGCGGGCTTAAGATTCTCAAGACCGCCGATGAAGTCGATTTTGTCCAAAACCTGGTACATTATATTGGACCCGCCTATCGGATTGCCGATTATGGGATTTGGGAGCGTGGCCGCAAATCCAATGATGGCGTTGTGGAAATCAATGCGAGCTCCGTCGGTGTTGCCAAAGCAGCGCTCGAGGCGATGGATGGGTTGGACTTTGGCTGTCAGACCCGTGGCCCCATTCGGGTGCCGGCTGATGATATTGCCCGGGCGCGCGAGACCCTGCAGGTCCTTTTGCCCGGCGAATCCGCGTCGAAAGAGACCGATGCCGCGTTGCTGGCAGTGGTCGGCTGGCCCGCTTTTGCGGTCGACGACAAAGTGATGATTGCTCATACGCGCGGACGTATCCTGGATCGGCTGGCTGGCCGCTATGGCTGTAAGCGCTTCTTGCGCGACGGCCATCAAACGACGGTGGAAGACGAGCACCGCTTACACTATCACGCGGGTGAGCTCTCAAAATTCGCCAATATCGAGTCCGAATGGCCGCTCTTTTTTACTTATCTTCTTGTTGATGCCGAAATGACGGGGGATAAACGCGGCGCAAGTGCGTGGGCAGACAGGCTTGAGCCTTTGTTCCAAGTGCGCGATGGCCTGCCCCTATTGCCAGAGCTTTACTATGTCGAGGCCGATGCGGTGGAGGCAGAAGCGGCCGCACCGGGCAGTCAAGACCGCGTCGCCAATGCCAATTTGCCCCTACTCTGGGCACAGTCGATCTGGGCATTGGGGGCCATGCTGCAAGAAGGTCTATTAGCCCCTGAAGACATTGACCCACTTGGTCGACGCCATCACCTCAATCGTAGCCATCAGCCCGAGATCGCCTTTGCCATTGTGGCAGAGGATGAGGAAACCGCGGCGAAGCTTTACGACTTGGGGCTGATGTGTGACCGGATGGCCGAACTTGGATCGGAGGTCATTATCCGTCCGGCTGGGGATTTGGTCAGCGTTTGGACCCAGATTGGCAGCAATGTGCACTTGGGTCTTACGGGGCGACCTGAAAAGCGGCTTGGGCCATTGGCCAATGCCTATATCTATGAGTCTGAGGGACGGCCAGTTGTGTTCTCGGCAACGCTTCTGGAAGCCCATGACCACCATATTCGCTATGATGCGGCCGCCCGTGCACGCCGCCTGCGCGGCGATCTTCGCTATGTGGCGCGGCATTGGCGGGGGCAGGATCATCCTGTCTTTATCCTCTGCGTCGATGCAACCGCCATGCAAGGGACCGGCGTGGACCGCTTGGTCGAGCTTTTGCACGAGGTCCAGCGCGGCCAAGTGGATTTTGCTAGAACCAAACTGATGCGTATGGTCGATGTGTTGCGCGCCCAGGCCAAACCTCGGTCAATTGGTTCGCTCCTGCGTCATGAAATCAAGACAGAATTGAAACCAAGCCTGCCCCATTCCATCGACCAAGGCTTTGGGTCCAGCATGGATCAGGCCATCGCATCGGGCGATCAAGTAGAGGTCGAGCGCATTTATGAAGCTGCCGGACGGGCGGGCGATTGGGCGACGGCCCGGCGAGGTGCTGCCTGTTTGAACCGCACCGACCCCCGACTACAGGATTCGGCCAAAGACATTGTTGTTCGATTGCGCCGGCTTGGTTTTGGCGAAGGACGTGTCATTACCCGCCCGGTCTCGGAGGGCGAGCTTGTGACCATGATTGAGGATGGTGTGCACTCCAAATTGCATGCGGTGATTGCCCAAGAAGTGCTGCAGGCTTTGGGCCTGTTCAGCAAATCTGACTCCAATGCCGTGCGCGGCATGAGAACAATCCGCCTGACGGAAATCGTGGGACGATTGGGGCAAGAAGAATCCGGCGGGATGGATAATCTGGTGGCAGAACCCCCGAGCGTTTTGTTTGACCGCGTGAAGTCCATTCTGTTGGAAACACCATCGGTTCGGGCGGTGGTCTCCCCTGCCCCAGCGTTCGCTTTAACACCCTCGGCGCAAGCAATTGGCAATGACTGGGAACAATGGCGCGAACGCCTGGGAATTTTGACCCGTGTGGGCAATGATTTCTTTGCCCGCCTGTGGTCGTTGCTGCATGTTTGCCCCGGGATTGTGTTTGGCGCGAATAACCGATTGGACGCAGCAGTCGCACGCTCTGACTTGACGGCTTGGGAGAAAGATTTCGCGCTGGAGATTGAAGTTCGCCTCGAGACCATCCCCGACCCTGCCTATCGCACCTTCTGCCTCGAAGCGCTGAACGTCCTCGCCAATCGTCATGAGCGGGATCCCGACTATCGGGTCGATCAAGACATTATTCTCGATGATCTCATCCATGATGCGGTGGCCTGGATTTGGCGCCAAGCGGGTCATGGCGAACCCGATTGGACACAAGCGGGTCCCATGTGGGCGATGGCGCGTCATGCTGATGCACAAACGATGGCGCTCGCGCTTTATGCCTGCTGTGAAAAGTATAAAGCCACTTCTGAACCCGCTTTTTGCTGATCCGCCAGCTGCACAAGTCGCCTGCACGGCGTGTGTGATACCCCGATGATTTGAGCGCATGAATGTGTGTTGCTGGGTGGCCCATCTAGTGCGCCGATGGGCAAAAACACGACTTTGGACGCACCTGCCAGGCCTGAACGTCCCGCCACCCCTCCCCTTCTAGCGGATTTTTGCGTCAACACGTCCACAGAATCGACGTGCGGGCGCGTGGACAGATCTAAAGTGTGGCAATGTCGATTTGTCGGCCCGTGGACGCCCCCACAAGCCAACATCTGCGCGCGCCCACCCATCGACAAACGCACATGAGGACAAGTCGATGTGTGGACACGGCCACAAGCCGTCTTTTTGTCGACGAAGGGCCTCCGAAGGCCCTAGTAAGCCGAAATATGCCGGTCCAGCTCAGCAGATGGGCTGGCCCAACCTTGCCAGCCCCCTCACCTGCCCCGCCTTGGCTCAAAAATCGACCAACAGCGCCCAATTTGCGAAAAGATGGTGTGACGTCCACCTTGACGTTCGCCTCGCCCCAGAGGCGAATTTTCAGAGTATCGATAAGGAATCGTTAAGGTTTAAAGTCTAGTCTTTCAACATGTGGACACGGGGAGGCGGCGACTTTTCAACAAGTCCAGCTTCGGACAGGCCGACACCTCGCCTTGTCTCCCAAGCCCACGTGTGGGGGCCTCCAGACGTGGGGTTTCCAGAATGACGACGCGCCGAATTTACCACATGGCCGCATGTGGACACGAGGAGGTAGGAAGATGCATGTAGTAGCCATAGTCAGCCAAAAAGGTGGGGCAGGTAAGACAACTTTGTCGGTTCACCTCGCTGTTGCGGCTGCGCGCAAGGGCCTCTCGGTGGCCCTGATCGACCTCGACCCTCAAGCAACCGCCGCGCAATGGGGCGACTGGCGGGGCGGGGACAATCCAGCCGTCGTCGCCACGCCTTACACACGACTAGAGGCCACCTTACAGGAAGCCGCCCAAGCTGGGGTGGATCTGTGCATCCTCGATAGCCCACCGGCTGCAGATGCCGCAGCAGTCTCTGCGGCGCGTGCTGCTGACCTGGTTTTGGTGCCAACCCGGGTCAGCGCGTTTGACCTTCATGCCATCAAGACGACAGGGGAGCTGATGCGGATCGCGCAAAAGCCCGCCTATACGATTTTCAACGCCGTCCCACCTCGGGCTGCGAGTTTGGTTGAAGATGCTGCTGCCGTTGTGCGCGGGATTGGTATGCCACTGGCCCCGGTTTGCCTGACAGAAAGGGCGGCCTTCCGCCATGCCGTCGTTGATGGCCATACTGCCAGCGAATATGAACCAGGCTGCAAAGCCGCCAGCGAAGTCGATGCGGTCTTTGAATGGATGATGGGCCGCCTCACCAAAACCCAAACCGTCGCCCAAGCGGCCTAACCAGCACATGTACCCAAAAGGGAAGGGGAGATAGATGGCCAAAGCACCAAGCCTCGCAGCGCGCCTCGCTGCCGTAGCCGCACAGCCCAACACAAGCCCATACCAGATGACCGCCCCAGCTAATCAGGACAGTCAACCCGTGGCAGAACCACACGTTGCCGCCCTTGCCCCGGCACCGGTTTCAACCGCCGAGCCAATGGCCCCAGCACCGGTCTTTGCACCGCCCAATTTTGCCATGCCCGTGCCCCAGAAGGCCAAAGCGCGAGATGGACGGGTAATGGTGGCTGGCTATTTCAGTCCAGAACTTTCCCGCTCACTGCGTATTTTGGCTGCCGAGCGCGATGTGACGGTCCAACATCTGGTGGGTGAGGGGCTAGATTTCGTCCTGCGCCATTATGGCAAACACCCGATGGGTGAACGCTAAGCGGCAACGCGCCTGCGGGTGGGGGTCTTGTCACAACCACGTGGCGACCTGAAGACGTGTCCACACGCCGACAGATCAACAGCTCCACCTGTCTGACGGCGAAAGCCTGATTCATCCTGCGCAGCCGCAGAATCAGATAGTGTAGTTCAAACACCACCCAATAAGCCCGATTGGCTTGGTCAAAGCCCAGAATCGGGACACGCCTTATCTGCACCCTTTGGTGCGTCACCGGGGATATGCTTCTGCCCTCTCGCGTGCGAGCTTTGTGGCAACATTCGAAAGAGAGAGACAGCTATGTCCGCGCGACGCAAAGATGACCCTCAATTCGACTTCTTCATCCCGATGGTACACGACATCCCGTTGAAAGATCAGCGGGAGACGATGGAGCGGCCCTTCTTTTCGCTGCAAAAGCGCAAGCGTTTGAAGCCGATTGATTACCGCAGCCCCGATGGCGAAGTATGGGTCAAGGTCGAAGCAGTGCCCGCCTATGGCATGGCCACGATCTGGGACGCTGATATTCTCATCTGGGCAGCCAGCGCTTTGAACAGGCTAAAGCAGCAGGGCGTCAATGATCTGCCGCGCACGCTGCGCACCACCGCCTATGACCTATTACGGGCGATTAAGCGGGATACGGGCGGTAAGGGTTATCAGGAACTACGTGCCGCCCTCGATCGTTTAGCCTCGACCACCATCTTCACGTCGCTGCGCGCCAAGCGGGGCAGGGACCGTCGCTTCTCCTGGATTGACGAGTGGGACATTGAAGTCGATCCCATTACGGAACAACCGCGCGCGCTTCGCATCACTTTGTCCAATTGGATTTACGAAGGGGTGACGCAGGAAAAGCAATTGCTGACCATGCACCCAGACTATTTCAGCCTGACCGGTGGGCTCGAACGCGCGCTCTACCGCATTGCCCGCAAGCATGCCGGCGATCAAAAGAAGGGCTGGCTTTGCCGCTTTTCGGTACTTAAGGACAAAACAGGTTCGGACTCCGAGCCTAAAGAATTTGCGCGCATGATGCGCAAGATCGCCCTGCGCGATGAATTGCCCGAATATAGTATGACGATTGTGAAAGCCGCCGACGGCTCCCCCGCCGCCCACTTCATCCGTCGCGACGCGGGTGAACGCACCGCCATTTCTGACGCCATCATTGAATTTGATCAATTATACGCCGACACCATCGCCAAGAAGCAGGGCGATTTGCTGCTGTGACTTAACGGGGGATCACCCACTTTGGGGGCGATGAAGCCAATCAGAACCTAATCTTTGCCCATCCTAGAAGGATCAGATACGCACCATGACGCAATCACGCTTCAACATTTTTCTCTGCTCCACCGTTTGTCTCTTTGCGTGGAACTCTAGCGCTTGGTCACAGTCACCCCAGTCGTTGAAGCCAAATTGCCAAAACGCGCTTGAAATAGTCCCAGCGGAAAATTTGCCTGTTGATGACCTTTCCAAACTTGGGCCAGAGCTAAATGTTGCCAAAGGCAATTACGCCATGACCTTTTGGCCCATTGATTTCGAAGTGCGATCCGAAAAGGTCGGGAAAACCCCAATTGGCTTTTCGCTCATTCAAACGCGCGACCTGGAAACTCCCCCCATTGGCCTGCTCATTCGGTCCAACCAGAAGGATAAACCCAGTTTTGCGAGAGATGGCCACCAAATCTTGATCGCTAGTCGTCAAGAAAGCAGTTGCCCCATCGGCGCGATCATGTCTGTGACCGAAAGGGGCGGGGTGGTGCTCAGAGAGATGGCTGTAGAGCAGGCAGACTTTAGGAATTAGAATTCTGGAGAGGCCCAAGGTTTTCAGACCTTGATTGATTCACGTGCCTGTATTGGGGCTTTAGCCGAGGCAAGATCGCCAAACGATAATGATGCGCGGGTACTATTGCGAGTGGAACAAGCGCACAAAGAAGGCGATGACGGCGCCACCCATGCCCTTGCCCGGCGCTCTTGGTATGGACGCTTTGGCTATCCCATCGACCCCCAGAAAGCCCATGACGACCATCATGGCCATTGCGTTCGCGCCAACCTCAGAAAGGCCTTCTCGCGTGTTCTAAACGCTGCGCGCCTCGCCGAGTATTTGGCCCGCGGCGAGATCGTCCCAGCCAAGAGGAAAATTGCTAAAGCCTGGATGGCTCGGTCGAGCTGTGACAAGAAACTCATTGCGCCACCTTATCGACGGTGGCTGAGTTCAGCCGATCCAAGAGCTTGCCACCAAACCCACGGGGGAACACCCACTTTCTGTCGGGGGAATGGGCGCCGCACTGGCGGTGGAACACCCACAAGAACCTCGGGGGATCGGACGCTCATCCACGGGGGAACACCCGCGCAGAGTGACTGCAAACCCTTGAAGACAAACCCGAAAAAGGCACTTCTCAGGTGTTTAACTCTTTAACTCTTCTATTAAGAGTCTTTCTAAGAGGGCTTTTGGGCACACATCAAAATGTGCCCAAGCCCGTTTTAAGGCGCTAGTACTACTTATTGCAGCCATTGATGGCCAAAGCTGCCATCTTCGCCGACATAAGCAAAGCGTTTACCTGAGGCATGAAATGCCAAACTGAGGATGGAGCGGCGCATCTTGCGGGGATCATCCAATAATTCATGGCGCGGGCGAGGGCCGGCCAGAAAGCCTGTTTTTCCCGAAGCCAAATCTACTTGATCCACCCCGCCGTCTGACCAGCCAACCAAAGCGCGTGCATCCTGGACGGCCACACAGGTCACAAGCCCTAGCCGTGGTCGATACACACCCGCCGATTGTCCCATTGGACCTTTACCGGCGACAATGGGCCAGGCCAGTAGTGCAGGGCCACCTGAGGTGAGAAGCACCGAGCCGGTCTTGTTTTGAACGAGGCAACGCGGCTTGGCCGGATAGCCCCCCATCTTGAAAGCCTGTCCATCCTGAAGCCGCCATCCGGCCAAAGCAGGTTCAGACAAGCCAACAAACAAAAACGCGTCATTGGCACCATAGGCCACAGAGATCGGCCCACCGGCACAAGGAATTTCTTGGACTAACTCCCCAGATGAGCGCTCAAACAGGCTGACACCCCCGCTATGGGTGATCGCAAGCTCTTGTCCGTCTTGGGTAAAGGCCAGTGCTGTCGGACCTTTGGGTGGGCGCAGTTCCTGAGAAGTCGCATCTGGCCCAAGCACATGCACCGTTTGACCGGCAGCAACGGCCACAATGCGGCTATCCGGAGAGATGGCGAGCGAGTCGAGCCATTTGCGTGGCACATGAAGCCGCTCATGAACTTGACCGCTGCTATCGACTTGAACCAGCTTGCCATCATCGCCAGCCGTCCAGATGGATTGGCCATCGGGGCTAGCCTGCATGGCCAACATCCCCCCGTCATGGCAGCGAAGCAGTGCCTCGCCCAGCTTCATCATCCCATCGCCAAAGCCAAAGGCGGGGCGATCACCCAGCCAAGCGGCACCAATTCCCGGGGCTGGATGGGGTAGGGGCCCTTTCTGGCGCTTCGACACAGGTTTCTCCACACTTGCAAGCCCCTTCAACCACGAGAGGGCGGCGGTGTGCAATACCCCGAATCAAATGAGCTCACCCAATTGCGACTATGAAGTCGCAAGGGCAATAAAGCCTATAAAATCAACCTTTTTTAAACAACAAGCCAAAAGCATCCACGCCCAGCACGTGCCATGACGGGGGATCAACCACCGATTCCCAATTAGTCAAGATTGACCTTATAGGCTTGCACGTTCGAGCCCTTTGGCTTTTCAATGGGCGTCAGCCAAGCCGGGATGCGATTATCCCGCAACTCCACCATCAGGCCTTTGGGGCTTTGCCGCGACAGAATCGCAACCTCGGCCGACCGGGTACAGATGGCGACATAGGTAGCGCCCAAGGCTTTGGCCATAACCTTGGCTTCATCGGGCTTGGCCATAAACAAACGATAGGCCGCAAGATTGCCCGTATTGTTGCGATGATAAGGCACAGCCAGCACGCGGTGCGGGGTCGTCAACAAGATCCGCGCGCCCATATCAATGGGCGCGACAACCAGACCTGGAGACTGCGCCTTAAGGCTGCTAAAGGCCCGCTCGGTGAAACACCCTGCGCCGCCGCCGGTCGAAAACTTCGTAGGCTTAGGCTCGAAATATTCAGCCACTCTTGAGCCAATAAGGCCCGGGATGATTGGATTGGCGAGGAGGGCGACGATCAAAGCGGTGCGCAAATTGACTTGTTCAATCAGTTTGCCAACCAAGGCGGCCGTCATGATCCCAGAAACGGTCGTTGCCAGCCCCGCCGAACGGCCCTGCCAGAAAACTGCAAGAGCGGCGGAGACAAAAATCGTGACCGCCGCCAAAATCCATAAATCCCGCTCTTTGCCCTTGGCCCATAGGACGGCGACAATGCTGGCAATCCCCGCAAGGACCGGAAACAGAGCAAAGGCGAGGATCACGCTCAATTTTGTCTTCATCAAGGGTGCCGCCTCGGTGACATTATTGAGCCAGAGCCGTTTCAACAGCGGGTCGATTTGGGCGTAGGGTGAGGTAATCAATTCTGGGAAGATGCGCACGCCAGACAGAACAAGGACGCCAATCACCGCCAAGAGAGCGAGGCGAACAGCAATCCCGCCCTTGGGACCCAATCGAGCTGTAGGTACAAAAGTCGCCAAACTGAGTAAGGCGGCACCCAACACTCCCAAAACCACATGGCCGCGGCCAATGGCATCATTGACCGGTGCTGCCCATTTTGCCTCGGGCACGGTCGCGACAAAACAAAGAGCGAGGCTTAAGCCTAGGCTGACTGCGAACCAGCGCGTTTCATCCTGTACATCGCCGCCGCGTGCCGCCCAGCGCAACGCCACCCAAGCAATAAGGACAAGCTGCAACGGCAAGGCTTCGAGGCCAACGCCAATGCCAAGGGCGATGGCAAGTGCGCTTAAAGCTGCCATTTTGCGACTTCCCGCCACTAAGCCCCATAGGGCGGTTGCCAGGAAGATGAGTTGCAGCCCATGGTGATCAACCCGGCCGGGGAGGAAGTAATTCAGGGCGGCTGGCGCGCAGGTGATGAGGAAGATGGCTGGCAGAAGGGCCTTCTTTCCGCCCAAAGCCACTGAGGCCTGCATACCAATAACCACATAGATCACGCCCAACCAAATTGGGGTGATGAATGCCGCGACTTTTTCCCCCATGGACGGACCAAAGATCAGATTGGTGATCAGCATGCTCAAAGCCAACGGCAAGTCAGCAATGCGAGACCAATGAATATTGCTAATTGGATGTTCGGTGAAGCGATGTTGCGAAACGTCAAACCAAGCTTGTCCCGCGAGCCAATCGCGCACCTGCAACACCCGCATGGCGTCATCATTATCGGCCAGATTCCAAACCGAGACTCGCTTCCAAAATGGGTCCAGCAAGTGATAGGTCGCGATCAGGATAGCGGCGACCAAGAGCAAGCGAAATAAAAGCCTGACCGGGGAAGTCTTGGGGGCCTGTTCAGTCGGATTTGTGGGTTCAGCAAGAGACATCGACTTGAGACACCGTAAGTTACGTCGTTCCTGATGTGCATAAGGTGTACTGCGAGTGATGAACAGGACCCCGCATGTGGGAATTCCATCTGACACAGAAGCCTGAATCTGCAATGAGGACGAACCAGATGGGCACCGTCCGTAGCATCAGGGCTTTGGCATGATCTTAATCTTCAAAGCGCATTCTGCTTTCAATCGCGAGAAAGTTGCTGCGTGAAAACTTTTGAACTCCTCAAGACCCAATCCACGGGCGCGCGCATCCTGCGCTTTGTGATTGTCGGTGGGTTAGCCTTTGGCCTCGATGCGGGACTGGTTTTTGCTATGGTCCATGCGGGCCTTGATAAATATGTTAGTCGGGCCCTGTCGTTGATTGTGGTTGTGCTCTTCACCTTCGTCCTCAATCGACAGGCAACCTTCGCAGCAACCGGGATGCCGACGTGGCAGGAAGTGATCGCCTATGTGGCGGCAAGCCTGATCGGCCTTCTGATCAATTATTTGGTTTTTGTCGGTGCAAGCTTGGTCAATCTCCCGCTGCTTGTGGCGATGGCGGCAGGAACGCTGGTCGCATCCACGTTCAATTTTTTGGCCTATGGCAAGATTTTCAAATCGAAATCGGATTAGGCTTGGCCCATCAGATAATGCCAATGCGCATCTGAAACCGGCTGCACCGACAGGCGCGGCGACTTCACCAAGGCAAGATCGCAAAGCACGGGATCTGCCTTTATCCGCGCCAGGGTAATGGGGTGACTTAAAGCTTGCTGGGCGACCACATCAACGGCAAACCAAGCAAGATCAGTCGGGTCTGGATAGGCTTCGCGAACGACTTCGACGACGCCGACAATCTGCTTTTCATCGCCTGTATGATAAAAGAAGGCACGGTCGCCAAGGGTCATTTGTTTGAGGAAATTCTTGGCTTGATGGTTGCGAACCCCAGTCCAAGGCTCACCGTGTGTTCCGCGCGCGACTTGGTCAGCCCATGAAAAACTGTCGGGTTCGCTCTTTAAAAGCCAATAGGCCATCCCTATAACTCCTGAGTTCAAAAAACTTTTATCAAGTCTGTCTAATAGATAACTGGGCTCCCGCGGCGAGTCACGTCACACGACAGCCCTTTAGGAGAGCCCCTGTGAGTCAATCCAAAACCTTGATGTGGACCGAGGCACGCGAGGCTGGCCAAATTGTCCGTCGTCAAGTTGAAGCAAACGCCAGCCTGATGCGCGACCTGGGGGCTCGGCTGCGCGCCCTAAAGCCGCGTCTGGTCTTGACCTGCGCACGTGGCTCTTCTGACCATGCAGCCGGCTTTGGTAAATATGCAATTGAAACACGCCTTGGCGTGCTGGTGGCCTCTCACGCACCGTCTACATCTTCAATCTTTGGGACTCCTCTGCGCGATCTGGATGGGGCTTTGTTTTTGGTGATCTCGCAATCTGGTAAGAGCCCGGACATTTTGACTTCCATCGCATTTGCCAAAGAGGCAGGCGCTTTTGTCGTCGCCATGGTGAATGATGCGAATTCACCCGCTGCCAAAGCCGCCGATGTGTTTATCCCGCTCCATGCTGGGCCTGAATTGGCTGTTGCAGCGACCAAATCCTATATCGCCTCTCTATCGGCCATCATTCACTTGGTAGCCGAGTGGCGCGAAGATGCGGATTTGCTGACAGCGATCCATCAAGCTGGCGATCACATCCATGCGGCGTTTCATCAGGATTGGTCGCGTGTGGGCGAGGCGCTTTTGGAAGCCAACAGCCTGTTTGTCATCGGCAGGGGCCTGACCTTTGGCATTGCCCATGAAATGGCGCTGAAATTGAAAGAGACAAGTGCCCTTCATGCAGAGGCCTTTTCAGCTGCCGAAGTGCGCCACGGGCCGATGGCAATTGTTGAGGCGGGCTTTCCGGTTATTCTGATTGCGCCAATGGACGAGGCTGCTGCCGGTTTCCCGGCCTTGAGTGAAGAGTTTGCCGCCCGCCATGCCAAAGTCTTTGCCTCGGGCGGACCTTTCCCGGGGGCCATTGATTTGCCCACTCAAGCCGGGCTTCACCCCCTTATTGCACCGCTCTGTCAGGTCTCGTCTTTTTATGCTTGTGCAGAGGCTTTGGCCCGTGCGCGTGGGCGAAACCCCGATTCGCCACCCTGGCTAAACAAAGTCACCGAAACGCAATGAACGCGATCGCTTTCCACAATGGGTGCCTCGCCTCTGGTGGCCAAATCCTGACTGGCCAGACGCTGCTTGTGTCGGGGGGCAAGATTGAAGCCATTGGGGCCGACTTGGCCATACCGGCCGACTATGAGCTGGTTGATTTGAAAGGTGATGTGCTTGCGCCGGGATTTTTTGACATTCAAGTCAATGGCGGTGGCGGTGCCTTATTCAATGACGCGCCGACGGTTGAAACCATCGCGACCCTCGCAAAAGCCCATGTCAGATTTGGCACGACTTCTCTCCTGCCAACTTTGATCTCCGATGACCTAGACAAGGTAGCCCAAGCGATTGACGCCGTCGATACCGCGATTGCGGCGGGCGTTCCGGGCATTGTTGGCATTCATCTGGAGGGGCCATTTTTGAACGCCAGCCGCAAAGGTGTTCATGATGCCTCGAAGTTCAAAGTCTTAGATCCGGCGGCTATTGAGCTATTGACCCGCTTGAAACATGGCAAAACCCTTATCACCTTAGCGCCTGAAACGGCCTCAGCCGGTGCCATTGCGGACTTGGTCGGCCGTGGCGCTGTGGTCTTTGCCGGCCATACCGAGGCAAGCTACGAGCAAATTGTGGCGGCCGAGGTGGAAGGTCTTCGGGGTTTCACCCACATTTTTAACGCCATGAGCCAGCTCTCCAGCCGCGCGCCGGGTGTGGTTGGTGCTGCTCTGTCTAGCCGCTATGCTTATTCAGGCCTGATTGCAGATCAGGTGCATGTCCATCCAGCCAATATGGCCTTGGTCGCCCGTTTGCTTGGGCCCCAACGAACCATTCTGGTCAGTGACGCCATGCCGACCCTGGGCTCGGGTCAAGACTGGTTTGAGTTGAAGGGTGAAAAGATCATAGCCCGCGGCCTGACCTGTTACACGCCTGATGGGGTGCTAGCAGGTTCTAACCTGTCCATGCTGGATGCCGTCGGGGTGATGATGCGCTCGGTCGGGGTCAGTTTGGCCGATGCGTTGACGATGGCAACCTATGCCCCTGCCGATGCCATGGGCTTGCAAGACCGTCTGGGCCATTTAGTGGTTGGGGCGCGGGCGGACTTTGTGCAGGTGGATGCACATGCTAATCTGGTTCAGGTTTGGCAAAACGGCCGACGTCTTTAATCTGCACGTTCTTTGATCCAAGAATCTATCCCTTTGGCAGCATGCTGGGCGCTGGAGAAGCACGCTTGTAGGAGATAGCCCCCGGTTGGGGCATCCCAGTCGAGCATTTCTCCTGCTACAAACACGCCCGGCAGCGGCTTAAGCATGAGCCGGGCATCGACACTGTCGCGACCTATGCCGCCAGCGGTGGAGATGGCCCGGTCAAGGCCCGCGAGGCCTGTCACCTCTATGGGTAGGGTCTTAATCAAGCGCGCGAGCCCCATAGCGGTGGGGGGCAGCTTGTTGCCGGTGGCTTCACGCATCAAGGCGATGGCGGGCGGGGCGAGTTTCACATGGCTTTTGAGCGCGGTTGAAATAGATTGGCCCGGCTTGGCCTTAACAAGCCGATGGGCGAGGGTTTCGGTTTCAACATCGGGCCGCAGGTCAAGGTGAATCTGGCAAGACCCCTGGCCGAGGCTGGCCCGTAGCGCCGGCGACAACGCATAAATGGGTCCGCCTTCGAGGCCAGCTTCAGTGATGACGACATCACCGCGTGCGCGTGCATCACCCAGACCGACTTCAACATTCTTCAGGACGGCACCGCCAAATCCTGCCTTTAGGGTTTCTGTCCAGGCAGAATGGACCCCGACATTGGAGGCGGCTAACGGGGTAATGCCCACGCCGAGCGCGCTTAGGATTGAGGTCCAAGCCCCATCTGCGCCAAGCTTGGGCCAAGACGCCCCACCCAGAGCCAAAAGGATGGCAGAACCGCGGAGTTCATGGATAGACCCATCGCGGTAGGTGAATTGTGCGGCCCCCTTGGAAGAAAAGCCTGTCCAGCGCGCCCCGGTCGTGATGGTCACGCCCAAGTCCGCCAGTCGCTGCAGCCAAGCGCGCAAGAGAGGGGATGCTTTCAGGCTTCGGGGGAATACCCGCCCGCTGGAGCCCACAAAAAGGGGCTGGCCAAGACCTTCGGCCCAAGTCCGCAACGCATCGGGGCTAAAGCCTTCCAACCAGATTTCTACCCAGTTCTCTGAGGACCCATAGCGTGGCTTAAACTGGGTCAGGGTTTCGCTATGGGTCAGATTCAGGCCACCGCGCCCAGCCAATAGAAACTTTCGACCCACCGATGCCATCCCGTCAAACATCTGCACCTGATGTCCAGCCTTGGCCAAAAGTTCTGCGGCAAACAGGCCTGCAGGCCCCGCCCCAATGATGAGGATCGGCAGGGCAGGGGCTTTAGCGGCGGGTTCTGTCATGAGAGACTTCCAAGCATGATGCTTCATGGCAGGCGTTGGCCTGCCCTGTCCATCCAACAGCTTCCTCAGGCGGTCTTTGGCTTAGAAAAGCGCATCACATCATCTTCCAGCTTGCCAAAGCGGAAGGCCATCAGATCCAGCGCATAATTCTGATGGACTTTCCACGGCGCGACATGACCTTGTTTAGGGAAGCTTTCCATGGCGCGGGTGACATAGCCAGAGCTGAAGTCCAGCCAAGGCGCTGGCTCTAGTGCTTCACGGCCCGTTTCGGGCAGGCACGTGGTCTGGCCGGTGGCATCGAGATGATTGAGCAAGCGGCAGACATATTCGGCGGTCAGGTCCGCCTTCAAAGTCCAAGACGCATTGGTATAGCCAAAAGCGGAAGCCAAATTCGGCACGCCACTATACATCATGCCCTTATAGGAAAAGGTCTTGGAAAAATCGACAGCCTCGCCGTCCACCTCAAATGGTACACCGCTCAAGACTTGCAATTGTAGGCCGGTGGCGGTGACGATGATGTCAGCGTCAACCCGCTCGCCCGACCTTAGGACAATGCCCGCCTCGTCAAATTGCTCGATATGATCGGTCACCACACTGGCCTTGCCAGCTTTAATGGCGGCAAACAGGTCAGAATCAGGCACCAGACACAAGCGTTGATCCCAAGGATTATAGGTCGGCGTGAAATGCTTGGCCATGTCGAAATCGGCCGGCAATTCCTCTCTTAGCAGGCCCAACAAACGCTCTTTAACTTGGGCAGGGTGCCTGCGTGCCATCGTGTAAAAATACATCTGAAACAGCACATTGCGCCAACGGATCAGGCCATAAGCCAATTTGCCGGGCAGAACTTTGCGTAACCAATTGGCAAAAGCATCCTCGCCGGGTCGCGACACCACATAAGTGGGCGACCTTTGCAACATGGTTACATGGGCGGCTTCATTGGCCATCGCAGGTACCAAAGTGACCGCGGTTGCCCCGCTGCCGATGATCACAACTTTCTTGCCGCGATACTCAAGGTTTTCGGGCCAGAATTGGGGATGAATGATTTGGCCTTTGAAGTTGTTCTCGCCCGGAAAATCGCGACGATGGCCCTGATGATAATTGTAATAGCCGGTGCACATATACACGAAGTTACACGTCAGCTGCCCTTTGGTTTGCGCCTCGCCAAACGTGTAATCAATTGTCCACCGCGCAGTCGCAGAATCCCACGAAGCCCCGACGACGCGGTGGTTCAAGCGGATCTTGGACTTGATGTCATATTCATCCGCGGTTTCATGCAGATAGTTCAGGATGGATGGCCCATCGGCAATGGCTTTAGCTTCTGTCCAAGGTTTGAACGAGAAGCCCAAGGTGTACATGTCGGAATCAGAGCGGATGCCGGGATAGCGAAACAAATCCCAGGTGCCGCCTATGGCCGAACGGCCTTCAAAAATCGCATAGCTTTTGCCCGAGCATTGGCTTTTGAGGTGGTAAGCCCCGCTGATGCCGGAAATGCCAGCACCAACAATCAGCACGTCTAGATGTTCCACGACGACATTCCTATGAGCATGATCTGGACTCTACGTTGAGCACGTGATCCTTTAGCCCATCGTTATGGAGCACGATGCCGACGTCAAGGCATAAAGCTTTAGCGTGGGGCGCGCTTGGCCAAAATCCGCTGCAAGGTGCGGCGATGCATGTTCAAGCGGCGCGCCGTCTCTGAGACATTATGGCCACAGAGTTCAAATACGCGTTGGATATGTTCCCATCGAATGCGGTCCGCACTCATGGGGTTAGAGGGTGGGTCTGGTAAATGGTCGCTTTGGGCCAAAAGCGCCTTGACCACATCATCGGCATCGGCAGGCTTGGACAGATAATCCACCGCCCCGGCTTTGACGGCCGCAACAGCCGTGGCGATATTGCCATAGCCAGTCAGCATCACGACGCGCGCATCTGGGCGGCGGACATGGAGTTCTTCGACAACCGAAAGCCCCGACCCATCTTCGAGGCGTAAGTCCAAAACCGCAAAGGCAGGCGGTGCGCCGCGCGCAATGGTCATTGCCTCTTCCACACCAGCCGCAGTCTTGACTGAAAAGCCGCGGCTTTCCAACGCACGGGCCAAACGATTGCGCAAAGGCGCATCATCATCCATCACAAGGAGGGAACGGTCGGGGAGGGCGTCAATCAGTGTTTCTGCTGCCATAGTTTTCAGTGAACCCAAACGCATCAAACCGCAAGTGACAAGAAGTCGCAGGTCTTTCGGGGTTGCGTTTTATGGTTTGGCGGCGATCGCAGAAATTGGCCACACCGTTTGCACAACCGCGCCTCGTCCAGGGCCTGCACCATTCCAGAAGGATACTTGCCCGCCTGAGCGTTCCAATAGGGTTTTGGCGATGAAAAAGCCAAGGCCCATACCCTCACGCGTCGTGGCCGAAGCTGAGCCTTGCAAGCTGGTTGAGATATAGGGTTCGCCCAAGCGGTCAAGAATGGCTTCGTCAAAGCCTGGCCCATCATCAGTAATGGTGACGCGGACGCTGCGCTCATCCCATTTGGCCGAGACTGTGACAGCTTGTTTTGCATAATGAATAGCATTTTCTAAAAAATTGCCGAGCCCGTAGAGAATGGCGGGTTTGCGAATGACCATCAGTTCGCCCTTGCCCTCCGGCCCCTGAATGTCAAACAAGACGGCCTTATTGCCCAACTCAGGGTGTCGTTCGGCCACCTCTTCCAGCAATTGGCCAAAGGGCAGGGTATCGGTAACTGATTCAGGAATTTCCTTCTGATTGGTTAGATTGCGCAAAATCTCGCGACAGCGCTGGGCTTGGGACAGGATGAGTTCGGCATCTTCCATGTCGAGGCTGTTGGGCGGCAGTGAACGCAGCATTTCTTTGGCGGTAACTTGGATTGTCGCCAGAGGTGTTCCCAATTCATGCGCCGCTGCGGCAGCAAGTCCGCCCAAGGCCGCGAGCTTTTGTTCGCGCGCCAGCACTTCTTGGGTGGCAATAAGGGCATCGGCCAATTGGCTTTCTTCCAAAGACACACGCCACGCATAGCTTGCGGTGAACAAGAGGCCGATGACGATCGCAAAAGCCATGGCGAATTGATAAAGCGCCGGCAGCATAAAGCTGCCAGCTGGCAGCCAAGGCAAGGGATAGGAATAAAGGGCCAGTACCCCGACGCTTAAGATGGTCACCCCAATAATGCTCAGCGTCCAACGCGGTTGCAGCGTCGAAGCGGCAATGGTGGCTGGTGCAATCAGCAACAGGCAGAAAGGGTTGGCGATGCCGCCTGTTAGATAAAGCAAGAGCGCCAGCTGCAGCACGTCAAACGTCAATTGCGCAGCCGCCTCCCATTGCCGCACGAGGCGCTGGGGCGGCAGGCCCACCGTGATGATGATGTTGAGCGTAATATTGGCGGCAATCGTGAGAAGGCAGGCCAAAAGCGGCAGTTCAAAGTCAAAGCCAAAATGCACCACCAAAACGGTGATGAATTGCCCGATCAGCGCAAACCAGCGGGAGCCGACCAAGGTCCGTGATCGAAGCCGGCCAACGAAGGGGGCATTAATCGCGATCGCCGCCGCGATAATCTCTTGATCTTTCGAAAGTTTGTCCATCCGTTCAGCATAAGCACCTGTCGCCATTCGCCCAACGCCTTTTGCTTCATCCCCATGCGATAGATTGCCGCACCAGTTTAGCCACCGATCCGCACAATGTGCAAACGAGGGGTGAAGGGCCCAGCGGGGCGAGCCGCTTGTTCCCCTGCAGGCGCAACTTGCAGAAAACCAGAACTCGTTCAAAATCTCAGATTGAATTGTGAATTAGGATTTTGACGGTGAAATTTCAGAGACAATTTTTTCAAATTGTTAAAAGGGTGCGGCATTGCGGGCTGTGGCTTGCTGCTATGGCCTTAAGCTTTGACCCCTCGTTGGCATGGGCGCAAGCACAGAGCAAAGCACCAGCAGATCTATCCCTTTTGCCGGGGCCGATGATCGTTACGCCGCCGGGCGGGCTTAAGGTCCAAACGGCAAAGCCAACCACCATCTGGCCGTGGGAACGCACGGGTGAAACACCAGACCCTGCCATCCGCTTTGGTCGGCTTGAGAATGGCATGCGCTATGCCATCCAGCGGGATGATAACAAAGAAGGCGAGGTGGCCCTCCGCTTTCGGATTCATGTTGGTTCAGCCTTTGAGGAAGATCACCAACTGGGCTATGCGCATTTCTTGGAACATATGGCGTTTAACGGCTCAAAAAATGTTCCCGAGGGCGAGCTCATAAAACGCATGGAGCGTTTGGGTGCCGCTTTCGGTAGACATGTGAATGCCTCAACAAGCACGAATGAGACTATCTATAGGTTTGACCTGCCCAAGGCGGATGAGGGGCGGCTTGAGCTTGCCCTCGATCTCTTCCGCGAGACGGCGGATCGGTTGACCTTAGCTCAAGATGCGATTGATCGCGAAAAAGGCATTGTCTCAAACGAGCAGGTCAGCCGCGCATCGCCGATGGCAGACAGGTTTAGCGAACGCCAAAAGCTCTTTTATCCCCGCGTACGCCATACACACCGCAGCCCGATTGGCACGATTGCAAGTATTGAGGCAACGACATCGGCAAGCCTGCGTGCCTTTTATGAGCGCTGGTATCGGCCAGAACGGGCCATCCTCGTGGTGGTTGGTGTTATCGATGTGGATGCGACCGAGGCTATGATTAAAGAGCGGTTTGCAAGTTGGAAGCCCGCGCTGAACGAGCCAAACCCACCAGACCCAAGCGAGGGGCAATGGGAAGAGAATAAGCTTGCCGTCTCTATTGATCGCTCAAACACCCAGCCAGAAGAGTTCGTTATTGAAGCTGAGCGGCCAGACCCTCGACTGTTTGAGCGAGGGTCACGCGAAGAAGAGAGCATTCGCCAAAGTGTGCGCATGCTTACCTTCAACATCGTGAACCGCCGCCTGAGCTTGGCTGTAAAGCAGGGCGATCCATCACCCCTCTTGTCGGCTTCCTATGGTGGGCCATTTGCTGGGCCAAACAATCAACCTGGCATGGGCTGGCGCGCGCAATTTGATTTCGTCCCCCGCAATGGGGACTGGAAGGGCGGCCTAAAGGCAATCGCGCTCGAGATGCGGCGTATCTTGCAGGATGGCATCTCACAGGAAGAGAGGGACCGTGCCATCGCACAATGGACGCGCGACAGGCCCTCCAGCGAACTTCCTGACTTTTTTGAAGGTGCTCAGGGGAGGGCAGAAAGCATTTTGCGGGCGCTGACCTATAATTGGACCCCCATGGCGAAACAAGACCGTGCCACTCGGCGGGCACAGCTTTTGCGTGAGTTCGAGCGAATTACAGTCGCGCTTCTCAATGAAGAGCTGCGCATTTATTGGCAAGGCGTCCAACCCCGCTTCTTGATCACGACCCAAGATCCCAGTGTGACAGAAGCAAGTGTCTTGGCGCTGTGGCGCGAAATCTTGGCCGCGCCGATTCCGCCGCGGCAAGTTGTAAAGCCTGTCCGACTTCAACCCGCGAATCTCGGCCCCGCAGGTAAGCTTGCCGGTCGATGGCGTGAGCCGGGCTTGGACGCAGACTTTGTTCGGTTTGAAAATGGCTTGACCTTGGTTGTCAAACCCAATCCAACAAAGGTGACTGACCCGGCACAGTCGAAACGGCCAGGCCAAGTCGCCCTTAGGGTTCAGATCAGCGCTGGTTGGCTTGCATTTGGTGATAGCGATAACCTGTGGGCTGGCCTTGCCGAGCGAGAGTGGGAAGTTGGCGGTTTTGGCAATCTCAAAGCGTCAGACATCAGCGAGGCGTTCAGAGAATCGGCACTCAACCCAATTGATCGCGACATTGGGTTAGTACGAACCAGCCTGTCAACCGAAGCGCTTCTGACCCATTTCAATGAGACATTGGATGTTGTTTTGGCGCAAATTGTGTCACCCAAATTGGGTAGGGAAAGTGCCCAGTTTTATGCAGATCGGCTAAAGCAATATTTGGCCCTTCGCCAACTTACAGCTCAAGACGTCCTCAGCCAGAAGCGATCCAGCCTTTATCAGACGGGCTCGCCACTTTTTGCGGCACGAACACCAGAGGAGCTCCTGCAAGCCGTTCTAAAAGTTGATGCTGCCCAAGCCAATGAACGTCTGCTGACCATTCTGAAAGACGCGCCAATCAATGTCATTGTCGCCGGGGATATCGATTTAGATACAGCCATAAAAGTGGTCGAGAGCCGCTTTGGTGCTTTACCTAAACGACGGGGGTTGGATTCAGGTATTGCCGTCGCGCACAATTGGCGTTTGACGGATGGCGGTGGCCCTATGCAAACCTTTCATCATGGTGGCAAGGAGGATCAAGCGCTCGTCCATGTAGCTTGGCAAATACAAAACATTGAGAAGGGTCCAGATGCTTTTCGGCTCGACTTACTGAGCGAGATTTTTCAAGTTCGAGCCAATGATGTAATCCGGGAAGCCTATGGACAATCCTATTCGCCGTCAGTCGGAACAACGCGATTGCCGGGTTATGGCAATCATGTCGTTCTCGCCGTGACAGCAATCGTGCTGCCAAAGGATGTTGAGAGCGTGGAGTCCCACATCCGCGCAATTGCTAAGGATCTCGCCACCCATGGCCCTACCGAGGATGAAATCGCCCGCGCCCGTGCTCCGCTGCTTGCGAACAAAATCCGAGACTGTGAGACCAATCGGTGTTGGGTGTCGACCATATCCGATGCGCTGATCAAGCGCGACATTGGCGAGCGGGAGGCGCGCCCTTGGCAGGATGGGTTAGATTCCGCGCCGACAATGCGCACCCTAACGCGCCAAGATTTACAAGCCTTGGCGGAAAGCTACTTCGTCGATAGTCGCCTTATAAGAGCGCAGGTATTGCCGGGCGCGAAGCAACGTGAAAGTGGCGCGGAGTGATCATGCCAAGTCACCGGCTTTACCGCTTGGGAAGCGTCTCACGGCGCAGCCATCGGGCTAACTGGTTGGCAAAGGTTTGATCATCCTGCACGCTCAAGGCAGACATATCTGACACAACAAAAACCTGACCACTTTTATGGCGCACCTGTAGCATCGCATGATGCTGTCCTTTGTTTCGGATGAGTTTCCAGTCTTCAATATCCTCGCGTAAAATCGACCACCTGTTCCCCAGCGATTGATAGATTAATTCATGGTCGGTGAGGGCCAGTTTTTGAACAAAATTGCCAACAAGATTGAGTGCGGCAGTCATCACTGGGATGATGATTAAGGCGATCTGATAGGTGCTCGGGCCAATTTCTTGAGCGATCAAAATGCCGAAAGCGACAAACAGGGCGGAAAGTGCCGCCATAAAGAAGTGCCGCTTGGCCGAGGTCGCATAGATTATTGAAGTGGGTTCCATCAGGCCAAAACCTCCAACTCATGCTTTGGATTTTATCACGCTTGAATGACCCAAAGCCTAAAGAGAAGGGCGGTGCGGACACCAAGCCATAGGCCAGAGCAGGCATCAAATCGGATCATCGGCTTAAGCGCCGTAAATCTAATTGAGTGTTCGACATCAATTTTTTGTATATTCGATTGCAAGAGCCAATGTTCAGACATATCTTGCAGGTAATCACTGGCTGACTTTCAGATGGCTGTGCCAAATCCGGTTTGGCGGTCGTCGGAAAGAGCGGCTTGGCCTTTGGATCTGAAAGCGTTGCCCCTGACGCGCAACAGACTTGTGTTTAAGCTCGACCCGCGGGTGCAGAACCCGGGCCGCGGCAATGTGACCGTCATTACGGCGCTGGTTGCTGTCCCCTTGTCTTTGATTTTGGTGGCCGCCATTGAGCTTACCGCATTGAGCAATGAGCATGCCGCCATGCAAGCCGCCGTTGACGCTGCAGCCCTTGCTGGCGCGCAGTCAATGACGATCGCAGGAACTTCGAAAAAGAGTGCGAGTGAGTATGCAGAGAAGTTTGCCCTGAGCCAAGTCGAAAACTTCGCCAAGCGGGCCAAAGTTGAATTTGATGCCAGCGATGGGCCAGACGGGTCCTTCACCGTGCGGGGTGAAGCGATCCGCTCGTCCTTTTTTGGCAATCTTGTCCCGCCCGGTGGCTTCAAGATCAATGTCGAGGCCACTGCAGAAGCGCTTGTGAAACAGCCTCTTTGCATTCTTGGCATGGATGATGGGAGCAGCGACAAAGCTGTCTCGGGGGCGGGTACCTCCAAAATCACGGCCCGAGGCTGTGTTGTGCATTCCAACAGCAATCATGAAGTTAAGCAAAAGGCGTCGATTGAAGCTGGGACCGTGCGGATGACTGGCAAAGCTATTGGAACCGCGTTTTCGCCGCAGCCGCAAATGGGCGCTCTCGCGATCGCCGATCCATTTAAGGACAGAATCATTGCGCCACCGAAGTCCTGTTCATCGGTCCCCGATGGCGGGGAAGTAGAAATGAGTTCGGGCACCAAGGTCTTGAGTCCTGGAACCCATCGGATTGAGTTTGAGATGAGTGGAACGGCAACCCTCAAGCTTTTGCCGGGAGAACATTATTTTTGTGAAGACTTAGAGTTTGAAGATGAATCCCGCCTGGAAGGTGAAGACACGGTGATGATCTTGATGAATGCCGAGCTGATGGTGCAGGACAAGACCTTTGTGTCTCTGGAAGGCCGTCGCTCAGGCGCTTGGTCGGGCTTTGTCATTGTTAGCAGCCGGAAGAGCAGCGAGCATGTCAGCTTCAAATCCCCAAATGTGGATCGGTTGCTTGGGACCATTTATCTTCCCGAGACCACAATCTATGTGACCTCGCCCGGCAGCATAGCAGACGGTTCACAATGGAGCGTTGTTGTGGCGCGTAATGTGATCACTTCAAACTCCGCAAATTTGGTGATTAACTCTGATTATGCGGGCTCACCGGTCCCGGTACCAGACGGGGTGGGCAATCGCACCGGCGGATCAAAATCGACCCCGCTCCGGCTACGGAATTAGACGAAGGCAACCTAAGTCGATGTGCATAGCTGTTCGGCCAAAGGGATAGGTCCAAGTCTCGGCGAACATCAGGGAACCACACCCATGGCAGCCAATAGGCTGGCTGATGCTTGAAACCGATCTGCTGGCAGAGCGCGCACTTCGGCCTCTTCATCTTGTAGCAAGGCCTCTGCACGCAAGAGCTCAAGGGTGCTCAAGGTTCCCGCGCTATGCTGGGCGCGCGCTAGGGTGAGGGTGCGTCGTCTGGCTTCAAGGGCAGCGAGGCGCTGGGGTATCTGGGTTTGAATGGTCTGAAGATTAATCCAAGCACGCATGACCTCATCAGCCGCAGTTAGCAACAAGCCTCGCTGGGCCGTGGCCAGACTTTCGAGTTCTAGCGCCGCGATATGGCGTTGGGCCCGACGCCGTCCGCCATCCAGTACATTCATAGCCAAGCTCGCGGCAAGCTGTGTTGCTAGATGGCGCGGGGCAAGGAGGGAGTCGAATTGGCTGGAGGACCCTGTAATGCTGTGAGAGATCGACAAGTCTGGATAAAGCGCGCGCTGCGCTAAGCTGACCCGCACGCCCGCGGCAGACAGACGGATTTCCAGCGCCCGTAAGTCCGGCCGACCCGACAGGCTTTCAAAGGTGACTTCCTCCCTAAGGGGAGCCACATCCTCATTGAGCCCAAAATGAATCGGTTCTGGGCGGAGTATCAGGGGGTCGATGGCAAGTGTGGCTGCCAAAGCCGATGTTGCCTGCCGATCGTTCCGCTGCGCTTCGGTGAGGGCGACTTCGCTCGATCGGAGGGCCGCTTCAGCTTCGGCGGCATCGGCCAGAGTTGCCAGTCCGGCACGCTGGCGGGCTCGGATTCTTTCGGCAATCTCGTGTTGACGGCTTAAGGCGGTTCGTGCGCTCTCAAGGCCAATTGCGGCGCGGGTGCGATTGGCCAAAGCTTGCGCAAGTTGTAGGGCGAGGGCCACCCGCGCCCCGTCAATTTCAATGGCTTGGGCATCTGCTTCCAGTCGCGCTGCGCGCAATTCATCCCGTGCCTTGCCCCAAAGGTCTAGGGCCCAGCTCACACTGGTGGTGGCGCTATTGGTGCTGCGACTAGGGCGGTCTGGGTCGTCGCGGTTCCACGGCCGATCCTCACTCGCATTTAACTCTGCGCGGACTTGTGGGAACAGCGCTGCCCGCTGCCCACTGGCAGCAAAAACAGCCGCTCTTTGTCGCAGTTTGGCTTGTTCGATACTGGGTGCGCCAGAAAGGGTCACGGCCAAAAGGGCTGCGAATTCGGGTCCGCCAATCTGGCTCCAAAGCGAGGTCGGCCCCTCGCCCTTTGAGAGGGGTTCTGCGCGGGCTAAGCGCGGTAAACATGCGCCTATGGCCATGAGGACCAGCGCGTTTCGGCGCGTCAGTTTTGTTGTCATGGCTTTGCGTCCCGAAGAAAGTGGACCCGAACCCGTTGCCCAATCAGCAAGTTTTGGTTCTCAACAGAGGTAACCACTTCAATGACCCGGTCATCTGCGCGGGCGTTTGGATCATCGTCGCGGCGGCTCACGCCAAACACTTGCCCCACGCGCAGCACTTTCCCTTTGATTTCAGGACGGGTGCTGCCTTCAACCTTGACGTTCACCCGCTGCCCCGGTTTGACGACCTCAACCATGGATTCCTCAAGTTCGCTGCGAATGATTTTGGCGTTGAAGGGGGCAAGGGTGAAGAGCGAGGTGACATTCAAAGTCGATGCCCCAACGCCAGGTCTGGCGGCGGCCCGAACGATTATTCCAGCCACCGGTGCCCGGATTTGACGTTGCTCCACCTCAAGGCGCGCGGACAGGACGCGCGCTTCTGCAGCCTGCAGTTCGGCCCGCGCCGAAGCCAAGTCCGATTGCAACACGCGCATACGTGCTGTCGCTTCGACGATGGAACGGCCAAGCTCTGCGCGGATGACATCGACTTCGCGGCGCAAGAAACGCACGCGGTCGCCCGCTTCACTGCGTGTCTTGTCGGTCTCAGCCTTGAGCGCGCGCAATTCTGACTCAAGTCGCTTTCGCTCATCGCGAGCGCGGTCCAGCGCCTGAAGGGTGTCTGCGCCTTGATCGACCAGATCGACAAGCCTTTCTTCTTCACGCCGGGCCGCGGACGCTTGAACCTCCAAACTGGCCAGACGGGCGCTGAGGGGATCTGGCCGGCCCGTGCCTTCAGATCTGGCGCGTTCGCGCTCTGCCGCCGCCAATTGTTCTTGAAGCAACGAAAGTCGAGCTCTCGAAGCGCTTACCTCCGACCTGCCACTTAAGCGCTGGACTTCATCCTTGGCGGAAGCAAGTTGGGCTACCAAACCGTCCAGCCGTGCAGCTTGGGTATCGCGGGCAGCCATGGCTTCGGCCAGCGCCGCGCTCGGCACACGTTCATCCTGGCGGGCCAGCAATTGCCCTTGTTCGACGGAGTCGCCTTCTTCCACATAGACTTGGGTGATAACCCCGTCGCGCGATGCCGCAATTGCGATCACACCGCCCTCGACATCGACGCGGCCCTTGGCCACTGCCGCGGCTTCGCCCTGTGCATTGGCGTCGGCTTCAGGCGTGCTTGGATCTTCTTGTGGGCCACAGGCGGCAAACAGTAGAGCCGCAAGCGCGACAATGAGTGGCTTAGATGCATTCATGAAGCTTAACTCCTTCGATCCTGGCGCGTCGCATCGGTTTCTGATGAGATGCGGCCATCTTCGATCCACAATTGGCGGTCTGCATGGTCCTTCAAGCGCGGGTCATGGGTGACGCATAAGACCGCGGCGCCGGTTGTGTGGGCTGCGGTCCTCAGTAGGTCAGCGATGCGCTCACCATTAGCCCGATCCAATGCGGAGGTTGGCTCGTCCGCAAATAAGAGGCGCGGCTGCTTGGCGAGTGCGCGCGCAGTAGCGACGCGTTGTTTCTCGCCGCCCGACAATTGTCTGGGTAGAAGGTCGACCCGGTCACCCAAGCCCACCTGCTCTAAAGCCGCGATTGAGCGCTCTATCGCTTCGCGGGGCGCAAGCCCCATCGTTTCCAGAACGGTTTGGACATTTTCGCGCGCGCTTAAAGCAGGGAACAGATTAAAGCCTTGAAAAATGAAGCCAACTGAAGCCAGGCGCAGCTTTTCCCGATTGGCTTCCGATAGGCTCCACAGGTCTTCGCCGAGGGCAATCACCGTCCCATCATCGGGTTTCAATAGACCTGACACCATAGCCAGTAGGGTCGATTTGCCAGATCCGGATGGGCCCATCAACAGGGTGAGTTGCCCTGCATGCAAGGCGAAGTCCTGGTGATCAATCACGGTTTTGGCGGTAGCCCCGTCGCCAAATCGTTTGGTGAGCCCCGTTGCCTTGATGCTTGTCTGCGCGGTCATAGCAACAACTCGGTTGGGTTGGAGCGGTAAAGCGCCCGGACCGCATGTATGCCAGACAGAAGGGCGACAATCAGCAGAAATAGGCAACACGTCACACTTGCTGGCCACGGATAAGCGATGGCAACCTTCAAAGCGCCAGCCAGAACCTGCACCAAACCGGCACCCACCAACATGACGGGAATGCCGACCAGTCCGACCCAAATGGCTTGTTCGACCACAATCGCGCGCAGTTTAGAGGCGGGAACGCCAAGCGCCCGAAGGGATGCGAGCTCTTTCAACTGGGCCAAAACCGCGCCGCGCAACGTTTGACTTGTTACGCCAATCCCCACCAAAAAAGCGACAAATGCCGAAAAGCCAAAGGATGCGCCCGCGCCAGAATCAATGAGCCAAACCATTTCCGAACTTTCGATCAGATCATGTTTCTCCCAGACCGTGTAAGGGGCTTCTAAGGCGTTGGCATTGAGCCGGTCACGTGTGGCCTCGGCTTCCCGCGGGTCTTTCACTTGAATGAGGTAAAGCGGGTTGGAGCGATCATCATCGCCAAGCAATCGCGCGGTGGCCTGGGAAGCGAACACAAAGGCCCCCCAAGAACTTCGAAAGCCAGAGGTAAAGCCGACAACGCGGACGCGTTGACGATTGATCTCGGCTGTATCGCCAATGCGGTTGATCCCCAGTTTTCGCGCGTCAGCTTCGTCAATCAGCACCGCACCTGGTTCGGAAAGGGCAGCCATAAGGTTCTGGGGAATTGATTGCATCCGCGCCGGCGAGGTTGGATCTAAGGAGAGCGGGATACCCAATACGGGCACCCGGCGGCTGCCTTTGCGCCAATCGCCGCCAAATTGTCCTTGACGATCCACGCCTTCAACCGCTGGATCAACCCAGAAGCGGCCAACATAACGTTCAGAATGTCTACCGAGGCATCAAAGCTTAACGAATCGCCCGAGGTTACAATGAGGTCGGCGTTGGACTGTCGTAACGTGACGGTGAAGGTCGCAAATTGGCCGAACAACAAGCCAATTTGGGCCAACATCAAAAGCCCAGACAAGCCAAGGGCGGCAACCGCCGCCGCATAGCGGCGCCAGTCATAAATCAAGGTGCGGCGGGCAATCGAGACTCTGGGGAAGCTTTGCTCGCTCATGTGCGCACTTCTGCGCTGCCTCCGTTGAGAGGCCATGGAAGAAGTGTGGAGCGCCTGTGGAGGCGCAGCGCGAGATGCCAGAAGCCTCGCGACTTCCGGGACACTCGTATGTTATTCTTTCAAGCGCAGGCTGAAGGTTTCGCGTGCAATCTGTTCAAATGTTGCATTCAACTGGCTGGCATCCACCGCAAAGGCGCGTGTCGGATCTCCAGCGCAGGTACGAAGGCGGCTGACCGCATCGCTGTCTGATACGTTGATCGCCACCGTATAAAGTTCGATCTTATAGGTTTCCCGGATAGCGGTACACCAAGATTGCATGCGGCTGTCGAGGGTAGTCCGGTCGGGCGATCCTGAACAACCCGGAGCCCCCGATTCGCTACATCCCCAATAGCCGGGGAAGTTAATGGCTTGCTCATTGGCCCCATCGGTCATCAACACCATAACTTTCGTAGCGTTGCTGGACCCGAAGGGCTCTGGCCTTGCATGCTGGAAGAAGTTGGCCCACTCGCTGCGCGGCGAAAGGGCACGTAAGCCCCAGCGCAAGCCGACATCAGCATGCGTGCCACCTGGAGAGGGCGACAGGCGATCAATCGTATTGATAAGCTGGGTTCGATTGGCTGAGAGGCCAAGCATGGGCATTGGGCAGTTTAGGTTTGGCCCCGTGATGCGGCGGAAGCTATCCCACGTCTGTTTGGGGACCCAGGAACACCAAGCGCCATTGGCATTATTCCACGCGATTTCATTATAGTCTGCGACACAGCCATTGGCGGTGCCGGTATTGAGATCCAAGCGACAGCCCGAGCCGCTGATACAAGCTTGCGACCCGTTGAAATTGAAAAAGGCGTTGCGCGTTCCATTATTGTCGTTTTGCGAGCAATTGATGGTGGTGATGCTTGGGCTGCCAGATGGGCAGGAATTATAGTTGCGCGCGTAAGGATTATTGACGCAAGCCGCATTGATTGCAGTCTTGCCAAGGCTCAAGAACGCAAATGACTCAGGCTTTTTGCCCGGAAGCTCCATCTTTCCTTGTGTCTTTGGGGGAGGTGGGCTGCCGCCGCCGCCACCGCCGCCGCCACCGCCACCGCAGCCGGTCCAATTGTCACACATTTTGGTAGCGACAAATCCTTTAGTCCGCGTAGCATTATTCACGCGCGGGGGCACGCGAAGGGCATTCCATGTCATGCCAGATTTGAGGTCATCATTGGCGGTCAGGCTTTCGCCCGTGCCAGAGATACAACCACGCCAGCCAACTGGCGCGAACATAGAGGTGAGGGTGGCGCTGCTTTCGCTAATATTGGACGAACGACTGATCGTATTGCTGGGCAAGGAACGTGTGCCGGCATCAGCGGTGCTGCGAACCGGTGCGGGCGAATTGTCCCAAGTTTGGTCTGGGACTTCGCCGCGAATATTCACAGTCGTTGTCCACGGGATAACGGCCACGCGCAAACGGTCTGGGATGGTGATGGTATTGAACAGCGTGTTGACAAAGGTCTTGGCGGCACTGCGCATCTGGGTAAAGCGCGTGGTCGGGTGACCGTCATATTGGAACATCGATGCCGTCGTATCCATGACGACAGCTACTTCCAGACGCTTATCAGCCCCAGCGGTGGCGACACCCACAGCCCGTAGGGCAACGGTTGAACGGCCAATGATCCCGCCCAAAATTAAGCTTTGGTTGCCCGTTCCAGTCAGGCGGGCTGAACCGTCTGCATCCCAAGTTACCACAGCTTGAAGATTGCTAACCCCTCGATCGGCACCCGGCGCAGAGGCTAGGAAGGTTTTGGTGCCGGCCGCAACCCCCGCAGCCCGGGCCACAGTCTCGCTTTCAGACGCCTTATCGCTTTGTTCGCGCTTGGCGGCCAAGGCCCCCGCATCTGCAGCTGCCGCCAACGAGGCTTTGGTGTTGGAAATACGGGTCAGTTCTATCGCGGCGCCCAGGACACCCAGAGAAACTGCAGAGACCAAGGCAAAGACAATGGCGACGTTGCCCCTTTCGCTGCGCGCCAGTTTTGTCGCAACAAAGGTTTTTTGAGTATCTCATCAGTAATTCCCCTCAAAGTGCCAAAGATTGAGAAGCACTCGGGTGATAAATAGCAAGTAAGTTACTAATGAGCGCTAAAAGCGACTGGAATTGAGAAGTAAATTAGGTGGTCAAAATCAAATTAGGATATAGATATTGTCTTGTTATCTTGTTGGATTAGTGCTGAAGACATTCGAAAACGGACAGATTTGCTGCAGATTAACTGGCAGGTAATCCTGATATCAAAGATCAACCTTATCCCGTGGCCGGCATCGACGGGGCCATGGTCCCTTCAAGTCCATATCGATGGCAGCGAGGACACCCCTTCTTCCCAGTGCTCGAGAAGCTTCGATTCCTGGTGGGGCGTGAAACAGTAACGTACACCGTTATTCCACAGAACGCCCATAGCGAGCGTATGGCCAAGGCGGCGCTGGTCTTCCAAGATGGGGAACGCACGTCGGATTAGGCCTGACACAATAAGACTTTGAGCTGCCAGCCCCGGCGTGGAGTTAGGTCGGCCTTGGTGCATTCAAAGACAAGAATGGGCCTGATGGTGCCAAGCGCGCTGCGGCCCAAACCTATAGGGATGATCAGCCTTGCCCAAACAGAAGACCGATGTTGGGGTCTTGGTGAACCGCCACAGTCTGATCTTCACTTTGCCCGATAGCGTGACAGGGACCAGCCGAACTGGATGGCACCACCCCGTAAAGCTAGTCCCAACAGGAATGCGCCCGATACAGCTATTTCGTGCCCAAGAGGATAAAGCCAACCATATCCATCTGATTGCGCGAGGCAACCAAAGCGCTCGTCAATGAAAAGACACGGATTCCGAGCCAATCAAGCGCCGCGATCAGATTTTCAAACTCAAGCCGCCCCTTTCGAATCCGCGCCAATAGCATCCTGCGAACAACATAAGTTCAAGTCGTGCAGAGATTACCCGCTTTGTGGGCTGCCTAAAGCATCTTCCGAGATTGAAACCCCGGCCTCGATCTCCGCGTCTTATCATCTAGCTTGTCACGATTGGCGGCTTAACGCCCGCAAATGGAGAAAACGATCCCAATTTGGCAAGCTTCTGCTGAGATGGAGCATGAAGGCTTTGCGCCAGAGGTTGCCGTTTGGGGGGTGTTGACCTTTGCTACTGCCCGCAGCGCTTGGCGTGGGTTGCACCTGACGAGAGCTCCAGTCAGGCGTTTCCTAAGATGAGTGCCTGTCTTTGTTCAAAGGCGCCGCGTGACGATAGGCTGTCGGGGGGCGTGTTGAGGGCATAGTCGCACAATTCGTCTAGGCGCGTTTCGGCGACATGGACGCGGGTGTCTGATGAAGCATAATAAATAAGCACCCGACCCGTTTCTGGCTCATGGGCCCAGCCATTGCAGAAGGCGACATTGGAAACATCGCCCACACGCTCTCCGCCTTGCGGGGCGATCAGATAGCCGCCGGGTGCAGCGATCACGCGCCACGGCTCTTTCAAGTCGGTCAGCAGTACATAAAGCACATAGCGCAAGCCGGCTGCGGTATCGCGCACGCCATGGGCCAGATGCAGCCAGCCATAGGGGGTTTTGAGGGGAGGGGGGCCTTGGCCGTTCTTGACCTCTTTGATGGTGTGATAAGCGCGGGGGTCGACAATTTCTTGCCTTGAAATGCGCGCGCGCCGCATGTCTTCCACTAAGGCCCAGCCAATGCCGCCGCCGCCGCCAACATCAACAAAGCCGTCTTGAGGGCGGGTATAAAGTAGGTATTGGCCGTCAACATATTCTGGGTGAAGGGTAACATTGCGCTGTTGCCCAGGTCCTGCATCCAAGTCTGGCAGGCGTTCCCACGTGCGGAAATCCTTAGTGCGGACGATGCCGCATCCGGCCACCGCGGCGGTGAGATCATGGGGCAGCGCCAAATCCTTTCGCTCGGTACAGAATAGGCCATAGATCCAGCCGTCCTCATGCCGGGTCAGGCGCATGTCGTAAATATTGGTATCTGGTGGGGTGCCCTCAGGGATGTCGAGCGGATGGTCCCAAAAGCGAAAGCCATCGACGCCGGTTTCACTTTCAGCCATGCCGAAAAAGGATTTGCGATCGGCCCCCTCTACGCGCGCGACCAACAGATATTTGCCCTGATGATAGAGCGCGCCGGGGTTAAAGGCAGCATTGACACCAAGCCGCTCTAAGAAGCGCGGGTTTCTGTCTGCCGAGAAGTCAAACCGCCATGCAAGGGGAACATGGTCGCGCGTTAACACCGGATAGCGGAAGCGGCAAAACACGCCGTTGGCGCTGGGCATTTGTTCGTTTGAACGCAGCAAAAGGGCATCAAATTCTGCCTGAATGCGCAGTTTTCGAGCGTCTACGGCTTCCCACGACATGATTTTCAAACCTTTTTGCACCTCGACTTTTGTCTTAGTCACTCACGATTGATAGCGTTGTCAATCCTTACAGGCTGGTGTGTGAAAATAATTTTCAGCAACGCAAACTAGCAATTGACAGCGCAATCAATTTCGAGCAGGCCATGAATAACAGCGCTGTCAATTTGGCGCGGGAGTGGTAGGGTCAGGTGTGAACCGGATCTTGGGTCCCGATCGAAGTGACGGAAGCTGCCGATAAAAATCGACATCAGAGACCAACTGATGACTTATTCCTTGGGAGGACAGAGAGATGCGTAAAAATACCTATGGGCTAGGCCTGCGTACCAGCGTTTCGGTCATGGCCATGGTTCTGGGTTGCGCCGGAAGCGCAGCTGCTCAGACCGCACAGACCCGTTCGCAGGCACAGCCAGCGCCAGAAGTGGAAACCGTTGTGGTGCGCGGGTATCGCGCCTCGGTCGCCGATGCCCTGGCAACAAAGCGCAACTCCAACCTGATTATCGAATCCATCACCGCCGAAGATATTGGCGAATTCCCAGACAAAAACATCGCAGAATCTCTTCAGCGTCTGCCCGGTATTCAGATCGACCGCGAAAATGGTCAAGGCACGAAAGTACGGATTCGCGGTCTGGATCAGAATGTGGTGGTCCTTAACAATGAAATCTTTCTGACCGGTCTGGAAGCTTTCCGCATCGGGGAAGGCAATGCAACCCAGACCGATTCGCTTAAAGGGGTTCCGTCCGATCTCATCGGCGGCGTAGACGTCTTTAAGTCACCGCAATCCTCACTGCTCGAAGGTGGCCTTGGCGGCATCATCAATCTGCGCACGCGTTCGGCCCGCAGCCTGAAAGATGGTCTTCTGTTTGCCGGTCAGGCCCGCGCCAACCAAAGCGAAGATGGGGAGACGACCCCATCCTTGTCGGCAACCCTGGGCTATCGCTTCAGCGACCGCTTGGCTGTTTTGGGCAGCCTGTCCTATGAGAAGAGCAATGTGGTAACCGACGCCTTGGGCGGTGATAATCGCGGCGGTTGGCAGTTCAACAACCGCCCACTGAGCAGTGCAACGACGCGCAACATCTGGTCACCTGAATATCGCTATGTCACCAATCGTGATCAGGACCGCGAGCGCTTGGCAGGTTCGATCAATGTCGATTTCAAATTGTCGGACACAGCTGAGCTGCGCTTTGACTGGTTCCATTCAAACCTAACGATTTTGACGAAAGAAGCCTCGCTCAAATTCCCATTCGCCAATGAGAATGCGACCTATGGCGCAGCCAATCTGCAAGTTGGTGCAAACAATGTGTTTGAGTCTGGCACCGTCACGGCCAATTCAGCCGAAGGCATCAGCTTTGTCCAAAATGGTGAAGCCAAAACCGACAATATCCAATTAGGTTTGGCGTGGGAGCTGACAGAGCGCTTGAAAGTCGACCTCGGTGCCTATCATTCGAAGGCAGATTACGAGAGCACCGCGGGCAATAATGACGTGCGCTATACCCAATATGGTGTGCGCAATGGGACGGCAGCGGGCCTCATTCCAAACCCAACTGCCCCGACGACTTTGGTCTTCAATTATCGCAACGGAGCCTTCCCAACCTTTACGCCTGCCCAACCATCGGCCTTCACCACGCCGTCGAGCGTATTTGCGAAGTCGCATTGGGTCTTTGGCGAGACTACCACCATCGACAATACCGCTGTTCGGGCAGACTTTACCTTGCAGGCCCCTGATGCCCTAGATGGCCTTTGGGTCGTGCGCTTTGGTGCCCGCTATGCTGAGCGCACGGTGGACAGTGAATATGGTCGCTATCTGGCTGATTATTCCGGCAAGGGTGAGTTAAGCGGCATCAATTTTGGCCAGAACTGGACCCCGCTGGGCTACTTCCAAGCTGGACACCCGCAAAAACTGCTCGCTTTGAGGCTGT
>NZ_NCSQ01000005.1 GCF_002105465.1 Aquidulcibacter paucihalophilus
GTGTTGCCGCTGCAGCAACAACGCCCTCTCATTGGAGATGGCTAAAGGTTATGCGAGGCTTGGATACAGGGGGATAAGTTTTGTTCTATGCGCTCCCCTCTCCCTGCGGGAGAGGGGGCGGGGGTGAGGGCTTATCCGGCACAAAACGATAGTGTGTTCTGGGGCTTAGGATGGTCCACCACTACTTTCTTGGCGACTGTAAGCCCTCACCCCCTACCCCTCTCCCAGGGGGAGAGGGGAGATTCCATCTGGACCCATCTTGGTGGAAACCTTGTTTCACCAAAATGGATGATCGAGGATGGCCGCGACATCTGGGTCGTCAAGTGCGCAGCTTTGCTGCGTCGTAAGCGATCCGTTTTCGAAGAAAACGGACACTTGACTACCCCGATGTCGCAATAACAATTTTGGTAGCGGTTGGGTGACCAGAATGGGCACCAAAGCGCTTCTAGATAAAAACCTAACCAAAACCACCGTCATCCCCGCCGGAGCGAAGCGCAGAGCGGGGACCTCCTTGTGCTTGTGCGGCACAGGGTCCCGGATCGGCTCACGCCGTCCGGGATGACACCGTGAAAAAGGGTTTTATCTGGAAGGCTTTGGTGCAGGCTGTGCCTGCCCCAAAGGCCAAACTCACTTGTTGGTGGGCGACTTGACGCGACAAATCACCCGATCACGCTAGAGGTTGCGGTTGGGTGACCAGAAGGGTCACCAAAGCGCTTCTAGACAAAAAACTTTCCCCGCCGCCACAATGCCATCCCCGCCGGAAGGAAGTGGCAAGCGGGGACAAAATGGTTTGGAAACCGATAAGTCCGTCCCCAAGCTAAACCCTACCAAGCTTTAACTTGACCGCACCAACCCACGGGTTAGGGGACGGGCATTGGATGAAGTGGGGGCGCCTCATATGACTTTTGACCTGACCAAGCGTGAACTTTCTTTCGGCCTAGCGGGCTTCATGGCCAGTGGGGCAACAACCGCTGTCCATGCAGACGCCACCCGCCCAACTTGGCAAAAACTCGCGACCGAGCCCTATCGTGGCAAGCAAGATGATCTGGTTGTTCTGGCCGATGGCCAAACGGCTTGGTATGGCAACGGGGCCGGGAAATTATACCAAAGCGTCGATGGCGGCGATCATTGGTCCAAAATCTGGGATCAGCCTGGCACCTTCATCCGCGCGCTGGGTTTTGTTGATGCCCAAACCGGCTTTCTGGGCAATGTTGGGACCGATTATTATCCAGGCGTCACCGACCCCCACCCGCTCTACCGCACCCGCGATGGTGGCAAAAGTTGGCAGAAAGTGATGGCGGTTGGGATCGAGCGGGTAAAGGGTATTTGTGGCATTGATTGTCTACCCATGCGCCGTATTTATCAGGGGGAGGCCAAAGTCAGCCACCTGATCCATGCCGCAGGCCGCGTGGGCGGCCCCGCCTTCATTTTGCGCTCTGAAGACAGTGGTGAAAATTGGCATGTGCTCGACCTGACCGCACAAGCCGGCATGATTTTGGATGTGAAATTCTTAAGCCCCAGCATTGGATTTGTCTGCGCGGCAAGCTCACCTGATTTAGAAGCGGCCCAAGCCCTGATCCTGCGCACAGACGATGGTGGCAAAACGTGGCAAGAGGCCTATCGCGGGAGGCGAAATCTCGAAAATTGCTGGAAAATGAGTTTTCCAACCAAGGAGATTGGCTATGCCACCGTGCAATCCTATGACGAGAAAAATGCCAATCAGCTGTTTATCAAAACCACCAATGGCGGCAAAAGCTGGGTCGAAATGCCTTTGACCCAAGATGCGGCGGCGCGCCAATTTGGGATTGGCTTTGTCGACGCCGATCGCGGCTTTATCGGCACCCGCCAGCAAGGCTTTGCGACCCAAGATGGCGGCAAAAGCTGGACCCCGGCCCCCGACATGGGTCCTGCCGTCAATAAGGTACGCGTGGCCGCCACGGGCAAAACAGCCTTTGCGATTGGGGTGCAGGTGAGCCGCTTACGGCTATAGGCGACTGTGCCGCAGCGCGCACATCGCAGGCTGAAGGCTTTGGGCCAAGCTCTGCCTACACCAAAGGCCAATCTCAGTTCTCTATGGGCGATATGACACGTTTCGTCCGCTTCGCGCCAGATTTCCACCGGAAATCTGCACGTGACGCGCCTCATGGCCCGGCCAGGATATTGAAAGCGGTTTGGTAGGCTGGACGGCGCACCAACCGCTTCAAGATGAAGGCGCTGCCCGCTCTCGCAACGCCATCTCGGTGAAAGCGTGCGCTGCGAGCGGGGATCTCAAGCGATCATGCGGTTCAAGATCAAACAGAACCAATCGCCCGCACCGCCCGCACGTCCTTAGCCACCACTTCTTCCCCGCAGGCCGCACAAGCCACATAGGGGGTTAAGATATGGCCGCAGGTTTGGTGACGGTGGCGGATTTGGGTTTCGGGCTGGCCTTCTACCGCTGTGCGACCCCATTCGCCCAGCATGAGCATCACCCCATTCAGCGCACGCCCCTTCGCGGTCAGGACATAATCATAACGCACTGGGCGATCCTGATAGGGGCGCTGGACCAAAATGCCTGCTTCCACCAAATGCGCCAGTCGGTCGCGCAAAATCGTGCGGGAAAGGCCCAGATTGGCTTGAAACGCTTCAAAGCGTTGTACACCAAAAAAACAGTCGCGCAGGATCATCAAGGTCCAGCGATCGCCCAAAATGCTCATGGCCCGGGCGATGGGGCAATCGGCTGTTTCAAGGTCACGCCAGCGCATATGCAAATACTCTCTTAGTTGACGCTGCGGAGGTGATTGACGTTGACCAGCGCCGCCCGTTAAGTGCGTTTAGTTTATGGACTGACTATAGGCCTCTGCCCAAGGAAAACGCAAGCATGACACAAGAGCGCGCGAAAGTTTGTCTCGTGGTGGGGGCCGGCGATGGCCTTGGCGGGGCCATTGCACGTGCCTTTGCCGCCCAAGGCCTGATCGTGTGCGTGACGCGCCGCCCACGCAACCTCGACAGCCTAGAGGCCTTGGCCCAGTCCATCCGCGATCAGGGCGGAGAGGCCTATGCCTTTGGCTTGGATGCGCGTGAGGAAGAGCCGATGGTGGCTTTAATCAACAAGATTGAGGCTGAGATTGGTGATTTGGAGGTCGTGGCCTTCAATATTGGGGCCAATGTGCGCTTTTCGATCACGGAGACTACCTCCCGCGTGTATCAAAAAGTCTGGGAAATGGCGGCCTTTGCAGGCTTTGTCGCTGGGCGGGAGGCAGCGCGCGTGATGAGCCCGCGCGGGCGCGGCACCATCATCTTTACCGGTGCCACCGCAAGCTTTCGCGGGCGCGAGGGATTTTCCGCCTTTGCTGGGGCCAAACATGCCTTGCGCGCGTTGGCCCAGAGCATGGCGCGCGAATTAGGCCCCAAGGGCCTGCATGTCGCCCATGTGATCTTAGACGGCATGGTGGAAGGTAGCTTTATCAAAGGCTTATTGCCCGATTATGAGGCACGCTTGGCAAAAGGCGATATCATCCAAGTGGATGAGGCGGCTAAAAATTGGGTCTGGTTATGGAACCAGAATAAATGCGCTTGGACCCATGAATTAGATCTGCGGCCCGGCAGTGAAACCTGGTGAGGAAACCATGAAACAACTTGAATTCATCTTCGATTTCGCAAGCCCCAATGCCTATTTGGCCTATCAGGCTTTAGGCCCAATTTTAGAGGCGACCGGGGCGGAATTGGTGATTACGCCCTGTCTGTTGGGTGGCATTTTCAAAGCCACGGGCAACCAAGCCCCCATGGTGGCTTTTGGCGGCATCAAGAATAAGTTGGACTATGAGATGCTCGAGATGCGCCGTTTTATCGCGCGTCATCAGTTAACTGCCTTCAAAATGAACCCACATTTTCCGCTAAACTCCATTCATGCCCAGCGCGGCCTGATCGCTGCCCAGGCCGCTGGCGTCGGTCTGCCTTATATGCGGGCCGTGCTAAAAGGTTTTTGGGAAGAAGGATTAAAGATGGATGATGTGGCGGTGATCGAACAGGTTCTGACCCAAGCGGGGCTAGACGGCCCTGCCCTCATGGCCGCGACGACCGAGCCCGAGGTTAAGGCTGCCCTGATGGCCAATACCGAAAGCGCCGTCGCGCGCGGGGCTTTTGGCGTACCCAGCTTTTTCGTGGGCAGCGAACTTTATTTTGGCAAGGACCGTTTAGGCCAAGTACAGGAAGCTTTAGCCGCATGAGCGACACGCCCGCCCCCACCCGCTTTGACCATTTGTTGAATAACCTTGTGCTGCAAGATGGCAGCTATCAGGTCTCGGTGGGACCCGATTGGATGCAAGGCCGCACCCTGTATGGCGGCATTTCATCGGCTTTGTGCCTACATGCCACCCGCCTGGCCTATCCAGATCTGCCGCCCTTGCGCTCTGCCTTGATTGCCTTTGCAGGCCCCAGCGCCGGGGATGTGCATATCCGCCCCACCATCCTTCGGCAGGGCAAGTCTGCCGCCTTTATCACCGCTGACCTAAGCAGCGAAGCCGGATTTGGTGTGCATGCGACCTTTTGTTTTGGGGCAAGCCGTGTCTCGACCAAGCGGCAAGTTCTGTTAGACATGCCTAGCCTGCCAAGCCCCGATGAAGTCTATCGCCCAAAGCCAAAGGACCGGGTGCTGCCTCATTTTACCGACCATTTCGATATGCGGGTTGCCAAAGGCGGGCTGCCGCTATCGGGCGCAGCTGATGCCGATATCTGTTGGTGGCTCAAGGCGCTCGATAGCCATGAGGATTTTGCGGAAGCCACGCTTCTGGCTTTGGCTGATGCGCCACCACCAGCCGCCCTCAGCCTGTTTGACAGTTTCACGCCTTTAAGCACCATGACCTGGATGGTGGATTTCTTAGCCGACGATCTGACAAGCCCCGACGGGTGGCATGCCGCGCATTTAAAGAGCGAGGCCATTGCCGATGGCTATTCAGCCCAGAATTCTTATGTCTGGGCCTCGGACGGCAAACCCCTTTTGGCCTGCCGCCAGACAATTGCATTGTTTGGCTGATCTTCCTCAAGGGGTATGGCGCGGCAAGACCAGCAATTCGTCAATCCGGGTTGAGATCTGATCCTCACGACGCTGCTTCGGCGGTTCAATATCGGGATTGACGCGTCCGGTGCGGCGACAGGGGCCATTATAGCCTTCAGAGGAAATGAAGGGTCGTGGCTTTTCGAGGGCTGCAACAAGCCGCGTCAGCAAGACTGAGCTTGAAAACGGCTTTGCGACCAATTCGGTTACCCCTGCCTCGCGCGCCTCATAGACAAAGGTCATGTCGCTGCGCGTGGCCAACAGAATAAGGGCAGACATGCGATTGACACCCAACTTGCCCGAACGGATCAGCCGGGTGATGGCAATGGAGTCCAAATTTGGAATTCCAGAATCAAGCATGATTGCCCGATAAGGAGTCGAGCGGACCGCATCGATGAATGCCTTAGACTCAGACACTTCATTGATATTGCTAAATCCGTAATGCAATAGGTTAGAGCGCACAGCCGAGCGGATCTGCGGGTTTGACTCCGCCAAAAGGATCGGGGCAGCTTTGCTCTGCGGGGATGGGCGCATCGGCACCTCGCCTGGCTTTTTGTGTGGATAGAGCACGCACAGGGATAATCTACCCGTCAGTAACAAGCATGGGTTACAGATTGCCTAACAGAGAAAGAAAAAGGCTTAGGCCGTGCGGCTGGCCTATAAAATAGGCGGGACCCACTTGTCTTTCATCGTCACCAATTCTTCGGCCACCGTGGGGTGGACCGCGCAGGTGGCATCAAATTGGGCCTTGGTGAGACCATGTTTCACCGCAATGCCAACGGCTTGGATGATTTCTGCCGCATCAGGCCCAACGATATGGCAGCCGATCACCACATCATCACTCTGGCGCACCACAAGTTTCATCAACATGCGGGTTTCTTCATTGGGCATCACATAGCGCATGGGCCGGAAGGTGGTTTTGTAGATATCAACCGGGCCATATTTTGCCCGCGCGTCGGCTTCAGACAGGCCAACCGTGCCTGTCGGGGGTTGGGAGAAGACGGCGGTGGCAATCGTATCATGGTCAAACGCCATGGGCGTGCCGCCAAAGACGGTGGCGGCAAAGCACGCCCCTTCCCGGATCGCAACCGGGGTCAAATTCATCCGATTGGTCACATCGCCCACCGCATAGATGGACGGGACAGAGGTTTGGGAGAAGGCATCCACCTTGATCGCGCCATTGGTCTCGCGCGCCACGCCCACGCTCTCACAGCCCAGCCCATCGCTATAGGGGTCGCGGCCCACCGCCAGCATCAAAGCCTCGGTCTTGACCGTCTGGCCATTGACCAAATGCGATATTAGGCCCGTTTCGGTCTTCTCAACGCTGGCCAAGACTGTATGGGTCACCACGCGAATGCCCTTGCGCTTCAATTCGCCATGCACATGCAGGCGCACATCATCATCAAAGCCGCGCAGCACGGTATCGCCGCGATAAAGCAGCGTCACATCAACGCCTAAGCCCTTCAACAAAAAGGCAAACTCAACGGCAATATAGCCGCCCCCGGCAATCAGGATCGACTTGGGCAGCGCGTCTAGCAGGAAGATTTCATTGGAGGTGATCGCATGCTCAATCCCCGGCACTTCGCTCGGCACATAGGGTTTGCCGCCGGTGGCAATCAGAATGACTTTGGCGGTCACCGTCTCGCCCGTCGACAATTTCACGCTGTGGGGGCCGGTGATTTCGGCGCGTGCTTGGATGATGCTGACGCAGGAATTGCGCAAGTTACGCGCATAAATCCCGCTCAAGCGGTCCACTTCAGCGCCCACATTGTCGCGCAACGTCGGCCAGTCGAACCGCGCGCCCTCAAAAGTCCAGCCATAGCCGGGGGCGATATCGGCCATCTCATGGCCAAATTCAGAGGCATAGATCAACAGCTTCTTGGGCACACAGCCGCGGATCACGCACGTACCGCCGATCCGATACTCTTCGGCCACCGCCACCTTGGCCCCATAAGCCGCACTCATCCGCGCGGCCCGCACCCCACCCGAGCCCGCACCAATGACAAACAAGTCAAAATCATAGGCGGTCGCGTCAGTCATGGAAGGTCAGCTTTCGTTAAAGGTCGTGACCGTCCATGTAGGGGCCGAGGTGCGGGATTGCTAGGTGGGGCATGTGGTTGGGGTTAGTCAATTGGTTCTTGGGCACCCGAAACACGCCCTTAATGCAAGCCAGATTTCTTGCCGAAATTTGACAATGGGTCTTTTTATGAATGGCAGAAGTCATGCGCTGTTCCACGACCCGCAATCGCTGCCGCAGGAAAGTCCATCTTAGAAGCGATTTGGTGCTCCCTTTGGTTCACCAAACCGCAACCTCAATTGTTTTTGCGACATCAGGGTTGTCAAGTGCGCAGCTTCGCTGCGTCGCGACGCGATCGGTTTTCAAAGAAAACCGACACTTGACGACCCTGAAGTCGCGCTCAAACTCGATTGGCCGTTTTGGTGAAACATGGTTTTCACCAAAGCGGTTCCAAGTGGAAAAGCAAAGACAAGTATCCTGCCTCTGGATAAATGGGATCGCGCTCGACCAAGCCCTCCAATTAATATGTCGGCTTTGACCACTTTACGCGATGAGATGGCAAGAAGACGTTTGACAACGGCAAAGTCCAATCTTGGCATGCGCCTGTCCGCCCCATTCCTCGACAGTCGGGCTGTAGAGTCAGCCATGGACTCAACTAGACTTTGATAAGCGACCGCCAACAAGTCTGTCGATGCTTTCGTCGTAGAGTCGAGACATCGCCCTAAATCGATCGCGGCTTCAATGACGGTTGGCTTCTTAACGAACTTAGGCCGCCGCACCGCCATTTCTTTTGCGACATCGGGGCCACGGAGAGGTTGGCTTCCCAAGAATATATTCCTGAACCCAACCAATCATAATCATTCAGACTCTGCCTGAAGGCTTTCCCAGTCAGCACAGCTTCGGCGACCACCTCGTCGCATACATGATAGCCAAGCACAAAGCTGGTCGAAAGCCGGTGCACCTATCTTCCTGAATAGCGTCTCGTGAGATTGCCTTTGGCGGTTAAAATACCCTCTCGCCGCAAAACCAATTCTGCCGCACCGGGTGAGGCGCGCAGCCGGGCGTCGAAGTCCTTCGCCAGCTCCTTAAAGCGGGCAACAGCCGCCGGGGAGTTGGGTGCCGGAGTGGCTTAGTCAAAAATCAACTGGCCAATGTCTTGGCCCAAATGCACACCACCGACGAAAACCAACAGCCAGATGGCGCACAAGATGGCAGCAATCGCGAAGTCGAGTTCGGTTGGTTTGGTCATGTCAACAGTCCAGAAAATAGTCCAAATCCATAGGTTGTTTTTGGCGTCAAAGCGATCAGGCATCAAGATGATGGGACATTCGTGCTTGAACCCTAAACCTCCACCATATCCACCCCATCCTCATGGCCGAGCAGCACGGTGCGGACGGTGCGGGGGAAGGCGAGGAAGATGCCGTTTTCGACGACGCCGGGGATGGTGTTGAGGGCATTGGCCGTGGCGGCGGCGTCTGGGATGTGGCGGCAGGCGCAGTCTAGGATGTAATTGCCATTGTCGGTGATAAAGGGCCTGCCGGGGGCGCCAGCTTCGCGCAACTTGATATCGGCAGAGGTACAGCCCGTGGCGCGCAGGGCATCAAACACTTTTTTGGCCGTGATCGTAAAGCCAAAGCTGGTTACTTCAACAGGCAGAGGAAACGCCCCTAAATCTTTGACAAGCTTAGACTTATCGGCAATCACCACCAAATGATCAGTGGCATGGGCGATGATTTTTTCCCGTAATAGGGCCCCGCCCCCGCCTTTGAGCAGATTGAGATATTGGTCGACTTCATCCGCGCCATCCACCGTCACATCAATCCGGTCGGCTTGGTCGACTTCGATTAAGGCGATGCCAAGGCTGGCGGCCAAACGGCGGCTGGCCTCTGACGTGGGGATTGCGCCAATCGAAAGGCCTTCTCGCACGCGTTCGCCTAACATGGAGATGAAGTGATTGGCGGTAGAGCCTGTGCCCAAGCCCACAATCATGCCGTCTTCAACATATTCAAGGGCGGCGGCGGCGGCCTGCATCTTGGCAAAGTCAGGGCCGGTCACGCGCCCTCCCCCTTGGATTTCAGGGCTTTGGCAGCGGCCTTGCGGGCGCGAAACTTGGTGGCCCAACCATCCAGATTACGCTGATCGGCCCGCTCTAGCCCCAAAGCCCCTGCCGGCACATCCTTGGTGATGGTAGAGCCTGATCCCGTCATCGCGCCCTCGCCAATGGTGACGGGGGCAACCAACATGGTGTCTGAGCCGATAAAGGCATTGGCCCCGATCTCGGTATGATATTTGTCGAACCCGTCATAATTACAGGTGACGGTGCCCGCCCCGATATTGGTCTTGGCCCCCACGGTGACATCGCCCAGATAGGTCAGATGATTGGCCTTGGCCCCGGCCCCGATCTTGGCCTTCTTGGTCTCAACAAAATTGCCGATATGGGCGTTTTCGCCAATGTCGCTGCCGGGACGGATGCGGGCATAGGGCCCGATCAAGGCCCCTTTGCGGATAAAGCAATCTTCCAAATGCGAGAAGGCGCGGATCACGGCCCCAGTTTCCACCACCACTTTGGGCCCAAAGACCACATGGGGCTCCACCGTCACATCATTGGCGATTTCCGTATCATGGGAGAAATAAACCGTGTCAGGCGCGGTCAGGGTCACCCCGGCCACCATCGCCTCTTGGCGCTTGCGGGCTTGGAATTGGGCTTCGGCTTGGGCCAGTTCCACCCGGCTGTTGACGCCCAAAACCTCATCCTCCGTACCTGGGACAGCCGTGGCGCGAAGGCCGCGCGCGCGGGCCAAGGCCACCACATCGGTCAAATAATATTCGCCTTTGGCATTGTCATTTTTAACCTCGGACAAGAGCTCAAATAACATTGGAGCAGGGGCAGCCAAAACGCCGGAATTACATAAGCGCACCGCCAATTGTTCGGGGCTTGCCTCTTTGGCCTCCACAATCGCATCGAGGTCGCCCGAGGCATTCAGGATCAAGCGGCCATAGGCACCGGGGTCTGCGGCCTCAAAGCCCAGAACCGAAACGGCATAACCTTGGACGAGACTGTCAAAGACTTGGGCAGCCGTCTCGGTACGGATCAAGGGTGTGTCGGCATAGAGCACGATGGCATCCCCCTCAAACCCTTTGAGCGCCTCGCGCGCCGCATTCACGCCATGGGCGGTGCCCAGTGGGGGATCCTGCAGCGCCGTAGTGCCCGGGCCAAGGCTTGCCTCTGCCACCAGCTTGGCGTCTGGATTATGGCTGCCGACCACGACGATGATCTTTTCACAGCCCAAGCTTTTGGCCAAAGCAATCGTCCACGCCATCATCGGGCGGCCACCCACGGGGTGGAGGACTTTCGACACGCTCGACTTCATACGTGTGCCGTGTCCAGCTGCAAGAATAATGGCGGCGCGCGCGCGAGACATGGGATTTCCTTCCAGGATGCAAATGCTGATTCGGCTTGTGCCCAAACGTCTAGCCTTCTAGCCGTCGAACGGGCAGACAGACCAGAGGCCAAACAGAAAAAGCTTTCTGGGCGGCTATGTCGATGAACCAAAGGAAGATGGAAATGCGCGGAATGGATGGGCTGGCGATCTCCTTTGATCTGGACGGCACCCTGGTGGATACCGCGCCGGATTTGGTGCGCGCGACCAATGCCGTCATGGTGCGCGCGGGCCTGCCGCAGATTTCATTGACCAGTGTGCGCGGTATGATCGGACAAGGTGCCCGCGCCTTGGTGATTAAGGCGGGCCTTGCGGCTGGTGTGAGCTTTAATGATGAAACCTTGGCCGCCCATGTCGCTTATTTCCTCGAAGTCTATCAAGCTGGCCTAACGCAAGAAAGCGTCCCGTTTGACGGGGTGATAGATGCGCTGGAGGCCCTATCCGCGAGGGGGGCGATCTTAAGCGTCTGCACCAATAAGCCTGCCCATCTGGCCCAGCCCGTGCTGGAGGCTTTTGATATGGTGCGCTATTTTAAGGCAATCGTCGCCAATGGGCAGGCAGGGGTAAACAAGCCCGATGGCCGCCATTTAACCTATACGATTGAGGCCAGCGGCGGCAGGGTGGACCATGCCCTGATGGTGGGCGATAGCATCACCGACCTGCAGGCCGCGCGCAATGCCGCCATCCCCGTCGTCTTGGCGACTTTTGGCTATACCATAGAAAAAGCGTCCGCCTTGGGGGCGGACGCTATCTTCGATCATTATCATGAGCTGCCTGATCTGATCGAGCAGCTTTTGATAAAATGATTTATGCGGCTTCAGTCACGGCGCGGCGACGTGGCAAACCATTGACCATGTCAGAGCGCACATCGGTACGGCCCGAACGCATAGCTGGCACGAAACCTTCTTCAACCAGATCAACGCTCACGTCATAGCCGCGCTCGCGCCAATACTCTTGAATCTTCAGCTTCAAACGTCGTGCGCCGTCGTTCGTGCAAAAATCGCCTTCCATTTTAGTCCTCATTTTTTCTGTTTTTGATTGGTTGAGACAAACCCGCAACGAGCATCGGTTTGTTTTGGATGGCGGCTTTAACTACACAAACCTGTCACATTCAAGGCAAAAATCGACGAATTTTAAGCGGTCTTCAAACACCAAAAAATCATCAAATTAGGACTTGACATCAGATTTTCTCAACATGTCCCAAATTCGCGAAAAATAGCGGTAGAAAATTGCAGATTTGCAAGCTTGTGCAGAATTTTTTTGGCCAAATAGGGTTGTTTTCCATGAATCACTCAAGGCCATTCGCCTTATTTTTACTGATCATAGGTGCATTGCAAATTTGCATGGAACCGATTGCGGACGGCGATTCAGGGCCAAAACCTGCCTAAATGGCCGTTCTTATCGAATAAGTGGGGTGGCACGGCTTCATTTTGCGTCCCCCAATTGATTCCCGCATGCGCGGCTCTGGGGATAGGATAGCTAAACTTTGGCGCTGTTTCCGGACAGTTTTTTGCGCCCCATCCGATCACGATTGGCACCTCGCCCCCTTGACGGGATCGCCGCCAAGCTTCATGACGCCGCCTCTCGCACGCGGGTTTATCCAAACCATGTCGCGGACGGGCGATTAGCTCAGCGGAAGAGCACTGCATTCACACTGCAGGGGTCACTGGTTCAATCCCAGTA
>NZ_NCSQ01000017.1 GCF_002105465.1 Aquidulcibacter paucihalophilus
GTCCTTGCTCATAGAATCTGGCACCGCGTCACCGTCTTTGCACCCGCCATCATCGCCCGCATCGAGGCGATGGTCCAAAAGGGCACCCGGGTTCGCCTCCTCGGTCGCATCCGCCCCAGCTCCTACGACGACGATCAAGGCCGCACCCGCTACGTCATCGAGTTTGTCCTAGGCCCCTTCAGCGAACTTGAAGTCCTTGTTGGGAGTTTGAGATTGCAATTTCGGTCAATTGTGGCTGTTCTTGTTCGCCCAAGAAGTCTTTAAATGATTTCAATTTTGTCTCCCTTAAACTTCTAAATTCTTGAATTGAGAGGCCACTAGCCAGCTTATTCAGCCATCTCAGGAAACAGACCTGGCATTAAACGTGAGGCAAGTTTTGCGGGGAATGAAAGTTTGAGCGAGGCGCGTGAGGACTCAGACGATATAATACCAACATCAATCAAGCCAGATACAATTCTGCGGGCATGACGTTCTTCAACGCCTACAATCCCAGTAACGTCGCCACGCGCTAACTCACCGCGATTATAAAGGAGCGCATCCAAAATTAGACCAGATTTTGGATTAAGTTTGCCAAGTCGAATTTCTTCTTCTGCCCACATTTTCATGCGTGTTTGAAGCGTCTTGGGCAGCATTAGGCTTTCCATGAAATCAACTTGATCAATACAAACTTTCAAGAAAAAAATTGTGAAGGCGGCCAACGATTCCTCACTCAATGTGCCGCGCCCGTCCAGATCATTTCGGCGTAACAAATCGCAACTCGCTAAATGCGATTTGTAACTTTGAACATTGCGCGCCAAACCACGCGAGATTGACCATACTGCGCCTGTATCAAGTGCGTTCGATAACACGGCGTGCGACATCAATCGGATCACGCGTCCGTTGCCATCATTAAATGGATGAATCCATGCAAGGCGGTGATGCGCGGCGGCGGCTGATATTACGGTTTCAAGTTTAGATAGCTTTGAATAATGATCTTCAAATCGTTTCATAAAGCGCGGGATTGCGCCCGCGCTTATAGGAACAAGATTGCCGACTTTAACGTAGTTGCCGCGATATTGGCCGCCTATCACTTTGACGCGCTCACCCGTGTCGGGATTAACGGCGTATTTCAATTCGTTGGGAACTTCATCATAAAAGCGTTTGTGAATGTCTCTGATGCCTTCCTCGGTCACGCCAGCATTACCATCAAGGCCGCCGTCATCGATCCATTTTTGGACTGAGATGTGCGCCTTGGCTTCCAATTGAAGATCGCGCTTTTTGGGGTCTGCGCTAAAATCACTATTCAATGCGCGTTCAATATCAATCGGGTGCGTATCATGCCCTTCTATTAGGTTTGAGTAGTAGCAATTCATGGAGCGGACAAGATTTGCCAAGGATGCCACGATGGTCGGCGGAAGCCCGCCTTTGAAGGATGCAGATTTTTGCGTAAGATAGAAGGCTAATTCGGATACAGCTGCGCGATAGCGACTGGATTCACCAATGCCTAAAGGTTCCATTGCCCCAATTGAATCGCCTGCATCTTCTGTCATATAAAAGTCCGCTTCAAAGTCCGCTTTAGTTATCCAACAAACACAATTAAATCATAGTTTTATGGTTTTGCATAGAACAAATATTGCCGCTGATAAGTCCGCTTTAAAGTCCGCTTGCTTCCTATGGGTTTTTTGGGGGTGCCATGGTGGGCGGGTTCGCAAACGGCGGCGTGAAACCCCAAGAATTGGCTAAGAAGAAAGACAACCGAAGGCGGCTGGCTTTCTCGATGCGGCGTTAATCGCATCGGTATATGTAGCGCGTGCCGCCTATCGTGATTTTTGGGTAGTCCATTCTTAGATCACGCGCGATTGCATCATAATCGAGATAGGATTGAATGGCTTCTGGAATATCGCCAAACATGCTGACCTGAGCCCTTAGAGGCCCTCGGTAAGCACGAGAGTCCCGTTGACCCAGCCGAAGCTTCGCCTCCCATCGGGACACTATCCCGTAGTCCGCCGAATTGGAGGGGGTAACCAGTCAGTCCGCAGCATGCCATCGCCCGGGAGGTACGCTCTGAGCGAAAGCAACATCGGGCCAGGAGCCGACGGGAGCCAGTTCGATATCCCTGGCGGCGGAGCTGTCTGCTGGATCCGCACCACAATGGCGCCATCCGACCGACGCAGTACGCCGCCGGTCCGGTCTGAAATCGCGTAGCGGCCGATCGGATTGTCAACGAAGAAGTACCGACCATCCGTGTGTCGCTCGTAGAGCGACAGTGACCAGAAACCGCGCAAGGGTAAGTCCGTAGGAATGACCATCTCGTAGGTGCCAGCCGGGTCGAGGGCCGAACCCTGGTCGTCCTGCCCGGTCGTAAAGTATACGGCCTCTTCCTGTGGCAGCGCTGCCAGCCCGCCCAGCGCGACAGCAGCCCGCTCCGTGTCGCTGGCACGAATGCTCCCAATTCGCGGCCCCGAGCGGGCCCAGCTCTGGCCAACCGGCCGCGCCAGATAGGTCGCCCTCAATCTGTCAAGCCCCTCCGGTATCGCGTTTTGCCACGCGGCTCGCTGCGCCGCGGACAGGCGCGCGGCTGCATCAAGCTGGCCGGGTATCACACCCCAGGCTGCGTGGCGTCTGCCCCGGCTTGTGTCGGCAGCATTTGGGCTGCGGCCAAGGAGTTCGTTTCCGACCGATAGGATGTCTTCCGGTTTGTTCACAGCCAACGCGCCAGCCCGGAGCCATCGCTCGGGTGGTGCGGGCGGCATTTCCAGTCCCAACCCTTGCTGGACAGCACGAGCTGCTGGGAGATCCCCTTCACCTGTAACCAGAACCCTGCCCAGCATCCAGACGTCGGTCGTCGGAGCACGGAGAAGGGAAACGCCGCGTGGAATCGGTCCGCGCCAGTCCGGAGCCACCAGCAGATAGCGCCCGCCACGTCCCCCGGTAGTCCGTGTGCCCAGGATCGTAAAGTTATCGGTGTGGGCGCTCATGAAGGCCAATGACCAGTAGCGTCGGGTCTCGTCCCTGGTGGTGATCAGGGCTGGCCCGGCCGCTAGATCAAGAAAAGCGGAGGAGTAGAGGCAGTCATTGTTCGGCATCGTCACGGCCCGATGGGCAGCGGTGCTGAGCGTGGTGCGATGGGTGATCTGGTTGAGTGGCCGGTTGGACCGTCGCAGCGCGCGAGAAAACTCGAACAGGGGATAGAGGTAATCGAATGCCGCATCGACACCCTGCATCGGCCTCGCCGCTGATGCACACGGCATGGGCGTCAGCGCAGCGGCAAGGCCGCCAGTCACCGACCGCCGACTGAGGCCGCGAAACGGGGCGATCTCATCTGGCTCTAGGTTGAGGTCGATAGGCATAGTCATCGATGGTGCCTCCTTGGAGCGGCTTGCATCCCGCTTTTTTGGGCTTGCATGTCCAGCCCAGAACTGTATGGTCATTAATTATGACCAAATTGATGACAAATTGTCAAACCATTGCCCGGGCATCGGTGTGTCTGCTGCTCGCAATCGCGGGGGCGTGCGCGGCCCCGTCAGTGTCCCGGCAGATGTCGACTGAGGGAATGCCGCCGGTTTCCCGACCAGTATCATCGGTCGGACTAGAAGCAGCCGCTCGCCACGCAATGGCAACCGGAACCCGGGCGCTGATCATCCAGCAGGATGGCCGGATCCTACTGGAGCATTATGCGGCGCCGGGCGCGGCGGACAGGGTCGAGTTTTTGGCCTCCGGCACCAAGAGCTTTGCGTGTGCGATCGCCGCAGCAGCCCAAGCAGACGGACTGATTGATCTTGACGAGCCTGCTGCGACGGCCATTCCCACCTGGCGCACGGAGCAGTCACAGAAGTCCGACATCCGGGTGCGCGACCTAATCGCGCTCTCGCATGGTCTCGGCTCCATGCAGGCTGTGGGACTCGAGTTGAACCGGGTTGATTCTTACGACCAGGCCTTGGCTGCCCCGGTTGCGCGCCCGCCAGGCACGGCAGCCGTCTACGGACCAACCGGCTTCCAGGCCTTCAGCGCCTATTTTGAACTAAAGACCGGCGGTGTCATCGGTGCGGATGGGACCATTGTCGGCGGGCGCGATCCGGTTACCTATCTGCAGGAGCGCGTGCTCTCCAGGATCGGTGCTCGGACTGGGGCCTGGTTGCGCGATGCACGTGGCAAGCCCAATCTCAGCGGCGGCGCTTCGTTCACGGCCCGGGATTGGCTGCTCTATGGCCAGTTCATTATGCAACGGGGGCAGTGGCAGGGTAAACAGCTGATCCCGGGGGATCTGATTGCGCGATGCGGGACCTCTCCCTCACCCGCGTTTGCAGGCTATGGTCTTGGCTTCTGGCTGAACCGGCAAGTCCTCGACAGTTATGCTGCCGGGGAGGATCGCCTGCCGATGGAAGCACCGATCCGCGCACAGCTGGCAGATGGCGGCAACATCGTACCGTCGGCACCCGAGGACATGTTGATCGCATGGGGACTCGGGAACATGAAGATGTTCATTATCCGCTCGCGCGGACTTGTCATTGTCAAGCTCGCGGGTTCTGCTTATGACACCGTGTTCTTCAATCACCTGCTGTCCGGATCTGAACCCGCTGCCGCGCCGGGTCCGTCGCCAGCGTCTGGACCATTGCCATGACCAACCCGCGTCCCTCCCGCCTTTCCCCCGAACAGATCGCGCTGGCCCTGCGCAATGACATTCTGGCGGGCAATCTCAAGCCCGGTGAGCGGATCGTCGAGCGCGATGTCGGTGCCCGGTTTTGCACCAGCCGCGGGCCGGTGCGCGAGGCGCTGCGTCTGCTGCAAACGGATCGTCTTGTCTCGATCGAAAGCTATCGCGGGGCGAAAGTTGCCGAGCCAACGACCGATGAGATCGTGGAGATGTTCGAGGCTCGCGCTGCAGTCTACGGTCTCGTTGCCCGACTGGCGGCACGTCGGGCCTCGCCAGCTACAATCCAGAGCGCCTGCGCCAGCATAGCCACGATCCTACCCTTGATCGAACGGGCGCATGGCGACATGCAGATTACCCGCACCATCATGCGCAACGCCTCTGCCGCGCTAAATCTGCTCGCGGCCGCGTCGCGTTCGGACTATGTTCGCGGACTATTCGACGAGTGTATGCAGCGTACGTCCTGGCACATCAGCTACTTCGCCGTCTCGCAGGTGCACGACACGATGCGCCATTATATCGCCTGGCGGAAACTGTCCAATGGTCTAGCTGCCCGTGATCCAGGACTGGCAGGAGATGGTGCACGCGAAGTCGCTCACGCCACTCTGGCCGATGCTCTTCATGCCTTTCCGCAGCTCTTCCCTTCGGTCGATCCATGACACCAACCTTGGCACCCCCGTCTAATCCCAGCTTGCTGCGCCTGTCACGTAGGGCGGTGTTGGTCGGCTTGCCTAGTCTGGTGTCCGCCTGTGCGGCGCGGCAAGCCGCCGCTGCAGCAAACATGAACCCCTCTGACTCGCTCTCAGGTGCGGCTCTCTATGCTGATCTGGAATATTATGCCAGCCATGACAGCCATCGCACCGGCACTCCCGGCGACCTTGCCCGCTCCGATTGGATTGCGCGGGAGCTGGAGCGGGCCGGTCATGTCGTGCGGCGGCTCCCGTTCGGGTTCGAGCGACATGACTTGACCGCACACAGGCTGGCGGTCGACGGCATGAAGTTCGCACCGCTGGACGCCTATCCATTGTGGGATCCGGTTCCAACTGGCGCGGACGGAGTGAGTGGCCCCCTGCGTTTGGCCGAGGCGGCAGGCCCCGGGAGCATAGCTTGTCTGGAAGTAGACGGTATTGGCGGTCTTGCCCGCCTCTCCGCTAATCTGACGCGTCTCTCGGATCGAGGCACACGGGCTGTTGTGGCCGTGACGGTGACTCCGAGCGGCGAGTTGTTTGGTCACGGATTACGCACACCACTGCCGCTGCCTGTCATGCTGGTGGGCAGCAAACACATGGAATTCCTGCGCGCCGCCGCGGCTCGCGGGGCTCAAACGCAGCTCTTGATCGAATCGACCAGGACCCCGGATGCACAAGCCTACAAGGTCGAAGGGCGGCTGGAACGCGGGCCCCGCCGGATTGTCGTCTCAACCCCGACCAGCGCCTGGTTTGCCTCGGCGGGCGAACGGGGACCCGGCGTGGCGCTGTTTCTGGGGTTGGCGCGCTGGATGGCGGGCCGGGCTGGCGAGAGCCCGGTCAGTGCGACCTTCATCGCCTCATCGGGCCATGAACTCTATGGTGCGGGTAAGAAGAGCTATCTGGAGGATGCTGCGCCCTCCCCGACTGAAACTCTGGCCTGGATCCACCTTGGCGCATCTATCGCTGTTTACGGGTTCGAGCGCGGTCCTACGGGGCTGCGTGCCAACGGGCGGCGACAGCTCGGTACCCAACTCCTGACCAATGATGATCGCCTGCTGTCTCTCCTCCAGAGCCGGTTTGCAGGAGTGGAGAACCTGACGCCCCGCCGGGCAACCACGGCACGCGGTGAGCTCGCTTTGATGTTCGAGGCCGGCTACCGCGCTTTTGGGTTCGAGGGCGCACACGCCTATTTCCATGCACCAAACGATCTGCCATTCGTAACGGGGCCTGAACTCCTTGAGTCAGTAGGACGGGCGTTGCAACAGTGCATCCTCGCACTGGAAACGGAGGCTCGTTGATGTCGCTGGCCCGTCGCGACGCCCTGATTGCTCCGGCCGCATTGCTGGGCGCGGCGCTGGGCGCGCCGCTGCCGGCATCAGCCTGTGCGACAGTCGGCAGTCCGGCCGCTGCCGACGCAGGCAGCGATCCGGCCGCGATTGCTGCTGATCTTGCCCGCTATGACGGGTTCGGGACGGAGCGGTCCGGCGGACCGGGCGATGAGGCAGTACGCCTATGGATGGCGGAGCAGTTGGCCGCTCTGGGCTTCACGGTCAGCTATGCAGCAGTTCAGGCCCCCGCCTTTGAGGTCGACCGCGCCGACCTGGTGGCGCAGAACAGAAGGGTAGCGGTGGAACCACAGGCAATCGTGGTGCCAACCCCAGAGGGCGGCATTACGGCCCCAGCCGCTCTGGTGGCGGATCCCTCGGACCTCGCCCGAGTTGCAGGAAGGATCGCGGTCGTCATGCTGCCACACCGCCGCCATTCCGCTCTCATGACGCCGACAACAATCGAGGCAGTTCGCGCTGCCGTCGCGGCGGGGGCGCGGGCTGTAGTGGCAGTCACGCACGGGCCAACTGGCGAGACCATTGTTCTCAACGCACCGGCTGATGCGCCGGCTGTGTCGGTGCCGATGGCCGTGGTGGGACCACGACCGCTAGCACCGCTGGTGGAGTTGATCCGGCGCGGTTCAGATTTGACACTCACCATCACGGGAACAGGTAGTCGCCGGACCGCGCAAACACTGATCGCACGCAAGCCCGGGATCGGCCCGATGCTGGTGGTATCAACCCCGCGCTCCGGCTGGACAGTCTGTGCCGGAGAGCGCGGTCCTGGTGTGGCAATCTTCCTTGACCTGGCTCGCTGGGCCGCTACCCGCTGGCCGCAGCGGAGTCTCCTGTTCGTATCAGCCTCCGGGCATGAGTATGACAATCAAGGCATGGACGCGTTCCTGAAGAGTTCGGCCGCGCCCCGTCCGCAAGAGGTCGCGCTATGGGTGCATTTGGGTGCCAACATCGCAACGACCGATTTTCACGATCTTGGCCGACTGCGCGCCCTCCCAAGCGCTGACCCACAACGTTTCCTGGTGGGACCGCGCTCGATGCTGCCGGTGCTCCAGCAGTGCTTTGCCGGTCAGGCGGGGCTTGAGGCGCCCTATCCGGTTGAGGCTGGGGCGGCCGGTGAACTCGCCCACATCCTCGCCGAAGGCTATACTCGAGCGTTAGGTGTGTTTGGAGCCGGACGCCTGCACCATGTAGAGACAGACCGGCTGCCACTCGCCACCAATCCGCAGATCGTGGCGGCCGCTGCCGGTGGCTTTCGCAAAGCTATTGTCGCTCTTCTCGACCAAGCAACCTGACCGTGGACAGATCCCTTTCAAGGTGAATAACAAGGTCGGTTGTCAGGTGGCAGCGCAGAACGTAGCGATCAGGTCACCAACGTCTTCGCCTCGATCCTCTGGCAGGAAGTGATGCGCCCCAGCAATGGTCGCATCCCGCCAGATGCGGCTGGCCGGGAATAATCCTGAGAGCAGCGCATGCTGGCCAGGGTGAGTGCGGGCCGAGCCCTCGGAGAAGGCGATCAGAACCGGGGTCTGCCAGTCGCGCAGCCGAGCACGGGCGAGGCCATTCTCACGCGCTTGCGCCATATCCGGTGTGCGCGGGATAAAGCTCGACATCACACGAGCACCGGTCTGATAGGATCGGTCCGGGAACGGCGCGTCATAGCCTGCAAGCGCGCCCGGCGTGAGCGTGGTTTCTGTCTGTGCTTCGATAACGGCAGAAAATCTGAGCTCAGGCGCATGCTCTAGGATCTTAAGCCAGCGGTCAAAGCCTGCCGTGAACTGCGGGGACTCGCGATCAGTGCCGTCATTCAGGCTGGTATCCAGCACGACAAGTCGCACGAACAGGCCGGGGTTTTCTGCGGCGATGCGCAGCCCAAGCAGTCCGCCCCAATCATGCACGACCAGAGTGAGATTGCCCCCCAGGCCGGACAGGAATTCAGTCAACCAATCGAGGTGCAGCTGGTAGCTGTAGTCCGACCGGGCCGCAGGCTTGTCGGACCTACCATAGCCAATCATATCCGGCGCGATCACCCGATGCCCCGCTGCCAGCAGTCGCACAATAACTTTCCGATAGAGATAGGACCAGCTTGGCTGGCCGTGCAGCAACACGACAGGGGAGGCGTCGCGCGGGCCGACATCCAGATAGTGCAGCGCTAGTTCCCCGAGCGCCGGATGGCGGACGGATCTATAATTTGGCGCGTATGGGTAGCCCTCCAGCCCTGCAAACGCCGTGTCGGGCGTCCGCAAGACCCCACTGGCCAGCGCGGTCCGCGTCTGGGGAGCAATGGCTGTCTCCGCAAGAGCTTGGCGGCCCGGAGCAAGGCCCGCCAGAGTTGCCGCGCCCATCAGCCGCAAGACATGCTTGCGGTTCAGAGCTGTGGGGCCGCTAAAGCGATCGCCGCCGGATTTGTCAGAACTCACGGGCCACCTCCAGTGCGAAGGTGCGGGGCTGATTGCGGCGATAGGCTTCCACGCCCGGCGTGTTTGATGTCAGCCGGTCGAGATCGTATTCCGCGTCTGTGGCATTGCGAACCCGCAGCGTCACACTCCAGTCGTCTGCGCGTACGCCGACGGCAAGATCAAGATTCTGGATGTCGTCCTGTGGTCGCAGCAGACTGGTGTTCTGAAGCCCACCCTGCTCGCTGCGATAGCTGACCCGGACAAATGGCTTGAGCGCGCCAGATACATTGAATGTCATGGCCGCATTGGCGGACAGGGTGGAGGGCCGGATCCGGGACACCTCCCGCCCGGTATTGGGGCCAGAGGTGTAGCGGCTGGAGTTGTGGGCCCCGGCTAAGGAAATTCGAAGCCGCGCATCCAGTGCCCGAAGCGGCACGAGGCTGCTCACCTCTGCCTCGATCCCGCTGTGACGAATGTCGCCGATATTGGTGATGTATCGCACGGTGCGAGCTTGCTGCACGGACTGTTGGCTCTGGTTCTCCAGAAGCCCAAGCGTCTCCGACGAGAATATCGCGAAGTTGAACCTCAAGCGCCGCTGGAACCACTCGGACTTGAAACCGCCCTCGAAAGCCAGTGTTTCCTCTTGCTCGTAGGGCACAGAGAAGGTGTTGTCCGGCCCGCCTGGATCGTCATTGAAACCGCCAGGCCGAAAGGCCTTTGCAGCGCGCACATAGATCGAAGCAGTCGGCAGGGCCTGATAGCTGGCCGACAACACCCAGGACGTATTGGTCCAGCTGTCAGCGTAGGGCTGGACGAGCTTGATCGGTGCCCCGGTCCCGGCGCGGATCCGGTCGATATCTAGCAGGATATCCTTGCTGTCGCGGCTGTTGCGCACCTCTGCTGAGACATTCAGTCGGTCCGTCACGTCGAAGCCCAAAGCCCCATAGACGCTGGTGGACTGGTCGTCGCTGGTTGCGCGGTTGGTGTTGTTGAGTTGGGGCGCAATTGCACCGAGGTTCTGGGTGAGCGTGAAGTCCTCCATGACGGTGTATTCGGCACCCACCAGCCAGGTCAGCCTAGCTTCATCCGGTGAAGCTAGGCGCAGCTCTTGGCCGGTCCGTTGGAAATCGTCAGTCTGTACTGCCCGGAAGTTCGGTCCAACGGTGGTAGGAGACGGTGGGAAGAACAGCGAGCTTGATATTTCGTCAGCGCGTCGTGCGTCGCGGTTCCGCAAGTAGGTGACAGACGACAGGGTTGCCCAGCCCAGTCGGTAGTCCACCTCAAGAATCCCGGTAAGCTCAGCACGAGTGAAGGTCGATGGCCAGAGGAAGTTCCTGCGGAAGGGATCCTGCCCACCGACTTTGTTGTAGAAGAACACCGCAAAACTGGGTCCGGTCTCGTCGAGCTGATCAACCGTGAAACGGACATCCAGGGCCTCGCTCGGAGTCCAGCGCATGCCGAGTCGCCCGCCATTGAGCTCACTGACATCCAGCGCCGAGCCGTCGGCATTAATGTAGAAGCCGTCATCCTGTCGGCGATGCAGATAACCGGTACGGACTGCAAACGTTTCGCCGAGCGGCAGATTGCCGATCACGGATCCCTCGAACGCCTCCTTGGAGCCAATAGACGCCCGCAACGCAAGACTGCGGTCCGAGGTCGGGCGAGCCGACACGATGTTGATGGCACCACCCACAGCATTGCGCCCGAACAGTGCTCCTTGTGGTCCGCGCAGGACTTCAACCCGTTCAGCGTCGAAAAAGTCGAGCGTGCTGAAGTTTCGACCGCCTAGATTTCCCCCGGCAATGAAGGCACCATTGCGATACAGACCCGCCGCCACTTCTGCATTTGTCTGCCGACCGGCGCCGGCACCCCGGACAATAATCTCGTTGTCAAACGATGGTCCAGTATCAATGACCAAGGCACCCGGAACTTCAGCGATCAACGAACGCCCATCTCGAATCCCAAGATCAAGGATAGCCGTCCCGTCCAGAGCGATTCCGGAGCTTGGCACAGCTTGCAGGGGCTCGGCGCGGCGACGCGCCGTCACCACAATCGTTTCCAGCTGCTCGTTTGAAACCCGATCCGCATTCTGCGCTGGTGCCTCAGAACTGCTTGTAGGTGACTGACCCACCTGCGCTAGCGCTGGTGTCATCGGGACAAGGGCTGCCATTACGACACCCACTGGAATGGCTCTCCTAACACCTATGTCCATCTCATGTCCTCCCTGAGCCGCCTCTGGACCGATTTTATTTATGGTTATTATTAATGACCATTTTGAGGGCTATGTCAAGAATGGAAGCGAGACTGCCGGAGTGACGTCTCGGCGGCCGCAGACCTGGTGGCTACACTGCTACCCATCCTTGGGTCGGATTGCGTGTGCCATGTCTTCAGGCACCAGCTTCCGTTCGCTTTGCACAGCCATTGGTCCTCCCTGGCGCATCGCTCGCGTCACGGTGTCGAAAACAGCCGGGCAAACATCTCGTTATCGTCTGCAGACCCGGCAAGCTTGACGACCACAAGGCTGCGGGACTTAACAATGAACATCTTCATGTTCCCCGCGCCATAGGAAATCATGGTGTCGGCGGGGGCTGCAGGCATGATCTGACCGCCCGCAGCAAGGCGCGTGCGTACCTCGATTGGCCATGGGATGCCGTCTTCGTTTGCGGTATAACTCGACCCCACCGGTCGGTTGAGCCAGAAGCCAAGACCGTACCCAAGGAAGGCTGGCGACTGATAGGAGCCGCAGCGGCGGATTCGCGCGGCAGACACCAGCTGGACACCGTTCCAAGTGCCCTCCTGCAAGATGAACTGGCCATATCGCAGCCAGTCTGACGCCGTCATGGCGGCACCGCCGCCGAAATTCGGCTTGTTTTTTATGTCGCGCTGCCAAGAGCCAACGTTCGAGCCGATGGGTGCTAGAACCCTTTGCTGCAGATACGTCAAGGGATCGCGCCCACCGGTGATGTCGCCGCTGGCTGCAAGCGTCCCGCCAGCTTTCAGCTCGAAGTAGGCGTTGAAGGCCTGAAAGCCATTGGCACTGTAGATCGCATGGACGTCAGGCGCGAAAACGGACCGCGCATTGATCCCTTGGAGATAACTGTCGACGCTGTTGAGGGATGCCCCACCAGCCCCGGCGGCGCTCAGCCCATGCGAAAGGGCGATTAGATCGCGCGCCCGGATCAGCTGCTTGGAACCGTTTTCAGGGGCGGATCCACCAGGCCGCCAGGGCGTGATGGCGATGGAGGCCAATTCATCGATGTTGATTAGGCCTTCGTCTTCAGCCGCCGCATACAGGGCACACGAAAAGCTCTTCGTGCCGGACGCGAGGCTCTCCACTCGTGAGGCCGAGCCTATCCCGCCATAGCGTTCAAGCAGTACCTGGCCGTTCCGCTGGATGATCAGGGCTCGCGTGCCATTGGCGAAGGCATAGTCAGCTGCAGCCGCCAAGTTGAGCGAGCTCGGCGGCGGCGGCGGCGGCGGCGGGCTGGCGGTCACGCCCGCTCTCGCCACATAACCCGCCTGCTGCGCGGCATTCAGCAGAAACGGCGCGAAACTAATGCTGGTTGCTCCCGTACCAGTGCCAAAGGTGCCGACGGTGTGAACGGCGTCCGATGCCGTGATAGCAACGGCATAGGTTACATCGTCGCCCGGCCCGCCGCCGGCCAGCCGCCAGTCCAGTTGGCCGGACGTCCCAAACCGCAGCAGCAGGGGATCGCGAGCGCCCGCGGATGTCACATTCGTGCCATCCGGCAGGGCGACTGAGCCGGAGAAATCAAAGGCGACCGTTGCCTCGCCGCCAGCGCCGACTTCGAGCTCTGCCCCTTCTTCCGCTCCGGCCCCGCCGATGCCGCGCGCCCACTGCGGCTCCCCAGCGTCATTGAGCGACGCCACGAACACGTCCCTGCCCCCGGCGGACGCAAGACTGGTCGTTCCGAACGCGGCTGTGGCCTCGAATGTCCCCGCGATCAGGACCGCGCCGAACGGATCACCGCCGATGCCGCGGCACACATCGGCACCCGCACCGCCGAAGCGGCGGAGCCACTGAAGAGCTCCGCTGCCGCTGTACGCGCTGACAAAGCAGTCGCTACCGCCCACGCTGGTCACGCTCTGCGCACCGGCGCTCACACTGCCTTGGAACGACCCCGCAACCAGCACGCGGCCTTGACCGTCAAAAGCGACGCCCCGCACCGATTCCGTCCGTTCACTGACGGTATCGGGAGCTCGTATCGCCTGCGCCCATTCCGGTGTTCCGTTGGCCGAATAGCGAACGACATAGGCGTCCTCGAACGTCGCAGGCGCGGCAAGGCTCACACCGGATCCGAAATCGATTGCGCCCCCAAAGGCCCCAACCGAGACAGATGATCCATCATCGGCAACTGCGATTTCATTACCGAGCGCACTGCCGGAGCCTGCTCCCGCCCGGACCCAGCTGACCTGTCCAGCGGACGTGTATTTCACCACTAGGCTGTCGCCTCCGCTGGCATTCAGGCTGGTCGGGCCGATGGTAACTGCGCCTCTGACACGTCCCGTTAAATAGGCAGCGCCGCCGGCATCACTGTCCACATCGAAGGCGAAGTCATCGTCGGCTCCGCCGAAAGACCGCAACCAGACCGGCGTGCCATCCGCGTTGAGTCGCGCGATGAAACCGTCGGCACCGCCGCTTGATGAAGCGCTGAGCGTGCCGACCAACAGGGGCTGGGTGTTGCGGAATGATCCAACGATATAGACACCATCGTCCGGAGCCGGTGCCACGCCTCGCACGACCGCCTCCTGACCCTGCACCGCCCACGCACCGCGCCAGCTCAATCCGGCACCAGGTGGTGGAGGGCTCTGTGGGGGTGGAGGTAGAGGTGGAGGTGGAGGTGGAGGCGAGACTGACGGCGGCGATGGCGGGCTGGCGATACTGCCGCCACCGCCGCCGCATCCTTGAACTGCGACCAGCGTCACCGCGATCCAAACGCCGTGCGCGCCGATCTGGAGCCACTTGCAGGCCGGGTGTCGCCACCGGTTGGAGGGTATGCCAGCCAAGGATCGCGAGTTGCCAAAAATCACCTACACACCCACCGTCTGTCAGAATGGTCATTTATTATGACCAAACACAGCACGAGTCAACCGGCCGTAGCGTTGGTCGACGGGACATCGAGAGGTGAGGACCCATGTCGCAGTGTAGCTCGACGGAGCCCTTATGCCGGCTGCGCGACTTCAAAAGCGCTGTAGCAGCCGGGATTATGGTGGTGGCCGTTGATCGGTCTGCGGGTGAGGCTCGGGTTTGCTGGAACAAGCGAACCTGAGGACGACCAATGGGTAGCAGTGCAATAACTGGAAAACTCTAATTTACCATGGCCCGAATTCAGGGGGCCGGGTCAGCCTATTTGATGCTGGTTGTGCGCAAGTAAGGCTTTAGGGTTGTCCAACCTTGTGGAAAGAGCGCTTTTGCTTCTTCATCCTTGATCGAAGGTGGGATGATGACGTCTTTTCCCACAGCCCAATCAGCAGGAGTCGCAATCCGATGCTTGTCGCTCATTTGAAGCGCGTCGATCACGCGGAGGATTTCATCGAAATTGCGGCCAACACTCATGGGATAGGTCATGGTCAGGCGGATCCGCTTGGCCGGATCAATGATGAACACTGAACGAACCGCGGCAGTTTCGCTTTGTTCGGGGTGGATCATATCGTACATGCGCGCGATCGAGAGATCGGCATCGGCCAGAATCGGAAATTGCAAATCCGTGTGCTGGGTTTCATTCACATCGGCGATCCATTTGAGGTGCTCTTCGGCGGTGTCGGTCGAAAGTCCCAAGGGTTTTGTGTTGCGCTTTGCAAATTCGGCCGCCAACTGGGCGGTACGGCCCATTTCGGTAGTGCAAACCGGGGTAAAGTCTGCCGGGTGACTAAAGAAAAACACCCAGGCATCGCCTGCCCATTCGTGAAAGCTTATTGGGCCATTTTGCGTTTCTGTCTGAAAGTCAGGGGCGATATCGCCTATGTGGAGAGTCATTGTATTTTCCTTTGTTGTTGCGGAGGAGGAGTTGATGATGTTCAAGCTTTATTGGTGTCCTATCGCAGAGGGTTTTCCTCCTTGGGGACTGTCTCTCCCAGAAGGGCCTCAAAGGCCTCATGCTGTGAAAGCCACACCTTTCCTGTCAGCTCGCGCAGGAACCAGCAATCGCAAACCAACTGCGCTGCCCAAGCACCCAATCTCGTCTAAACTTCGAGTTTTTCAACAATATCGGCGCAAAGCGGAATGTCTGCTTTAGGCTAATGTAAGCGCTGAAGCACGAGCCGGATCCAATGCAATTGTTTCTTGAGCCCGTGCGCGGAGCTATTGTCCTTTGCTCTGGCAGGTCGCAAGGCTGCGGCCTGTAGCACACCCATACTTCCTGAGGCCGCCCAGCTTTAAGCATCGAGCGCGGCTAGGGCCGCTGCAGAGCAGTAAACCGCAGGGGTTTTACTGTCGGCCCATTGAATGCGCGCTGAGTAGACATTGGCTTTGACCATAACGCCTTACTGTGCCGTTCTTCCAGCAGGCATAGGCGCTAAGCATTGGTCTTCTAGATTGCGCTATTGTTGGATGCGGAGCATCGCTCGTAAAGCTTGCTATTGGTCTTGAGGTCTCGATCTCAGCATGCCTTCATAGAGACGACGATAGTTCTCCTATTGGCCTGATCCAAGCTGTTCCTTGATCTCCTTTTAATGGTCTGACTTGCCCGTCGTCATCCTTGTTGCCCGTCTCGGGAGACGCGTTGACGTGGCTTGAAAACTGCCTCCGGCGGCGTGTCCCACCATTCTTCGAATTCAAGGGCCCGAGTTGTCGCTACGCTCCTGCCCGCGCCAAGCCCTTGTGTGCCACCAGGTCGGCTTCCGCCCCTCGCCTTGTTCCGGATGCTGTTACGCCCCGTCGCCACCGCGACCCCCGGACCGGGACACCAACGGACGGGACAGCTTCAGACCAAACGGAGATACCATCATGGATAAGGCTAATTTCGAAATCGTCGGAAACGTCGGCAAGATTGAGATCAAGACTTTCGGCAAGACCGGCAAACTCGCAACCCTCAGCGTCGCCACTTCAGAGCGCTGGAAGACCGAAGACGGCACGCAAAAGGATCGAACCCACTGGCACCGCGTCACCGTCTTTGCCCCGGCCATCATCGCCCGCATCGAGACGATGGTCCAAAAGGGCACCCGGGTTCGCCTCCTCGGTCGCATCCGCCCCAGCTCTTACGACGACGATCAAGGCCGCACCCGCTACGTCATCGAGTTTGTCCTAGGCCCCTTCAGCGAACTCGAAGTCCTCGCTCGCGGCAAAGCCAAAGCCGAAGGCCCTGACACCGAAGCAGACCTTCCGATGGAGACCGCCGCCTAGCCACTTCATTCCAGCAAATCGCCCAAGGGCGGAGCCTAACAGCTCCGCCCTTTTCGCGTGCCCAGGCTTGGGTCGCGCCCTTGGCTTAACGCCACATCCGAACATGTTTGATCAGAATTACTCGAGAACTGCGCGCGCCTCATCTCCAACCATCGCTAGCGATGCGCCAATGGCTTCCCGCCATGACGGACCTTGCTCCATTGCCGTTACATAGGCCTGCTTCAACTCTGCTGGCCTGTCTTCAGACAATGACATTATCAGAGCTTGGGCTTGGCCCAAGTCTTTTCGGCGTTTCGCAATACCGGCTCCGGTGCGCTGTTGCGCAACGATAAGCTTGTGAATGGCGAAACGCTCAGGCCGGGGAATGCGGACAAGTACGCCTTGGCGATAAAGGCCGACAGCAGGAATGGGGTCGGCCAATAAATAGTTCAGATAGTGCAAGCCCTGCGCCCACACCCCCAACGCTTCAAGCCAGACGAGATCTTGGTCTTCTTCAAAAGATGGGGCAAGAAAATCGAGCACGGGCTCGCCGGTCTTGCGCCGCCAGCGCCCGCTGCGGCCTTTAGGGTCGATGGATGGCGTAACCTCTAAGCCGAACTTAGCGAGAGCCATCGGTAAATCCTTCAAGCTTAGCGCTGCGTCATCGGCCAGGGCTATCGATAAATTCTGATAGCTCGCAATGTCGATGTCTTGTGTCAGCGCAGGCTCAATGCGCGTGACCCGCCTGCCAAGCTCTGCATCATAAAGCCTAAAGGCCATTGTCCCGACCAGTGTGCCACCCAAATCAAAAACGCCTTGAGCCGAAAGGCTAGCCAGCAGGCTGCCACTGGCGGCGTCAAGAGTTGGCAGTCGCGCTGCACGCAATTGCGCTACCATGTCGCCGCAGCGCGTCTCGAATGCTTCTGTCGCTCCGCGGCGTGCTTCAATCTCGACCAACCGTGATTTGGTCTTGTCATTGTCAGGACCAATGTATCGTTGAACCACATTGCTGCCGGTTCGGTCAGTTGCATACCAATAGGCTTTCCCCCGCACGATGCGTTTGAAGGGCGCACCAGTTGGGTTAGCGCTCGGCGTACGCGATAAATGCGTATCAACGAGCTCCTGGTAGAGCGTCATCAATTGGAGAGGAAGCACTTCAGCCATTTTGTTACACTACAAACTTATTTTATGTAGTGCAATATGCTTATCTCTTGGCCACAGATAACCTGCCTCAGCCGCATCTGTTGCTTCGCGTTTCTTATAGTTTCGTTGTGTTTCTAAGTGGGGTCATAAGGGGAACAGAGGAGATATGAGATAGGGAGAGGCAAGATATAAGAGGGCGACTTGCCTGTGCTTTCAGGCTCATGTTTTGATTGATGTTTTTGTAAGTCATGTTGAAAGGGTCATAACTTGCAGTGTGTCGTGGCATGTAAGTCGGCATAAGTCTTGCGGTTTTGGGTGTCTGGAGGCACCCAATGGCGCGTTCGCATAAAACTCTTGGACACGGATCTGACGCAGGCAATTCAGGCGGCGTAAGAGATTTGATTGCCACGCGCCTTGTTGCGCCACGTGAACGCGTTTCCCCCGACATGCCCAAAAGTGGAGGCAATGACCCCGGCTCAGTCAAAGCCAGTCTGGCAAAACGTTTGTCCGGTTCGCGCATGTTTGGGCGAAGGGCGCAGGCTGGCGGTGGTGGCGGCTCAGCCAAATCCGGCGGCATCACTCTCTATGTTCCGGCCAGTCAGCGCGCCATGGTGAAGGTGTTTATTGGGCGTCACTCAGGACCCCGAGGGGTTGCCAATCCGGGTAAAGCGCTTGCCCAACATGTCAGTTATCTGGCTCGCGAAGGCGCAGGGCAGGACGGCGTGGATGCTGGCTTTTATGATCTGGATGGTTCGCGCAATGCCGAAGAGGTTGGAGCCCAATGCGCGGGTTGGGAGCAAGACCGACATCACTTTCGGCTAATCATCAGCGCCGAGCATGGCGACAAGATTGAGGACATGGATGCATATGTGAAGGGTGTCATGGAGAGGGTTAGCCTCGACCTGAAGGAGCCGAGTTTGGAGTGGGTGGCGGTCAACCACTACGATACTGATCAGCCTCACTCCCACGTCATGATGCGTGGCAAGCGCGCCAATGGCAGAGACCTTGTCATGCCCAGATCTTACGTCAGTCACGGCTTACGAGAACGCGCTCAGGAGCAGGCTCAAGCTATACTGGGGGACAGTAGCCGTAGCGATGCTGAGCGGGGCCTATTTACCCGCAGCACGGCCAATCGGTGGACTGATATCGATATCCGGCTATCAGCCCTCGCCAAGAGCCATGGCGGGCTTTTGCCGAAGGCAGAGCTTTCCCGGCATGATACCGTGGGCTCACTCGTACGGGCGCGCGTAGGGCATTTGGAGAGCCTTGGGCTGGCAACTAAGTCCAAGCACGGGGTTGCCTTTGCGGCTGATCTGAAAGCTCGCTTAGACGCGTTGCAGAAGTCGCAGGATATCATGCGCTCGCACTGGGAGGAGAAGCGTACACGCGGGCATCCAACAAAGGCGCGTCCACTGGAGGTCTTGATCGGAGGACGGCAGGGCAGATCCGATGCCAAGCGCGACGATATGGCTGCCCACCGCCTTTTGCCGCAGGATGTGGAGTTGGCGCGGTTGGGCCAATCGGCTGGTGGAAGGCAAGGCGATAGCCGCCCAATCGATCCAGACCTTAAGGCACGTGCTGAGTTCCTAATCAGCAAGGGCTACGGTGTCCGGCAGGGTGAGGGCATAGGCTTCAAGCCAGAAGCTTGGGCAAGGCTTCGCGATGCTGATACCGCCCATGCGCTCGAGAAGGAGCTGGGCATTTCGGGTCGAGCATTCTCGCATGGTTTGGGCGAAGGTGTTGTGATTGGCAGCGTTACGACGTCCTTAGGTAAGCAGACTGTCATTGATCGCGGGGTCGGGATTGCGATTGCACCTGTCAGCAGCGGGCAGGAGCTGTCCATTGGTCATGTGATCGGGGCAGGGCTTGAGCGCTAAGTGTGTCTCCTAGGAATTGCTTGTCCAATTTGCATCTCGACCAGACCGGCCAATTCGATTCCTTTTGACCACCTGAACGCAAGAAAAAAGCAGTGCCAACTGATGCCTATTGATTACTACAGATGGCTGTCATTTGGTACCGCGGTGGTACCGCGAGAATGAAAATGACGCAACGTCAGAATTTATCTGACGATAATATTTTGTTTTTAAAGGAAAAAATGGTGGAGCCAAGGGGAGTCGAACCCCTGACCTCTTGAATGCCATCAGGAGGTCAAGCGTTTTCCAGATTTTTCCAACTTTTTCGTATCCATATGTTTTATTTGAGCTTTATGGAAATTTGACACGTCGTCATTTTCCTGAAAATAGCCTCGAATTCCCTCCAGTTGGTATCGGGGTGGTATCGGCGTGACCTCTTAAAGGATTGCATAAGAGGTCAAGAGGAGTTTAAACTAGGCCATGCAGGATCGGGTAAAACTGACAAAACGATACATAGACGCCCAGACGCCAGATCCAGAAAAAGAGCGCTGGATCTGGGATAGCGAAGTGCGTGGCTTGTTCCTGCGCATCTATCAAAGCGGTGAGAAGCGCTTTGCCATGAAGTTCAGGATTGGCCGTCAGCAGAAGGTCTTCACGATTGGCACGGTCGGCTCGCCATGGACCATCGAGACAGCCCGCGAGCATGCCAAGGAGCAATTGCGAGACGCCTCTCTTGGCGTTGATCCGCAGAAGCGCAAGGCGGCTGCAAGAGCAGAGCCGACGGTGTCCGAGCTCATCGATCGCTACTTGAAGGAAGGGCCGGCCGATAAGCCTAACAAGCGCGCCGCGACCTGGGAGCAGGATCGATCAAGCCTGCACTCACATATCCGGCCTCTGCTGGGTAGTCGCATCGCTGCTCACTTAAAGCCTTCCGACCTTGCCAAGGCACAGAGCGAGATCGCGGCGGGCAAAACTGCTGTCTCGGCGTTGAGTGGCAAGAAGCGCGGGCGGCTCAACATAACGGGTGGCAAGACGACCGCATCACGCTGCACCATCATTTTTCAAGCGATGATGGCTTGGGCCGTTAGTCGGAAGATTTTGGTTGCCCATCCCACATTGGGTGTAGTGCGCTATAAGATCGAAAAGCGCGAGCGCTTCATCAGCGTTGATGAGGTCCAAAAGATATTTGAAGCCACGGAACGTCTTGAGAAGCGCGGTGAGGTCCGACCTGAATTTGGCCTCATCATTCGATTATTGATCCTGACTGGCGCGCGTCGAGGCGAGATCCAAGGCTTGCAGTGGCGTGAGGTCGATTTGGCTCGACGTTCGATTGTTCTCCCTGATGCCAGATCAAAGACTGGTGCGCGCCGAATTCCACTATCCGATGCCGCTATCGAGGTTCTCGAAGGGATCAAACGGAACGGCGACTATGTCTTCCCGGCTAATCGCGCCAATGCTGCTTCCGGTCATACCGTAGGCCTACCCCGTGCATGGCGCGCAATTCGCGATGAGGCAGGCCTTGATGATCTCCGTATCCACGACCTACGCCATTCCTTCGCGTCATTTGCTGCAGAGGCCGGGGCTAGTCTTCAGCTGATTGGGAAGGCGCTAGGTCATACTCAAATGCGGACGACGGAGCGCTATGCTCACCTTCGCGATGATCCGTTGCACGCTTTGGTTAACGAGATTGGGGAGCGGGTTCAGGCAGCGAAAAAAGGGTAACTTGGATCTAGACAAAATTCATTGCCGTCTAAAACTTCGCAAAAATGTCCCACATAAACTACGATAGCTCTGTGCTTTTTGACAGTCGTCCCATTTCTGTCATGTCGGTCACGGTACCGCCAGCGACCAGAAGCGTCCGATCAGCCCCAGCAATCGCAGCTTCACGGTGCGCGACAAAGATGCGGGTACAAGAGAGGCCGCGCAAGGTCTCAGATACGCGCGCTTCTGTCTCGGGATCGAGATTGGCAGTGCCCTCATCGAGAAACAGGATCGTTGGTTCGCGGTAGAGCGCGCGGGCAAGAAGCACACGCTGTTGTTGCCCGCCAGACAGCGTTGAACCAAGGTCACCTACCAAGGTCATCGTGCCCATTGGCATCTTGAGGATGTCATCGAGTACGCAAGCCTTGGCCAAGCACTCTTCCACCTTTGCCATATCGAGGTCTGCATCAAAGAAGGAGACATTGTCGGCAATCGTGCCCGCCAGCAGACGATCATCTTGCAGGACCGCACCAATGCGATGCCGGAACGTGCGGACCCCAAAATTCTTAAGGCCAACCCCTTCGACTTTCACTTCGCCTTCGGTGGGATCAAGCAAGCCCAGAAGAACCTTCATCAAAGTCGTCTTGCCCCCGCCGGACGGGCCGATGATGGCAACAAATTGGCCAGGGTCGATGGAGAAACTTGCATCCTTGAATACCAAGGGCTCATGGGTTGCATAGCGGAAGGATAACTTTTCGGCTCCGATACGGCCTTCAAACAAGCGGCCTTCTTGAATAGGCTCATCCACCCCAACTTCTGGGTCCTCGTGCACCACATCGGCTAGGCGCTCGAGGTGAAGCTCCAACATTTTCCACCGAAAAAACAATCCAATTAGTCCTTTTAGTGCACCTGAAAATTGCCCAGCATATGATTGAAACGCCATCAGCATACCAAGGCTCATGGTGCCATCAATCACTTGCTTAGCCCCGAGCCACCAGACGGCAACCCCTTGCAACCCCGTGACGATGCCAAGCCCTGCTCCGCCCCACAGGCCAACGCGCTGCATGGTCACGCTATTATTGACGCTGGCAGCGGTATCATTCTGCCATTGGCTGACCCGCTCGCGTTCTTTACCAAACAGCTTAAACGTTCGCGCGCCGCGCAAGGTCTCCATGAACGTCGTGGAGGCAACCGCGCTAAGGCTAATCCCCTCGTCTGTCTTGCGCCGCACCCAAGGAAAGGTGACGGCTTGAACGATCAACGGGATCAACATGGTGGCGACAACGCAGCCGAATAGAAGTGGTGAATAAAGCACCGCCATCGTGCCGCCGACCAGCAACATGATCACATTCAAAGTCGCGCCAATCGGAACGCTGGTGAGGAAGCTTTGCACCGGCCCAAGTGAGGAAAACCGGCTCATAATGTCGCCAATATGGCGCTTCTCAAACCAAGCCACGGGTAGGCGCAACGCATGGCGCAAGAGATTACTCTGCATCTGAAACGACAATTGCGTGCCCAGGTACATACCGACAAAGCCTTGCAGCAGGCCGATGCCGGTCTGGATCAACAACAAAATCACCATTCCCATGCCAATGGTGGTCAATAGGTCCACATCGCCTTTGGAAATGGCATCATCAATGATCAATTGGTTCAGCATTGGGCTGAACACGCCAATCACTTGAACCACCAGCGCTAACAGGAAGAGCTGGATCACGGGGCCTTTGAGGCCCTTCAGTGTGCTCCACATATCCGTAAGGCGAACCCGTTCAATATGCTTCTTCTTGGTAAACGCTGGCGTTGGCGTCAGCTCCAGCGCCACACCGGTAAAGGATCGGCCAATCTCGGCCGGAGCCACCTTGCGCACCCCGCGCGCTGGGTCGTGAATGATAGCCCACACCCCACCCGGCCCGTTCCACGCCTTCTTCAGCACGACATAATGGGCCAAGTTCCAGTGCAGCACGCAAGGCGGCTTCAGGCTAGGTAATTCATCGACTTCCAGCCGCAGGGGCCTGCCCACCATGCCCAGCCCATCGGCCATATCCATGACGCTTTTAAGCGTGGTCCCTTTGAGGCTAGCGCTAAACTTGCGGCGAAGGTCAGAAAGTGTATGCCGCTGCCCGTACGCCGCTGCGACCATTGCGAGACATGCAATCCCGCACTCTGCGGCCTCCGCCTGCAGGATCATGGGCAACTTGTCCGAGTGAAACAGCCGAGTCAGCCACGACCTGCTGTCGTCGTGGGCTTGCTCAGCTATATCTGACCTATCAAAACTGGCAAACAATTTATTTTCCAATGGTAGGCTAATTGCAATTAGGCCACATCACGAAATAGTTATCGGAGCTGCCAGATTTGCAACTTGACATGCATCATCACTCGCAGTCAACCTCACTCACAGCCGCAAAGGCTGTAGGACACAGACATGTTACCCTGCAATTTTGGAAGCCTATTATGGGAGATTACTTTATGCGTAAATTGACAATGCAAGAAATCAGATTCGTGAGCGGGGGAGGTGACACTGTTGTTGTTAAGCGAGAGCCGCCGCGCGATGAATTGGGTCTTTTGATGTTTGAGAGACATTTGATTGACGAACAACAGAAGGCTGAACTCATCGAGGCGAACAAGTAACTCTGTTGATTTCGGAATACAATCTGGCCATGCGTCCAAGTGAGATATGGTCAGGCAAGACTAACGTATGGGGGTACCTATCGAGTGTAGCCCGTGATGTTTCCCCATGCGTTGGCCTTGATTTCTGAAGATGGTTAGGAGGCGTGTCCGTGCGATTTAGAGGTTCAGTTAAGGCAAGCCAGAAGTAAAAGTCTAAACACGAAAGAGGTTGCCCGATCTGACCCGGAGCGCATTTACGGAGCAAACGCGCATGCCAAAAATTGCCGACACGCATTCCCTCTGAATCCGTGCATTCAATAGAACCATAGGACGGGCCCGGCTCTAAATGTTACTGAAGTCGGGTCGGGACTCCTGGGTGTCGCTTCCGGTAACCGAGTAATCTCAATGTGGCTCGTTTTCGGGCCTCCAACTTTCGAGTGGAGCCAAGCCCGACGGGGTTGGCGTCTCAACATTTACCCATTGGTTATCTGACTTCAGAGCTTCGCGCAGAAACCATGCATTTGCAACGGGATAAGGGCAAAACATAAGGAACCTGTGAGCGCAAAAAAGGTAGAAAAAACTAACAGACCTCTCTTGACACTTGAAAGCCAATCTGGATTAAATAAAGCCTTAGGTAGATTATTGGAAAGGAGAATGACATGAGAGAATTGAGCGTACATGAACT
>NZ_NCSQ01000023.1 GCF_002105465.1 Aquidulcibacter paucihalophilus
ATCGTTTTCGGGCGATTTGTCGCGTCAAGTCCAGATTTCCTCCGGTAATCTGCCGCCCTAGGTCCACCTCCTTTTTGAAAGGAGGTGGACCTAATTTCTTGATTTAACCGCGCAACTTGGTTCCAAAGAACCAAGCGCGCGTCAATGGCGCGAAGCGGACTTGACCCGTCAAATCGCCCGCGAACAATAACGTATGGCCTTTCGGGCAGGCACAGCCTGCGCCAAAGCCTTCTGGAGCAAAAGAATGATAAGCGATGGCATCCCGGACGGCGAAGCCGAGCCGAAACCTTTTGCTGCAAACTCGCGAGGTCCCTGCGCTTCACTGCGTTCGGGCAGGGATGACAGTGTTGGGAGGAAAGGGCGTGCAATAAAAAAGGGGCCCGATGGGGCCCCTGACTTGGGAGATGTCAGTGTCGTCGTCGCAAATTCTCAAGTTCTTCCTTGAGCCTAAGTTTCTGTCGTTTTAGAGCTGCAATCTGTGCGTCACTCGAGGCCAAGCTTTTCATTTCGTTTTGGATCGCTAAATCAAGCTTGGCGTGTTTATCGGACAATTCACGGATATGCGCTTCAATCGCCATGTGGCGGCCTCCTTTGCGTTCAGAGGCGTGTAGGGAAACACGTGATAAGGGAATCGCCAAGTACTTTTTCGTCTCAAGTCAAACAAGGTAATTCACGATCATGTCAAAGCGCTTGATTATAGGGATAAGTGGGGCTTCAGGTGCTGTTTATGGTGTCCGCGCCTTGGACATGCTGGCCGAGATGGGGGTTGAAACCCACCTTGTCCTGACCAAAGCAGCTGAATTGACCTTGGCTTCAGAAGGTCTGCCCAGTTCTACCGCCCTGAAGAGTCGCGCTTCTTATGTGCATAAGATTGCCGATGTTGGGGCGTCGATTGCCTCGGGCTCGTTCAAGACCGATGGCATGTTGATTGCCCCCTGCTCAGTCCGCACCATGGGAGAGATTGCAACCGGCGTGACCTCCAACCTGTTGACCCGTGCGGCTGACGTCCAATTGAAAGAGCGTCGTCGTGTTGTGTTGATGCTGCGCGAGACGCCCTATCATCTGGGCCATATTCGCACCATGGCCGCGATCACGGAGATGGGGGGCATTATCTTCCCGCCGGTACCCGCCTTTTATGCGCAATTAGACAGCCTTGACGCTGTCGTTACCCAATCGGTGGGCCGCGCACTCGACCTCTTGGGGTTTGAGGTTAAGGGCATCAAACGCTGGGGTGAAGATGTCGGCCCCGTGTAAGACCGAAAAGCTCAAATCTATCTGGGACTTTGCGCTGGCCTTTTATCGCCAAGAGGGGGTGGAGGCCGATTGCTTGGCCGCACAAGACACCTATGGGCTGGATGTGACCTTTTTGATTTTTGCCCTCTATCGTTCCCGGCTGGGTCAGGGGTTTGACGCGACCGCCACCCAGCGTTTGGCCCAACATCTCACCCGGCAATTGGTAGATCCCTTGCGCCGGCGGAGGCGGGCACTGAAGCGTGATCCCCAGACCGAGCCGCCCAGCTTGGTGGCTGCGACGCGGGCCCAACTTCTGGCTGCTGAATTAGCTTCGGAACAAACCATTTTGCAGACATTGCATTTAAGCGAAATTAAGGGGCAGCCTCTAAGTGGCTATGAAAGCCTGATCCAATGTGCACGCGCCGCCCAAGTCCCCCTTGACGCAGCGTTAGACGCATTGTTGAAGCGCCTCGCCCATGCTGGGCAATCGGTTTGACAATACTGGCACGCGCTCAGAATGAGGAAGCCTAATGGCAAGCGACTGGACATCCCCTTCCGAAGATGCCGACGCAGAACGCATTGAGGCCAAGATTCACGCGCTGCGGGAAGAACACCGCGCGCTAGACGGTGCCATCCAAGCCCTGCAAGAAACCGCGCCTTATGACCAAATCGGCATCATGCGCCTCAAGCGCCGCAAACTGGCCCTCAAGGACGAAATCGCCCATTGGGAAGACCAATTGACGCCCGATATTATTGCGTGAAGCCGCCTCAATACATGGTGAAGATCACCCTGATGTCGAAATCCTTCAGACACGTCGCGGGAGCATTGGGGGGTAGATCATATTTCCACGTTGATATGGCTTTCAGGCTGGCCTCTGAATAGCGCGCATCCGGGACCACGCCGATGACGCGCGGATTGAGCACATCGCCTGCTGGTGACAAATCAGTCTTAATATGGACACCGCCCAGATTGATGGAGAAACCACCGATTGGATTAGGCTCTATCTCTTCTGCCCCCTTTCGGCGTTTAAATTTTAAGTCACGACACTCCGGCAAAAATACTTCCAATTGTGCATATTCCTCTGGGGTAATTTCGCGCAATTTGTATCTGTCGCGCATGATATTCGTGCCAATTGTTGACCGGCTACCGCGACCCGCCTCATGCAAGCCTCGGATAACCAATTCCCAGGCACTCAACATGCCCCACATCGCATCATCGGGTCGGCGCATTTTGCCATAGGCCAGCCTTGCATCCACGGCATCGGAATAGGCAGACGGCACTTTGTCTATATCCGCTAACTTGGAGACGGCACGCGCCAGCAAAGTCAGAGCCCGGCGCGACTGATCATTCGGCAGCAAGCGATCCAATTCTGTGGCACTGCGGGCTGCCAATTCTGCGCCCCTTTTGCTTCGGCCCATGGTTGATAAGGTAATGGAGGCCTCAACCAAGGAATCCACAATCAAGGTGTCGCCCCATGAGCCCTCAATCGCTTGCGCGGCGCTATCCAATGCCTCTGCCTTCTGCCGCTTTTGCCCCACTGGAGCAGCCTGCAACTCAGCAAAGGCCAACAGAAACTGCGCTTCTGAGGCTTTATAGGCCTTGGCCCCAACATCGGCGAGTTCAACAGCGCGCTTGGCCGCGTCCATGCCTTGAGGAGCTTTACCGACCAACGCCAGCGACCAAGCGGCATTGAAAGCAAGCCCTGCTGTATTGGCATTTTTCGGCCCCCAAGCAGCCTCGGCATTCTTCCAAGCGGTTTGGGCGTGGACGGCGGCCTCAGCCAATTTGCCCTCGGCGACGGCTTGATCATAAGCGCGATAGGCCACCATGGGGTCGACGGTGGCGGGGGCGGTGTCTGCTAGGGCTGTCCCAACACTGAACGTCAGAAACGTGGCACCCAACAAAAGTCGTTGAATCTGCAAAACCATATCCACCCCCCAAACGCATCGACTAAACTTATCGGTACACACAGATCTATGTCACACAGCCTAGGTACGATTTTTGCCTCTTGCAACTTCTTTTGGAGAAAGGAAACTTAGGAGAAGACCGAACCAGAAGAGATCGGATTTCCACGCAGGAAATCAGGGGCGTCCAAGGCCCCTTTGCCTTCCCGCTGGACTTTCAGAAGTCGCAAGGCCCCCTGCCCGCAGGCAATCAGAAGGCGATCATCCAGCACTGTCCCCGGTGCGCCAGAACCTTCTTCTGCGCGACAGAGCAAGATTTTAGCTCGGGCGCCATCCGGCAAGAGACACCAAGCCCCGGGAAAAGGTGCGAAGGCACGGATCGCGCGGTCCAACACCTCGGCGGGCTTTGTCCACTCAATCTGGGTCTCGGCCCGGTCAATCTTGGCGGCATAGGTGATGCCCTCTTGGGCTTGCGGGATACAGGGCAAGGTGCCTGCAGCAATCTTCGGCAGGCTTTCAACCATCAGCGCCGCGCCAAGTTTGGCCAGTCGGTCATGCAGCGTACCGGTCGTGTCCTCAGGGGCAAGGGGCGTACGCGCCGTGGCATAAATCCTACCCGTGTCCAGACCAACTTCCATCGCCATGACCTGCACGCCGGTTTCTGCGTCCCCGGCTTCGATAGCGCGCTGTATAGGGGCCGCGCCGCGCCACCGCGGCAGGAGGGAGCCGTGTAGATTGAAGCAGCCCAATCGGGTCGCCTCCAACACCGCCTTTGGCAGGATCAGGCCATAGGCGACGACAATGGCGGCATCAGCCCGAAGGGCGGCGAACTCGGCTTGCGCCTCTGCGCTCTTAAGGCTGGCAGGCGTGCGCACCGGCAAGCCTTGGACCTCTGCCCAGGCATGTACGGCCGTGGGTCGCAGCGCTTTACCGCGTCCGGCGGGCTTGGGCGGCTGGGAATAGACACAGAGAATCTCATGGCCAGCTTCTACCAAAGCGGCCAAGGTCGGCACGGCAAATTCAGGTGAGCCCATGAAGATCAGGCGAAGGGGTGCAGGCAAAGTCACGGGGGGCCTACGCAGCCCGCTTAATCTTCTTAACTTTGGCCAAAGCGCGATCGCGGCGCAGGCGCGAAAGGTGGTCGATGAACAAAATACCTTCCAGATGGTCCATCTCATGCTGGATACAGGTGGCGAACATACCCTCCGCGTCTTCCTCCACCAGCTCATTGTCGCGGTTGAGATAGCGCAAACGGACCTTAGCAGGCCGCTCAACATCGTCGTAATATTCGGGGACCGAGAGACACCCCTCTTCATAAGGAGCCATTTCCTCGCTGCGCCAAATGATTTCAGGGTTCACAAAAAAACGCGGAGCGCGATGGTCTGGCGCATCGGCCTTGCCCCATTCAAGGTCCATCACAATCACGCGGACAGGCTCACCAATTTGGACAGCGGCCAAACCAATGCCTTTGGCTTCATACATACTGTCGAGCATGTCATCCATCAAAGCACGGATCGCATCATCCACAGCCGCAACAGGCTTGGAGATTTGCTTCAAAATCGGGTTCGGAACGGTGAGAATTGGGCGTGCGGTCATGTCGCTTAGGTATGAGCGGTCAGCGGAAAGGTCAAGTAAACGGAATGCGAGGGGTGTGGTGCGGCTAATCCACCGCGTGCAAGGCCTCACCAATCGTATCGACCAGGCGGTCAATATGGCTTTGTTCAATGATCAGCGGCGGCGACAAGGCGATAATATCCCCCGTAACGCGGATCAGGGCACCAGCCTCATAGGCTTTGATGAAGACATCATAGCCGCGCGCGCCGACCACGCCATCGCGCGCTTGAAGCTCAATCCCGCCGATCAGACCAAGATTGCGAATATCCACGACATGGGGCGCACCTTTGAGTTCATGCAAGCGCTTCTGCCAATAGGGGGCAATCTCGGCTGCACGCGTCATCAAGCCCTCGCGCTCCATAATGTCCATGGTGGCAAGGCCAGCGGCACAGGCGGCCGGATGGCCAGAACATGTATAGCCGTGGAAGAGCTCAATCAAATTCTCTGGACCCGTCATATAAGCATCATGGACTTCGCGGCGGGCAAACACAGCCCCCATTGGCAATGCCCCATTATTAATGCCCTTGGCCGTACAAATCAGGTCTGGCCGAACCCCCAAAGCTTGGGTAGCAAATGGCTTGCCCAAACGGCCATAGCCGGTAATGACCTCGTCAAAAATCAAGAGGCAGCCGACGCGATCGCATGCCGCGCGCAATTCTTCCAGATACCCCACAGGCGGAATCAAGACGCCGGTGGAGCCTGCAACCGGCTCTACAATCACCGCAGCAATCGTCTCAGGACCATGCAGAGCCGTGATCCGGTCGAGTTCCTTGGCCAAATGCGCGCCTTGGGGTGGCTGGCCTTGGGCAAAGACGTTTTCGGCCAAGCCATGCGTGTGGGGCAAATGGTCTACGCCAGGCAGGCCCGGACCAAAAACGCGGCGATTGGTCACAATGCCACCGACCGAAATACCGCCAAAATTGGTGCCATGATAGCCCCGCTCGCGGCCAATCAAGCGCGCGCGGCGATGGTCGCCGCGGGCATAATGATAGCCCAAAGCAATCTTGAGCGCCGTTTCGACACTTTCAGAACCCGAATTGGTAAAAAAGACCCGGTCAAATCCTTCTGGCGCAATAGTGGCCAAGCGCTCCGCAAATTCAAAGGCTATGGGATGGCCCATTTGGAAAGTCGGCGCATAATCCAACGTCGCCATTTGGCGGGCCACCGCGTCGACGATTTCTTGCCGCCCATGCCCGGCATTGACTGTCCACAGACCCGCCGTCCCGTCGAGGATCTCACGGTCATCGTGGCTTCGATAGAACATGCCAGAGGCAGACACCAAGAGGCGAGGCCCTGCTTTAAAGCGGCGATTGGCCGTAAAGGGCATCCAGAAGGCATCAGTTGCGGGGGCATTAGATGGCGCAGATTTTGTCATAACAAAATGCTAGACTGCACACGCAGATCAATCAAGCCTGAAGATAGGATTGGCCCGATTGCGCAATTAAGCTCTTGGCGGCTGCAGAGGCAGGCCCGGCGTCAATGCTGGAATAACGAGAGTGTTCTGAGCAGCGAGCTTGGCCTCCCCTGCAAAGCAGGCGAGGTGGCAGCGAACCTGACTGAGGGGCGGCGGCGGACCGCACGCTGTGAGGATGGATTGAAGACCCTCCGCCAGCCGGCTGTGCAGGGAAGGACGAATAAGGGTCGGGAAGACGCCTTCTTACCGCTTGGCTTGCTCAGCCCGTTCTACCAGCTTTTCGATACGAGCGACCAATTGGGGCAACTTGCGGGCTGTGGCGAGCGCATTGGAAACATCGGCAAACATTTGGCGGGTCACCCCTTCCGGGCCAAGTTCGGTCTGCATAAAGCGTTCCACCACGGGGCGGGAAGCTTCCCAAATATCGTGATCGGGGTCGATGTTGCGGGCGACACCTTCCACCTGCACCATCGTCTTCTGCAACAACACCAGTTCGGGGCGCATATGCATGCCAAATTGCTCGGTCACGTCGAACAATTGCGTCAACACCCGGCCCATAGAGACTTCGCGCGCTGGCCTGCCCCAGATCGGCTCGCCAACCGACCGCAAGGCATGGGCAAACTCGCCCTCATCATGATGGGAAGGCACATAGCCCGCTTCGATATGGACTGCCGCTGCACGGCGGTAATCGCGCCGCAAGAAGGCATAGAGGATTTCAGCCAAATAGCGACGTTCAGCCATGCCTATCCGGCCCATAATACCAAAGTCGACCGCCCAGAGCGCCCCATCCGTACCCAGAATGAGGTTGCCTTCATGCATGTCAGCATGAAACACGCCATGGTCCAAAGCAGCCGCGAGAAAGCCGCAGGTCACGGCATTGGCAAGCCGTGCCCGATCTGCCCCCTCCAAAGCTCCAGGCTTCGTCAGAGGGATGCCCTCAACCCACGACGTGGTGAGGACACGACGAGCCGTACGCTCCCAATCAATGCTGGGCACCTTCAAATAGCCATCTGCAGCTACAATTTCGCAAAAGGCATCGCCGGCACCTGCCTCACGGCGCAGGTCGAGCTCTTTTTCAAGGGCGGTACGAATGGTGGCAACAAAGGCAACAGGCTCGAGGCGGCGGGCGGCAGGAACAAGGACTTGTATCAGCTTGGCGGCCAGCGCCATCGCTTTGCCCTCAGCGGCGATTTCCTTCTCAATGCCGGGCCGCAACAATTTGACGGCCATTTTACGACCATCCGGCAGAGTCATCTGATGGACTTGCGCGACCGAGGCGGCGGCAATGACAGGTCCCAAATCTGGGAACAAGGCCGCGCGCTTTTCGCCAAAGGCGGCATCGAGGCTATGGAGCGCGATGGAGAGAGAAAATGGCTCCAGCCGATCCTTCAGGCGCGACAGCCCTTCGGCCGCTTTATCGCCGACGATGTCGGGACGTGTCGCCAAAAGTTGGCCAAACTTGATCCAAGCAGGGCCAAGCTTCTCCAAAGCGGTCGCCATACGCACACCCGGATCGCCGCTAATATGGCGCGAACCCAAACGCAGCACACGCCCCACCACACGGGCGGGCATGGGCAACAATTCATAATATTCTCGCGGCAGGATCGCGTCATAGCGCCCCAAAGTCCAAGCGGCCCGCATCAACCGCATGAGCGCGTCAATCACACCTTCCAGCCCCCATGCAAAGCGGTAATGCCGCCGGAGAAATTGGTGTAATCAACACGCTTGAAACCCGCGTCGCGGATCATGGCTGCAAAGGTTTCTTGGTCTGGGAAACGGCGAATACTTTCAACCAAATATTGATAGGGCTCAGCATCCCCTGTCACAGCCTTGCCAATAGGCGGGATCGCCTTGAACGACCATGCATCATAGAAAGCTTCCAGCGCGCCGGTTGTCGGTTTGGAAAACTCAAGACAGTAAAAGCGACCACCGGGCTTCAGCACGCGATAAGCTTCGCGCAGGGCCTTGGGAATATCGGTTACATTGCGAATACCATAAGAGATCACATAACCGTCGGCAGAATTTTCGGGGAATGGCAAGGCTTCAGCATCGCCCACCGCCCAGCCAAGCCCATCCAAACCGCGCTCTCGTCCTGCAGCAATCATCTCAGCATTGATGTCGACAACAATGATTTCAGAAGGCGGACCACCTGAGCGGGCCCGCGCGGCATCGGCCAAGGCCTTAAAGCGTCGCGCCAAGTCACCCGTTCCCCCTGCCAGATCTAAAATGCGTTCACCCGGGCGCGGGTTCAATCGCGCCGCCACAGCATCCTTCCAAGCGCGGTGCATGCCCGCACTCATCAGGTCATTCATCAGGTCATAGCGACTTGCAACGGCGTCAAACACGCCGCGCACGCGGGAGGCTTTCTCATGTGCAGGCACATCTTGAAAGCCAAAGGAAGCAGTCTTGGAGTCAGTCATAAGGCCCTTTAGCGCCCTGAATGCTTGGCGACTAGTCCACCATCAATCTGAGACGCTTCATCATAGGTCACATAGTCAAAGTGCAAGATAGCGCTCTTTGCCTGATTGATAAGGGTTTCAGCGTCAATCTTACCATATTCCTTGGTGGGAACACATTCTGCTTCATTTCGATTGGCAACGCGCTAGCGTTTATACCCTACATCCGGAAACTCATGCTATGGTGTCACCATCCTTGGATCGCCTTTGGGATAAGCCTCTTGCCGCATCTGCATGGTACCCCTGCTGTTGCATGAGGATCCTTCAATGAATCCGCCGTGGGATGCGACAACCAAAAACCAACAACCTCGCCGCCATCCTGAAGGCCTGTTTCCCAGCCCTGGTTAGACCAAACTGTATGCTCGAACTCAATGGAAGCCTGATCTCCGTGTTCTGCAGGAAAAAACTTTCTGATGGCTCACCACGCAAGCTGATTGAGTTCATCATCGCTAAGTCGTAGAGCTGATCTCATGACCCATGGCTAGCACAAAACGTGTGAATGCGCGAAAAGAAGATGCCTGAATTACCCGAAGTCGAAACTGTGAGACGGGGCCTCGAGCCCACCTTGAAGGGCCAAACGCTTGTGCGCGTGGAAGCCCGGCGGCCAGACCTACGCTTTGCTTTTCCACCCCGTTTCGTCGAGCGTCTTGAGGGCGCTCGCGTGACCAGCCTTGATCGGCGCGCGAAATATTTGATTGCCTATCTAAACACAGACGAGGCCCTGATTATGCATTTGGGGATGTCGGGGCGTTTCTCGATTGTGGATGAGCGCGGAGTCTTGGCTTTTGATGATTATGCGTATGACACCGGGGCAGATCCTAAACATGATCACGTGGTGCTGCACGTCGGGAGTGGCGCAAAAGTCATTTATAACGATCCCCGTCGGTTTGGCTTTATGGATATTGTATCCACCAGCACGCTTGAGCAATCCAAGCATTTCGCAAACATGGGGCCAGAACCCTTAGGCAATCACTTTTCGGCCGAGCATTTGGCTCAAGCCTTAGCTACGAAGAAGACCCCGATTAAATCTGCTCTACTGGACCAAAGCAATGTTGCGGGCTTAGGCAATATTTATGTGTGTGAAGCGTTGTTTCGCGCCCATATCAGCCCCATGCGCTTGTCCAATCAGCTGACACCCCCAGAAATCCGCGCCTTAACAGAGGCCATCCGAGCGGTTTTGATCGAAGCCGTAGAAGCCGGTGGATCAACGCTGAAGGATTTTGCCGCAGCAGATGGCTCATTGGGTGGTTTTCAAGAAAGGTTCGACGTATATGGCCGCGAAGGGCTGCCCTGCCCACGCAGCCCGGTCGACGGCACGCGACATGAGCCGATACAAAGGACTGTTCAGTCGGGGCGATCCAGCTTTTTTTGCCCAACTTGTCAGACCTAATGCCAACCCCCGTATGCTAATCGGTGAGAGGAATTAATCCATGGACTTTGAAACCATACTTTTAAACGTCGCCGACGGGGTTGCGACAATTACCCTAAACCGTCCGGAAGCGCTCAACGCCTTCAATCAACAACTGATGAATGAGCTGACAGCTTGTCTCGATGCTGTTGAGGCCCGCGATGATGTGGGTGCGATCATCATCACAGGATCGGCTAAGGCTTTTGCTGCAGGTGCGGACATCAAAGAAATGGCAACCAAGACATTTGCGGATGTTTATGGACAAGACTTTATTACCGCCAATTGGGAGCGCGTAGCTCGGTGCCGGAAGCCAACTATTGCGGCCGTAGCGGGTTTTGCTTTGGGCGGTGGATGCGAGCTTGCCATGATGTGCGACATGATCCTTGCCGCCGATACGGCCAAATTTGGTCAACCCGAAATCAAACTTGGTGTTATTCCAGGGGCTGGCGGCACCCAGCGTTTTGCGCGCGCGGCAGGCAAGGCCAAGGCGATGGATATGATCTTAACGGGTCGCATGATGGATGCCGTGGAGGCCGAGCGTTGCGGCATTGTGGCCCGCATTGTGCCGGCAGACACGCTGTTGGATGAAGCCCATAAAGTGGCCAAAACCATCGCAAGTTTTGGCAAACTGGCCGTCATGGCAGCCAAAGAAGCCGTTGACCGCGCCTTTGAAACGCCCTTAAGCGAAGGCGTGCGCTTCGAGCGCCGGATCTTCCATGGATTGTTTGGTACGCAAGACCAAAAGGAGGGAATGGCCGCCTTCAGCGAAAAGCGCCCTGCGCAATTTATAGGTCGCTGATGAAACACACGCAATATTGCTTGACCTTTGGCCCCTGTTTCGGCATACACCGCCCCCTCTTGGGTAGCCACGTGGCTACCTCTTTCACACGTTAAATCGGATTAAACGATGGCCAATACGCCTTCGGCCAAAAAAATGGCCCGCAAGATCGTGCGCCGCACGCTGGTAAACACCGCCCGTCGCTCGCGCATGCGCACCTTTATCCGCAAAGTCGAAGAAGCGATTGCTTCGGGTGACGGCGCAGCAGCTACCGCAGCCCTGCGTGTTGCGGAACCAGAAATCATGCGCGCTGTTTCCAAAGGTGTTGTCCATCACAACACCGCCTCTCGCAAAGTTTCGCGTTTGGCCCAGCGCGTGAAGGCAGTCGCCCGTCCAGCTTAATTGGTTGGTTGTGAACTGCACGCACCTAGGCTGTGAGACCGGATTGCTCAATCGCTTGGTCGTGCATGCATGACTTGTTTCAGACGCTAAACCGCCGAGTGTGGATGCCTCATCTTTAGGCATATGAAACCGAGCGGTACACGGAACGTCCGTATTATCAATTGATCAGCCGCATACGCTTGTATGCGGCTGTTTGTGTTTATAAGGTTTATTTGGTTTTGCGTCGTTTAAAATTTCAAAAATAATTGTTTTTATTGTGTTTTTATAGAATAATTGTCCGATGAATTTTATCCACAGGGTTGTTTAGCTTCACGGATTTGTTAGCCGCTGCATAAGCCCCACTGATTATTGGGAATCTTCACCTGTCAAGCGAATCAGGTGGCCTCGACACAGAAAAAACAGATGTCAAACGCATGAAAATGCTGTTGCGTACCGGCGCTGTGTAGGCTTTAGTTTAACCACGACGTCGGTCCATTTGCTTCTTGCAGGGATGACGTTTTGCCCAGTCTTGGACCTTTTCTTGAGAATAACGCCGATCGGCGAACGAGGAAGTGTGTCTGGGTCGCGGGGGCATCTTTGGGGGTTGTCCTTCTGGACGTATTAATTGCGGGGTGGTTCGTAAAATGGTCTATGGGGTGCATACTAGCGTTTCGGCGACACCGGGTTTAGCCAACCTGTCATCAGATCCGGAGCTGTCGACAGCTCGGGGTTTGTGGGCAACGGCCTTACCCCGACTACGCGGAGAGCTGGGTTCTGATGCATTCCGGGCCTGGATTGAACCTCTGCGCTTGATCGCGATTGATGGCGCGTCTGTGACCTTTGGTGCACCGAATGGCTATGCTGTCGCACGCTTAACCACCGATTATCTGCATCGTCTTCAAGCTCGCTGGTCTTCGCTTGATCCAGCTGGGCGTCGCGTCCGTTTAGTCGTAGCCGACACCGACATTCTCGCTCAAGAAGAGCCCCCATGCGAGAACGAGCTAGAGCTTGTCCGGGAGCTCGCAGGGACCGAAGTCGCGCCGGACCCTGTTGAATTGTCTGGATCTGCCAAGACCTTTGCCAATTATGAGGTTGGGGAGGCTAATCGCGTTGCTGTTGCTATTGCCCGTGGCTTGGCTGAGGGCCCCGGCACGGGTGACCTCGTCTTCTTCCATGGATTGCATGGTGTGGGCAAAACCCATCTTTTGGAAGCCATCACCGCACGTTTGCGCGAGACCGCCCCCAAAAAGCGGGTTCTGCTGCTAACAGCTCAGCGCTTCTTGAATGAGTTTCAGTCGGCCTTGCGTGATCGCGAGACTGGGCCATTTAAGGCGGCTCTGCGCGGCGCGGATGTCCTTCTAATCGATGACTTGCAGCTCATTTGCGGTAAGTCAGCTACCCAAGACGAATTTTTTCAGACTTTGGACGACCTGATTTCCAGAGGCCGCACGGTTGTTTGCACAGCCGATGTTGCGATTGACGGCCTGCAAGGGCTCAACAGTCGGATGCGATGCGTGTTGCAAGGCGGGTTCACAGCAAAGATCAATGAACCCGACTTTGAATTGCGCCGCGCTATTGCCAAGCGCAAAACAAGCGAGCTCAATGCACGTCGGGGTGGATTTGTGTTGCCTGACGAGGCGATTGATCTGATTGCAGCGCGCATTACCGGAACTGGGCGTGCCGTTGAGGGAGCCATCAAGCAAGTGTTTGCGGCTTCTGCTCTGATTGGCCGGGAGGCAAGTATGGAAGTTGTTGTTGAAGCGTTATCGGGCAATTGGAGCCCCCCAGAGAAATCTGTGCCGGTCGAGACGATTAAGCGTCGCGTTGCAGCCTTCTATGATATGACTTTGGAAGATTTAGTGTCGCAACGCCGTCACCGGGCGGTGGCGCGTCCCCGGCAGGTAGCGATGTATTTCTGCAAACGCCTCACGCGCCGTTCATTCCCAGACATTGGTCAACGGTTTGGTGGTCGTGATCATACGACCGTCATGCATGCGGTGAAGCGGATCGAGGAATTGGCAGCCCAAGATGTGACCTTTGCAGCCGAATTGCAGGAAATTGGCCGTAAGATCACCGAATAACGCCTAAAGTGATTGCGCAAGACGGTAGATATCGGGCAAAATGAATCTTCAACTTGGCTAGAATCAAAACGGTTCTGCCTGCCCGTGGCGTTTGTAGCCCGCGGATAGAGTGCCAAGTGCCATTGACTGAAGATTTTCTCGGGGAGCGGGTTCGGGTATGCGTCTAACGATCGAACGTGGAGCGCTTTTGAAAGCTCTGGGCCATGTGCAAAGTGTCGTCGAACGGCGCAATACTATCCCCATTTTATCAAACGTCCTCATTGAGGCCCGCGATGGTAGTGTGACCTTTGCGGCGACAGACCTTGATATCGAAATCGTCGATGGCGCAGAGGCTGATGTAGAGCGGCAGGGCGCGATTACGGTACCAGCCCACCTCCTCTACGAAATCGTCCGCAAATTGCCTGACGGCTCGCAAGTCCGCCTCGATTTGTCGCCAGACGACCCGCGTGTGACCATTACGGCCGGACGTGGTCGCTATCATCTACCCGTACTTGCTGCAGGTGACTTCCCGGCCATGTCGAGCGGCAGCTTTGACTCTCGCTTTACCTTAGAGCGGTCGGCCTTAGCCCGCCTAATCGACCGTACGCGCTTTGCCATTTCGACCGAAGAGACCCGCTATTACTTGAATGGCGTTTATCTGCACTCGGCCACCGGCGATTCTGGGCCCGCTTTGCGTGCGGTTGCCACCGATGGTCACCGCTTGGCACTAGCCGACTACCCCCAGCCTGAAGGGGCAACAGCCGTTCGTGGCGTCATCATTCCGCGCAAGACCATACAAGAGTTACGGCGTTTGTTAGACGATGCAGCCGACGACGTAGAAATTGCCGTTTCCGATGCCAAAATCCAGTTTTCATTTGGACGCACCACGCTGACCTCAAAGTTGATCGACGGCACTTTCCCGGATTATACGCGCGTTATTCCCAAGGGAAATTCGCGGATTATGACCGTCCGCAACGATGAGTTTTCGCGTGCCGTCGACCGTGTCGCGACCATGGCGGCAGAGCGGTCACGTTCCATCAAGCTGACCATCAGCGATGCCAAAGTGGTCTTGGCCGTCAACAGCCCGGAAACCGGGGCAGCGACGGAAGAAGTCGAAGCCGATTATAGCGCCGATACGATGGAGATCGGCTTTAACGCCAAATATCTCTTGGATATCGCAGGCCAAATTGGCACAGGCGAAGCACGCTTTGAGTTTGCTGACGCCGCCTCTCCGACATTGGTGCGCGACGGCAATGATCCCAATGCGCTGTTTGTGCTGATGCCGCTGCGCGTGTGACGACTGCCCCCTCAGCTGCCCCGCGCGCCTTTGTGCGGCGGCTCAATTTAACCCAATTCAGGAACCACCCGCGCCTCGATCTTGAGACGGGCGATGGGCCCGTTTGCCTGTTCGGCCCCAATGGTGCGGGCAAGACCAATATTCTCGAAGCCCTGTCACTTCTAGGCCCGGGTCGGGGCTTGCGCGGGGCCGACCTCGACGAAATGGCTCGACAAGGCCCAGATGGCGGCCCATTTGCTGTTACAGGCCTCATCCAATTAGGCGATGATGCACGTCGTGTCGGCGTTGGCCTAGAACGCACCGCCACTGGCCAGCGCCGTGTGGCCCGTATTGACGGCAAGGACGCGGGTCCGAAGGATCTGGCAGAGACGGTGCGGCTCCTCTGGCTAACCCCCGCCTATGATCGCCTCTTTGCAGGCCCAGCTGGCGAGAGGCGCAAATTCCTCGACCGCTTGGTGTTCGCGGTAGCTCCCGAGCATGCCCAGCAGGCCAGCCAGTTTGAAAAGGCCCTGCGTGAGCGCACCCGCCTCTTGGAGGAGTCAAGGCCCGACACGCGTTGGCTCAGCATCGTTGAAGCGGAGGCCGCCGCCGCAGCCGTAGCCCTGGGCTTAGCGCGCCTTGAAGCCGTCGATGCCTTACAGAGCGAAATTGCCCAGCGACCCGATGGTGCCTTCCCAAAAGCTATGCTGGCGCTTGAAGGCGGCTTTGAGACGGGCCTTCGACAAGCACGCCATGCGGCAGATGCTGAGGCCAATTATGCCCGCTTGTTACATGATTGTCGGGCCCGTGATTCGGCGGCGGGGCGGGCACTCGATGGGCCACATCGTTCGGATTTGACTGCGATCCATACCCCCTCTGGCATGCCTGCCCAAAAATGCTCAACAGGAGAACAGAAAGCCCTTGTAGTTACACTGATTTTAGCCCAAGCGCGTCGGATTGCCTCTGGCCTGCCAACGGCAAAAAGTGCGGGCTTTTCTGGGCCGAATCCGCTAGTCTTATTGGACGAAGCCGCAGCCCATTTTGACCCTGCCCGACGCGCCGCACTCTGTGAGGAACTCTTGGCGCTTCCGGGGCAATCTTGGCTAACCGGCACGGACCAGAATCTGTTTGAGGACTTTGGTTCGCGCGCAACCCTATTTGAAGTTTCGCCGGGTTCTGTCCGGCTGATGCAGTGAAAGAAATGTGACGCCACATGAGCGATCTTCCCAGCCAAAACGAGCCAGAAGCCAAGCCAGCCGCACCAGAAGTTGAAGATAATCGCGTCTTTGATGCCGAAGGCTTTGACGAGAACGGTCGGGACGCCAATGGCCAAGCCTCCTATGGCGCAGATTCCATCAAAGTCCTGAAAGGCCTCGATGCGGTGCGCAAACGCCCTGGCATGTATATTGGCGATACCGATGACGGCTCGGGCCTGCATCACATGGTCTATGAAGTGGTCGATAATGCGATTGACGAAGCCCTCGCCGGACATGCAACCATTTGTAATGTAACACTTTATCCCGATGGCTCTGCCGAAGTGGAAGATGATGGACGCGGCATTCCAACCGACATTCACAGCGAAGAGGGTGTCTCGGCCGCCGAAGTCATCATGACCCAATTGCATGCAGGGGGAAAGTTCGACCAGAATTCCTACAAGGTCTCTGGCGGTCTGCACGGGGTGGGCGTGTCGGTCGTCAATGCCTTGTCGGACCTGTTGGAGCTGACGATTTTCCGCAATGGGTTTGAGCACACGATGAGTTTTGAGCTGGGTGAAGCCAAAGCGCCTTTGCGGCTTGTTGGCCCCGTTGAAGCCGGGAAAAAGGGCACGCGCGTTCGTTTCTGGCCCTCGCCGACGATTTTCACCATGGTGGAGTTTGACCGGAAAACCTTGGAACATCGCCTGCGCGAATTGGCCTTCCTCAATTCCGGCGTCACGGTTCGATTCCGCGATTTGCGCGGGCCAGAGCCCTATGAAGAAGTCATGCGCTATGATGGCGGGGTTGAAGCTTTCGTCCAACATATTGACCGCAACCGCATCAGCGTCACTGAAAAGCCGATCTTTGTGAAGGGCGAGAAGGACGGCATCGTGGTTGAAGCCGCACTGCAATGGAATGACAGCTATCACGAGAATATGCTGTGCTTTACCAATAACATCCCGCAGCGCGATGGCGGCACCCATTTGGCAGGCTTCCGTGGTGCGCTTACCCGCGTCATCAATGCCTATGGGGAAAAGTCTGGCATTTCTAAGCGCGAAAAGGTCGATATTACAGGCGATGATGCCCGCGAAGGGCTGACCTGCGTGTTGTCCATCAAAGTCCCAGATCCAAAATTCTCCAGCCAAACCAAGGATAAGCTCGTCTCGTCTGAAGTCCGCCCAGCAGTTGAAAATACCGTTGGCGAAACCTTGGCCGAATGGTTTGAGGAAAACCCAAGCCTCGCCAAGACCGTGATGGCCAAGATCGTGGAAGCTGCGGCTGCCCGCGAGGCGGCCAAAAAGGCACGCGAATTGACCCGCCGCAAAAGCGCGCTCGACATTGCGTCCCTGCCCGGCAAATTGGCCGATTGCCAAGAGCGAGACCCCGCGAAATCCGAACTCTTCATCGTCGAGGGTGACTCGGCAGGTGGTTCGGCCAAACAAGGCCGTGATCGTGGTTTCCAAGCGGTTCTGCCCTTGCGCGGTAAGATTTTGAATGTGGAACGGGCGCGCTTTGACAAAATGTTGTCGAGCCAGGAAATCGGCACCTTGATCACCGCTCTGGGCACCGGCATTGGCCGCGATGACTTCAATCCAGACAAATTGCGTTACCACAAGATCGTCATCATGACCGACGCAGACGTCGACGGGGCCCACATCCGCACCCTCTTGTTGACCTTCTTCTACCGCCAAATGCCTGAATTGATTGAGCGCGGGCATTTGTTCATCGCCCAGCCGCCTTTGTACAAAGCGTCGAAAGGCCGGTCGGAGCGTTATTTGAAGGATGATGCGGCACTGGAAGCCTATCTGATTGAAGAAGGCACCACCGACGCGATCTTGACTTTGGCCAGCGGCGAGGCCCGGCTTGGACCGGATCTGGTTGCAACCGTCAAGGAAGCTGAAGGATTTGAAGGCTCGGTCCGTCGCCTGGCAACCCGCTTCCCCGCTTTTGCGATTGAACAAGCCGCCCTTGCGGGTGCTTTGGTGCTTGGGGCCAGCCAAGAGGCCGCAAACCGTTTGGCCGTGCGTTTGAATGAACTGGCCGATGAGGGCGAAGATACATGGACCGTCAAAATTGATGCTTCGGGCTTGGAGATGACACGCGAAGTGCGTGGTGTGGCCGAGACCATCAAGCTCGACCAAAATGTGCTTGGCTCTTCCGATGCGCGTCGATTGGCAGAGCGCGCAGCCGCGATGGCGGGGGCCTATGATGGCTTGGCGAAGATAAAGCGGCGCGAAGTCGAAACAGAAATTCATGGTCCATTGGCTTTGCTAGAGGCCGTCCGTGCGGCAGGTCGTAAAGGCATCACCATCCAGCGCTATAAGGGCTTGGGTGAGATGAATGCCGAACAATTGTGGGAAACCACTCTGGATAAAGAGGCCCGCTCCCTTCTGCGTGTGTTTGTCGACCATGCGGACACAGCCGATGGCATGTTCACCCGTCTAATGGGCGACATTGTCGAGCCCCGGCGCGAATTCATCCAAGAATTTGCCCTCGAAGCCGAAGTCGACGTCTAATCACGGCTATGTCTTCTCCGCCGAAATAAAGTGGAGCGCGGGGGCCGTGTGAGAGCTCTCCGGCACGAGGTCGAGAGCGAGGACATTGTGGGCCGCGAGGGATGCCATCGCTTCTCGTTCTTTTGTTCTAGAAGGCTTTGGTGCAGGCCCTGCCTGCCCCAACGGCCAAATTCGAGTGTTCGCGGGCGAATTGGTGGACCAAGGGGATCACCAAAACGCGTCCAGATAAAAAACCTAACCAAAACCACCGTCATCCCCGCCGAAGCGAAGCGCAGAGCGGGGACCTCCTTACGCTTTTGCGCCACAAGGTCCCGGATCGGCTAAAGCCGTCCGGGATGACAGCGTAAAGGGGGGGCCTCACACCAGCACCAGCACCTTTTGCCCCGNAAAGGGGGGGCCTCACACCAGCACCAGCACCTTTTGCCCCGCGTGGGAAACCACCGGGGGTGCACCTGAAGGAGGG
>NZ_NCSQ01000171.1 GCF_002105465.1 Aquidulcibacter paucihalophilus
CTTTATCGGCTATCATGTCGGCACGAGCCTTTCTGGTGGAAAATGCTCAAAGACTGGAGCAGCGTCTAAGTGGGGAACACCAGCCTGATGCCAAGCGCGCACTCGCCCGCCAGCTCCGCAAGCTGAAGGCCGAAATCTCCGTGCTGGAACTCGCCGCCCACAAGCATGTTGCTGCTCATGCCCATCTGGATGAGGCAAGCCGCCGCTTGCAAACCGCACCGGGTGTTGGCCCCATCGTCGCCATGACCCTGCTTGGCGATCTACCAGAATTGGGCACGCTCAACAGCAAACAGATCGCACGCTTAGTTGGCTTAGCGCCCTTCACCCGTGAAAGCGGTCAGTGGAAAGGCCATGCGCGTTGCTCAGGAGGACGCATGCGGCCACGAAACATGCTCTATCTTGCCGCAATGGCTGCCAAGCGCTGCCACAAACCTTCCAAAGCCTTCTTCGACACACTCATCTCCAACGCCAAGCCCAAAATGGTCGCTCTCAATGCCCTCATGCGAAANCACAGGGAGAGGGGAGATTCCATCTGGACCCATTTTGGTGGAAACCCTGTTTCACCAAAATGGAGTATCGAGGATGGCCGCGACATCTGGGTCGTCAAGTGTCCGTTTTCTTCGAAAACGGATCGCGTCGCGACGCAGCAAAGCTGCGCACTTGACTACCCCGATGTCGCAGAAACAATTTTGGTAGCGGTTGGGTGACCAGAAGGGTCACCAAAGCGCTTCTAGATAAAAAACTTTCCCCGCCCCCTCAATGCCATCCCCGCCGGAGCGAAGCGCAGAGCGGGGACCTCCTTGTGCTTGTGCGGCACAGGGTCCCGGATCGGCTGCGCCGTCCGGGATGACACCGTGAAAAAGGTCTTTATCTGGAAGGCTTTGGTGCAGGCTGTGCCTGTCCCAAAGGCCAGGCTCAATTGTTGGTGGACCATAGGGATCACCAAAACGCGTCCAGATGAGACTCCTTCAAAAGGTGCGATGTCATCCCCACCGAAGCGTAGTGGCAAGCGGGGACCTCAGCGCACTTTTCGGCCCAAGGCCAGAGACTGCGCTTAGGCCGCTGCGGATACCCGACCGAGAGCGCATTGTTGCCACAGGTCGGAAAGGGCCGTCACCAAGCGCTCAATGTCTGCGTCGCTATGCAAGGGTGACGGCGTGATCCTGAGCCGCTCGGTTCCTCGCGGGACGGTCGGATAATTGATCGGCTGGATATAGATACCCGAGCGCTCGAGCAACCAATCGCTGATCATTTTGCACTTCACCGGATCGCCAACCATCACGGGAATGATGTGGCTGTCGTTTTCCATACAGGGAATACCCACGGCCTCTAAACGGCGACGAACCAGCGCCACACGATCTTGATGGCGCTCACGCTCTGCCGAACTTGCCTTCAAATGACGGATGCTGGCGCACGCACCTGCAGCCACTGAAGGTGGCAGAGCCGTTGTGAAGATAAAGCCCGAAGCAAAGCTGCGGATGAAGTCACACAGCGCTGTCGAGGCGGCGACATAGCCGCCGAAGACCCCAAAGGCCTTGCCCAATGTACCTTCAATCACGGTTAAGCGATCCATCAAGCCCTCGCGTTCGGCCACACCGCCGCCGCGTGGACCATAAAGGCCAACGCCATGGACTTCGTCGAGATAAGTCATGGCCCCATATTTTTCTGCGACATCACAGATGGCCGCAATCGGAGCGATATCGCCATCCATCGAATAGACCGATTCAAAAGCCACCAGCTTGGGCTGTTCAGGCGGCAGGCTGGCCAAAACACGCTCAAGATCCTCAGTATCATTGTGCTTGAAGATGCGCACTTCGGCGCGGCTATGGCGAATGCCCTCGATCATGGAGGCATGATTGCCTTCATCCGAGACCACGACGCAATTTGGGATTTTGCTTGCCAAGGTGCTCAAAGCTGCCCAATTGGACACATAGCCTGAGGTAAACAAAAGCGCGGCTTCTTTACCGTGTAAGTCAGCCAATTCTTGCTCAAGCAAGATGTGATAATGATTGGTGCCCGAGATATTGCGCGTCCCACCGGCACCGGCACCGCAGCGATCAATCGCCTCATGCATGGCGGCCAAGACCTTGGGATGCTGGCCCATGCCGAGATAATCGTTCGAGCACCAAACCGTTACTTCATGGACACCGCCATCGGCATGACGCGTCGCGCGCGGGAATTGGCCCGCATGACGTTCCAAGTCCGCAAAAACGCGATAGCGACCTTCAGCACGCAACGCGTCCAACTGACTGTTGAAATAGGCTTGGTAGTCCATGTTATTTCCCCTCCCGACAACCTGGCAGTGCTTTCACCACCACCAGGCCGTTTTGATATCTGTTTGGCAAGCGACTTACCAAACGGGTTGTAGCCGAACGTTGCTGGGTAGCTCATTCGAAAGTGTTGGCAGTAGATAAAGGCCGGCGAAGGTTGCCGCGACTTGCGCGCTCCACCCCAGTCGTTTGATCTGATTGATAAAACCACCCTCAGCTTTAGCGGCTTCAATCTTGTCCGACAGGATTCGCAAACGCTCAAAGCCTGCTCGGAACTTTGGATTATCGGTATCGAGCATGACGGGGAAGACCTGCTTGGAGATCTCTGTCGTGAGCGAAAACACCTGATAATCATAATCGGTTGGGTTCACGCCCAATGCCTTGTGGAAGGCTGGCCGCGAATGGTCGCGCACATACATGGTGGCATAGACCGACAAGAGGAAAAAGCGAATCCAAAGCTTGTTGCCGCCCTGAAGCAAGGATGGATTGGCGCGCAGCATCAAGGCAAAAGCTTCGCCATGGCTAAATTCATCATTGCACCATTCCTTGAACCAATTGAAAATTGGATGGAATTTATGCTGTGGGTTGCGCTCTAATTGCCGGAAGATGGTGATGTAGCGCGCATAGCCAATCTTTTCGGACAGATAGACCGCATAGAAGATGAACTTTGGTTTGAAATAGGTGTATTTCTTGGTCTTGGTCAGAAAGCCCAGATCAACGCCAATCCCAAAATCCTTCAGCGACTCATTGATAAAGCCTGCATGGCGCGATTCATCGCGCGCCATATATTTGAACAAGGCTTTGATATCAGGATTGGAGACGCGCTTGACGATCTCTGCATAGAGCACACAGCCTGAGAATTCCGACGTGATGGAGCTGACCAAAAAGTCCACAAACTCGCGGCGCAATTCTGGGTCCAGATCATCCAAACGACTATCGAAAGCCGCATCGCGCTTAAAGTGGCCGCGGCGCGGATCGGCCGCCATGGCCGACAGCATTTGGTCCCATTCTTCTTGCACCAAGGACACGTCGATCTTGTCCATCGCCGCATAATCGGTTGTGTAGAAGCGCGGGCTCAAAATCGTGTCGGTTTTGGCCAGCTGGGTGGTGTCGAGATAGGTGTCGTCAAAAGTGGCTGCTGTCATGGCAGTTTCCCCGGTGTGAAGCTGACTTCGTAAAGCTCAAAGAGCTCAAAATAAGAGGCGACTTTGATCCAAAGTCTTTCAAGGGCCGTCGCGCGAATGATCTTCACACCCCGATGGAGCGTGCAGGATTCACCAAACGACAGCCGGATCGGGGGTCCTTGGACAATCATCTTGTCGCCAGGGCCGAGGATGGTGCCATCGTCCAAGGAGACATGGGCATGGAGGCTAGTCTCATCATGCTGAATCTCAATGGTACAAGTTGTCACATGCGACACACGCTTCAGGGCGTCTGGCCATTGCAAGGTCCAGAATTCGGGCTGCTGGTGGAAGAGGTAAGACTCGCTCATGACCGGACCAACTCCATGGCTTGCGAGGTATAGAAGCCGCTGACAACACGGGTTGTGCGGCCAATCTTCCAGCCCGCCATACGCGGGTCACTGGCCACCGCTTTGCGCAAGAAAGCCTCGCTAACCGGCTCAATCGCCGGGGCGCGATCGGCGCGCGGGAACAATAGCCCGACCGTGTGCATGAGGGTCAAAAGCGGTGTCTTGGGCGCAAAGGTAAAGACGATCGAACCTGAACAGCGCGCCGCCAGTGACGACAGAGCCGTCATGATTTCCTCGCGCGGGTAATGGATCAGGGAATCCATCGCCACCATATGGTCGAAGACACCATGAGACGGGTCGAGCATATCGCCAACGCGAAACTCAATCGTACCCGGTGCCGGATCAATCGGCGCGCGCTCACCTGCGACCGAAACCAAGCTTGCAGCCACATCCACCGCCACCACATCGCCACCACGATGGGCTGCAATGACGGCCAAAGCTCCCGTGCCACAGCCGGCATCCAAAATGCGCTTGCCGGTCAGAGAGTCCGGCAACCAAGAGACCAAAATCGCACGCATTTGATCGCGACCGGCCCGCACCGTTGCGCGGATTTTGCTGACTGGGGCAGTCGAGGTCAGCTGTGCCCACGTCTCTGACGCGGTGCGGTCGAAATAGGTCTCGAGACGTTGGCGGCGCTCAACATAGGTGGTGGTCAACATGCCAAATGCTCCCGATCAATCAAAGCCGAGGAAGTCGAAAATGTCGCGATCCTTCATCGGCTCAGCCTTCAGCTCTTTCGTGCCAACCCAGAGCGAGGCGGCTAAACGAAGATATTCATTCTGAACGGCTTCCAGCTCTGGCGAAGGCTCCATTTCAAACAAGGTCGACTTTTTAAGGCGTGAACGCCGGATAACGTCGAGGTCAGGGAAATGGGCCACACGTTCGAGACCACAGGCCGCATTAAACCGGTCAATCTCGTCGGTATCCTTGCTGCGATTGGCGATCACGCCACCCAAGCGGACATCATAGTTCTTCGACTTGGCCTTAATGGCTGCCAAGATGCGGTTCATGGCAAAGATGGAGTCAAAATCATTGGCAGTGACGATCAAGGCACGCTCAGCATGCTGCAAGGGGGCGGCAAACCCGCCGCACACCACATCGCCCAACACGTCGAAGATCACGACATCGGTATCTTCCAACAAATGATGCTCTTTCAACAGCTTCACCGTTTGGCCGACAACATAGCCGCCACAGCCCGTACCCGCTGGCGGGCCACCGGCCTCAACGCACATCACCCCATTATAGCCTTCATAGACATAGTCTTCGGGGCGTAATTCCTCGCTGTGGAAATCAACGCTTTCAAGGACATCAATGACGGTCGGCACAAGCCGCTTGGTCAAGGTAAAGGTGCTGTCATGCTTGGGGTCACAGCCGATTTGCAAGACGCGCTTGCCCAATTTGGAGAAGGCCGCCGACAGATTGGAAGAGGTAGTGCTCTTGCCAATGCCGCCCTTGCCATAAATGGCGAAGACCTTGGCCTTATCAATCTTCAAATTGGGATCAAGCTCTACTTGAACGCTGCCTTCGCCATCCCCGCGCAAAGATGGGGCCCGCGTGATCGGGGTCGCTCTGGGTTTCAGGCCGCGGGGTAGGTCTAATAGAGCCATGGGTTCTTCTCCTAGGTCAGGCAGCGGCGGCTGCGATGCCTTCCAAATTGTCTTCAAGTTCATCACTGGCATGGCGGAGCGCTTCCAAAGTCGCGCTGTCGGGCTGCCAATAATTGCGGGCATGGGCTTCCAAGAGGCGGTTAGCCATTCGGGCGGAAGCTTTCGGGTTGAGGGCGGCCATGCGCTGGCGCATGGCGTCATCGAGCACATAAGTCTCGCTGATTTTTTGGTAGACCCAAGGCTGGACCTGTCCGGTCGTGGCCGACCAGCCCATGGTGTTGGTGACCTGCGCCTCGATTTGGCGCACGCCTTCATAGCCATGTGACAAAAGGCCTTCATACCAGCGTGGGTTCAGCATGCGGGTATGGGTCTCAAACGTCACTTGCTCCGCCAAGGTGCGGATTTTGCCGTCGCCTTGAGTTTGGTCGGAAATATAAACCGGCACATCGACACCGCGGGCGCGCTTTACCGCTTTGGTAATGCCACCCAGCGTATCGACATAATGGTCAATCGTGGTGACGCCGAGCTCTACCGAGTCGAGACCCTGATAGGTGAGATCGACGGTCTTCAAGATGCCTTCCAACACAGCTGACTGGCGCATGGGTGGGCCCTTACGGCCATAGGCGAAGCATTTGCGGCTTTGATAGGCTTCTGCCAGTTCATTCTCATCGGTCCAGCAGCTGGCATCAATCATCTGATTGACATTGGCCCCGTAGGCCCCGTCGGCATTGGTGAAGACGCGCAGAGAAGCCGTCTCTAAATCGCAGCCGGTTTGGACGGTCTGCGCAAGCGCATGCTTGCGGACGAAATTCATGTCATCGGGTTCATCCACGCTGGCCGCCAGCCAAGCCGCTTCTGCCAGCATGCGGGTCTGCAGCGCCAGAAGGTCGCGGAAAATGCCCGACAAAGTCATCACGACATCAATGCGGGGGCGGCCAAGTTCTTCCAAAGGAATAAGCTCTGCCCCACACAAGCGGCCATAACTGTCAAAGCGAGGCCGTGTGCCCATCAAATAAAGCGCTTGCGAGATTGTGCTGCCTTCGCTCTTCAGATTGTCAGAGCCCCAAAGAACCATGGCGATGGTTTCGGGGAAGGCCCCGGTTTCATCCATATGCCGATCCAGCAACTTACGGGCTTGGCGCGCGCCATCATGGGTGGCGAAAGCGCTGGGCAAGCGGAAGGGATCAAAACCGTGCAGATTGCGCCCAGTAGGCAGGACAGCGGGTGTGCGAACCAAATCACCACCCGGTGCAGGGCGGATATAGCCACCATCTAGGGCATGGATCAGGGCCGACAGTTCGTGGTCCTTCTCCAGCAAGACATTGCTTTCGGCCAAGGCCTGCAGCCGCTCAATCAAGCTACGGCTGGACTTTAGCCCTGCTGCCTCAAGGGCGTCGACGGGACTGGCACCCTGTACCAAGGCCTCAATCACCGAACGGGGCAAGGCCGTGTCTGGCACGCCATTGGCCATGGCCAGCAACAAGTCGATCCGCTCTTCCATCGAAGGGGCTTGGCCAATGACATGCAGGCCTTCTGGGATCAGCGCGTCGTTTAACTCGCTCACGCGGGTCTGCAAAGCTTCCAACTCGACTGCGCATGGCCCTTTCCAAGCGGGACTGGCAGGGGCGAGATCTAAAGCGGAGGCTTGGCTTTGGATGAGTTCGATCAGGCTGTCGCGATCGACACCATCGCCCTCTTTCGCCCCATACCAACGGCCAATACTTTCGCGCAGATCCTGCAGGCCCTTGTACAGGCCCGCCTGCACGATCGGGGGCGTCAAATAGCTGATCAGCGTGGCACCGCCACGACGCTTGGCCAAAGCCCCTTCTGACGGATTGTTGGCGGCATAGAGATAGTAATTGGGGATATCGCCAATCAGGCGCTCTGGCCAGCAATCGCCCGTTAGGCCCACTTGCTTGCCCGGCATGAATTCCAAGGCACCATGGGTACCGAAGTGCAAGAGCGCCGAGGCCTTAAAGTCTTCGCGCAAATAACGGTAAAAAGCTGAAAAGGCATGGGTGGGCGAGAAGCCTGCTTCAAACAACAGGCGCATCGGGTCGCCCTCATAGCCAAAGCCCGGCTGGAGACCGACAAATACCCGGCCAAATTGTGCACCCAAGATAAAGATCGAGCGACCATCACTGAGTTGGCGTCCAGGCGCTGGACCCCATTGGGCTTCAATCTGCCCCAGATAGCGTTCGCGCCGCACATGGTCGTCAACGGAAATGCGGGTGTGAACATTGGCGTCGGTGCCAAAGCGGGCAGAGTTTCCGATCAGAAGCTGGTCACGCAGCGCATCGACCGCGTCGGGCAGATCCACATCATAACCTTCGGATTTGAGCGTCTTTAACGTGTTAAATAGAGAGGCAAAAACAGCTAGATAGGCAGCAGAACCCACCGAGCCCGAATTAGGTGGGAAGTTGAACAAGACGATGCCCAAATTGCGATCTGCGCGTTCGGTCCGGCGAAGCTTGACCATTTTGGCAACGCGATCGGCCAAAGTCTCGGCGCGCTCGGGGCATACCCGCATGCGGGGCGGACCTTTTTCTTCCTCAAACGTGCAAGCATGGCTGCAGCCTTTACACGCCATACCCGAACCATCGGAACGGCCGCCATAGACGATAGGGGCGGTTGCACCATCCAATTCTGGAATTGCGACCATGATGGTGGACTCAACGGGCGAGAGACCCATGTGCGAGCTGCCCCAGCCTTGCAGCGTCTGAAACTCAAGCGGTTGGGCCGAGACATAAGGAACGTCCAGCTCTGCCAGAACCTTCTCTGCCGCCACAGCATCATTATAGGCAGGCCCACCAACCAGCGAGAAGCCAGATAGCGATACAATGGCATCCACCGTAACGCGGCCATCGGCCATAAAGAATTTTTCGATAGCAGGACGGGAATCAAGGCCACTGGCGAAAGCCGGTATCGCGCGAAGGCCGCGCGCCTCTAAGGCTTCAATCACCCCTGCATAATGGCCTGCATCATCGGACAAAACATAAGAGCGCAACAAGAGGACACCGACCGTGCCTTTATGCTCGCGGCGCAATTCGGGTAGAGCCGACAAACTTTCGCTGATACGCTGTTCGGCGTGAGGATGGTAAAGACCGACTTCAGGATAATCGATCGGTGCAGCCGCCTGCATCACGCCGCGCAATTCCTTACGCTCGCCACTGGCATAACGGCCAATCAGATTGCGCACCATTGAGACGACGTTTTCTTGCGAGCCCGACAGCCAATATTGCATGGTCAAGAAATAATGCCGCAGGTCTTGCGCGGGGCCGGGAATATATTTCAACAGCTTGGGCAAGCGGCGCAGCATCGCCATTTGGCCTGCGCCAGAGCTTCCGCCCGACTTCGTCTTATTGCCACGCAAGCGCTTCAACATAGCCAGCGGGCCCTTGTCAGACCCATCCATGCTGAAATTGCCCAGCTTCGTCATTTTCACAACTTCGCCGGCCGACATGATACCGATCATCGCATCGCACTGATCGCGACGCGCGGCCAAGGCAGGCAATACGGCTTGGATATGTTCATCGACAAACATCATGGAAACAAGGATGATGTCCCCTTGGGCGATGTCGCGCAGGCAAGCATCCAGCGCCCCGCGCTTTTCCGCCCAATCCGTGGCTGCATGCATCACAACCGAAATGCCAGGACTTTCCGAGGCGAGCCTATCTGATGCGCGCTGAACCAAGGTACGCAGATGGTTGTCGAGGGTGACGACCACCACCCGTACCGACGTGCCCCCATCTTGTGGGCGCGAGCTAGGGCCGTCTTCAACGTGCGAAGTGGCTTTTGGCATCATAAAGCGCCTCAAGGGAGATGATCTCTAAGCCCTGCTCAGCGGCGTAACGTTCCGTGTTACGCTTAGCTTTGCCACGGACAAAGAAGGGGATTTTCGAAAGTTCCTTGGTGGCCTCTGGGCTCCAATTCAAAACAGTGATGGTTTCTTGCACAGGGTCTGCCGCTGCGACTGGCGCGCGCGCAACTTCTGGGACAGATGGTTGTGCGGCGGCTTCGACTTTGGCGTGGCCACCGAGGTGGGAAGGCCCGGCGGCATCATTAAACTCAAAGTCCTCGCGGAACATGGTCAGCAAATGCTCTTCCAAGCCCATCACAAGCGGATGGACCCAGGTATCGAACAGCACATTCGCCCCTTCAAAGCCCATGACCGGCGCATAGCGAGCGGGGAAGTCTTGCACATGGACGGGTGCTGAAATCACCGCACAAGGCACGCCGAGGCGCTTGGCAATATGACGTTCCATCTGTGTACCCAAAACCAATTCCGGCTGCAGAGCCGCAACGGTTTCTTCCACCAGCAAATAATCGTCTGTGATGAGGGCTTCGACGCCCAACTGAGCCGCGACGGCTCTCACATCCCGCGCAAACTCGCGATTATAGCACCCAAGGCCCACCACCTCGAAGCCAAGCTCTTCTTTCGCCACACGGGCGGCGGCCATGGCATGGGTGGCGTCCCCAAACACAAAGACGCGCTTGCCTGTTAGATAATTGGAATCAACCGAACGCGCCCACCACGGCATATGCGAGCCATGCTGTGCCAAGAGGGGCTCTGGATCGACCCCTGCCAAGGCGGCCACTTCGCGCACAAATTCACAGGTGGCTTGGAAGCCCATGGGAATGGTCCGAACCGCTTTTTGACCGTACTGACGTTCAAGCCAACGGGCGGCGGTGTCGGCGATTTCGGGATAAAGAACTACATTAAAGTCCGCCTCTGGCAGGCGGCGAATGTCATCCGCCGTCGCGCCCATGGGGGCGGCAACATTGACCTCAATCCCCAGCTGATGGAGCAGGCGGGTGATTTCGATCACGTCATCGCGGTGACGGAAGCCCAAAGCCGTTGCGCCCAAAATGTTGCAGCTAGGCTTGGCCCCCTCAGCCTTGGGGGCCGGGGCCTCGGTCGCAAGGCCGCGAACGATCTGGTAAAATGTCTCCGCCGCGCCCCAATTTTCCTTCTTCTGATAAGAAGGCAGTTCGAGGGTGATGGTGGGGACAGGCAGGTTCAGCGCGCGCGCCAAGCCACCGGGATCATCTTGTATAAGCTCTGCGGTGCACGAGGCCCCCACCAGCATGAGATCTGGGTCAAAGCGCTCATACGCATCACGCGCGGCAGTCTTAAAGATCTCAGCCGTGTCGGTGCCAAGGTCGCGGGCTTGGAAGGTCGTATAGGTCACTGGTGGCCGCGCGCCACGCCGCTCAATCATCGTGAACAAGAGGTCGGCATAGGTGTCGCCTTGCGGTGCGTGCAGGACAAAATGGACACCTTTCATCGCAGTTGCGATGCGCATAGCCCCGACGTGGGGAGGTCCTTCATATGTCCAAACCGTCAATTGCATGGCGTTACACCTTCAATACAGAGCGGCGGTAAAGCGGGCGGGCAAACAATCCAGCCAGATCACCCGCGCAATCAAAGCCATGGACCGGCGAGAACACGAGCTCGATCGACCATTTGGTCGAGATGCCCTCCCGTTCGAGCGGATTGGCAAGGCCCATGCCGCAAACAACCAAGTCTGGCTTTGCGGCGCGACAGCGGTCGAGCTGGCGGTCAACATCCTGACCCTCACTCAACGTGACGGCCTCGGGCAGATACGCCATCTCCGCACTCAAAAGCTGGCGGTTGAGATAGGGCGTGCCCACTTCGATCAACGTCATATCAAGTTCGCGCGCGAGGAAACGCGCAAGGCTGGGCTCCATCTGGGAGTCTGGGAAAAAGAAAATGCTTTTGCCAGCTAAATGCTGCTTTTGCGCTTCGAGCGCGCGCTTCGCCCGCTCCCGCCCGGGAGCCACAACGGCCAAGAAATGAAGCTCTGGAATGCCAAAGGCATCGGCGGCGGCTTTCAGCCAATGGGTTGTGCCTTCAGCCCCAAAGGGGAAAAGAGCCGGCAAATGCTGTGCACCCCGCTCGGCCAAGGCACGCGCAGTCTCACCCAAAAAGGGTTGCGCCAACAAAAATTTAGTGTTGGGGCCAATCGCTGGGATGGATTGCGAATGACGCGGCGGAAAGAAGTGAACCGGCCCAATGCCCAATTGGTTGAACAGGCGGGTGAACTGGTCTTCGACAATATCCGGCAAAGTCCCGACGACGAGCAGCGAGGCAGGCGCATCGTCTGCCGCAACCGGGGCTTCTGGCACCAAAGCCACCAAGCAAGCATCTTCGCCCTGGGTGAACGTCGTCTCAATGCCGCTGCCCGAATAATTCAAGACGCGGACCGAGGGGCTGTGCTTCTTCGACAAACGCTCTGCCGCCCGCGACAGATCAAGCTTGATCACTTCCGACGGGCAGGAGCCGACGAGGAAGAGGAGTTTGATATCGGGCCGACGCGACAAAAGCCTGTCCACCACTCGGTCAAGCTCCTCATTAGCGTCCACAAGGCCCGCCAAATCGCGTTCTTCCATGATGGCTGTGGCGAAGCGGGGCTCGGCAAAAACCATCACGCCAGCGGCCGATTGGATCAAATGGGCGCAGGTTCTAGAGCCCACCACGAGGAAAAATGCATCTTGGATTTTGCGATGCAGCCAAACGATCCCGGTTAGCCCGCAGAACACTTCCCGCTGACCGCGTTCGCGAAGAACTGGGCGTGCCTCGAGGGCAGGGCTGGTCAACGTGGCAGCATCACTCATGTTCAGGATGCCCCGTCTCTGGGCGTATGAGACTGTTTCGTATGCGATACGGAACTGGATCCCGCATGGGCAGGCCACGGATTTGCGAATTGCAAAAGACCGTCAATCCAACGCCTTAAGATAGATGGTGAAGCCTTTTTTCGTTCGGAGGCTTTACCGACATGAGACTCAGAGACACGCCATTCGTGCGAGTTAGAAGGCTGCATCAACATCGGAATTCTCCAGCAGAAATCGGACCTCTGATAAGGCCATTTCACAAGGTATGCCTCCCCTTCACGTCTTGTCAATAGAAATAGACGTCCAATACTTTTGACAGTCATCAGGCGAACAAACCCTTGCAATTTGTTCGCAGGGTGAGACAGTCAGGACTGATGCGGGTAGCAGATGAGGTTAGGGTGGTTTCTTCGACACGTGGTTCACCGGGCGTTGGGCAAAACGATCCGCGGATCAACCAAGCGCTGAACACCCCAGCGCCTGCACGCTCTCTCTGTACCGATTGCGGGATTTCGCGTTCGTCAGACCCCAAGCGCTGTGGCCGGGCCTGCCAATTCATCAGCCCAAACTATCCATCGATGGAGACCCAAGTCCATGGGCGAGCCCGCGCTTCTGGGGTGGGTGATGAGCTTTTTTTTGGTCCGGTTAAAGCCATGTACCAAGCCAAATTGAAAAGTCCGCGCGAAGGGGCGCAGTGGACCGGTATTACCACCCGCCTTGCCGAGCGTCTTCTTGAAACCGGTGCCGTGGATGCGGTGCTGACCATGAAGCCCGACCCAGATGACCGTTGGCGGCCAGTGCCGACCTTGGTGACAGAGGCTTCTGAGCTGGCTTATTGCCGTGGCATGCGCATGGGTTATGCGCCCCTATTGGCGCTCTTAGAACCAGCGCGAGACCTGGGTTACAAGCGCCTTGCGGTCATAGGCATTCCCTGCCAAGTCTATGCTTTGCGGGCATTAGAAGCCGAATTTGGCTTTGATCGGCTTTATGTGATTGGCACGCCCTGCTCAGACAATACCACCACCGAAAGCTTCCATCAGTTTTTGAACCTTCTCTCTGATCAGCCAGAAACCATCAGCTATCTTGAATTCCGAGCAGACTATCATGTCGAGCTGCGGTTTGATGATGGCCACAAGCAAATCATCCCGTTCTTGCAATTGCCGATCTCACAGCTGCCGTCAGACTTTTTCCCGCTAACCTGCCGGACCTGTGTCGATTACACCAATGCGCTGGCCGACATTACCATTGGCTATATGGGCGGGCAGGGCGAGCAGTGGCTGTTGGTGCGCAATGAACGCGGCGAAGAATTATTGTCGCTTCTGGGCGATGAAGTCGCCTTGACCGCCCCAACCAGCCACGGCAAGCGTGCCAGTGCGGTGAAAGGCTTTAAAGCCAATGTCGAGCGCGCTGCCGGTGGCTTGCCCTTGCGGGGCATGCCCAATTGGGTGCGGCCCTTGGTGGGTTGGCTGATGCCACGGATTGGCCCGCGCGGCTTAGAATTTGCCCGGACACGGGTTGAAATGAAGGCGATTGAAACCGTTCTGCATCTGCGCCGCGAAGAACCTCAGCGCATGAAAAACATGATCCCCGACCATGTGTGGCAATTGACCGCACCCTATGGCCTGACTTCTGACACCCAAGAGCGCAAGCCAATTGAGGAACCAGATGCTATGGTTCGACCGCTGGCCGAGGCGAATGCCTGACGCCAACCCCTTCCTTTTGGAGCCCTTTTGATGCGTATCGCTTTCCCCTTCACAGCTATTGTCGGCCAGGACGACATGAAGCTGGCCATGCTGATCGCAGCAACAGATCCAGGCATTGGCGGGGTGATGGTGTTTGGCGATCGCGGCACGGGCAAGTCCACCGCCGTGCGGGGACTGGCCGCGCTACTGCCACCGATCAAAATGGTGAAAGCGTGCCAGTATCATTGCGACCCGCGCGCCGATAGATCCAGTTGCGCGACGGGCTGTGTGCACCGTTTAGACGGGCAGACCCCCGACGTGGGCGAGATGGCAACCCCAGTTGTCGATTTTCCTTTAGGCGCGACGGAAGACCGCGTGGTCGGAGCTCTCGATCTGGAACGGGCTTTAACCCAAGGCGAGAAGCATTTTGAACCCGGCCTGCTTGCGCGCGCCCATCGCGGCTTTCTCTATATTGATGAAGTCAATTTGCTGGATGACCATTTGGTTGACCTTTTGTTGGACGTTGCCGCTTCCGGCGAGAATGTGGTTGAGCGCGAGGGCCTGAGCGTCCGCCACCCAGCCCGATTTGTATTGATCGGGAGCGGAAACCCGGAAGAAGGAGAATTGCGGCCGCAATTGCTCGACCGCTTCGGTTTATCGGTTGATGTGAAAACGCCTGATGATCTGGCCTTGCGGGTGGAGGTCGTGCGGCGGCGCGACTCCTTTGATCGCGATAGCGCAGGCTTTGCTGCCCGCCAGGCTGAGGCCGAAGCCGCAGTGCGGGAAAAGATAGTATCCGCGCGCGGCCGACTAAGCGAAATCGAAACACCTGATGCGGCGCTGGAATGGGCGTCGCGCCTGTGCATGGCTGTGGGTGTTGATGGCTTGCGGGGCGAGCTGACCTTGATCCGTGCCGCCCGTGCGGTTGCCGCCCTTGAAGGCGACACCAAGGTAGAAGACCATCACTTACGCGGCATTGCCGTGATGGCCCTGCGCCACCGCTTGCGCCGCAATCCACTCGATGAAACTGGCTCGTCAACCCGGATTGAGCGCGCCATGACCGACCTGTTTGGATCATGACCCAAGAGGCGCAGACCGATCAGGTGCCCTGCGCCGCTTGGCCGGAACCTTTGTTGATTGCCACCTTGTTTGCCATGGACCCACACGGCCTGGGCGGCATTTCGATCAAAGGACGCAGCAGCCCGTTTTTTGATGCGTGGCTCGATCTCTTGAGAGAGCTGTTGCCAGAGGGGGCACCCTTGCGCCGCTGCCCCGTGCAAACCGGGGATGACCGTCTCCTTGGCGGCCTAGATCTCGCAACCAGCCTTGCACTTGGCCAACCCGTGGTCCAGCGGGGGCTCTTAAGTGAAGTCGATGGTGGCGTTTTGGTCCTGCCCATGGCAGAGCGTTTGAGCACAGCCACCGCTGCCAGGATTGCTGCGGCCTTGGATCAAGGCCAGTTTCAGCTGGAGCGCGATGGCTTAACCTCGCTTTTGCCCGCCCGCTTTGGTCTGATCTTGTTGGATGAAAGCATAGGCGCTGAAGAATCCCCGCCTTCGGCCCTTCTGGAGCGGTGCAGCTTTCGCCTCGATGGCAATGGCCTGGGGTTGGCAGACTTAGCAGGTGCGGGGGCAAGCTTTGAGCATATCCAACTGGCAACAGCGGCTCTACCGCGCATTGGCTTAGCGGACGAAACGCTTGTTGATGCGATCTGCGAGGCAGCCCAAGCCTTTGGTCTGCACTCAGCCCGACCAGCGCTCCTCTGCTTGCGGGTCGCGCGCATGGTGGCGGCTTTAGACGGAAGACCGGCGGCCACTCTGGGCGATGTGACGTTGGCGGCACAATTGGTCTTGGCACCGCAGGCGTTACAATTACCCCCGCCGCCTGAGGAAGCCCCACCCGATGAGGTCGAGCCACCAGAAAGCCAAGATGAAGCTGAACCCGACGTAACCGATGCAGAGCCACCACCACCAGAATCCTCCCCCGATACCCAAGCAGAGGCAGAGGCCAAGACCCAACCCAATCCCAGCGAAATACTGGTCGATGCGGTTAAGTCCGCTCTGCCCGCTGAGTTGATTGCAGCACTTGGCAATCAGGCCAAGCCCAATCGTCAAGGCCGCGCCAGTGGCAGTGGCGGTGGGGCGATGCAGAAGTCACCTCTGCGTGGTCGACCCATCCGTTCGCGGAGCGGAACTTTAAAGCCCGGCGAACGCCTTAACATCATTGAGACACTGCGCGCGGCGGCACCGTGGCAAAAGTTGCGTCGTCGCCCGCAAGCAGAGGGTGCCCCGGCGGCCAAGCGCATTGAAGTTCGCAAAAGCGATTTTCGCATTCGCTGCTTTGCCCAGCCGAAAGAGGCGACGACCATCTTAGTGGTCGATGCCTCCGGCTCTTCGGCCTTTCAGCGTTTGGCCGAGGCTAAAGGCGCGGTGGAGCTTTTGCTGGCGCAAGCCTATGTCGACCGTAGCCGCGTGGCCTTGGTCGCTTTCCGCAATGAGGGGGCAGAAGTCCTCTTGCCGCCAACCCGCTCACTGGCCCGGGCGCGACGACAATTGGCGGATTTGGCGGGCGGGGGCGGCACGCCCTTAGCCGCCGGTATTGATACAGGCCTGATCTTGGCCTTGGCGGAAAAGGCCAAGGGCCGTACGCCGCGCCTGTTATTCTTGACCGACGGGCGCGCCAATATTGGCCGCGAGGGCAAGGCCGGTCGTGCTGTTGCGATGGCTGATGCCCTGTTGGCAGCGCGAGCCGTTGGCCTATCCAATATTGCGGCGGTGCATATCGACACCTCACCCTTCCCGCGCCCCGATGCCCGCGAACTGGCCGAGGCCATGCGGGCGATTTATGCCCCACTGCCCTATTTGAACGCGCAAGCCATTAGCGCCATTTGAGCCTTGAGCTAAACCTTTGATTTCAACAGCAGTGGACGCGGGGCGGGGCCTTATGCCATAGGTCAAAGGCATGCGCCTTTTTGGGGAGAGAGCCAAGCGATGGCTGTTGGATTTACCGCATTAGACTGGCTGATTTTGGGCGGCTATGTCGCGATTATCGCCATTGCCGGGATTTTGGCGACCAATAGCAAAATGGCCAAAGCCAATGATTATTTTCTGGCCGGCAATAATGTGCCGATCTGGCTGGTTGCCATTTCAGTTCTCTCTACCAGTCAATCAGCGGCGACTTTTTTGGGCGCGCCCGATTCCAGCTATCGCGGCGACTTTACCTATTTGGGCAGCAATATTGGCGCAGCCTTAGGGGCCATTATTGTCGCTATGGCTCTGATGCCGCGCTTTTACGCCATGCAGGCCACTACGGTTTATGAGCTTTTAGAGAAGCGCTATGACCGCACTGCCCGCCAAGCTGCCGCCGGTATGTATTTGGTAGGTCGGATTTTGGCGAGCGGTGCGCGCCTCTATCTCGCCGCCATTGCGGTCTCCATGATTATGTTTGGCGATATTGCGCCCAATCATATCATTCAGGCTTCGCTTCTTTTGCTGATATTCGGCCTAATCTTCACCTTTATCGGCGGCCTGAACGCCATCATCTGGAGCGATCTGGTCCAAGTTGCGATCTATGTGACTGCCGCTTTGACCGTGGTGGCTTTTCTTTTGATGAAAATTCCAGCTTCCGAGGCTGAAATCTGGCAGGGCCTTGCCCATACGCCCGAGGGCACCAATAAGTTGCAACTGATCGACTTTAGTTTGGATTTCAGCGCACCCTTCTCCTTCTGGGCGCTGATTACCGGCGTTGCGATCCTGAATGCGTGTAATTTCGGCCTCGATCAAGATACATCCCAGCGCTTGTTGGCCTGCAAGGATGCCAAGCAGGGCAATCAAGCCATGTTTGTGTCGGTCTTTGCGACCATTCCCGTAGTGCTGATCTTTATGACCATCGGGTCCCTCCTCTATGTCTTTTACCAACGGCCGGATCTGATGATCCAAGAAGGTAGCCAAGAGGTGATGACCAAATTTGAGGGACAAGACATCACCGTCTTCATGACCTTTATCCTGACCCAAATGCCGCCGGGTTTGCGCGGCTTTGTGACAGTTGGGGTGATAGCAGCGGCGGCTGTCAATTCCGGCCTGATTTCCATGTCGTCGGTTCTCGTACAGGACTTCTACCGGCCTTGGCGCGACAAGCGCGGGCCAAAGCCAGAGGCCCATTATGTGCGCGCCGGGCAATTGGGCATGGTGGTGCTAGGCGTCGCTTTGTTTGCCATGTCCATTCTGTGTTTCTACTGGCAGCAATATACCGACACGCCGCTTCTGACCTTTGTGTTGTCGGTCATGACCTTTGCTTATTCCGGCCTGTCAGGGGTTTATATCACGGCGGTCTTTACCAAGCGCGGCTCTACCGCCAGCGTGATTGCCGCCTTAGCCGCAGGCTTCATCACCATCCTGCTGCAGCAAGCCTATATCGTCGATTATTTCGGTCTGCCACCCGCTTGGAAGAGCCTCGCCTTCCCGTGGCAATTGTGCATTGGCACAACAGTGGCGTTTTTGGTGTGCCAATTGGGGCAGACAAAGAAGACTGTGCCTGCCCCGACTGCAGCGGCCTAAGACCAGAAGCCGACCGCGGCTTTGGTATCTTTCAAGATCGGCTGGGCAATCGCATTGGCCCGATCTGCACCCGCGCGCAGGATCGCATCAATCTGGGCAGGGTCTGCCAAATAAGTGGCCATAGAGGTCATGGTTGGCCCCAATGCCTCCACTGCCAGATCGGCCAATCGCGGCTTGAATACACCAAAGCCTGCACCGACAAATTCAGCCACGACTTGTTCTTTCGTCTGGCCCGACAAAGCTGCATAAATGCTGACCAGATTGTCTACTTCGGGCCGCGATTTCAGCTCATCCACATGGGCTGGCATGGGCAAAGTATCGGTCTTGGCCTTTTTGATCTTCTTGACCATCACATCGACTGAATCGGTCAGATTGATCCGCGAATTATCGGCGGGGTCGGACTTGGACATCTTTTTGGTCCCATCCTGCAGATTCATCACGCGTGCGGCGGGACCGCCAATGATAGGCTCTGGCAGGGGGAAGAAACCGTCAACTTTGAAGTCTGTATTGAAGCGGGCCGCAATGTCGCGCGACAATTCAAGATGCTGCTTCTGGTCATCGCCGACAGGTACGTGGGTTGCCTTATAGGTCAGAATGTCGGCAGCCATCAGAACCGGATAGTCAAACAGGCCGACAGAGCTACGCTCAGCATTTTTCCCTGCTTTATCCTTGAACTGGGTCATGCGCTCTAGCCAGCCCATGCGCGCCACACAATTGAGAATCCAAGCTAGCTCGGCATGAGCCGATACATTGGACTGTACGAAAATGACCGAGCGAACGGGGTCAACGCCAGCGGCCAAATAAGCGGCGGCAACTTCGCGGGTTTGGGCGCGCAGCTTCTCAGGGTCTTGCGGCACCGTGATGGCATGCAAGTCCACCACGCAATAAATGCATTCGGTGGCAGGTTCGTTCTGCAATTCGACAAAGCGGCGGATTGCGCCCAGATAATTGCCTAAATGCAAATTCGCGGTTGGTTGAACCCCAGAAAAAACCCGCTTCTTTGATACGTTAGTCATGTCTGTCTTCTTATCCTAGAACTCATCTTGTGCGGAGGCGGCAGGGGCCCCGGCAGGCTTTTGTAGCGCGAGCTTGATGTCGGCCATAGTTACCGCCCGCACGAGGAAGGCGACTGCCGCATAAACGATCGCACCCAGCAAGCAAACCAATAAAGTCGCCACTTCCTTGCCAAATACCAGTCTGGCCTCAAACCAGCCCTCAATCGGCACGCGGTTCAAGGCAGCAAAACCTAAGACCGCGGCCATGGCGCAGGTGGCGATCAGGATACGGAAGAACTTGCCAATCACCCAAGGTTCGGGTCGCCAATTCTTCTCTCGCAGCAAGGTCGCGGCCAATAAAAGCGCGTTTACCCATCCCGCGACGCTAGCGGCGATGGCAAGCCCGACATAGCCTTGTAGACCCAAAGCCCGCAACCCAAAGAACAAAGATGCCCCTAAGCCAATGTTCACCAAAACACTGATCAAGGCAAAATTCATCGGCCTTTTGGTATCGCCGCGCGCGAAAAAGGGCGGAGCCAAAATACGGATCAACACAAAGGCAGGCACACCCCAGCCATAGTGGAACAATGCGTCTGCGGTAGCGCGGGCGTCTGCCTCGGTAAACTGGCCACCAGCCCAAAAGCCCTGCATCAGGAAGAAGGGTACCACAACCAAGGCGGCGGCGGCGGGCAGCGTAAACGCCATCGACAAAACGAACGCTTCATCCAAAGCTTTGGTATCGTCGCCCGTTTCCGGGCTGGCCACGGCGCGTGCAAGGCGGGGCAGTAATGCCACCCCAATGGCTACGCCAATCAGGCCAAGGGGTAATTGAAACAAGCGGTCGGCCGCATAAAGCCAAGACTTTGCCCCGACCTCAAAGCTCGACAAGGACTGGCTGACCAACACGTTCAAATGCGTGGCACTGCCTGCGATCACGGACGGACCCATGACGGTCACAATCGCCTTCACCTCTGGCGTCAAGCGCGGCACTCGAAAGCCGATCCGAACGCCTAATCGCCGACAGCCAATATAAAGGGCGGTGGCCTGCAACACCCCAGCAATTGTAATCGCCACCGCCGCATTGATGGCAGCTTGGGTCGGTTCTCGCACAAAAATGACTGCGGCAAGGATGGTCAGATTTAACAGGGTTGGCGCGGCAGCAGACAGGGCGAACTTGCCGGCCGTATTCAAAACGCCCGAAAACAACGAACTCATCGCCATGCCGACGAGATAGGGCATGGTGATTTGCGTGAGCAGAATGGCGAATTGGAATGCCTGAGGCTTATCGGCATAGCCCCCGTGGATCACCAGCATGATCCACGGCATGGCCAGTTGCGCCACGATAGTGACCACGGCCGCAACCAAAGTCAGTACCGAGAAAGCTTGGCTCGCCACTTCGGCGGCCTTATCCTTGCCAATCTCGGCCTGCGTTTTGGCATAGAGCGGCACAAAGGCTTGACTAAAGGCTCCCTCTGCCAAGATACGACGGAACAGATTTGGGAATGTTTGCGCTGTCGCGAATGCATCGCCAACCCAACCGGCACCCAAAAGATTGGAGATCGCCCGGTCTCGGGCATAGCCCAACAGGCGGCTCAATAAGGTGAAACCGGCTTGAACAAGGGTATTGCGGGCAAGCGACATCGTCAGATTAGCTCCAGTTGGTGCACCACTAACCTGTGCGGATGGATTGCGGGAGGGTGGCTGCTGACATTGACCAAATTCAGGCAATTATCTTGCGCAAACAAGGATTTTTCACCATGGTTGAGGCATGAATATGCCCGCACCAAGTTCGTCCGCCCCTTCACCCACCGATATGACGGCCCTGCGGGAGGCGATTGATGCCATTGACGGGCAGTTGGCGCGCCTGATTGCACAACGTTCAGGCCTGGCGCGCGCCATTGCCGAAGCCAAAAAGGCGGCAGGCGATTCTGGCTTTGGGTGGCGTCCCGCGCGCGAGATCGACATTCTGCGTGGACTGATTACACGAGAGCCAAACCTTGACCCTGCCTTAGCAGCCGCCGTGTGGCGGGCGCTGATTTCCGCCAATCTCGCCGCTCAAGGTGGGCTTGATGTCGTGACCACGCTGGAAGCAGCCCCTTGGGCGAAATTAGCGTTTGGATCGGCCAGCGAGACGCGCATTTTATCGGCATCCGAGGCGTTGGTGGCGGCGAAGCAGGGGGCAAGAACCATCGCCTGCCTGCCTTGGCCGGGGGAGCGGGAAAGTTGGTGGGTGGATTTGTTAGATGATCGCTTGGCAGGTGTGCATGCATGTGCGGCAAGCCCTCAAATTGTGGCCCAAGGTGCACCGGCATCGCTGCTACTCGCCAACCGCGCGCCGGAAGCATCAGGCGGTGACATCAGTCTGCTCGCGGGCCCGAAAGCAGCGCTAGAAAAACATGGGGGCACAGGTTTGAGCGAGCGGGGAGAGCTTGCCTTAATCCAAGTCACGGGCTTCATGGAGCCTGACGCGCCGCTGGAAACCGGCGTCCGCCTGATTGGCTGTTTTGCTTTGGCCTAAAGGCTAAAGATCATAGAAGACGTCGGTCAGATAAAGACCGTCGCTTGGCGCCACGGGGCCACACCGCTTACGGTCTCGCGCCTCTAGCGCATCGCGAACATCTTCGGGGCTCCATTTCCCGCGCCCCACTTCCGACAATGTCCCCATCATGGAGCGGACTTGGCGATGCAGGAAGGATCGCGCCTGCACGCGGGCCTGAATCTCTGGCCCGAAAACGCCTTCAACGCGGCGCAGCTCAAAGCGGCTTAAGGTCTTGATGGGGCTTTTGGCCTGACAATCGGCATCGCGGAACGTGGTAAAGTCATGCGTGCCAAGAAGATAATTGGCCGCTTCTTGCATGCGGTCGACATCCTGATCTTGCGAGACGCGCCATACGCGGCCGAGTTCCAAGGTTAAAGGCGGGCGACGGTCGACCATCCGGAACAAGTAGCCACGGGCTTGGGCGGAGAATCGCGCATGGAAACTATCGGGCACGGCCTCAACCTCGCGCACCGAGACCGGCCCCAAGTCGCGCAGCCACGCGTTCAAGGCCTCTTGCAAACGGAACGGAGCCCAATTCTTGGCAAGATCAACATGGATGACTTGGCCAGTGGCATGCACGCCCCGATCCGTGCGCCCAGCGGCATGGGTACGGCGCAGTTCGCCTTCAATCGCCATAATGGCGCGCTCTACTGTATCTTGCACGCCTTTCCCGTCCGATTGGCTCTGCCAACCCGCGAAATTGGTGCCATCATACTCAAGGGTCAGTTTCCAACGCTGCATCAGAAGCGTTTAGCGCAGCATTTAGCCGCTTGCGAACCCCCTTGCTGCGTTGACCTTTTGGCGTGGTCAGCCTAGCGCAGAGAAAAATCAAAATATGGAACTCATGCTCATGAAAACTCCCCGCGCCTTCTTCAAACCCCTCGCCATTGGTGCGCCTGCGCCTTACCGTGACCTGCCGATAAAGGTGGAGCGGATGATCCACTTTGTGCCGCCACATCTGGAAAAAGTGCGCGCGAAAGTGCCAGAGATGGCCAAAGGCGTAGACGTCATTCTGGGCAATTTGGAAGATGCGATCCCGGCAGACGCGAAGGAAGCCGCGCGGGCTGGGTTTATCGAGATGGCGCGCGAAACTGATTTTGCTGCGATGGGGACCGGTCTGTGGACCCGTATCAATTGCCTCAATAGTCCCTGGATGCTGGACGATGTGATGGAAATTGTCGCCGCAGTTGGTAACAAACTGGACGTCATCATGGTACCCAAGGTCGAAGGGCCTTGGGATATACATTATCTGGATCAATTGCTCGCCCAGCTCGAGGCCAAGGCAGGCGTTTCCCGCCCGATCCAATTGCACGCGATCTTGGAAACTGCTGAAGGCGTGGCCAATGTGGATGCAATTGCCCTAGCCAGCCCCCGCATGCAGGGCATCAGCCTTGGCCCAGCCGATTTGGCCGCCAGCCGCGCGATGAAGACGACCCGCGTGGGCGGGGGTCATCCGGGCTATCGCGTGGTGGAAGACCCCCATGCGGACGGCAGCGCCCGGGTCAGCGTTCAGCAGGATTTGTGGCATTATACTTTCGCAAAGATGGTCGATGCCTGCCAAACTGCCGGTATCAAACCCTTCTATGGTCCGTTTGGCGACATTAAGGACCTTGAGGCTTGTGAGCAGCAATTTCGCAACGCCTTCATTATGGGCTGTGCGGGGGCGTGGTCTCTTCACCCTGACCAAATTGCTATTGCAAAGAAAGTCTTCAGCCCCGATCCCGCGGAAATCGCCTTCGCCAAGCGCATCCTAGAAGCCATGCCCAATGGCAGTGGGGTGGCCATGCTGGACGGAAAAATGCAGGATGACGCGACTTGGAAACAAGCCAAAGTGATGGTCGATAGCGCCAAACTGGTTGCCGCCAAAGATCCAGATATGGCCGCAGCCTACGGCTTTTAGTCGGCCCTGCCTGTCGGGCGGGCAGCCATTGCTCGCCCCAAAGGCGGCTGCAGCTGTACCAATGGGCAACGCAGTCATGGCCTTGCCCTAAAGGAAACTTGCCGTCAAATGGCGGCATGCCCGATACTAATCCAGCGTCCGCCCGCGACTTAATCAAAGACTTAGGTGCCCTGTTGGGGGAGGTCATCAAGGATCAGCATGGCGAGGCCCTGTTTGAGGCCATTGAAACCATTCGCGCCGAATCGGTGCGCGAATATCGCGGCCAGGCACCGCAAGGTGCTACCGTCAGCTTGCTGGATGGCCTAGAGCTGGATGAAACACTCGTCTTCATCCACGGATTTTGCGTGTTTTCGCAATTAGCCAATCTGGCTGATGACTATGTCAGCCGCACCCAAGCCGTGCGCCAAGACCCGTTGGCACTCCTCAACACACGGCCAGAGCTGAGCGTGGCGCATGTGTCTGATGTGGTGTCCAAAATGGTTATAGCCCCCATCCTCACCGCCCATCCCACCGAAGTGCGCCGCAAAAGCGTACTGGACCGGGAAGCTGCGATCTCTGACACATTAGACGCGCGGATTGATCTCGTGGATGGGCGCGACATGCGGGTCGAGCGGTTACGCCGCGAAATCCGGCTCTTGTGGCAAACCCGCGTGCTGCGCGGGGAACGCATTGAAGTAGCCGACGAAATCGCCAATGTCGCGAGCGTTTTGGGTCGTTCCTTCTTGAAAGAAATGCCCAACCTTATCCGCCGGCTAGAACGGCGTTTAGGCACGGAATTGCCGGGGATTTTGCGGGTTGGCTCTTGGGTCGGTGGGGATCGCGATGGCAATCCTTTTGTGAATGCCCAAACCCTAACCCATGCGGTGATGTCGCATGCGAGCCTGCTGCTAAGCTCCTTTCTGGAAGAATTGCATCAGTTGGGCAGTGAATTGTCGATTTCGACTGAACTTACCTCCGTTTCACCCGACTTGGCACGTTTGGCAGAAGCCGGGCGCGATGCTTCCCCCCATCGCGCAGACGAGCCGTATCGGCAGGCGATCAGGGGCATTTATGCCCGTTTGGCCGCAACCTATCAGGCGATAACCAAAAGACCCCCTGCCCGACCGACCGATTTGGAGGCCTTAGCTTATCAAGGCCCCAGCGAATTGATTGCCGATCTTGAGATCGTGGGCGGGTCTCTACGGGCCCATGCAGCAGGCGATGTCGCCGATGGACGTCTCGCGCGCTTGATCACGGGCGTGAAAGTCTTCGGCTTCCACTTCGCCCAGATGGAATTGCGCCAAAACTCGGACGTGCATGAGCGCACGATTGGCGAATTACTGGCCGCTGCAGGCATTGAGGCCGATTATGCGAGCCTGACCGAGGAGGCTCGTATTGAGGTATTGCGCGCGCAATGGCGTTCACCCCGCAATCTAACCACGCCTTATGCCAAATATGGCGCAGAAACGCTGAAAGAATTGGAAGTGTTTTGGCAAGCCGGCGCCATCCGCACCGCGGTGGGCGAAGAAGTCTTGCGACGCGTCATCGTGTCCAAGACCGACAGTGTGTCTGATCTTTTGGAAGTGGCCCTCTTGCTGAAAGAAGGTGGGCTGTTTGAACTATCGCCTGATCCCAGCCCGCAAATTGCCATCGCACCCTTGTTTGAAACCATTGCAGACTTGCAGGCCAGCGAGGCCATCATGCGAACCTGGCTAACCTTGCCTGAAGTCGTCCGCGCACGTGCCGCCACCAATCCGGTGCAAGAAGTGATGATTGGCTATTCCGACAGCAATAAGGATGGCGGTTATCTGACGGCCAATTGGGAAGTGCGCGGTGCCATTGGTCGGCTTGTCGCTTTGGGCAAGGAATTAGGTGTCACCATGCGCTTCTTCCATGGTCGCGGCGGCTCGATTGGTCGTGGCGGCGGCTCGTCCCGGGATGCGATTGCGGCCCTTCCCGCAGGCAGTATGGAATCGGGCCTGTCGGTGACCGAGCAAGGGGAGGTTATCTCCTCAAAGTATGGCCATCCAGATAGCGCGCGGGTGTCTTTGGAAACTTTGGTGGGGGCAAGCCTTGAGGCAGCGCTTCATCCAGTCGACCAAGCGCAAGAAGAAGCCTTAAGCCGGATCATGCCGCGCTTAAGTGATTTGGCTTTCAAAGCCTATCGCAGCCTTGTTTATGATACCCCTGATTTTGCGCGCTATTTCCACCAATCGACGCCCTTAAAAGAGATTGTCGACCTGAAAATTGGCAGCCGACCTGCCGCCCGTACCGCGTCGGGTCGGATTGAAGATTTGCGTGCCATTCCATGGGTGTTCAGTTGGTCGCAAGCGCGCGTCAACCTGCCAGGTTGGTATGGCTTTGGTAGTGCCATTGCGGGTTATCAAGAAGCCGTGGGGGCATCGGCGGCGGGTGAGCTTAAGGCGCTCTATCAATCCAGCCCCTATTTCGCCAATCTTGTTTCCAACATCGAAATGGTCCTAGCCAAAGCCAATTTAGAAATTGCGCGCCGCTATAGTGAATTGGTGGACGACCAAGAGATGGCAAAGGCTATTTTCGCCCGCATTAAAGCGGAATGGCTCAAGACATTGGAAGCCTTAGAGCTTGTGACCGGGCGGGCGGAACTGGTGGGAAATAATCCAGCACTTGCCCACTCGATCAGCTTACGCATGCCCTATCTCGATCCACTGAACTTGTTGCAGGTGAAATTGATCAAACGCTTGCGCGCAGGCCAAGATGAATCTCAGGCCGAAACCGTTAAAAAAGGCATTCAATTGACGATCAACGGCATTTCCGCCGGCCTGCGCAATACGGGCTGATTAGGGCTTTAGAAGAGCTGCGAGTTCGGCCTTTGCTGCTTCATAATCCGCCTTGAACGTAGGATCCTTGCGCAATTCCACCAATAGCGCGGCGCTAAGGGCTTGGCCCGCGGCGACATCGCTGGGGTAATGCACGCCGCAGACCGCGCGGCTAAGGCCGTAATCCAGCCCGCGCGCTTTCAGGGCTTCTGCTTTGGCGAGAACAAGTTCTGCGAGGAGCGTTGCGACCATCGCGCCCCACATGGCATGGCCAGAGGGGTAAGAGTTCAAGCCATTTTCGGGCAAACGGACACAGGGGGTTACGGCGGGATCAGCCAAGGGTGGGCGGGGGCGCTTGTAAAGCTCTTTAAAGGGCAGAACCGTTGCACCCACATCTCGGGAAGCACGGGCCATTAAGCGGGCAAGGCTTGGGGCGCTTTCAGCCGTCACCCGCGGGCCCAGCACGGAACCAAAGGCGGAGAAGACGTCGAGCTTTTGATCGGCTTGGGCGAGGGCGACGCGATCGGGCGTGCGCTTGGCTTGCAGGTCCAGCGCTGCGGCGCGATCATCCAGATCCACCTTTGAACCAGGTGCGGGTGCCGCTGGGAAATTGGCGACCGCTACCGCTGTGGGGAGATAACCCTTGATGTCGTCGGCACGGGCGCAGCTGATCACTGCCGAAGTCAGCATGAAGCCGGCAAGCGCCCAGCTTAACGACGGGCGAGCAAAGGATGGGAAACGCATGAACATCAGAACTCCTTTTGGCGCGATCCTTGCACCCTGACTGCTCTAATCCTGCTCGATCCGGCCAACCCGAAACGCGCCAAGATCGGCATAAACCGCCCGATCTGCAAAGGCGAAGGCTGCATCATCAACCCGAACATCGGTCCTGCGCAAGTGGCGTGACAGCGTTAGGCCCTCCAAGGTGCGGCAGCGCGACAGCGCAACGTAAGTCTGCCCATGGGCAAAGGCACCACGGCCAAAGTCGACATGGACGGCATCAAAAGTCAGTCCTTGGGCTTTATGGACGGTCAAGGCCCAAGCGGGCCGCAGCGGCACTTGCCGAAATACACCCACTGCCTTGCGTTGGGGAACGCCCTCTGGATCGGGCTCGTACACATAACGCTCCCAATCGGCGGGCTCGATCTCATGAACACGGCCACCAATGCGCACAAAGACAGAGGTTTTGCCAAGGTCTACCACCGTCGCCAACGTGCCGTTGACCCAGCGTTTGTCGGGATCATTGCGCAACAGCATAACCCGCGCGCCAATCCGCAACACAAGATCGCTGTCGGTTGGGAAAATGCGTTCATCAAACTGGCCTTCGACCTTGGCTCCATAAGAAGCTTCGGGCCCTGAAAGGCGCGCCATCTCCAGATCATTGATCCGGCGAGCCGCTTCATTGGTGGTGGTCAGCACAATTGCCCCGTCGCCATCCTTGTCAGAAAAGGGCGGGGGTTCACCCACCACGCGAGAGTCCAAAAGCTCTGCATCCTCCATCGTTGGCCGTCCGCGCCGCATCCGGTCCAAGAGGCCGAGAAAGGCAGCATCAGATTGGCGAAACACCTGACACAGCTCAATCGACGTCCAAGAAAGGGATTTGACCGAGGGCGCGTCGAAGAAATAAGGCCCACCAAACCACTGTTCGAGGATGGGTTCATCCTCGCGGCTGACGACGGGTGGCAATTGCGCGCTGTCGCCGACGCATAAGAGGCGTACGCCGCCAAAAGGTCTTGCGACCCCGCGGTGCAGACGCATGGATCGATCAATCGCATCCATCAAATCCGAACGCACCATCGAAATCTCGTCAATCACCAGAAGATCGAGCGCCTTCAACATCCGCCCTTCGCGGACGCGACGCACATCTTGAGGCTGGATCATGGCCGGCGGTAACTTGAACAAGGAATGGATCGTCTGGCCCCCAGCGTTCAAGGCCGCAATACCCGAGGGGGCAACAATCGCGGCCTTGAGGTCTGTCTCATCCATAAAGGCTTTGAGGAAGGTGGTTTTGCCGGTCCCGGCGCGGCCCGTAAGAAATACGCCGCCTTCTGCCTTTTCAATCCGCTCTGCCACTTCGCGGTAAGGACCGTCGTCAAGCGAGTGGGCGACGGCTTTTGCCGGGCTTTCAATCCGCCCATGCCCCCCTTGCAGCCGCGCCATGGCCATAGCCCCATCGGCATCATCAACTTTGGCAACAATGGTTCCATTGCGGATCAGCACAGCCGAAAAACCGCGTCCGGTATCCACCAGACGCGCGATTCCGCCCCGCAATGCCATTTCCCGCACTGTCTTCACGTGTGACCTTTTCAACCTCTTCCTTCGGTGGGTGCGGCTGCTGCGTCAAGCCGACACTGCGCCCATATGTATCGATTAGAAATTCTAACTTGTAACTCGCGCACTGAAGTCGCACCTCCTGTGTTATATGCACGGACACAAGTGAGGACGAAACATGACCCAAAATGCAGCTAGCCCCGCGACACGCGCACAAGGCCGGATTTTCTCAAACATCACAGAGACAATCGGCGCAACGCCTTTGGTACGCCTAGACAAGATCGCTGCCAAGTATGGCGTAAAGGCTGAACTTCTGGGCAAGCTGGAATTTTTCAACCCTATCGCCTCGGTGAAGGATCGCATTGGCGTGTCGATGATTGAGGAATTGGAAAACCGCGGCTTGATTAAAGAGGGCTCTGTCTTGGTGGAGCCGACCTCAGGCAATACCGGCATTGCCCTGGCTTTTGTAGCGGCCCAACGCGGCTATCGCCTGATCTTGGTCATGCCAGAAACAATGTCGTTAGAGCGGCGCAAAATGTTGGCGTTCCTTGGTGCGGAACTCGTCCTCACGCCGGGTGCAGAAGGGATGAAGGGTGCAGTCGCGCGCGCTAAGCAATTGGTTGAAGAAACACCAAATTCCCTGATTCCCGGCCAATTTGTGAACCCCGCAAATCCAGCTGTCCACCGCCGCACCACGGCAGAGGAAATTTGGATTGATACCGAAGGCAAAGTCGATGCCTTTGTGGCGGGCGTGGGCACAGGCGGCACGATTACCGGCGTCGGTCAAATCTTGAAGCAACGCCATCCCGGCATCCAAATCATTGCGGTAGAACCCGCAGGCAGCCCTGTCTTATCGGGTGGCGCACCCGGGCCGCACAAAATTCAGGGCATTGGCGCAGGATTTGTTCCCGAAGTTCTGGACCGGTCGGTGATTGATGAAGTCATCACCGTCACCAATGAAGAGGCCTTTGACTTCAGCCGTGACCTCGCCCGGATCGAAGGCGTGCCCGGCGGGATTTCGACTGGAGCTAATTTGGCTGCGGCGATAAAATTGGGTCAACGCCCGGAATATGCTGGCAAGCGGATCGTATTTATCGTCCCAAGCTTTGCCGAGCGCTATATTTCCTCGGCGCTTTTTGACGGCATTGGCTAAACCATCTAGCGGTCCGCAACGTGGATTTGAGGTCGCGGGCCGCCACTGTCACACGCTTGAGATTGACAAGCAGGCCTCAAACAGCCAGATGTGGCCATGTTTCCATGCAAATCTCCACAAGAAGCGATTGATAGGCTTCAAGACATCCACGCAGCTTCCGTTCAGGCCCTGCACGATGCCCTCGCCCGGTTTGTTCAAACCCGGGTCCCTCCCACACCAGAAGAGCGGGCGCGCTTTCGCTATCCCGAAATCCGCGTAACCTACGCCCCGGACGGTCCGCCGCCTGTGTCACAACGCGCCTATGCGAAGTTTAATGCGCCTGGCGTCTATACAACCACGGTCACCCATCCGGCTTTATTCACCGAGTATCTGCTTGAAAACCTCGAGCCCTTGGTTGGCGAATATGGGGCGACGGTTGAGGTCGGCCTATCCGATGCCGAGATGCCCTATTCCTATGTGATCGATGGGGTAACCGACCTTGGCGTCGGTGATGTGCCGCCTCAAGAATTGGCGCGCTGGTTCCCAACCCCACAATTGACTGCCGTCGGCGACGAAATTGTCGATGGCGAGTTTGAAATCGTACAAGGCCAGCCTAGACCTTTGGCTTTGTATGATGGCTTGCGGGTCGATTATTCGCTGAAACGCCTCACCCATTATTCGGGGACAGAGTGGCGGGCTTTCCAGCCTTGGATTTTGTTCACCAATTATGCGCGCTATGTCGACGAATTTGTGCGCTGGGCAATTGATCAGATTCGCCAAGGCGGGCGGTATGATTCCTTGATTTGTTCGGGCGGGGTAACGATTGACGCCTCTAATCTGAACGATGATCCAGAAGGACGCGTTGCGGCCAGCCCATGGCGCAAGTATCAAATGCCGGCCTATCACCTCACGACCAAAGACGGCCAAGGCATTACCCTCGTCAATATTGGCGTGGGCCCTTCGAACGCCAAAAATATCACCGACCATCTGGCCGTATTGCGTCCCCATTGTTGGTTGATGGTGGGCCATTGTGGTGGCCTTCGGCAGAGCCAACGTATTGGCGACTATGTTTTGGCCCACGCTTATTTGCGCAAGGACGAAGTGCTTGACCGCATCTTGCCCGCCGACGTGCCCATTCCGCCAATTGCCGAAGTGCAAATGTCGATTCAACAAGCCGCCATGGAAGTAACTGGCGAAAGCGGCGAAGCGCTGAAGCGTCGTCTACGGACCGGTACGGTGGTGAGTTTCTCGGACCGGAACTGGGAGCTTTATTGGGGCCGGGAACGGCGCTTGATCAATATCTCGCGCTCTATCGGCGTCGATATGGAAAGCTGCATGATTGCCGCCCAAGGTTTCCGCCACCGCGTACCCTATGGCACGTTGTTGTGCGTCTCCGACAAACCATTGCATGGGGAGATCAAGCTGCCGGGTACCGCCAACATCTTCTATGAGCGCGCCATTGGGGAGCATTTGAAGATTGGTATCGCAGCAATTGAAAAGATGCGGCTCGATGGAGTGGTACTACACTCGCGCAAGCTGCGCAGCTTTGACGAGCCGCCCTTCCGCTGATCCTTTCGGTACCGAAAACGAAAAAAGGGGCCCCGTCGGGGCCCCTTTAGTATGTTGGCTGGGCGCTCTTTATTCCGCAGCTGCTTGGCTGGCGCGGCGCTCGACTTCCTCTTTCAAGGCAATCGCCTTTTCTTCGCTGGTGACCGTGGGCACCTTGGAGAAGAAACGCTTCACCTTTTGGTCAAGATCATCGATCAGTGTATAAACGGCAGGCACAAAGATCAGACTCAAGACCGTCGACAAGGTCAAACCACCGATCACCGCAATCGCCATCCCGTGCCGGAACGCACCCGCACCGGCAGTTGTCAAAGCAGCCGGCACCATACCCGCGATCATGGCAATCGTGGTCATGACGATCGGGCGTGACCGTTTGCGTGCTGCATCGATTAAGGCCGCATGACGCGGCACACCGCGGTGCTGGGCTTCAATCACAAAGTCGACGAGCAGGATTGAGTTTTTGATCACGATCCCGATCAGCATCAAGAGACCAATCATCACTGGCAGCGACAGCGGCTCCTTGACCAGACCCAGCGCAATAAAGGCACCCGCTGGGGCCAAGAGTATGACCGACAAAATTGTAATCGGGTGCAGGAAGTCCTTAAACAGCAGCACCAGCACACAGTAGATCAGCAAAATGCCAAGGCCAATGGCACCTGCAAACTGGCCGAACATGTCGCCCAGCTCTTCGGCGTCGCCGTCTGGCTTCACTTTCACACCGGGGCCCGGATTCTTGTAGAAGTCTTCCTTCTGCAACTCCTGCAAGGCGGGGCCAAGCTGCTTGCCAGGGGCAAGACCAGAGGAAATCGTCACCACGCGCTGGCGGTCTTCCCGTGTGATACGAGCTTCACCGCCACCAAACTGGATGTCAGCCACGGCACTTAAAGGTACAGTTTCACCGCTGGCAGTATTCACGCGCAAGGCCCCGATGGCCTCAATATCCGCTCGGTTTTCCCGTGCCAGACGGACCAGAATTGGGATCTGACGCTCGCCAGCATTAAACTTAGCAAGATTGAGCTCAATATCGCCCGTGGTCGCCAAGCGCGACGCCGTCGCAATTTCTGCAATCGACACCCCAAGGCGTGCAGCCTCTTCCCGCTTCGGCACGATATGCAGCTCGGGTCGGGTTAAGTCGGCCGAGGAACGTAAATCAACGGCCCAAGGCTTTTTCCGCATTTCATTCATCACCCGTTGAGTCGCAGCCGCCAAAGCGTCTGGGTCATCAGAGGTCAAATTGATCGACAAGCCGCCAGAGCCCCAACCCCCGCCAAAGCGGGCGCGAATACCGGGCACCATGCCAACCGTTTTGCGAAGTTCGCTCTCGTAAGCCTGCTGGGAGATGTCACGCTCTTTGCGATCGACAAGCGAGATAAAGTAAGTAGCCCCCGTCAAGTCACCGTTGACGCTCTGCACAACCGATTTGGTTTCAGGCCGATCCATCACAAGACCCGCAACCTCGCGCGCTCGGGCGTCGGCTTCGTCAGGCGAGAGACCTGGCGGTAAGTCGATGCGCATTTGCACAAAGCCTTGGTCAATGGTTGGCGTGAAGGTTTTAGGCGCCAAGCTGAGCATGGCAATCGAAACCGCCATGACAGCCAGGCCGACGCCAACAGTCTTCCACCGGTTCCGCAAGGCCATTTCGAGGAAGTCGATATAGCGCTTGCCAGCTTCCCCTTCATGCTCAGGCGGAGAGCGCGTGAGGATGAAGGCCGCGAGCAGTGGCGTGATCAAACGGGCAACCAAGAGCGAGAAGAGCACCGCAACCGCGACCGTCAAGCCAAAGCTTTTGAAGAATTGCCCAACGATGCCGGTCATGAAGGATACGGGCGCAAACACCGCCACAATCGTTGCCGTAGTTGCCACCACCGCCAAACCAATTTCGTCGGCTGCTTCCAAGGCGGCAGAATAAGGAGACTTGCCCATCCGGATGTGGCGAATGATGTTTTCGATCTCCACAATCGCGTCATCGACCAAGATGCCGGCCACCAAAGCAAGCGCCAAGAGCGTCACGTCATTGAGTGTAAATCCCAACAGGCTCATGATCCAGAAGGTTGGAATGGTCGACAAGGGGATGGCGATTGCCGCCAAGAAAGTCGCTCGCCCGTCTTTGATGACGAAAGTTACGATCCCCAAAATAACCGTGCCAATAGCAAGAAGCGCAGTTTTTGAGACGACGACGCCTGTGGTCGTTTTCAACACCCATGCAAGGCCAACCAGACCAAAACCAATGATAGCGGCAGCGGCAATGACAGGTCGCCATCCGCCTAAGAAGACTGCCACCACTAAGGTCGCAAGCAGGGCCCCCTCAAACAAAGTCTCCATCGACATGTCAAAGCTTTCTTGGACATAATCGGTTGGGGTGAAGACAGGTTCGATAATGAGGTTTGGATAGGCCTTGCGCAATTCTTCAATCTTCAGCTTCACGGCATCATAAGCCTTCAGAGAGCTGGCCGTTTTGGAGCGCAAAATCTGGAACATAACGACAGGCTGATCGTTAAACCGGCCAATGCCTCGTAATTCGCTCGACCCGTCGCGGACATCCGCAATATCAGACAGGCGCACGACACGCCCCCCACTCAAGACAATGGGGGTCTTGCGGAGTTCGTCGACTGTTTTGGCCGAACCCAATGCCCGGATGGTTTGCTCACCCGCGCCAGATTCAGATTTGCCCGCTGGCAAGTCGATGTTCTGGCTGCGCAACGCACGGCTGACTTGTGCTGCGGTCGCACCAAAGGCGGTGAGGCGCGCAGGGTCCAAATCGACAGTGATTTCGCGGTTTGCGCCGCCCCAGCGTTCTACCCGCCCAACGCCTTTAACCGCCAGCAATTGGCGGTTAAACTCTCGGTCGATCAGCCAAGAGATATCTTCAGCTGGCATGTCGGGGCCACGCACCGAGTAAATTGCCAAGGGTTCTTGATCGTTGAAATCAATCCGGGCGACTTGTGGCTCAGTAATCCCATCTGGAAGGTCTGAGCGGATTTGCGAAACTGCGGCCCGCGCATCGTCCACCGCTTTTGAGATGTCCGTGCCGATTTGCAGTTCAACAAACGTGTTTGAGCTACCCGTGACCAAGGTGGTCGTCATTTTCTTGACGCCCTCAATCGAGGCCAAAGCCCCTTCGACCTTTGTCGCAATCTGATTTTCGAGTTCGCTCGGTGCCGCGCCTTGAAGACCCACGGAGACCGTAAAGGCCGGGAATTCAATGTCTGGGTTGGAGTTAATCGGCAGCTTAAAGAAGGCCCCAATGCCCATAATGGTGAGCATGAAGAACAAGAGGATTGGGGCAATTGGGTTTTTGATGGCCCAAGAAGAAATATTGCGCATGACGACTTACCTCACTTCTTGGGGAGAGTTGCGGGTTGAGCCGGCGCCTTGGCGGCGGCCTTAATCGGGTTGATCTTCTCGCCTTCTGCCAAGAAGGCAGAGCCTGCGGTAACGACCAGGGAGCCAGCCGGCGGACCAGTAATCAATTCAACCGAAGCCCCTTCGCGCGAACCCAGTGTAACCTTGACCTTGGTGACCGTGTTGTCGTTTCGCAGGACAAAGACGGAAGCCCCGTCACGTCCATACACCAATGCTGTGGCAGGAACGGCTGTCACCGATCGTGGCTGGGAGGAGGCATTGCCCGTCAAAAATACGCCGGACTTCACCGCTGGGTTTGGCGCCAAAGTGAAGCGGGCCAGACCGGTGCGGCGTTGCGGATCAATTTGAGCTGGCAGGCGGCGCAAAGACCCTGTGACCACAGAGCCGTCAGGCGCGTTAAACTCTGCTGCCATACCGAGGCTGAGACGGCTGATTTCAGACTCAGGAACTTCAGCTGCGACTTCCAAAGCGTCATTGGCGACAATGACAAACATAGGCTGGCCAGTTGAACCGGCGATTTCGCCAACATTGACGGAACGGGAGATAACCTGACCGGCGACCGGGGCCGTGATCAAGCCATTATTCTGGCGCGAATTTGATTGGGCTTGCTGGGCAATGGCCACTTCCAAATCCGCACGCGCCGCACCGACGCGGGCTGCTGCTTGGGCAACGGCTTGGCGACGGCTATCAAGCAGCGCATTGATATCACCCTTTTGGGTGCGCAACCGAGCTTCCGCGGCGCGGGCTGCGGCCCGGCGCGCCTCCAATTGCTCAACCGAAAGCGCCCCTTCGCCCTTAATCGAAAGCGCACGTTGATATTCGGCCTCTGCTTGTTCGAAGGCAATTTGAGCTGCAGCGGTGTCAAGGGCGGTTTCGCGCGGTCCCGTTTCTGCGCGCGTCAAGTTTTGGCGCGCGGCAGTCAATCCAACTTCGGCTTCGGCCAAGGATGTGCGGGCGCGGCGCACTTGCGCGGCTAACAATTCGCTATCAGCATTGATTTGGCGGGCGTCGAGGCGGGCCAGGGCTTGGCCAGCAACAACACGGTCACCCGCATCGGCCATAATCTGAATAACACGCGCGCCAGACGATGTTGGAAAGACGCGGGCTTCTTGCACGGCTTGAACTTGGCCTGCGACCACCAGGCGGCCAATGAAGCTTTTAACTTCGACAGGGGCGACGGACACGGCCTGCGGCATACGACCGCCTTCCTTTTTCTTGGCCTCAGACGTCTTCTTCGCATCCTCGCCTTTTTTTGCGTCACCTGTGTTGCCACACCCAACCAAGCCCAAGGATGAGACAAGGATAAGCGCGAAGGATACAGCTTGGATTTTACGCGTCATTAGAAGCTCCAATCGGCTTTTTTACCGAGTTTTTGGTAGGGGAGGGAATTTGGATTGGGGTAGAAGCCGGATTGAGGTAGCGCAGAACCAAGTTCTTCAGCGCTTGGGCGGCTTCTTCCGCAGTGAAGTCGTTCATAAAGGTCATACGCAGGCCTAAGCCATCTGCCGCCGCCATCAGAACCGCCGACGCTTCGGCCGGATCCAATGTGGGTTCGACGTGTCCCAATTCTTGTCCCGCGCGCAGCAAAGCTGTGATTTCGGTACGAATTTTGGTCTCAGCTTCGCGCGCCACCGCGGCAAATTTGGGATTACGCACCGCTTCGGCCATCAGTTCTGCGGCAAAGGCCGCCCGATTAGGCTCGGCATAAGCCTCGGCAAATTTTTCGCATAGCTCTGACAGTGCCAGCAAAAAATTGTCTGACGCCCGCACTTCGGCAAAAGCCAAAGTTGCCGTGCGGCGCTCATCATCTGCCATGGCGGCGATAATCGCCTCTTTGGAAGGGAAATAACGATAAAGGCCACCGGGGCTAATATTCGCCTCGGTACAAATCTGATCCATCGAGGTCGCATGAAATCCGCGCCGCTCAAAGCAAGCTTGAGCTGCATCCAAGATCTCTCGACGTCTGATCTCAGCTTTCAACGGGTTGACGGTGCGCGACATAAGTCCTATTCCGATAGCGAACGTTCGTTCGCATTATGCGGCCTTGCTCCCGAGGTCAAGCGGTGGAGCGAAAAAACATCATTTTGTGGAGACAACATGTCTACGTCGGCACTTGGGTTTCAGATGTCAGCCAACAAGAAGAATCTCCGCAGGCTTGGCCTCAGCGGAAGTCTGGCTGTCCTGATTTTGTTAGGCGGTTGCGCCACGGGCGGGTCGGTTGGCTTTCCGGGCATAGGTGCGCCTAAGGTCAAAAATCCTGTCAGCACGCTGCCAGACGCTTTCCGCGATATGCCCCCCGCTCCTGCGGGAGAGAGTGCCGCTTGGTGGTCACAGTTTGCTGACCCTGTTTTGGACAAGCTTGTGCGTGAAGCATTGAACGAAGGCATTTCGGTGCAGTTAGCCAACCAACGCCTGATTGAGGCGCGCAATAATGGGCGCGCCACCATTGCGGGTTTCGCGCCACGCCTGACCGCAGTTGGGACGGCTGACACCGATTATGCCATGGGCGATACCAAGCTGACCTCTGCGACTGGCACCGCCGTAGAACAGCAAACGACCGGGCAAGCGGTTTTGCGTGCCACATGGGAAGTTCCCTTGTTTGGCCGCTTTGGCTCTGCCCTTTCTGGGGCAAAGGCCAATGAAGCAGGCGCTCAAGCCTCGCTCGAAGCTGCGAAGATCGCCATAATTGCGGATTTGGCGGCGGCCTATATTGATCTGCGCAATGCCCAGCAGAGCTTAGCCTATCTTCAAGAAGATTTGGCGCGCGCCGATTCACTGGCAGCGATCGCTCATGCCCGCGAGGCAGCTGGCCTGATTTCCTTGGCAGACAAAGGTCTCTCGCAAGGCCAAGCTGCCCAAATTCGCCAACGTGTGCCCGATGCGGAACTGCGGGTTCGCGCTGCTTTGGACAGAATTGCGATCCTGCGCGGCGTGGTTCCTGGGTCGCTTGATGAGACTTTGGCCCCGGTCAAAGACTTTACTTTCCGTGCCGAAGCACCACTGGTTGATGCCGTACCTGCCAATTTCGTCCGTCGTCGCTTAGACGTTGCCCGCGCTGAGCAGGATGCCATTCTGCAGGCGGCGGCCGTAGGGATTGCCCGCGCCGATCTTTACCCCAGCTTATCGATCGTTGGCACGATTACCAGCTTGTCGTCCTTGGCCGGAAACCCGCTGGCGCAAACGGTTCAACGCGGCAGTTCAAGCCCCGCAATCTCCATCCCCCTATTTGATTTTGGCCAAAGACGCGCCAGCTTGAAAACGGCCGACGCCCGGTTCCAACAGGCGCTTTTGGCCTATCGGTCGACGACGCTCAATGCGATCGCGGAAGGACAGAATGCCTTATCGGCTTATGGGCAAGCCCTAGCGCGCGCGAAAGCCGGGATAGAGGGCGAACAGGCCGCCCAAGTGCGCTTTGACGCCACCTTGGCAGGCTTTAATGCCGGTCTTGTGTCGTTCAAGGACCGCTTGGAAGCTGAAAGTGCACTCGCCAGTGCCCGCCAAGCCCGCTTGGCCAATCAGGCGCAATTGAGCGATGCAGCGATTGGCCTCTATCGGACGTTTGCAGGTTCACCCGGCATCTAGTCTCGCGATTCGGCCGATAAGCGCTTTACCAAACGCTCCATGAAGTCGCATCCGGCGGCCAGCTGGGAGATTTCGATAAACTCATCGGGCTGATGGGCTTGGAGGATAGAGCCGGGGCCACAGATTACGGTCGATAGTCCACCGCCTTGGAAAATGCCGCCTTCGGTTGCGTAGGCAACAGCCCGGGTGGTGTTGTCTCCTGTCAAAGCCCGCGCCAAAGCTTCCGCCGCTCCATGGGTCTCTGGGGCCATCGCCGGTGACAGCGAGCGGCGCATCATGCGGGCACCACCCTCTGGGGCCCGCGCCTTTATTGAGGCATCAAGTTCGGCCACCCAAGCCGCAACTTTGGCTTCATGTACATTGGGATCGTCATCAAGCTCAAAGCGCATATCCCACGTAATGTTACACGATTGGGCAAGAATGTTGGAGGCTGTGCCACCATCAATCAAGCCGATGGTAAGCGTGGTACCCGATGGCTCAAACGGGCTGCTTTCAGGGGCTTTGGCCCTCAATTCCTCTGCTAGGGCGCGAAGATTGGCCAATAAGGGAACTGCCTCCATAATGGCAGAGACCCCTTGCTGCACTTGGCTGGAATGGGCCGCCCGTCCCGTAATTTCAATTTGAAACGTCGACAAACCCTTTTGCCCGGAAACGACACCCATATCGCTCGGCTCGCCAATGATAACCGCCGCAGGCTTGGCATAATGCTGATTGAGAACCTCTACCAAGGAGGGCGCGCCCAGACACCCGATTTCCTCATCATAGGAAAGCGCGATGTGGATCGGGGCTATCAGATTAGCCCGCGCCATCGCAGGGGCCAAAGCCAAAGCGCAGGCTGCAAAGCCCTTCATGTCACACGTGCCACGACCGTAAAGCCGGCCGTCAAGTTCGGTTAAAGTCCACGGATCGGTCGTCCAATCTTGCCCGTCGACGGGAACAACATCGGTGTGGCCCGACAAAACCACCCCACCGGGGGCTGTAAGCGGCCCGAAGCTTATGATCAGATTGGTTTTGGTGCCGTCCGCATTTGGAACACGCCGCAATTGCGGTTTCAAAGGCGCGACATAGGCCTCAACCCATTCAATTAGCTCTAGATTTGAGTTGCGCGACGTGGTGTCAAATCCGACCAGCGCCGTCAAAATCTCGATAGTATCTGTTAGGTTCTTGGATCGGGTCATGTGAGTCACTCTGCCACGGCCGCAGCGTTTAGGCCAATTCTTTCGGTGGTTAAGTTGATTTCAAGATATAAACATGTATTTATATCCTGAAATTTCAATCCGGAGTAGACCATTGGCCCGAGCGTCATATCTTTTCACATCTGAAAGCGTTTCTGAAGGACATCCAGACAAGGTCTGCGACCGGATTTCGGATGAAGTCGTTGACCTGTATTTCCGTCATACACTTGCGGAAGGATTGGATCCTTGGGCCTTGCGCTGCGCCGCTGAGACCTTGGCGACTACCAATCGGGTTGTTATCGCGGGTGAATTCCGCGGCACCGACACCGTTACCGAAGACCTGATCGCCCATACGGCCCGCATGGCCATCAAGGATATTGGCTACGCCCAGGATGGCTTCCATTGGCAATATGCCGATATTGAAGTGCTGTTGCATGGCCAGTCTGAACATATTGCGATGGGCGTTGATGCCAGCGGCAATAAGGAAGAAGGCGCGGGCGATCAGGGTATCATGTTTGGCTATGCCACCAATGAAACCCCAGAACTGATGCCGGCCCCAATTCAATTCAGCCACAAGATCCTGAAAGATCTGGCCGATGCGCGCAAAAGTGGGGTGCTGGCTATGTTGGGCCCCGACGCGAAAAGCCAAGTCACGGCGCGATATGAAAATGGCAAGCCTGTTGCAGCAACTTCGATTGTATTGTCGACCCAGCATTTGGATGAAACCCTGACCAGCGACGACATTCGCGCAATTGTAGAGCCCTATATTCGCAACGCTTTGGGCGACATTCTGCCAATCGACCGCGATTGCGTATGGCACATCAATCCAACGGGCAAGTTCGTCGTTGGTGGGCCTGATGGCGATTGCGGCTTGACCGGTCGCAAGATCATTGTCGACACCTATGGCGGCGCAGCCCCCCATGGCGGGGGTGCCTTCTCTGGCAAAGATCCCACGAAAGTGGACCGTTCGGCTGCCTATGCTGCCCGCTATTTGGCAAAGAATGTGGTTGCAGCCGGTCTGGCAGATCGCTGCACGCTGCAGCTTTCCTACGCCATCGGCGTGGCCGAGCCCCTGTCCATTTATGCCAATTGCGATGGGACCGAACGTTGCGATCTCGACAAATTGGAAGCACGCTTGCCACAATTGATGAAACTGACACCACGCGGCATTCGCGGTCACTTGGACCTGAATAAACCCATCTATGCCCGCACCGCGGCCTATGGCCACTTCGGCCGGGCACTGGACGCCGATGGTGGCTTCTCGTGGGAAAAGACCGATTTGGTTGACAGCTTGAAAGACTTGCTGAGCTAAGCATAGCTTCAAAACGAAAAAAGGGCTGTCAGGTTTGGCCTGACAGCCCTTTTTTGTAGCTATTGGACAGGTTTAGCCAGCGATATATTGTGCGCCATTAATGGTGAGGGTTGAACCATTGATAAAGCCCGGATCTTCCACCAAGAACACAACAGCGCGCGCAATTTCTTCGCTTTCGCCAAGGCGGCCGCACGGAATCCCCGCCTTTACTTTTGCCAAAGCTTCAGGGTTCATGGCCGAGACCATTTCTGTCGCAATATAGCCCGGCGCAACGCAATTGACGGTAATACCCTTTGCGGCACCTTCTTGGGCCAGAGCCTTTGTAAAGCCAATCACACCGGCCTTGGCCGCTGAATAATTCACCTGGCCGACTTGGCCTTTTTGACCATTGATGGACGAAATATTGATAATGCGGCCGTAACCCCGCTCCCGCATGCCATTGATGACCGGGCGCGTGCAATTGAACAGGCTGTCTAGGTCCACATTAATGACCCCGCGCCACTGCTCTGGCGACATTTTATGGAAGAAGCCGTCTTTCGTGATACCCGCATTATTCACAAGAACATCGATTGGACCAAGATCGGCCTCGATCTTGGCCATGGCCGCCACGCAAGCATCATAGTCGCCAACATCAAATTTATAGGTCGCAATGCCTGTTTCGGCAGAAAACGCGGCAGCAGCCTCGTCATTCCCACCATAATTGGCAGCTACGTTATATCCGGCATCGCGCAGGGCAATAGAAATCGCCGCGCCGATACCACGCGACCCACCTGTAACAACTGCAACTTTAGTCATGTTTCCCTCACCCACCGTCATGTGTTTCTTTTGGAGGCACCCTAACGAAACTCAAGCGGCTTGGAAGTTGTTTTTATGTCGCACTGCAGTCTAATGTGATGGGTTACCACCATTCGGATGTTTCTAAGAAAGTAAACGCCATGTCGAAGATTTCGCGTCGTCAAACTTTGTGGGGCTTAGGTCTAGGCGCGACGGGTGCGCTTATCTTGCCAGAGGCCGGCACTGCCAAAGGCCGTCGCGCCCTTAAGGCTGGGGCCGTGGCGACAGCTGATACGCCGTCGGCAGAGATTGGCGCACAAATTTTGGCAGCCGGCGGCAATGCTGTGGATGCAGCCGTCGCCATCGGTTTCGCCCTGGCGGTCAGTTATCCAGAGGCGGGCAATATTGGCGGGGGCGGCTTCATGACTTTGGTCATGCAGGGCAAGCCCTATTTCTTAGACTATCGCGAGACCGCGCCGGGCAAGGCCTCGCCCACCATGTATCTGGACGCACAGGGCGAGGTGCGCCCCGGAAGCACCCTTGTTGGCAATCTGGCCGCAGGAACGCCTGGCACCGTGGCTGGTCTTTTTGCCGCCCATCGCCGATTTGGAAAACTATCTTGGGCGCGCGTCCTTGCCCCGGCAGTCCGCTTGGCGCGCGATGGTTTTGTGCCACCGGCACAAATGATCCGCATCTATCAGGAAGCGTTCGCTGAGTTAGGGCGCGATACCAATTTTGGCGCTTATTTCGGCGCTATGGCGGAAGGCAAGACCTTTACCCAACCAGAACTTGCCGATACGCTGGAAGCAATTGCGCAGCGCGGCCCGGCTGCCTTCTATCAAGGCCGCGTGGCGACCCAGATCGTGGCACAAATGTATCGGGGCAAGGAGAAGGGCCTCATCAGCTTGGCTGATTTGGAGGCCTATCGCCCTGTTTGGCGCACCGCCCTTACCTCTAAGTGGCGCGGCTATGACGTCATCAGCGCGCCTCCGCCAAGTTCGGGCGGGATCGCTTTGCTGCAACTCTTGGGCATGAAGGAAGCGCGCGCGGATCTGTTTGCCAATGTGGCGCACAATTCTGCAGACTATATTCACCTCTTGGCGGAGCTCGAGAAGCGCGTTTTCGCCGATCGCGCTGCCTATCTTGGTGACCCCGATTTTGTTCAAGTGCCTGTCGCGCGCTTGCTAGCGGAGGACTATATCCAAGCACGCGCAAAAGGTGTCCAGCCACAATTTCCTTCCCCCACCGAGCAAATCCGGCCCGGTCTGGAGAAGCCACAGACAACGCATTATTCCGTTGTCGATGCCGATGGAAACGCGGTCTCAAACACCTATACGCTGAATGGCTGGTATGGCTCGGGCGTGGTGGTCGAAGGAGCAGGCTTCCTCTTAAATAATGAGATGGATGACTTTTCTGCCAAACCCGGTGTGGCAAACCAATATGGGGTGGTTGGTGGGGATGCGAATGCCATCCAGCCCTTTAAACGCCCCTTGTCATCCATGACACCCACGATCCTGATGCAGAATGGGTTGCCGGTCATGGTGTTGGGCTCGCCCGGTGGGTCACGTATCATCACAACCGTTTTCCAAGTGCTCCTCAACGCACTCGACTATAAAATGCCTTTGAAGGCTGCGGTGGATGCCCCCCGCTATCACCACCAACTTTTGCCGGAAAACACCATCTTCACAGAACCTTATGCACCAGCCAGCCCAGAACTGCGCCAAGAACTGGAACGCCGTGGCTATCGGATCGAAGCGCAGAATTTTAATGGCGATATTGCAGCGATTCAGGTGCAAGGCCGCCTGCCTATCGTTTCGCCTGATCCACGGGCACGCGGTGCAGGCAGGGTAACGCCAAGCTAAATTGGCCTTGGCCTAGCGTGCGGCAGGCTGTTGCATCTGCAAAACTTCGGCCAGCTCGTGGGCATGGCTAATGGCGACGCTGATCCCGTCATCATCTTCGATTTCGAAAAGTCGGTTGAGCATGCGTGACAGAACCATGGCATCGCTCGGAGCGAGGGGACCCAAACACTGTAGGGCAGTACGCATAACCCGTAACACGGGCTCACTTGGGAGCCCGGACGCCACTGTCGGGCGCGTGGTTTGGCTTGTGCCAGACGCCTCGTCATGATTATCATTTAGGCTTGGCGCGATAGACAGGGTGGTCATGTCAGGTTCCAGAGACAAACAGACTGAGGCTGGACTGAAGCTGTAAAAGCTTCGCCGTGCTGGTCATGGTGGCAAATTGAGGGATGAGACGCCTCGCGGCATGCGTGATGGAGACCGACGAACTGTCGAGATCGGCTGCTGGGTAGGAAACTGCATCGGCAACCAACGAAACCGACACGCCCAAGTCTGCGGCAGCAACTGCTGTCGCCAAGCAATTGGGAACCATAGAGCGGCCAATGAGGATGATCTCGTCGGTTTGGCTCATCATAAGGAAATCACGAAGCGCCGCCGACGATAGAGCGGACGGTCCCCGGCACTGAAAGACCGGCTCCTCAGGTTGTGGCCGCAAGCTGGGAATGGGATTGGGAGGCCGATCTTGTCGGTAGACATGGACGATGTTCCAGCCCCGCTTTCGCGCTTCGGCAAGGATCAACATGCTGTTGTGGATGCAGGTTCGCCAAGAGGCCGGCTCTTCCGATACATGGCCATCCACAACGAGGTCATTGCACATGAGGAGGGGTGTGATTTGGTTTTTTGGCCCCGGATACGCATAACTGTGGGAAAACATGGTTAGGCTTGCCTTGCTGTTCTCAATGGAATCAATCGTTCGTTGGATCGGTCCAAAATGCCGGGCCGATCCCACTCCCCCTCTGGACGCAAGAGAATCATTGGGTCCGAATCGACGTGGATCGAGTCCGACCGCTTGGGCACAAATTTCTCAACCTCAACATATTCATGATCGGAAAAGGCAAGATTGGCCCGGCCTGGGCGAGGATTCACGCCACAAGCGCGTTGCCAAAGGCCCACGATCGATGGCTCGACATGGCCCAGGGCGTGCGTGTAGCCTTTTTTGGCACCCAATTCGAAGGACGCATCTAATAGGGAAGCACCCAGACCAGACTTGCGATAGCGCGGTAGAACCGCAACGCGTTCGACCTTAAAGAAATCTGCAAACCACCGAAGCCGCACACAACCTACCGGCTCACCATTCAGTCTGGCGATCAGATGGGTAGCGCCTGCGAAGTCGTTTCCATCAATTTCTTCATCGTAGGGACAGGACTGTTCATGCATATAGGCAATCGCCCGAAGCGAAATGACTTGCATGATTTCGTCGAGCCGATGGGCGACTCTGATTTCCCAGTTAGGCCCATTACTGGGAACAAGCCGTTCTGGGACACGTGTAGGTGGGATCATGCAACACCTCTGGTCTGGTTAGAGAGCGCTTCGGCCTTTTGGTATGAGGGCATGTAGAGTGTGCCGATTTTAGTACCTTCCAGGGGGCCCAGATTCATGCGGCCCATCAGAAGTCTTGCGCCATCATCGGTCACTGCACGCGCATACCAGTCTGCGTGCGGCACGATGTGCTGCGAGATGAAAAGACCCAGATTGACCAAGAGCCGGGCCGCTTCGTGCCGAGAAACAGCAATCCCCCACCCAAAAATGCCGATTGGCTCGTCTTCAAGCGTGCAAATATGGTTTGGGTCTGGGCTGACGGCGTCAAAATGATCGGTCAGGACAGCTTGGTTCCCCGCCGCAGTGAGCGGAACAATGCCTAAGAGGCCACATAGCGGGCTTGAATCAGTGGGATCTGTTTCGTCAGCGAGACCAGCATGGGTGATGCCTAACAATCCAAGCTTGGTTCGCGCATGGACCCATACCATGGTCTCCAAGCTTGCGATCGGTTCGCCGATCAAGCCTACAGCCAAGGACCGCCCTTCAATCAACCGCGACCCCGAAAGAGCGTGGACATTAAAGTCAGCCGCAGCGCGGGCAATGCGTTCCATCGTCGTCCGGGCTTCCATAGGGCTTCGAACTTCTAAGTTTGTGCGGATGAAATGATGCGCCATAGATCCCTAGGTGATTGTGGTTTAGTCGGCTTATTGGGTGACACCCCCCGCCAAAGGAAGCACGAGAGCGCTGCCCAAGGTGGCTCGGCTACCAATTGGTTGCAGGCAAAGATTTACTCAGCAAAAAAAGCTTGGGGAGCCAGAAAAATTGCAATACAGTGGCTGCTTACTTGAGGGGACCCTAATTGAAGGAAGTCGTCCGCCATCGGTCAGACTTGTCTGATCTACATGTTTTCTATGCGGTCGCGGTCTGCGGCGGGCTAAATGCGGCCGCGCGCAGCTTGCGGGTTGATCCCTCGACGGTGTCTCGTGCTTTGGACCAATTAGAGGCCCGCCTCAATGCACGTCTGGTGCGGCGGACCGCGCAGGGCGTTGTGCTGACGAAAGCCGGCGAAATGGCCTTGGCGCGTGTTCGAACCATTGAAAGCCAAATTGCTGAGCTCGAACGCGAAGTATTGGACTCAGAAGCAACTTCCCCCATAGGTGCCGTTACTTTGTCCTGTTCGGATGGGGTTGGAGCCTATCTTTTGACACCCGCCCTAACCCAGTTGCTGCGGGAAAATCCCAAACTCGACTTGCGGTTGGATTGTGGCTTATGGCCGAATAATCCCGTGGAGGCTGATGCTGAAATCTCATTAGTTTTCAACGCGGAACCGGCTCCGGGCTATATTTCGAAGCCCGTGGCCTATTTCCATTACGGCCTGTTTGGAACGCGGTCCTATTTTGAACTTTATGGGAAGCCGGAAACCGTCGAGGAAGCGTTACGTCATCCCTTTTTGCACCACACCGGCCAAACGCTGACGTCCAACATGACCCGTAAAGTGCCCGCGTTTCAGGATCTGGCACGGCGGCGGATAGAAACCAATTCGAGCGCTGCCGTGGTCGAGGGTGTTTTGGCCGGGATTGGCATTGCAGGGATGCCGACTGTCCTGGCGGCCATTTATCCCGAACTCGTTATGATTGGAGATGCCGTCGAACCGGTTGAGATGAGCCTGGTGTATCATCGCGACATCGAGCGGATTCCACGCATTAAGGTCGTATTGAAATGGCTCGAAGCTGTTTTCGACCAGAAAACGAAGCCTTGGTATCGCAGAGAATATGTATCGCCCAGCGAATTTGGCCCCTTCATCGATGGCCAAACGTCTAACCTGCCGCTCGGGGCAGGCAAAGTTACCGAGAGGGTATCTGCGCAAACACAGGTACCTAAGCGCCGTATCGCCGCTTCTGGCGTCTAAGTTCGTAGTAATGGAGTATGTGAAGTGTCCGTAAAAGAGAACGTAAACCCCCGTAAGGCCGATGACCTCGATCATTTTGTCGCGCAGCGAGTCCGCCGGCAACGAGATGCCGTCGACATGACGCAAGACCAGCTGGCCCAAGCCTTGGGCATTTCATTTCAACAGCTTCAGAAGTACGAGCGCGGCGTCAACCGTATTTCCGCCTCGCGTCTTTTCCAAATTTCCTGTGTTTTGGGTGTTGGTCCAGAGTATTTCTACGAGGGTGTTGATTGCTCGCAATATGGCTTGACCCCGAAATCCGAGCGTACCGAAGGGCCCCAGTCGTCGATTTTGAGCTTGATTGCACAGAATCCAGATGCGACCGACTTGGTGATCGCCTTTGCCGCAATTAAATCGCCGAAACAACGGCAGAAGGCCATTGATTTGGTCAAATTGCTGGCCGACTAAATTCTGTGCCGCGGCGTTTGGGACCTTCGTGTCCCAGCGCCAGTGACAGGGCTAGACACAACTTCAACGGGACATCATAGTAAACCTCATCAGAGTGAGGTTAGTTTGAATGTCTGTTGATTTAAGTGTTGTTTCCCAAAAGCCTTCCTCCTTTTTGGGTCGCGCGATTCCAGTCTTGCTGGCGCTTCTGGCCACGGGGGGCTTGATTTACTGGTTTGTGAAGCCAAAGCCAGATATTCGTTACGCCCGAACCAAAGCCTTTATCCAAAGCCAGATCAAACCTGGCGGCGAAGTTTTGCAGACTTTAGAGCGCGGCGCGGAAGTCAATGTGATGTTGTCACGAGAATTAGATGGCTGGGCCATGGTCATGGTTCCGCCTTCCAGCAACGGTTTCATCCCGCTTTCGGACATCGATGTAGATCGTCGGCCCGTTTTGACGGGGGCTTATCGCGCCAAGGCGCTTCAGAAGCCTATCTCCCTTTACGAAGAACCAGATCCGGCAACGGCTCAGACCGATGCAATTCCACCGGGCACCATGATCCAGATTTGGGGCTATACTGAGACGCCCACGGGCAAATGGGCCGAGATTACGCGCTACAAAGAGAAGAGGGTTGGCTATGTCTTGCGCGATGAGCTTGAAGCCGCCTCAGACTGAAGTGACCTCTGCTTTAGAGGCTAAGGGCGAGGCAGCAAGATCGTGGCACCCGTTGTGAGACGGCCTTCCAAAGCGCGGTGGGCGTCCGCCGCCTGCTCCAGCGGATAGCGCGCGCCTATCACGGGACGGATCACGCCGCTCTCAACAAGATCAAACAAGTCCTTTGCGGCTTGATCGAGCTCTGGCGTGGTTGCAACATAGTCGAATAAGGTCGGCCTTGTCAGGAAAAGCGAACCACGGCGAGATAGCTCCAACGGGGAGACAGGCGCAGGCGGCCCTGAGGCGTTGCCGAAACTGACGACCAAGCCGCGACGTGCTGCGGTGTCGAGGGAAGCAACCAAGGTGTCGGCACCAACTGAGTCATAAACGACTTCGCAGCCCCTGCCGCTGGTCAGTTCCTTGACCCGCTCAGCAATCGGCTCTGAGCGATAAAGAATGATGTCAGAGCAGCCATGTTGGCGTGCGAGTTTCGCTTTCTCCTCGCTGCCGACTGTTCCAATGACCCGCACCCCCAAATGGGCAAGCCACGCGCAAGCAATCAGACCAACCCCACCGGCAGCAGCATGGAAAAGGACGGTGTCGCCGGCTTTGAGCGGTCGTAATCTTTGGATCAAAAATTCTGCCGTCAGACCCTTCAAAAGAATAGCAGCAGCGACATCTAAGCCAATTCCATCTGGAACTTTTACGGCACGTCCCTCTGGCACGGCGGCAAAATCCGCATAGGCCCCAAGTGGGCCAGAGGAGAAAGCCACCCGATCGCCAATTGCAAAACGGGTTACAGCCTCACCAATTGCAGTTACAATCCCCGCCCCCTCGAGGCCGAGGCCTGAAGGCAGCGATATCGGATAAAGGCCGGTGCGCTGATACGTATCAATGAAGTTGAGGCCGCATGCAGCCATCTCAATCAAGATTTCATGCGACTTCGGATTGGGGATCGGCACGTCGCGCAGTTCAAGAACTTCGGGACCGCCAAGCCGCGTCAGGCCGATTTGGCGCATCATGACAGGGTCTCAGCAAAGAAGGCCATTGTGCGCTCATTCGCCAGCGCAGCTCCGGCGGCATCATAATGTTGGCCCCCCACACGGGCAAAGGCGTGATCCAGACCATCATAGACATGCATACGGATTTGGGCATGACCAGATAGGCCCGCCTTCATGGCGGCTTGTGCCTCCTTATTCACAAAAGAATCTTCGGATGCGACATGCAGGAGCAAGGGCCGGGTCCCAGCATTGGCTTCCGCCAAACGGTCTTGAATGCCGACCCCATAATAGCTGACGCTGGCGTTAATGGTGGTCCGAGTTGCCGTCAGATACGCCAATAAGCCACCTAAGCAATAGCCAACCGAGCCAACGGAGGCATGGGTTTGGCGGACATAATCAATGGTTGCCTGAATGTCGATCACGCCGGTGTCGACGTTGAACTTACCAAAATAATCAAAGGCCTGCTGCCATTCTTCTGGCGTTTGGTCCGTGATATCAATGCCTGGCTGAATGCGCCAGAAGAGATCGGGAACCACGGCCAGATAACCCTGGGCGGCATAGGCATCTGCGAGGTCACGCATAACTTTATTGACGCCAAAAATCTCTTGTATCACGACCAAAGCGCGGCCATTGGCTTGCGCTGGCTTGGCAACATAGGCCGAAAATGCGCCATCTGGTCCATTGATCGTGACATGCTCGCCCATATGTGTATCCTCCGCAAAATCAGAATTGATCGCCGCCTCGCTTGACCTGATGGAAGTCGCGTCCCAAGTGAGGGGTGTTACGGCTATGACCTAGTCGGAAGACCACAAGATGACAATCAGTTTTGTTATCTTTCAAGAAGGCTGCAACGGATGATAAGGTGGTCAGGCCTTTGGGACCGCAGATTTGGAGATCGGTAGCATGAAAGTCAGCATTGAAGTGGATTTGACCCCTAGTGAAGCACGAGAGCTTTTGGGCATGCCGAACTTGACCTCCATTCAAGAGACCTTCGTGGGGATCGCTAAGGATAAGCTCGAGAAAACCGGCAATATGGTGGACGTAGAACCCATGTTGCGGACGTGGACTGGGCTTGGTGGGGCAGCGACCGAAGCTTTTGGAGCCTTGGTCGGGGCTGCCTTGAAGGTTGCCACCAGTGATGTCGGCACAAAACCCACTTCTACTACGGACAAGAGCGCGAGCGACAAGACCTCGTGACAGCTTCTACCATTGTGGCGCTTGCTTCTGGCCCGGGGCCAGCTGGGGTCAGCATTATCCGATTGTCGGGGCCAGCTTGTTCAAACGTGGCAGAAGTCTTGATTGGCAAAGTGCCACCGGCCCGGCAAGCCAAGCTTGCGAAACTGCGCGACCTTGATGGCGAACCTATTGATAATGCTTTGGTTATTTTCTTTCCCGGGCCGAGAAGCTTTACAGGCGAAGACGTTCTAGAGCTGCATGTCCATGGTGGTCGCGCCGTCGTACGGGATACGATAGAGGCGTGCCTCGGCATGGCAGGGGTCCGCCTCGCTGACGCAGGCGAGTTTAGCCGGCGGGCCTTCATCCATGGCAAGATGGACCTTTCCGCGGCCGAAGGCTTGGCTGATTTGGTTGAGGCGGAGACGGCGGCACAACGTCGGCAAGCGTTGCGGCAGATGGAAGGCGCGCTGGCCGATGAAATTGGTCGGTGGCGAGAAGCGGTCATTGACTGTTTGGCCGATGCCGAGGGCGACATTGATTTTCCCGATGAAGACTTGCCACCGGGCCTGAGTGAACGTGCACGTCAACGGATTGAGGACTTAAAGCGACGGCTTGAGACGTATCTGGCAGAGTCTCGCCGGGCAGAGCGGGTTCGGACGGGGTTCCAGATAGCCATCGTGGGCAAGCCAAATGCTGGAAAATCAAGTTTAATCAATCAGCTAGCGCGGCGAGAAGCAGCGATTGTATCAGCCATTCCAGGTACGACACGTGACATTGTCGAGGTACGATTGGTGATAGGCGGCATGGTCGTCTTGATCTCAGATACCGCAGGGATCAGAGAGTCCTCCGATCTTATTGAAGCTGAAGGGGTCCGTCGAGCACGTCAAAGGGCCGTCGAAGCAGACTTACGATTGGGCTTGATTACAGATCACGAAGATAAGGCAGAGTTTGCAGACCTGATGAAGGCTGGAGACTTGTGGCTTCTGGGCCAGGCCGATCGGCTCGACTGGGCCGCACCGAGCGCCGGCGAGTTGGCAGTGTCTAGCGTGACACGACAAGGCCTCGATGCGCTTGAAGCAGTGATCATCGAACGGGCCCAATCCGATCTTGGAAAATCAGAGTCCGCGCCACTCACGCGTCTTCGTCATCAAGAGGCGGTGCGAGAAGGGATCGACGCATTGGACCGCGCCTTGACAGCATCGGTTCATGCGCCAGAGCTGGTGGCCGAGGATTTGCGTCTCGCGGCCCGTGCCCTAGGACGCATCACGGGGCGGGTGGATATGGAGGATGTGCTTGATCGCCTTTTCGCCCAATTTTGCATTGGAAAGTAAGTCTGAACGCATAGTCGCGTTTCACGTGAAACAGCTCTGAACGGATGAGTCGACCTGCGTCGAGAGTTTCGCTATGTAGGCCGCCCCAATCAGAGGCAAGACTTTGGCACATAACGCATATGACATCATCATTATTGGCGGCGGTCATGCCGGCTGCGAAGCGGCGGCAGCGAGCGCGCGCGTCGGCGCGCGGACGCTCTTGGTCACCCATAATGCCGCAACCATCGGCGAAATGTCGTGCAATCCGGCCATCGGCGGGCTTGGCAAAGGTCATTTAGTCCGCGAGATCGACGCGCTCGACGGAATTATGGGCAAGGCTGCCGATGCCGCAGGCATTCAGTTCCGCATGCTGAATCGTTCGAAAGGCCCTGCGGTGCGCGGGCCAAGGGCACAGGCGGATCGCAAATTGTATCGCGAAGCCATTCAATCGCTTCTCAACACCCAAGACAATCTGACCATACTCAGTGCTGCCGTTGAAAATTTGATTCTGGTCGAAGGACGTTGCCGCGGCATTGTCTTGGGTAATGGGGACCGGATTGAGGCGGGTGCCGTTGTCTTGACGACCGGCACATTTCTGAATGGGATGATCCATCTAGGACAGAAGACATGGCCGGCTGGGCGAATTGATGAAGCGCCAGCCATTGGACTTGCCCAAACCCTTTATAGACTTGGCCTGCCGATGGGCAGATTGAAGACCGGAACACCGGCGCGCTTGGATGGTCGCACCATCGATTACACGGTTTGTGAGAAGCAACCCGGCGATGAACCACCGATTCCCTTTTCCTTCCTGAATGACCGCATCACGACGCCGCAAGTTCCGTGCTGGATAACTTGGACGAATGAGGCGACGCATCAAATCATTCGCGACAATCTTCATCTCTCGGCAGTCTATGGTGGTGCGATTGAAGGTCGCGGTCCGCGCTATTGTCCATCCATAGAGGACAAAATTGTCCGCTTCTCTGACAAGGATCGGCACCAAATCTTTTTGGAACCGGAGGGCTTAGACGATCCGACCATTTATCCGAATGGCATTTCAACCTCCTTCCCAGAGGAAGTCCAAGCCGCCTTTATGCGGACGATCCCGGGTCTCGAGAAAGTTGAAATCCTGCGTTATGCCTATGCTATCGAATATGATTACGTGGACCCAAGGGCATTGGGTTCAGACTTGTCGGTTCAAGCGGTGCCCGGTCTTTATCTGGCAGGCCAAATCAATGGCACGACCGGGTATGAAGAGGCGGCCGCGCAGGGCCTGATGGCGGGGCTGAATGCCGCGCGGCGTGTCGGCGGACTATCTCCGATCAGCTTCCGTCGCGATGAGGCCTATATTGGAGTGCTGATTGACGATTTGATTACGCGCGGCGTTTCAGAACCCTATCGCATGTTTACCTCGCGCGCCGAGTATCGCTTGACTTTGCGCGCCGATAACGCCGATCAACGCCTTACGCCTATTGGCATGTCTCTAGGGATTGTTGGCGCGCGCCGAGCTCAGGAGTTCACCCAGAAGCTCCAGGAAATCTCATCGGCCCGCACTTATGCCACAGAGACAACCATCACACCGACAGAAGCCGCCAAGCTTGGCTTGCCTGTCAATCAAGATGGTCGCAAGCGCAGCGTATTGGAATTGATCGCCCATCCCCAAATTGGGTTGCCTCGTCTGATGGCTCTATTCCCCGACTTGTCTAGCATGAGTGCGCGGGCCTTGACGCAGCTTGAAACCGAAGCGGTTTATTCCGGTTATTTGGACCGCCAGCAGGCCGATATTGTTGCTTTCCGACGCGATGAGGATTTGGAGCTGCCGCAGGATCTCGACTATCGCGCGGTTGGCGGTCTGTCGAATGAGGCACGCGAAAAGCTATTGGCCGTTCGCCCGACAACTTTGGGGCAAGCCTCACGGATTGAGGGCCTGACAGCCGGGGCACTGACCGCTCTTTTGGCCTATGTTCGTCGGGGGGTTAATGCCCGTGCCACCGCGTGACGCCAACCAAGCCTACACCCCGGAGGCCGTCCAAGCACTACTGATGTCAGACTATGGTGTTTCACGTGAAACCATCGAACGATTTAAGGCCTATCAAGCCATACTGACGAAATGGGCTCCGCGGATCAATTTAGTGGGCGCGTCGACGCTGGCCTCATTTTGGGACCGCCACATTCTCGACTCGGCCCAAATTCTGCCGCTCGCTCGCCCCGACGCGCGAACCTGGGTCGACTTTGGGTCAGGTGCAGGGTTCCCCGGACTGGTCTTGGCCGCCCTTCTCCATCAGAAACATGGTGCCCAGGTCACCTTGATAGAAGCGAGCACCAAGCGCTGTGGCTTTTTGAGAGAAGCGGCACGGGCGATGCAAGTGCATGCCGAAATCATCAATGATAAGCTGGAACATGTGGTGCCCAGGCCGGTTGATGTCATCACGGCGCGCGCCTTCACCGCCTTAGAGCGTCTCCTTGCTTATGGAGACAAGTGGCAAGGGCCGCAGACGCAAGCACTGTTTCCAAAAGGGGAAGAAGTGTCTGCAGAGCTTCAACAGGCCTCGACAAACTGGCTGTTTAAGTCGACAATCCACCCCTCGGCAAGCGATGCGCGAGGTTGCATCGTTGAAATCACCGAGTGCCAAGCCAGAACAGGGTCCGCGCTATCATGAAGAAGACACGCGTCATTGCCGTGGCCAACCAAAAAGGTGGCGTTGGCAAAACAACGACCGCGATCAACCTTGCCACTGCGCTTGCCGCCGTGGGAGAGAGCGTCCTGATCCTTGACATTGATGCGCAAGGCAATGCCTCTACCGGCTTGGGCGTGTCCGCCGCTGCCCGTAAATTGACGTCTTATGACGTCATCATGGGCGAGGCCTCTTTTGCCGAAGCCGCCATTGCGACCCGAATTCCAAATCTCGCAGTCATACCGGCCAGTGTCGATCTTGCCGGGGTAGAAATGGAGTTATCCCAAGCGCCAAACCGGGCCTTCCGCCTACGCGATGCCCTAGCTCGCCATCGAGCGGACATAAGTCGTGGAGATGGCGTGCATTACAATTTTATCCTCATAGACTGCCCACCATCGCTTAATGTTGTAACCATAAATGCCATGACTGCGGCCGATGCCGTGCTGGTGCCGCTGCAATGCGAGTTTTTCGCGCTCGAAGGCCTGACGCAACTCATGCGGACTGTCGATCTCGTCAAAGGTTCTCTCAATCCTGCCCTTGAGATCCAAGGCATCGTGCTAACTATGTATGATCAGCGTAACAATCTATCTGACCAAGTAGCTATGGATGTGCGCACCCATCTCGGCGACAAAGTCTATACAACTGTAATCCCGCGCAATGTGCGGGTCTCTGAAGCGCCCTCTTTTGGAAAACCAGCCCTCCTCTATGACCATAAATGCTCGGGCAGCCAAGCCTATATGCGCTTGGCGAGCGAGGTCCTGCATCGTGAACGCACAAGGTTAGCAGCATGAGCGACGAAACCGACTTAGCCCCCAAAGCCACCACCAAACCTGATAGCCGTCCCGCGCGTGGTTTGGGCCGTGGCCTCTCCGCACTTTTGGGCGATGCAGAAACAACGCGCCCGACCGAGGACCGCGGCACCGATGGCGGTACACGTGAAATTGGCTTGGACCAAATCATCCGCAACCCACAGCAGCCACGCCGTCAATTTGACGAGGCTGACTTGCAAACATTGGCTGATTCCGTCCGCCAGCATGGCATCTTGCAGCCATTGCTGTTGCGTCAACTAGAGGATGGTTCTGGACGCTATGAGATTGTCGCGGGCGAACGCCGGTGGCGCGCCGCACAATTGGCCGGGTTGCATGTCGTTCCGGCCTTGGTGCGCACCTTCGATGACTTGGCGACCCTAGAAGTCTCGATCGTTGAAAATGTCCAGCGCGCGGATCTAAACCCTATCGAAGAAGCCCTGGCTTTTCAGCAATTGGCAGAGCGCTTTGGCCGCACCCAACAGGCAATCGCAGAAACTGTCGGCAAGAGTCGGGCACACATCGCCAATATGATGCGGCTGTTATCCCTACCCGAATCTGTCAAAGACCTTGTGCGATCCGGCGAACTCAGCGCTGGCCATGCGCGCGCCATCATCAGCGCGCCAGATCCATTGGCCGCAGCCCGCGCGATCATTGATCGCGGCTTGAGCGTTCGCGATGCGGAAAAACTCGCCACCAAACCAGAGTCGTCGCGCACGCCGGGCACGATCCGGGACGACCAAGGCGATGCGGATTCAAAAGCATTGGCCCATGATCTATCTGCCGCGTTGGGCCTCGAAGTCAGTCTCGCCCATAAAGGCCACAAGGGTGGCGCTTTGACGATCCACTATCGCAGCCTGGAACAATTGGACGATTTGTGCCGCAAACTCACCGCCATCGCGCGATAAGTTTAGTCCGCAGAATCGACAAGATTTAGGGCTGTTGCCATCTCCGCTATGGGCGATCCAGCCACCAGGCAAACACGCATAGCCCCTTGTGCGCCGAGCTGGGCGAGATGGGCTGCGAGCTCAACGTGCAATCCAGCCGTAAGCACGGCGTCAAACGTCCCATCGTCACGACCAAGATGAACCCAAGGCAGGCCAGTGCGCAGTCGTTTCTCAAATCCTGCAATCTGCGCCCGACCCTCCTGCTCCAACAGACCAAGTCGCACCTGAACTCCTGCGGCCTCTAAGCGCGAGGCACCGATGCCGCGCGTGCGCGGATCTGGATCGAGCACGCTTAAGGTAACCGCTGCCACACCTGCTGCAATCAAACTCGAACTACAGGCGGGGCCACGTGCACTTTCATGCGCACACGGCTCTAAGGTCACATAGGCATGAGACCCGGCCGCATTTGAACCGGCCATTGCCAAAGCCATCGCTTCGCCATGCGGGCGTCCGCCTGCTTGGGTACGCCCCTCGCCGACAATCAGGCCATCGCGCACCAGCACGCAGCCCACACTCGGATTGGGCTGGGTTTCACCCAGTCCCATACGGGCGAGCACGAGCGCCCGAGACATGAATGCCTTATCAGCCAGCGACCAGACCTCGACCGGATCGCCCATGTTTTCAGCCAAGGGCCGGTAAGGGCTGCGCGCGGCTCGAATCCAAATATCTCGCTGAAACGGGCTTCAAGGCCCCATCCAACTCAATCAATAAAGGATTAGCCGTTGGCACTTCGACTTCCATGATTTGGCCCTCATCTAGTCCGAACAGGTGCTTGATGATCGCACGAAGAGAATTGCCATGCGCAGATATAACGAGATTTTCCTGCGCCAAATGCGGTGCAATGCTCGACGACCAATAAGGAAGAACCCGCGCCAAAGTCATGGCTAAGCTTTCCCCATCGGGCAGAGCGCCCGAGGGGACATTCCTGTAACGTAAATCATGCGAGGGATGAAACGGATCCGACTTGGACTGCGGTGGCGGCGGAACATCATAGGATCGACGCCAAATCCGCACCTGCTCTTCGCCATGCTTGGCAACCGTCTCAGCCTTATCAAGGCCTGTGAGCGCGCCATAATGACGCTCGTTCAAGCACCAACTCTTCTCCTCGGGAAGCCAACAGCAATCCATTTCTTCCAAAGCTAACCATAGGGTTCGAATCGCCCGTGTCTGCAGCGATGTGAATGCGCGCGAGAAACCAACGCCAGATGCCTTCAAAAGCTGCCCCGCCTTGCGGGCTTGGGCTTCGCCCTCCGCAGTTAAATTCACGTCCATCCACCCAGTGAACCGATTTTCCAGATTCCATTGAGATTGCCCGTGACGAACCAGCGCTAAATACGACATTGATAACCCTTCAGAAGACGAAAAACCGGTAGCTTGGCCTCATGTCGGGCCACATAAGGGATGTCCGAGCGCTTAATCAAGCCAACCAAGCCCCAAACAAGGCCAATTCCAAAGCTACTCAAATTTGCAATGCTGCAGTGCAATATCTCTAAAATCTATATTTATCAGATGTTTAAGACCCGAATTATCCGAAATTCAGTCTGATCACAATTTTCTCAGTGCAAAAAACCTTGAGAATTTCGCAGATGCGAGATAAATAAGCCCATGGATGCTGTGGCGTCCCTGCCCTTTTTGGGCGTTTCCTCCCAAACACCTATATGGCCGGGCCTCGTGCCCGGCCCTTTTTTTGCTCTCATCAGCCTTGTCACCCTGCACGCCTTTGGATACGGGTCTGAGCGACTTCGACCATTCGCGACAACAAACCGGTCAAGGTTTCAGACATTTCTGCAAAACCTGCCCGCTTACTCATCGCTCCTTCCACCATATAGAGCGACCGATTGATCTCGATCTGCAGACTGTGTTGGTTCTGGGCGGGCTTTCCATAACGCTCGGTCGCAAACCCTCCGGCATAAGGATTATTACGCGCCACGCGAAACCCCTTTGCGCGCAGAAAGTCATAGGCCTCTGCCATAAAAATCGGCGCACATGACGCGCCAAACCGATCGCCCAAAACAATATCACTCTCGGGCGAGCCCGAGGCAGACGCAGGCATGGAATGGCAGTCAAGCAACACCGCCTGACCAAGCGCACTCTTATTCTCTTCAATCAAACCCGCAATGGCATCGTGCCACGGCATATAGACTTCGCGTAACCGAGACTGTGCGTCCGCAAATGCCAACCGACGCATGTAGATATCGACGCCATCGCCAACAGTGCGGGGAATCACCCCCAAGCCTGCCAAGACACGCGGCGAAGGCACACGCCTCTCCCCAACAGGCACATCCTCAATCAGCTCGGGGTCCAGTTCCTCTAAACCGCGATTTAGATCCACATAAGCACGCGCAAAATCGGTGACCAAAAGGGAGGCCCCAAGCTGGGGTGCCGCGTGCAAAAGCTCATCAACAAACGCGTCTTCGGAGCGGCGTAAGGCTAAGCGATCCAGTTTTGTCGCCCGCAAAAGCTCCTCAGGATAAAATCGTCCAGAGTGCGGACAGCAAACAATCACGCCAGCCCTGTCGACATCAGGTCGCGTCAATCGAAAGGCAGGCGGCCGCGTTGGCACTGTGCCAACCGCCTTATCCGACTGATAACCTGTCACAGCACCCCATATCTGCATGTGAAACCTTGTAATCCCCCCACCGGAAAAACAAAAGCCAGCAGCAGACACTGAGCTAAACCGATCGCAATTTCATACAGCAACCTCTGCAAAAATTGCTTCGCAGCAAAACTTGTCAACCTCGCCTTCACCATATTGCGCGATGAGTGGACCCACCAACTAACGGAGCATGGCCACGATGGCGAGAATTCTCTTGGCGGAAGATGACGATTCGTTGCGGACGTTCCTTGCCGCTGCGCTTAACAAAGCAGGCCATATTGTAGCGGATTTCCCAGACGGCGATCAGGCCTTGGAAGCCTTGAATGCCATGGGGTTTGACTTGCTTTTGACCGACATTGTGATGCCGGGGGTTGATGGCGTTGAGCTTGCACGACGCGCCGCCGAAGTCGACCCAGCCATGAAAATCGTGTTCATCACAGGATTTGCGGCGGTTGCTCTCAACCCCGCCAATCAAGCCCCGTCTAAAGCTAAAGTACTCTCCAAGCCCTTCCACTTACGCGAACTGGTCGCAGAAGTGGAAAAGGTTATGGCGGCTTAAGCGAGACCGTCACCCCGAAGCAAGTTCCGTCCAAACATGCTGGGCCGCATAGGCACGCCAGGGTCGCCAATTCTGCGACCTAGCTTCTAAGTCGTCATGGGATAAGCGAGTCCCATCCGGCAAAGCCAATCCACGCGCGAGAGCCACATCCCCTGCTGGGAATGCATCTGGATCGCGTAGTGCCCGCAGTGCCACATAGCTCGCAGTCCATGGACCAATACCGGGGATGGCTTGCATGCGGGAGACTAAAGTGGCTGTTTCACCCCCAAAAAAGTCGGGGCTATCCGCATAGGCTTGACAATAAGCCTTCAAACACCTCACGCGCGCTTGCGGCATCCCAAGAAAGTCCAACGGCGAAGCCAAAATCGCCTCCGCCGTGGGGAATAATCGCGCCACACCTGTTTCCGACGCCCAGACTGACGGCAATGGTTCTCCCAAATGCTGCACGAGAGCCGCACCCAATTTAATCGCTGCTGCGACGGTGATCTGCTGGCCAAGTATGGCTCGAATACCAATTTCAAACGGATCAAACGCCCCTGGGACACGCAGGCCCGGTCGACGCAGAGTCAAGGGCCGTAGCGCCTCGTCTTGCCCGAGATGGCCACTAATGATTTCTGGATCAGCAGCCAAATCAAAACCCTCCCGCACCCGGGCAATCACTTTAGGCACGGCTGTCAAATCCTGCAGCCTCAGTCGAACATCCAGCCAGTCTCCCTTTCCGCGGGACACGCCGATCAGACAAATGCGGCCATCAACCCTTAAACTACGGCGATAAACGCCCCGATCAAATGTTTCGACACCTAGGTAGAGGCGCGCCTTTAAAAATGTGGCCATCGCCTCCCAGTCATAAGGTGGCCGATAGCGCAGGCGGACTTGCAACTCAGCGGAAGATACCCCGGGTCCGTCAACGCCAATCTCGCGGCGCAGAAACGAGGGGGCGACCTTAAACACCTCCTGAAAAGACTCATTAAACCGCCTGATTGACCCAAAGCCCGATGCCATCGCGATTTGGGTGATGCTTAACTTCGTCTCGTGCAACAATTGCTTCGCCAACAAGAGTCGGCGGGTCAGCGCAACACTTACAGGGCTTGCACCTACATGCTTTAGAAACAGGCGTCTTAACTGCCGATCACCCAGGCCAAGACGCGCAGCCAATTGCTCAACGCTGCCAGTATCGAGAGCGCCCTCCTCTATCAGGCGCAGGGCCCTGCCAACCGAACTGGAAGTCCCCCGCCACGCTGGTGTGTCGGGGGCTGTCTCAGGACGACAGCGCAAGCAGGGACGAAAACCCGCCTCCTGTGCCACGGCAGCAGAAGGGAAAAAGATCACATTCTCTTTCTTGGGCAAGCGGGCCGGACAAACCGGCCGACAGTATATTCCGGTGGTTTTTACCGCGGTAAAAAAACGGCCATCATAGCGGCTGTCACGTGCCGAAATAATTGCATAGCAAGAGTCGTGATCGAGGTTCATGCCCCCTCATGCCACTGGCTCGCCAGTCGGTCTAGCGGAATTCGGACATCGCAAGACCGGCTGCACGTCCTCTCAGAGCAGGTCCGAAAACCGCCAGCGCTAAAAGCTCCAAAAGCGCACACCCTAGCACTCGACGCCCCTGCGTCTTAGGAAGACCATTATGAAACTTTCCCGCAGCCATTTTGACACTCCAACTGGCCCAATGATGCTTCTTCTTGATGAAGACCAACGAGTCCGATTGTTTGAATGGGTGGACCATCAAGCGCGGATGGAGCGGCTTTTGGCTCGCCATTATCCCAAAGCAACTTTCGCCATTGAGGACGAACCTGCTCCGCTTCGCCACCAGACCGCCATTCAATCCTATTTCTCTGGCGATACCACCGCTTTGGACTCCTTACCTGTTGCCTTCGGCGGAACACCATTTCAGCAGGCGGTTTGGAAAGCCTTGCAAACCATTCCAGCAGGCAAGACCTTAAGCTACGGCCAACTTGCCGCGCAAATTGGCAAACCGAGCGCCATGCGTGCTGTGGGCTTGGCCAATGGTGCAAACCCGATCGCCCTCATCGTCCCCTGTCATCGCGTCATCAGGGCAAACGGCACCCTAACTGGCTATGGGGGTGGCATGGAAAGAAAGCACTGGCTGTTACGGCACGAAGGCGCTTTGCCACAAAATCTCTTGTAAGGCTCCCCTGCCCGCTGGGCAAAGCAAACCAGATCGCTTAAACACAGCCCATGACCACTTTCGGCGACCGCCTAACCGAACAAACCCGCTTATATGCTACGCCTCTATGCGTTGGCTTTGACCCTTTCCCTGACCTTATCCCACGTATTTTTGGGCTTCCAGGCGAGCTTCAAACCCTCGAACGCTTCTTCAGCGCCGTCATCGAAGAGGTCTCTGGCAAGGTTCCAGTTGTGAAGCCTCAAATTGGTTTGTTTGAGCCTTGGGGGGCAGAAGGGGTAGCCTTAACAGGGAGGCTGAGCCGCCTTGCCCGAGATCAAGGAATATTGGTCATTCTTGATGCAAAGCGCGGTGACATTGGCTCAACCGCCGACGGCTATGCGCGGGCCTTTTTGGGGGCCAATGCACCCACACCTTGTGACTGCTTGACCGTTAACCCATACCTCGGTCTGGACTCGCTACAGCCCTTCGCGGCAGCTGCAAAAGCCGAAGACAAAGGTATTGCCGTGCTGGTGCGGACGTCCAATCCCGGCGCAAAGGATTTCCAAGATCTCGATTGTTCGGGCCAGCCGCTTTGGGTCCGGGTCGGCGAACAGCTGGTCGGCCTGCAGAATAACTTGATGGGTCAGTCGGGTTTTTCTTCCTTAATGGTCGTATGCGGCGCAACTTGGCCGTCCGAAGCCGTTAAATTGCGGCACATCCTGCCAAATGCCTTATTCTTGGTTCCGGGATACGGAGCACAAGGCGGGGCTGCAAAGGATGCATTGGCAGGGCTAGTCCCCGGACCTAATGGTCATGAAGGTGGCGCTGTATCGTCGTCACGCGCCATCCTATACAGCAAAAAAGCCGCCGAAGCCCAAACTCTTGCTGCCTGGCGACTGGCATTTCAAGACACATTAGCGGCCTCCATCCACGAACTTCGGGCTGCGTCCACATCTGTCGTAGAGGCCTAATAGACGAAGCGGATCGAGCACGATTTTTGGGATGGATTGACCTCAATGCGCGACTTATTTGAGACGCCGACACCACGAGTTTTCACCATCCCCCCAGCCGTGTCGTTTTTGGATGTATTAGCTCGCACTTTGGTGAATGCCTTGGTTCGCGAAGACACGCCTTTTGCGCTGTCAGATGCAATTGTGGTTTTGCCAACGCGGCGTGCAGCACGCGGCCTAGCACAGGCTTTTTTGACGTGCAGCCCACAAACGGCAACCCTCCTGCCCCGCATTCGGACCTTGGGAGATCTCGATCCGGCTGATGCTGGGCTGGGTGAGTTTGGCGACGACTTGGACCAAGACCCAGCGATTGATCCGCTAGCACGGCGATTGATCCTTGCTCGACTGATCCAAGCACGCGGTGCGCAATCCGACTGGTCCGCAGACCCTGTCTCTGCGCTCCTTGCCGCTGACGCTTTGGCCGATTTATTGGACTCCGCGGCCTTGATGGCCAGTGGGAGTGAAAACTTTGACTGGTCCAAATTGTCGACCTTGGTCAGCGAGCATGAACTGGCCAAGCATTGGGAACAATCCACAACATTCCTGTCCATCGTAACGGAAGCTTGGCCCGCCTATCTGGCCAGCGTCAACAAAGTCGATCCGGGCGTTCAACAAAGACGCAACATTGAAGCGATGGTCGACAAATGGCGGACCGCTCCGCCAAAGCAAACCATTGTATTGGCAGGCTCTACGGGATCGATGCCCGTTACGCGCAAACTCATGCACCTTATCGCGCGCTTGCCTAAAGGCATGGTAATCCTGCCCGGCTTGGACACCCTGATCTCAAAAGAAGCTTGGGTCGCGGCGCGGCATGATGATCAACATCCGCAACGGGCCATGTCCGAGGCGATTGAGGCCATCGGCATTGAACGCCATGATGTTCAAACTTTGCCTGGCGTGTCCGAACCTTTTGGCTTGGCCCAGCGCAGGCTTGTCATCAATGAAGCTTTGACGCCACAGGCCTCTACTGCCGACTGGCCCTCTCGGATTGAAGAGATTGGAAAAGGCAACATTGTTGTGGGCCTAGAAGGCCTAACGCTCATTGAAGCCGATAGTGAAGAGGAAGAGGCTAGCCTGATCGCGCATGAATTGCGTGAGACCCTGGAAAGCCCAGACCAAACTGTCGCCTTGATCACGCCAAGCGCCGAAATCGCGCGTCGTGTGGCCGCCAAGATGCAGCGCTGGGACATTGAAGTTGACATCTCATCGGGTCGGCCAATCGGGGATACCAGCGTCGGCAGCTTCTTGCGCCATGTTATGGCGTGGAGCCAAGATCCAAGCGACCCCGTAGGCCTTTGCGCGCTGCTTGGCCATCCTTTAACCTCGGTCGGCTATGCCCGCGACTATGTAGCGGCCTGCGCGGCCTCCATCGAAATCGCCCTCTTACGAGGGCCAAGAAAGGCCAGGAACCTTCCGGCCCTCATTGAATCCCTCAAGGCCCAAAATCCAAAATACTGGCGCACGATCAAAGTCGGCGGTCAACCAGTTCAGCAAGAGGATGGCGTTGCCCTTCTAAAGAGACTCAATGCCTTGATCGATGCAGCGGGGCCACTAAGCGGCGCATTGCCTGTTTATGCGCAGACGATCGCCTCCTCGGCAGAAGCTCTTGCCGCGACTGAAACCCAAACAGGTGCCGAGATTATCTGGCGCGGCGAGGCGGGAGAGGCGGCGGCGCGCTTCTTCGTAGCCTTGATGGAGCATGGCGACCTCTTTCCACCGATTGAGCCAAAAGCGATTGGACGGACGTTGGACCATCTGATGTCCGACCTCGTGGTTCGCCCGCGTGGCACCCATCCGCGCATCGCCATTCTAGGTCCGCTCGAAGCACGCCTTCTTCAGTTCAGCAAAGTCGTTCTGGCAGGTTTGGATGAGGGCGTTTGGCCGCAAGCGGCGGCGCCGGACCCATTTCTCTCGCGGCCGATGCGCCAACATTTGGGGTTACCATCGCCCGATACGCGCATTGGTCTCTCCGCACATGACTTCGCTCAATTTGCCACCGCACCACATGTCGTTTTGACCCGGTCAGCCCGCCGCAAAGATGCCCCGGCAGTCCCATCCCGCTGGCTGTGGCGTCTCAAGACCCTCGCAGCCGGGGCCCTGGGTGAAAGCGATGCCAGTGAACTCCTGACCCAAGGATCGCGCTGGAAATCCCTTCTTCGCGCGCACGCACCAAACCGAGTTTTCGACCCCATTAACGCCATTCCTGGACCAAAACCGCCAGTAGAAGCGCGCCCACGCAGCTTTCACGCGACCCAAATCGAAACCTGGATCCGAGATCCTTACCGCACCTATGTCGAAAAAATCCTCAATCTGCGCGCCCTCGATCCCTTAGGCGGACCGATTAGCGCTGGCGAGCGTGGCACAGCGATCCATAAGGGCTTTGAAGCGATCGCCTCGTGGTACAAAGCTTTACCCGCCGATCCTCGTAGTGCCCTACGCAACGCCTTCCGCTCGGCGCTGTCGCAGGCCGGGTATGATGAGACTAATCTTGCAATCGAGCTTGCCCGATTAGAGCCCACGATAGACTTTGCGGTGGAGGTGGAAATTCCCCGCTTATTGGCCGGTTGGCGGCCGATGGTGGAGAAGTCAGGCACCTATATCATGCAGACACCAGAGGGCGGATTGACGCTCACGGCACGCGCCGACCGGGTTGATGTCGGCCCAGAGGGAACCGAGATTCTCGACTTCAAGAGCGGGACGCCGCCAAAAGCCAAAACCGTCTACGCAATGTTTGACCCGCAATTACCCGTGATCGCCCTTATTGCAGCAAATAATGGCTTCGAAGATCCGGCAATTTCCTTGCCAACTGACCTTCGTCATCTCCATGTGGGCGGACGAACGCCAAAGATCGAGCCGGCAGTCCTCGCGAGCAGCAGTGTCCAAGAATTGGTGGACCGCACGCAATGGACGCTTTTGAAACTCTCTGCCCAATACCATCAAGCGGACCGTACATATCTACCCAAGCCACGGGTAAGTCTCATCAAGAATGCGACTTATGACGATCCGGTCGACCGCCTATCACGGCGGGCGGAATGGGCGAATGCGGAGGACAGCGAATGAACCGCCCTATCGTTGATCTGACCACAAAAAACCAAGCAATTGCGGCAACACCGGATCGGTCGATATGGGCGAGCGCGAATGCGGGTGCGGGCAAAACAAAAGTTTTGATTGATCGCATTGCCCGTTTGCTTCTGCGTGGGTCTGATCCCGCGAAAATCTTAGCCGTGACCTATACCAAGGCCGCCGCAGCCGAAATGCAAACCAGACTCTATGCACTTTTAGGGTCTTGGACGATTTCACCCGACGATAAGCTGACCGAGGCTCTACAAAAACTTGACCCAGAACTGAGCAATATTGAGCCGAGCTTTTTGGCCAAGGCTCGTGCCTTATTTGCGAAAGCCCTGGAAACACCAGGCGGTCTAAAAATTCAAACCATTCATGGCTTTTGCCAAACCATCCTACAACGCTTCCCGCTAGAGGCTGGAGTTCCACCGGGCTTTACGGTTTTGGAAGATCAGGCCGCAAAGGCTTTACAGGCCAAAGTATTTGACGAGGCCTTTGCCCATGACCCGGAAGCCTTCTTGGCTGTCGCGCGCCTGACAAACCAAGATGATCATCAAAAGCTGATTTTGGAAGCCATGACGGCGGCGGCACCAAACCTGCCTCTAACTCCAGACCTGCCCACTATTGCGACAAAGCTTGCGGCAAAATTGGGGATTGACCCAAACCGAACCAAAGAATCCTATCAGCATGAGGCTTTAAATCGTTTGGACCGAGGAGCCTTGATTGTCGCAGCAAGTCGGCTTGAAACGGGTGGGACAAAGGACAAGGAACTGGCAGGCAGATTAGTCCGCTTGGCACAAGACAGCGATCGTGATGCAGCGTGGGATGCTTGGCGCGACATCCTCTTAAAAGCCGATGGCGAACCCAGAAGCAAACTCGTTACCAAGAAATTCGAAACCGACTTCGCCGTTGCAAGCCTATTTGATAGCAGCGCGCCGCTGGTCTCCAGTTTTTTGCCTGCTCAAGAACGCGCATGGGCGGTTGAGACTTATCATCGGTCACTCGCGCTGACCAAAGCCGTTTTTGCGTTCAGGGCGGCTTGGATCAGGGCCAAGGAAGCCATCGGTGCTTTGGATTTCGACGACCTTTTGGTGCGCACATCCGCGCTGCTACGGGCTGGTGAAGGTGCCGCGGCTTGGGTACTCTACAAGCTCGACGCTGGCCTTGCCCATATTCTGATCGATGAGGCCCAAGACACAAACCCCCAACAATGGGACTTGCTAGAACCCCTCTTCACGGTGCTGGAGCAAGAAGCAGCGTCTCAACCCCGTACCCGCTTTATCGTTGGCGACGAGAAACAATCTATATATTCATTCCAAGGCGCAAAGCCCGAACGCTTCTTGGAGGAAAAGGCCCGCTTTGAAGCCGGTGCCGCCGAGATGGCGGACCAGCGCAGCAGCCTCACGTTCGAGCTGTCCTTTCGATCAAGCCAGACGATTCTCAACGCCGTGGATGCAGTTTGGGCTTGTACAAAGCTTGGTGGGCCACCGGAAGCTTTGGTCCCTGACGAGGCCGATGTCCCCTTTGAGCGCAAATATGCATTTCCAACAAAGCATATCGCTTTTCGTACCGATCATGCAGGCGCTGTTGAATTATGGCCAAAGACAGAACCGGGCGACAAGGCTGTCGCAAGCGAAGCTTGGGACCACCCGTTCAATATCGAGCGCGAAGATAGCAGCCGAAATCGTTTGGCCGAGCGCATCGCGCTGGAACTAAAGGCACGCCTAGAGTGTGGCTTTGCCATTCCGGGACAAAAGAGTTTGCGGCCCATGACCCCGGGCGACATCATGATCTTGGTGAAAAAGCGTGGCCCATTCTTTCACCAACTCATCAAGCGTCTCAAATATCACAAGGTCCCCGTTGCCGGTGCGGATCGGATTAAATTGGTCGAAGATCCTGCCATTCAGGATTTAATTGCGCTGGGCCGCTTTGCGCTTCTGCCAGAAGATGACTTCAACACGGCCTGTGTCCTGAAAGGGGCTTTTTGCGGTCTCGTTGACGATGATACACATCTATTCCCGCTGGCATGGAACCGGGGCAACCAATCTCTTTGGCAAAGGCTTCAACAATCCGCCGACCCATCCCATGCCTCCGTCGCCTCATTCTTGCGGTCCGTGCTGGGCCGAGCGGGTCAAATGCCACCGTATGAGTTTTTTGCGTCCGTCCTTGAAAGGCCGTGCTTAGCCGACAAAACCGGCTGGACGCTGATGATTGAGCGCTTGGGCCATGAGGCACGTGAACCCGTAGAGGCCTTTTTGGGACGCGCCCTTCATCACGGCCGAACGGAAACACCAAGTCTGCATGGATTTCTGGCGACGATTGAAACGGATGCAGCAGATGTAAAGCGCGAAATGGAACAAGGCGCAGAAGGCGTTCGGGTCATGACCATTCACGGGGCAAAGGGCTTGGAAGCCCCCGTTGTGATCCTACCAGAGACAACAGCGCCACGAGCGGCAACAAAAACGCCCTTTCATTATGACGCCGACGGTCAAGCCTTCTTGTGGTCGCCAAATTCAAAAGAAGATGCGGCTAGTTTCCGCGCCTTAAGGGAAGCCCAAACCGATGCGGAAAAGCGCGAAGACGCCCGCCTCCTATATGTAGCCATGACGCGCGCACGAGACCTATTGATCCTGTGTGGATTCCACTATGGACAAAGGAAGAAGGATACCGGGGACAGCACTGCAGAAGACCCAGACTCCAAAAGCCAAGACACTTGGTACAATTTGTTCGAGCGAGCCCTCTCCCTCATGGGCCCAGGCAAGACCCTGAAGGGGCTTATTGGCGACAACGACGATTTTAGTTTCACCCTGTGGGGCGATTATGCTGGGCAGTTAGCGCCAGAAGCTTTGGTCAAATCAACACGCCCAGCCCTGCCTGCTTGGATCAATCTGCCACCACCGGCGGAAACACAGCGGGCCCGTCGCATTGCACCTTCAGCCTTAGCGCCTGATGGTTCAGAACCTGCAACCCTCTCGCCACTGCAACCCCATGCAAAGCTGCGGTTCCAACGAGGTCGCTTGATCCATGAATTGTTGCAACGATTGCCCGACCTGCCGGAAGATCAATGGGAGATACAGGCGCACCGTCGCCTCGCGCGGGAACAAGACCTTGAAGAAGATACACGCAAACAAATGGTGGAAGAGACGCTTGCCGTGTTGAGGCAACCGATTTTTGCCCCCCTATTTGGTCCGGGGAGCCGCGCTGAAGCCTCCATCGTTGGCAGAGGACCAGGCTTGCCAGAAGATATGGTGGTCAATGGCAGTGTAGACCGCTTGGTTGTAACCGAGTCAGAAGTCATGGTTCTGGATTTCAAGACCAACCGCCCTCCGCCGCAAACCCTTGACGGTGTCGCGCAGGTATATCTCAACCAAATGGCGGCCTATCGCGCGCTTCTGTTAGGCAATTGGCCAGATAAGAAAGTCCGGTGTGCCCTTTTGTGGACGGATGGGCCACGCTTGATGGAATTACCTGATCAAATTTTGGATGATGCCTTGCGCGTCATTGCAGGGCTACCTAGTTAGAGAGACTAGCCATTTGGAGTTCATGCTATGCCAACCCTAGCCATCACCGACGACAGCTTTGAAACAGACGTTCTAAAAGCTTCGGGTCCAGTCCTTGTGGACTTTTGGGCAGAATGGTGTGGTCCTTGCAAGCAGATCGGCCCAGCTTTGGAAGAAATTTCGGACGAAATGGCTGGTTCGTTGGTCGTTGCAAAGCTAAACATTGATGACAATCCAAGCACAGGCTCGCGCTACGGCGTGCGCGGCATTCCAACCATGATGCTGTTCAAGGATGGCCAAGTGGTCTCGACCAAAGTGGGGGCCATGGCCAAAAGCCGCATTTCCGCTTGGATCGGCGAGAGCCTCTAAGCCCTATTCCCGCGGCAAACAGACAATCTGAACCACTTTGAGATCGCGCCGTACCCGATTGGCGGCGCGACTGATTTCATTGGGCCGAAGCGGTGCGATCGCTTCGCCCTCGGGCCTCACACGCGCTTCATTGAGGGCCTGAATGATGCTATCAGAACTTGTGGTGATTACACGGCCGCGACGCAAGCTTTCGGCAATCGTGATGCCAATGACATTGCCGTTTGAATCAAAGGCCGGACCGCCTGACAGCCCACCTAGCGTGCCACGCAGCCCCTTAGTTCTCGCCAGCTCTGCCCAAGCCAACGTGTTTTCGCGCCCACGCCACGCCCCCTCGGTAATCATGAGTTCCCGTCCGATTAGGCGGCTGACCACTTCGCCCGGCTGACCTTGTGGGAATCCAATATGATAACCAGTTGCCCCGATTTGCAGATCGCTTTCATTTAAGTCCATTGCCAAAGGCTCTGGTCCGCCTTGGGTCTTTAGAATCGCCACATCGGCTCGCCTCGACACATAGGCGAGGGAGGCGGCCACCAATTCCTGATCTTGCTCATTGACCACACCCAGACGTTCGCACCCCAAGGCAACATGGCGGGCCGTCAACCAAATGCCATTGTCGCCAATGGCAAACCCGGTTCCGCTCGACCAGGGGCCAGCACGTTGTGCCTCCACCATCGACTGGTCATCCGTGGGGCTGGGCGCGGGCAACAATGGTCCCGTCGACTCGTCAGTTGCTGCGCCGGGCTTTGGTACAACGAATGTCTCTGAAGGCTCAGACAGCCGCGCAGAACCGCCTCGATCACTCACGCGGCCCAGCAACCAAGCCGCTGCCACTATCAGGACCAACAGGACCAAAACTCCGTCGCCAAACCGTCTCAGCATCGCACATCAGCCATTCAAGGCAGAAGCCGTCAGCAAAGCGGCACCGATCTTCACACCAACCAGTACAGCGGCTGACGCCATCTCGCCATTTTCGATGCGCTTTGCTAGGCCCCGGACAACCAAATCGACCAATCGAAACATCGCCAGTTGCAAGACAAGGGCCGTCAAACCCCAGACAATGACATCCAACAAGGCGTGAGATGTGGCCAGTGTCGCCGCAATCGGAATGGCAATGCCAATCGCTGCGCCGCCCAAAGACAGTCCGGCCGCACTATTGCCAGCACGAACAAGCTCTATTTCGCGATGCGGCGTAATCGCCATGTAAAGCCAAACGCCAAAGGCCCAAATCAGGATTGCAACGCCACCTTGAAATAGAAAAGCAGGCAGCCCGATAACAAAGGCTTGCAACGAAGGGTCCATACGTAACTTTCCTCTCTGGTGCGGTGGAACCTAACTTCCAGTGCCGACGTTTTGGCTTTAATGCATCAAGCTTCAAATGGAAGTCTGAATTGGAGCCGACATGACCAACACCGCCAAAGTTGCCCTTATTACTGGCTCCACAAGCGGAATTGGCTTGGCCATTGCCGAAGCCTTCGCTGCAGCAGGCTATGGCATCATGATCAATGGCTTGGGCGATGCCGACCAGATTGAAGCAACCCGGGCAAAGATAGCAGCCGATCACAAAGTAGACGTGCTGTATCATCCGGCCAATATGTTGGCACCGGCTGAGATCGAAGACATGGTCACCCAAACCCGCACGCACTTTGGCCGTCTCGACGTCGTGGTCAATAATGCAGGCATTCAATTTGTTGCGCCGATTGAGGAATTCCCAGCTGAAAAATGGGACCAAATCATCGGCATCAATCTGAGCTCCGCGTTCCACACCATCCGCCACGCCATTCCCGGCATGGCAGCGCAAAAATGGGGCCGGATCATCAATATCGCCTCTGCTCACGGCCTCGTTGCAAGCCCGTTTAAGTCAGCCTATGTGGCGGCAAAACATGGTATTGTAGGTCTAACCAAGACGGTCGCACTTGAGCACGCAAAAGAGGGCGTCACCTGTAATGCCATTTGTCCCGGATATGTCTTGACCGGCCTTGTGAAGGCGCAGATTCCCGATCAAGCAAAATCACGCGGCATTACAGAGGAAGAAGTCATCCAAAATGTGTTGCTGGCAGCCCAACCAACCAAACAATTTGTGACCGTTGAGCAAGTTGCTTCTTTCGCCCTCTATCTCGCCAGCGACTCGGCAGCGCAAATCAATGGTGCGATCCTAACAATGGATGGTGGATGGACCGCGCAATAGGGCCTCACACTATTCCGTCTTAGGTTTCTGGCAGCGCCCAATAAGGGCTTCGAGCTGGGCGGGTTGGGGGGCGGCGATTGTGATCGCCACGCCATTCGCTGCAAACTCTAAGGTCTGACCGGCACCAAGCCGGGCGAGGAATGGATCACCCTCGATCTTTTCTGCCCGCCCGTCCATTTCAAAGCCATTGGCACTGGGTTTCCAATTCATCGAACGTACGACTGTTTTTCCGCCACTCTTGAGTTGAACAGAACCAGTCGTACCCTCTGTAGGGCCCGGTAGCCCCGAAACGGCGATTGTGTAGCCACCACCGGCACGGCATGCGACAGAAGCGAGAGCTCCTTTCTGGCCAAGTGGGGACGCGATGCGTGTGGCACTTGGCTCCCGCCAAGGCAATGAGTCCGCTTTGGCACTCGGTGCAGGTGACGTGGCCGTTTCCCATCGTACGAGTCCTGTTCTGACGTCATAGAAGGCGACCGTTTGAACAGGCGAGGGTCCAGACGCGTCATCGGCGGCCTCACGGCCAAGTGCGGACGGACAAAAACCAGCTAATGCGAGGCCACGCGCCCGGACCTCTGGCTTAACTGCACTTGCCTGAAGCCGTTCGGCCAAGGTGATCTTTGTAGCGCGGGGTAAATCGAGCACAATGACGCGGGTAGAGCAGGGCTTAGGTGCTATATCGCCCGCGACCAGAACGGCTACCTCCGGCAGAAGGCCCGAATCAGGCCACACTGCTTGGATCGACAGCTTTTGTGGCCACCCCGCCGTAGGCACGTGCTTTTGGCTTTCCAACGCTGCCGTTTCAGGCAGTAAAGCATCTCCTTGCCCTTTCGCTTGTGAAGGTCGGGGATAAATCAAAACCCCATCGAGATAGGCCGCTGAGCCGCCATCCTCGGTCGTGACCTCGATGAGACCGCGCGCCGTCAAGAGTTGGGTCTCTGGCAGACTTGGCAAGCTGGCCCCCGCCTTCACCAAATCCACAAAGCGCTTTCCAGCGGACTGCACTGCCCCATCCCGGCGCATTTCGGTTAGGATAAGCGTCCCCATCTGAGGCCCGGTTTGAAACCGAAGCACAAGAGTCTCCGGCATGTCATTCGACCTCGCGTTGACCGTGGGTCCGGGCTTAAAAACATACCCTATTTCAGCACCAGACTGGATCGGCTGAAAGGATCTTGAGGCGGTAAAGCCTGCTTGCGAGGCACGCACCTCAATATCGTTGAGATATTGCTCCACCGACAGATTTGTGGGGATCGGCCCTTGAACCGCATCCAATTCCGCGAGGATGGACTGCGGCAAGACCGACAAAAGCGCTTGATCCGTTTGCGACTTGGTGGATCCGGCAACTGTCGCGTCAATTCCTACCGGCGCAGCTGACCTCAAGAATGGCAGAATAATCCCGCCGGAAGCCACCCCTAGTCCGAAGGAAAACAAGGCAACTAAAGCCAGCATGCCAACGCCGAAACGCGGCCCATAAATCGGCTTAGAAGCAATTGTCACCGGATCACGTTCGTTTGGATGCACCATAGGTGGATGTAGGGCCTATTTGCCCGCTTCGCCAAGGGAGATGGCGCACCCAAGTTCGCCGCACTGCAGGGAAAGAAGGCGTTTGCCCTTCAAACCAAAGTCAACGCACGCTAAACACCTTCTATGACCACTGTATCGCCCGCCGAACCGCCCATGACCCCCGCCCTGGTAGCCGAACACGGCCTCTCGGAGGCAGAATATGCCATTATCTTGGACCGTTTGGGGCGTGAACCCAATCTGACGGAACTGGGCATCTTCTCGGTGATGTGGTCGGAACATTGCAGCTACAAAAGCTCGCGCCGTCACTTAGCTAAATTCCCGACGAAAGGCCCGCGCGTCATTCAAGGTCCCGGTGAAAATGCTGGCGTCATTGATATTGATGACGGGCAGGCTGCTGTCTTCAAAATGGAAAGCCACAACCACCCAAGCTTTATCGAGCCCTATCAAGGTGCGGCAACGGGGGTGGGTGGTATTATGCGCGATGTGTTCACCATGGGCGCACGCCCCATCGCCTTGGCCAATGCGCTGCGCTTCGGGAGCCCAGACCATCCGCTAACGCGCCGCTTGGTGTCGGGCGTCGTCGCGGGGATCGGCGGCTATGGCAATTGCGTCGGCGTACCAACTGTTTGTGGTGAGACGAATTTTCACCCTGGCTATAATGGCAATATTCTCGTCAATGCTATGTGCGTCGGCCTCGCCGATGCCGACAAGATCTTTTATGCGCGCGGGGCAAAGATAGGTAGCCCAATCGTCTATTTTGGCTCTAAAACGGGCCGCGACGGCATCCATGGTGCCACCATGGCCAGCGCCGAATTTGACGAGGCTAGCGAAGAAAAGCGCCCTACCGTGCAGGTTGGCGACCCATTTGTCGAAAAGCTGTTAATTGAGGCTTGTCTTGAACTGATGGCCACCGACAGCATTGAAGCTATCCAAGACATGGGCGCTGCGGGCCTAACATCGTCATCGGTGGAAATGGCGGGCAAAGAGTATCTTGGTATTGAGCTGGATATGAATGCCGTCCCCGTCCGCGAAACCGGCATGACTCCTTATGAAATGATGCTGTCGGAAAGCCAGGAACGCATGCTGGCCATTTTGAAGCCCGGTCGAGAGGCTGAGGCCGAGGCCATCATGAAGAAATGGGACATCGACTTTGCTGTCATTGGCAAAACAACCGACACCGGTCGGATGGTGTTGCATTGGAACGGGGCTATCGTTTGCGACATCCCCGTCGCACCCCTCAGTGAAGACGCCCCAAATTATGATCGGCCTTGGGTTCAGCCCGCGCTGCACCCTGTTGTAACCAGCGCAGAGGTCACTGCGATTAAAGACTGGCGTGACGCAGCTTTGAAACTCCTGTCTTGCCCCGATGGGGCTTCCAAGCGCTGGCTGTGGGAGCAATATGACCGTCACGTGATGGCCGACAGCTTAGAAGAAAGCGGCACGCCATCTGATGCCGCCGTCGTCCGCATTCACAATACCAAAAAGGCGCTAGCAATCAGCTGTGACTGTACCCCACGCTATGTCTTGGCAGACCCGTTTGAGGGCGGCAAACAAGTTGTCGCCGAAGCATGGCGGAACCTAACAGCGACCGGTGCCAGCCCCATAGCAATTACCGATAATCTTAACTTCGGCAATCCGCAACGCCCCGAGATAATGGGCCAATTTGTACGCGCCACTGACGGTATGGCCGAAGCCTGCCGCGTCCTCGACTTTCCCGTCGTGTCGGGCAATGTCAGCTTGTATAATGAGACCTCTGGCCAAGCGATCCCACCAACCCCGGCTATTGGCGGCGTTGGACTGCTGACCGACTATACCAAACGCGTTGGCTTTGGGGACGTGCGCATGGGTGACATGGTCATTTTAGTCGGCGAAACGACCGATAATCTGGGCGCAACCTTGGCTCTACGCGAAGTGTGGGGCCGGGAAGATGGCGCGCCGCCCAAAGTTGATTTAGCTCAAGAGCGCGCGACCGGGGATGTGGTGCGAACCTTGATTCAAGCCGGCCATATCCGCGCCTGTCACGATTTGTCTGATGGCGGGCTCTTGGTCGCGGCCGCAGAAATTGCAATGGCCTCGGGCACCGGCCTCGCCCTTACCCTGCCAAAGGGCCTGAGCACCGAAGCGGCCCTATTAAGCGAAGATCAAGCGCGCTATTTGCTGATCGTCGACCCAACGCACGCCGACAGTGTCTTTGCCGCCCTTGAGGATAAGTCCATTCCTTGCACGGCCCTTGGTTCTGCCGGTGGCTGCGAATTGACCGTCCAAAATGTCATGGCAATTGATATCACCGATCTGAAACGAGCCCACGAAGCCTGGATGCCTGCCTTTATGGCCTAGGCACCAAACCCTTTACCCCGGAGACAGACATGCCCATGGCCGCTTCTGACATTAAGTCGATGATTTTGGACGCCTTTCCCGATGCTGACATCGAGATTATCGACCTCGCAGGGGACGGCGATCACTATAAAGCGATCGTGAAGAGCAATGGATTTGTCGGGATGAACCGCGTGAAGCAGCATCAAGCTGTCTATGCTGCGCTGAAAGGCAAGATGGGGGGCGAGCTACATGCGCTCGCCCTTGAAACTGGCCTGAAATCATAGGCTTTGGTCGGCTATTTCTTGATAATCAACAGGCTGTAGTCGCCACCTGCAGCCTCTTCCACCGTTGTGACGCGAATGATCTGTGGTCCGCTTGTGGTGACTGTATAGACCAATTTGGCATTGGTACCGCCGCCACCGTCGTCGTCTGATGTATAATCATCATCGACTCGATCAATCTGGCGCGCACCAACGAGGACATCGAAGCTCTCCGAATTGGCAGTGATCTCGTAAGTCTCACCAACTTGGCCGTTGAAGACATACCGATCAAAATACTGGCTGTCATTCCTTAAGGGGTCGGTGGGCCCGAGATTACCCCGAATAGTCTCGCCAAACTTTGCCCGGGCAGGGAAGGGCGGCACGATTGAAGCCGGCATCTCACTCACACCAATCGTATAGGCCCCTTCTTGGGCGGCTTCATTGGCCGTCGCCCGGACAATGTAGGTGCCATCACTGGGTGCCGTAAACTTAATCCGTGCATTCACGCCTTTGCCACCATCGTCATCTTTGGCAAGCGGCTGAAAGGCAACGGAACTCAACAGGCCGATTTCTAGCATGGGGTCGAGATTGGCCTCGTCATCCTTGTCCATGACTACATTGACGCGCTGACCTGCACGTAAAGCAATCGAATAGGTGTTGAACAAGGTATCGGTGGCGGCGAGGCGAGCACCGCCATCGCGCAATTGACCGGAAATCGCCAGTCCCAGGCGCAAGGGCTGGGAAGCTTCGGGGGCGCGGTCTGACGCGGCCTGTTCCACTGTCAAACGATAGGTGCCAATGGCGGAGCCAACACGCTGGGCCTCGAGAACAAAATTACCTGTCGTTTCAGGGCGGAATCGCAACATCGCATTGCTGCCGGCCCCGCTGTCATCATTTTGCGCAACCGCATCAAGGCTGCCATCCGTGGCAATTTTTCCGATTGCGACTTTAGGGTCCAACTCACTGCCAGAGGCGGCCGTAAGCGAGATCTTGTAAACTTTCCCAGCTTCCAATCGTAGCCCATAGCGTACAGCCTGAACATCTTCTCCATCGGCTTCATAGCGTGGCGTTGACTCTGTAATCGCGCCACTCACGGCCTGGCCAAGCGTAAGGGCTATCGGGGCCGGCATGGGCGATAGCGCCTGACGCAACCCTGTAGACAGCTTATATCTACCGCCATCATCTGAACCGACAGCTGTTACACGCACTTGGTACAAACCAGAACGTGGCACCGTAAAGCGAATTCGAGCATTGGTTCCTGGCCCGCCATCATCATCTTCGGCGACTTTCGCGCCAGCCGGCGTTAGAAGTTCAAGTTTAGGGTCAAAATCGTCCGACGAGAGGTCTAGCTGAACTTCTTGGTCGGCAGCCAGTCGAACCGCGTAAGCATCCACCATGGCCCCATCATCGGTTACCGCATCATTGCCATCGAGGGCTTCGGAAACGCTTTCGCCAAAAGGAAGTGGACGCGCCGAAATGCGCGGCGGGGCAGAGGCGGTTGCAAGCAGTGTAAATGCGCCTCGATCACCCTTATCCATGGCATTCACCCGGATTTGAAGCACACCAGACGCGGGAGCAACTTTACGGGCAACGGCGGCCTTATCGGTCTCGCCAATAGATGTGGCACATGTTTCGCACGCTTCACTCATTTCCTCGCCGACTGCCACAATCGGCTGAAACGCGGTGCTGGTCAGCGTTACAGTCACCAATTGGCCCGCCGGTGCTCGAACTTGAAACAATTCATAGCTGCTTCCATCGCTCTGCAAGACGGGGTCTTCTGGTCCCATCGCGCTTTGAACGGGCTGGCCAAGAACCAAGGGGCGTGGCGTACTCTGCGCCGTTACAGGCCCAGTCAGGGCGAAAACAAGGATGGAAGCCGAACCGAACCAAAAACGACGCATCATGATGCAGCCACACTGTGGCCCCTGAAACGGATGCTCCCCCTGGCCACAGCGCATCACGTCATAAGCAAAAGTTAGACCAGAAGCTTTAGCTATAAAGACCAATTATTCTTTCTCAATGGCAATCGCCAACCACGCGCAATCTCAGTTGGACTTGACCCAGAGCCTCCGGGTCCCTAGCTGAAGAGAAGCGACGTATTTTGCCAGACCTATTTGGTCACACCATGATTGACGCAGCGGTTCATGTGTTCCATCGAAGGATAACACCTTCTTAGACACGTTCTGGACCCCAGCAAGGAGCACGAGCCATGAGCGACGCACACGCCTTTATCGATAACCTAGTCAAAACCAATGATGTCGTTCTGTTTATGAAGGGCACATCTCGCATGCCAATGTGCGGCTTCTCCGGGACGGTCGTGAAAATCCTCGACCATGTCGGCGTGGATTATCAGGATGTGAATGTCTTGGCCGATGAAAATGTTCGCCAAGGGATTAAGGATTATTCCAACTGGCCAACCATCCCCCAGCTTTATGTGAAGGGTGAATTCATTGGGGGCTGCGACATCGTGCGTGAAATGTTTGAAACCGGCGAACTTAAGCAGGTCTTGAGCGAAGCAGGGGTTTCAATCCAAGCTTAATCTTCAGATGTATAGGCACAAAAAAGCCCGCTCGGCCAAAGCTGAGCGGGCTTTTCTGTATGTGATCTAGGGCAGAAATTACGAAGCGTAATATTCCACAACCATGTTTGGTTCCATTTTGACTGGATATGGAACGTCTGCCAATTCCGGCACGCGCAAGAAAGTCGCCTTCATCGCACCGACATCCATCTCGATATAGTCTGGGAAGTCACGCTCTGCGGAGTCCAAAGCTTCCAAGACCAAAGCCATGGTGCGGGACTTTCCGCGGACTTGAACAACGTCACCGACGCGCAAACGGTACGAAGGAATGTTCACCTTCTTGCCATTCACCGTGACGTGGCCATGGTTGACGAACTGACGTGCCGCAAACACGGTTGGCACGAACTTCGCACGATAAACCAGCGCGTCCAAGCGGCACTCCAAGAGGCCGATCAGGTTTTCAGCGGTGTTGCCCTTACGGCGTGCGGCTTCTTCATACAGGCCAGCAAACTGCTTTTCTGTGATGTTGCCATAATAGCCCTTCAGCTTTTGCTTGGCGCGCAGTTGAGCACCGAAAGCTGAAACCTTGGCAGGGCGAGCGGTTGGGCCGTGCTGACCTGGCTTATAGGTCCGCTTGTTTACTGGGCTTTTGGGACGGCCCCAAAGGTTTTCGCTGAGGCGACGGTCGATTTTATACTTCGCAGCAATGCGCTTTGACATGTTTAGTCCATTACGTTGTTGACGGTCCGGGCGGCACACCATGTGTCGCGATTGCAATGGCCGGAAATCCATCACCCATGTCTTCCCCCAGCGAAGGCAGTGCCAACCCAGCGAGAAGGCGCGCTTAAACGGGATTGCCGCCCTAGAGTCAAGGATTGAGGGCAGTTTCAGGCCAGCAACGACAGGCCTCAACACGGGCTTGACATATAGTTCATCATTAAACTATATTGGTTTAACGTTAAACCAAAGAGGTCGTCATGACTGATCGTCGAACCATCCTTCAAATCCTTGCTTTGAGCTCGTTAGCCGCGGTCCCAGCAGTAGGCGCAACCCTAAGGCCCAGTACGGACCCCGCCGCAGCTTGGCGCAATCCAGGTGCGGGCCAGAAGGACCCACGTCTCTATTGTCTCGCCCATGCGATCCTCGCCCCCAATCCACATAATCGCCAGCCATGGCTGGTAAGCCTCGAAGGCGAGGACGCTATTGTTTTTTACTTTGACACAAGCCGCCGCCTGCCAGCCACCGACCCTTATGATCGTCAGCTCGCGATTGGCTGTGGTACGTTCCTCGAAACCCTATCCATTGCTGCAGCCGAAATCGGCTACCAAGCTCAAATCAGTCTCTTCCCCATGGGCGAGCCGCAGCCCAATTTAGATGACAAACCGGTCGCCCATATCCGTCTTGTCAAAGGCGGCACCAAAGACCCACTTTACGCCTTCATCACCCAACGACGGTCAAACAAGGAAGTTTATGACGCAAAGAAGCCTGTGAGCCCTGAAACCTTACAAAGTCTGCTGACGCGGGAGCCTGTCGAACGCCTCACATTTGCCGGTGCGCTTTCTGGAGCTCCTACCTGCGAACAATTGCGCAGCCTTTCCGTGCAGGCCTATCGACGCGAAGTTGAGACACCAATTGCGCTGAAAGAAAGCATTGATCTGATGCGCATCGGTAAAGCCGAGATCGCAAGATATCGCGATGGGATTGATCTCGACTTCCCCGGCATTGGGGCGATGCAAGCGATGGGCTTGCTCACACGCGAAAAACTGATGACCCCCGGCACCAAAGTCTATCAGCAAGGCCTTGAGCAATATGACCCCTTGGCCAAATCTGCCGCGGGGTACGTCTGGATCATCAGCGACACCAAGGATCGTTACGCAGAAGTGGCAGCGGGGCGCGCCTATGCCCGCCTGAATCTGCGCGCGACAGCCCTGAGCATCGCGATGCATCCAATGAGCCAAGCCTTGCAAGAATATGCAGAAATGAGCGCTATTAAGGCCGAAACGGAAAAGGCTGTCGGCATGTCAGCTGACAAGTGTCTACAGATGCTGGCCAGAATAGGCTATGCTGGCAAAGTGCCCCCATCGCCTCGACGGGGCCTTTCAGAGCATCTTCGTACATGACCGCAAACCGTCCCGATCCAGACTTTACCACGATCGCCTATACTTTCTTCAATGAAATTGCGATCATTGACCAATTGGGACGGAACCGTTTTGAGCGTGTCTTGCCAGATGGACTATCGATTGCAGGTTTTAGCTTGCTCAATCACTTTGTCCGTTTAAACAAGACGCAAGACACGCCAAGCCAATTGGCCAGAGCCTTCCAGGTCACCAAAGGTGCGATGACCAACACGATCCACCGCCTAGAAGCTTTGGGTTTGGTGACAATTATTGCAGACCCTAGAGATGGGCGAGGTAAACTAGTCTCCATCACAGAGGATGGGCGAGCAGCGCGCCACGATGCGATTGCCCGCCTTGGCCCGTCGCTCCAACAATTGGCAGGACTGATTGACCAACAAGAATTAGAGGCCCTTGTCCCCACACTGATGAAACTGCGCGCGATTCTGGACGCCAATCGTGAGCCTGACCCTCAGTCGTGACTTCGGCTGCCAATAACGCTATCAGACGACACCTGCCAAATCCCTCAGAAAACGTGTCCTCCTAAGACTTGTCGTCAGAAAACGAATCCCATGCTGCAAATCACAGATCTAACCTATCGTCTCGCGCGGCGCGTGCTGTTCGATGGGGCCAATGCCGTCATATCAGACGGCTGGAAGGTCGGTTTGGTGGGCAAGAATGGCTCTGGCAAATCAACACTTTTGCGCATCATTCAAGATGAAGCCGTGAAGGGCGACGGCAGTGTGCGCCTAAAGCGTGGCGCGCGTATGGGTTTCGTTGCCCAAGAGATCGCCGCAATACCTGACCCAATGCTGGAAGTCGTCTTGGCAGCAGATACCGAACGCGCCAGTCTCATGGCAGAAGCAGAAACCGCGACGGACCCCAATCGCATCGGCGAAATCCACACACGCTTGGCTGATATTGACGCCTATTCAGCTGAAGCGCGCGCAAGTGAAATCCTTGTCGGCCTTGGCTTTAAACAAGACGAACTGATGAACCCGGCAGGCTCCTTCTCGGGTGGTTGGCGGATGCGCGCCGCCTTGGCAGGGGTCTTATTCTCGATGCCTGACCTCTTGGTTTTGGACGAGCCGACCAATTATCTCGACCTTGAGGGTGCGGCTTGGCTAGAGGCCTTTTTACGCAAATATCCAAATACGGTTCTGGTCGTCAGCCATGACCGCGAAATGCTCAATCGCTCTGTGACCCACATTATGGCGCTGGAAGACGCGAAGCTTGAAGTCCATGCGGGTGGCTATGACACCTATCTGCGTCGGCGTGCCGAACGGGCCGCACTCTTGGCCGGTCAGAAAGCCAAACAAGATGCGGCGCGCGCCCATCTACAAGCCTTTGTCGACCGCTTCCGGGCCAAGGCCTCCAAAGCTCGCCAGGCCCAAAGCCGGATCAAAATGTTGGAGAAGATGCAGGAAATCTCGGTTCCAATCGCGGACCGGGCAATGCCGTTCCATTTTGAAGAACCAAGCGAGCTTGCCTCACCCCTCATCCAATTAGACGAAGCAGACCTCGGCTATATTGATGGAAAGCCTGTCTTGAGGAAGGTTGACTTCCGCCTCGACCACGATGACCGCATCGTCATCATCGGACCCAATGGGCAAGGCAAAACCACTTTGGTCAAATCCATTGGTGCCCGGCTAGAATTGTTGAATGGCAAGCGGCGCGCCTCAAAAGCGGTCAAGATCGGCTATTTCAGTCAAGATCAATTGGATGAATTGCGCGCCGGGGAAACCGTGCTGCAGCACGTCCGGGATCTCGAGCCGGATTGGCCGCCTTCGCGCCACCGATCCTTGGCCGCTCGGATGGGGTTCGGGCAAGAAAAAATCGATACCCATGTCGAAAAGCTCTCGGGCGGGGAGAAGGTGCGTTTGCTTTTAGGCCTCATGGCTTATGCCAAGCCGCACGTTCTGATCTTGGACGAGCCGACCAGCCACTTGGACATCGATAGTCGGGAAGCGCTGATCCACGCGCTGAATGAATATTCTGGTGCCGTATTGCTGATTACGCACGATGTTTATTTGGCTGAGGCATGCGCGGACCGGCTGTGGCTGGTCCATAACGGCCAAGCTCGCGCCTATGACGGGGACTTGACGGACTATCGAGGTCTGGTCCTCAGTGCAGATCGCCCCGATGGCGGCAGTGCAGGTAAAAATGCACCCAAGGCCGCTACCAAGAATGACGTCAGTGGCGGCAAAAAAGCGCCCTCCCTTTCCACTTTGCGCTTTCGCTTGGCCGACGCAGAAAAAGCCGTCACCAAGGAGCAGCACGCTCTTGACACCATCGATGCGCGGCTTGCCTCCCCCAGCCTCTATACCGAAGGGGCGAAGGCTATCGAAGAACTCACCAAGAAGCGCGCTTGGCACGCAGAAGCCCTGGCCAAGGCGGAGGCAGCCTGGCTTGAGCTTAGTGAGGCGATTGAGGCTGCATCCTGACAGCTAAAGCGAAAAAGGCGGCCCCAAGGGACCGCCTTTGTAACTATGTGCCAATAGCTTAGCTTATTCGCCGAAGCCGCGGCCGTCGGTGCGCTCAGCGATGCGAGCCGATTTACCGCGGCGATCACGCAGATAATACAGCTTGGCGCGGCGAACTTTACCTTTACGCACGACGGTGATCGACTCAACGTTTGGCGAATGCAGTGGGAAAACCCGCTCAACGCCTTCGCCGAAAGAGATTTTGCGAACAGTGAAGTTAGCATTGATGCCACCGCCAGAGCGGGCAATACAAACGCCTTCATAGGCCTGAACGCGCTCGCGTTCACCTTCTTTGATCTTCACGTTGACGCGCAGGGTGTCACCTGGCGAAAATTCTGGGATGGACTTGCCTTCGGAGACGCGTGCGACTTCCTCGGCATCGAGTGTTTCGATGATATTCATATCAGCTCACCTTGCACGATTCCAACTTAAGTCTTTGAAACCAGATCAAAAGCTCAAGCAGGCCGCGGCATTGTTGTTGTCAAAGAGAACTTTGAGGTTGAAAGAAGAGGCGCATTTATACGAATGATCAGGCTTTGTCACCCTTATAAACTGCCCAAAGGTCTGGTCGGCGCGCCTCAGTCGCGGATTCAGATTGCTCTTTCTTCCACGCGGCAATCTTAGCGTGATCGCCCGACATCAGGACGAGCGGGATTTCGTGGCCCTCAAAACTGCGCGGCCGGGTATAGAGTGGATGTTCTAAGAGGCCTGTTTCAAAGCTTTCCTCGCCTAGGCTTTCGGCATTGCCGAGAAGGCCAGGCAATAAACGTACACTGGCCTCGACCAGCATTTGCGCGGGCAAATCCCCCCCAGTCAAGACGATATCGCCCACCGATATTTCCTCCATCTCACGTGCCTGAATGACACGTTCATCAAGACCTTCAAAGCGGCCACAAAACAAGATGACACCTGGGCCCGCAGCCAATTCTCGAACCCGAGCTTGGGTCAAGGGCTTGCCACGCGGGGTTAGGTAAATCAGAGGACGACCATCACGAGGAATGCTATCAATGGCACGAGCAGCTACGTCGGCCTTCATCACCATGCCAGCACCACCTCCAGCTGGGGTGTCGTCGACCTGACGGTGCTTCCCATCGCCAAAGCCTCGCAAGTGAATCAATTCCAGCGACCATACGGATTTCTCAAGCCCATTGCCGATCAAGGATGCGCTAAGCGCGCCGGGCCAGGCCTCTGGGGTTAGGGTGATGACGGAGACAGAAAAGGGCATGGTGTCTTCTAGCCTAGCTATAAGCTTCTGCGAAGTCGGCCCAAACATAACGGCAGGAGCCCGCGAACGCGACCTGCGAACCCAGACGTGACGGCCCCGAAAAGCCGCGCTAAAGGGTCAGAATGAACATTTATTTTCTGGGAATCGGTGGAGCTGGCGTCAGCGCTTTGGCCAGCGTCTTGCAGTCGCAAGGCAATAATGTCACCGGATCAGATGAAGGGGTTTTCCCGCCCGTATCAACCTATCTTGATCAAGCTGGCATTGTCTATGCCAAGCGCTTTGACGTGGCCAATCTACCAAAGAAAATCGACGTAGCTGTGGTAGGAACCACTGCAAAAATGGACCCGGCAACCAATCCCGAATTAGCTGAACTGCAGGCGCGCGGCGTCCCTTGCTATAATTTCGCAACTTACCTTGGCCACTACACACAAGGACGCGAAAATCTCATTGTTGCGGGCAGCTTTGGCAAAAGCTCGCTCACCGCCTTGGTTGCCTTCCTATTGCGCCATGCTGGGCAAGATCCTGGCTGGTTCATTGGTGCGATCCCGCTAGACTTGCCCAAAACTGGCCACGCGGGCACAGACCCATTGTTTGTCATGGAAGGCGATGAATATATCGTCAGCCTGCAGGATCGGCGCAGCAAGTTCGAACTCTATCATCCAAGCCACATCCTGATTTCCTCCATTGTTCATGACCATATCAATATGTTCCCGACGATGGAGAGTTATGAAGCCCCTTTTTCCAAGCTATTCTCAAACTTACCCAAAGACGGATTGTTGATCGCTTGCCACACCTATGAGCCCGTGCGTCGGTTGGTCGGGGACCGACCAGCAATCTGGTACGGCCTTAAATCCAATCCGGGCTATTTCGCTGACGCGATCACAATCGGTGAAGTCACCCGATTTGACCTTGTTTGCCCAAACGGCGACCGGATCGCACTGGAGACCGAATTGTTGGGCCTCCACAATATTGAGAATCTGATCGGCGGCGCCGCCTTTGTGCTGGAACGTGGCCTGATGACCCCTTCGCAGATTCAAGCGGCAGTGCGTGCCTTCCGCGGCGTTGCCCGTCGCCTTGACAAGAAAACCAACACCTCCGTCGTCCCGGCTTATGAAGGTTTTGGTTCCTCCTTTGAGAAAGCCCGCTCCGCGATTGATGCGATCCGCCTCCATTTCCCGAGCCGCCCTTTGGTGGTCGTATTTGAGCCGCATACATTTTCTTGGCGCAATCAAGACGCATTGAGCTGGTATGATCGTGTTTTTGACGGCTGCGATCAGGTCCATATTTTACCGCCGCCCCGAATTGGCGCGGCAAGCCAAAGCCAGCTCACGCTCGTCGAAATCTTGTCGCGCGTCCATTCCGCCGGTGTTTCCGCCCAAGGCGTGGAGGATACAGATTCCTTTCTTGAACAAATGCCGACCCGACTCAAGGGGGATGAGGTCGTCCTCCTTCTGTCCTCTGGACCGCTTGATGGCCTAGCCCACAGCCTCCCCAAACGCCTCGACGCATTATTTGGGGACCGGACCGCTAGCTGATGAACTTCGACCATCTCCCCATAGACCCCCACGCCTATGTATCTTTCTTGCTGATTATGGCGGGTATGGCTGCGACTCCTGGGCCAGCGAACCTGTTTGCTTTGGCAACCGGGCTGGCCCATGGTCCACGTGCGGGACTATGGGGTGTGTTCGGAATGAACGTTGCTTCATTGGTGTGGTTCGTCTTTGCGGCATTAGGATTGGGTGTGCTGATGCAACTCTATCCCACCGTGTTTTCCATGCTTGCCATATTGGGCGGGCTGTATTTGGCTTGGTTGGGCTTTAAGGCGCTGCGGTCCGCGCTGTCGAAGGAGACGCAAGGCTTCAAACTTACGGGACATGCTGCAGGGAGCAACCCTTTCAAAGACGGCTTTCTGGTTCAGATCAGCAATCCAAAGGCACTGCTCTTTTTTACCGCTGTCTTACCGCCTTTTATTGACCCACAGCGCGACACGGTCCCGCAATTGGCGATGTTCGCGGCTGGGACGATTCTGTTTGATACAATCACCATGTCGATGTTTGCACTCGCCGGTGGCCTGATGGCGCAACAGTTTGCGCAAGCCCGCTTCGCCCGCCTCTTTTCAGGAGCTGTTGGGATATTGCTCCTCAGCACAGCCACGATGATGCTGCTTAGGACTGCGCATTGAACTCTCAAGCAAACCACTTCATTGAATATTTTTTCAGTGAGATGTGGGCATGGCTAAGAGACGTTCCCCAGAACCGGTTTCAGTCATTGAGGACCGCCTCCTGCGCGCATCGGTCGCGTTAGGTGATAGTCTTGACAGCATCTCCATGCCGGAATTGGCCGCCGCTGCCCAAATCGCCGTAGGCACCTTGTATCGAATTGCACCCTCGAAAACAGCACTTGCCGTCCTTCTTAACGCTCGCGCACAAGCCCAGTTTGATCGCCATGTTTTCGCGCCCTTCCCAGCGCGACTTAGTCTTGAAGAGCGATTTCGGTTAATGTGGTCTAGGCTTGCCGAGTTTGCGTTACAGAAAGCGGACATAGCGGCCTATCTAGCGCGCAAGCCGATGGCCTCTGACAGCGCCTTCATCAAGGCTAGCGCGATATTTGCGCGCGATGGCGCGGCCACCGGCGCGTTGAAGCCACTCAGCGGAGAAGAATTGGCTGCTATTGTCTGGGGTCCACTGTCTGCCCTCTTGCGCAACCATGCCTGTTCGGTGGAAAGTCTCAAACAACTCGAACAAGCGGCGTGGGATGGACTACGTCACACATAATCAGGGAGACGACAATGACTGGACGTATGGCCGGCAAAATGGCCTTAATCACCGGGGCTGCCCAAGGTTTAGGTGCAGCCATCGCGACCATGTATGCCAAGGAAGGCGCAAAAGTCGTCGTCACTGACATTAATGGAGCGGGTGCTGAGGCAACCGCTGCTGCCATCAACGCGCTTTATCCCGGCCATGCTACCGCCTTCCAGCAAGATGTTTGCTCGGAAGCGCGTTGGATCGAGATCGTCAATGCAGCCCATGATGCCATGGGAGGCCTCAATGTTCTGGTCAACAACGCCGGTATCGGCAGCCTTGGTTCGGTTGAAAGCGAAAGCTTTGAGAACTGGAAGAAGGTAATGGCGGTAGATGTCGATTCCGTCTTCTTAGGATGTAAATATGCCCTTGGCGTCATGAAACCCTATGGGCCCGGCGCAATCGTCAACATCTCCTCCATCGCTGGCCTGATCGCTTCAGCCAATTATGCCGCTTACAATGCCGCAAAGGCCGCTGTTTGGTTGCTGACAAAGTCCGTCGCTCTTCATTGCGCACGCAAAGTGCCGGGTTTCCGCTGCAATTCGATCCACCCAACCTTTATCAAGACACCCATCCTAGACGGAATGGCTGGATTGGTTGGCTCACAAGAAGAAGCTTATGCAAAACTGGCTCGCCAAGTGCCGCTAGGCCGCTTAGGTGAACCAGACGATATCGCTTATGCGGCCGTCTATCTGGCCAGCGATGAGAGCAAGTTTGTCACGGGGGCAGAGTTGAAAGTCGATGGCGGCATCTCGGCCATGTAGGCCGAAAGCCTAACGCACAATGACAGACAACAACACGACACGTGCAATGCCGGGGCCGACCACACGGTCGGTTACCGCCTGCATGCGCTGACCTAAAATCTGCGTATCGGGCACACGGCCCGGGACGAAGAAGCTATTCACAAATTCCTGCGCCACACCACGCCAAGCCGCTCGTAAAGATGGCGTGGCTGCTTGTGCCCGCTCCCGCTGGGGCATGGCACTCACTACAATACCCATATCGATCTGGATGATACCAATTGACCGATACTGGCGCATGATACTGGCTGTAATTTGGTTAGACCCGAGAAAGCCGGCCTCATTGCCGCCGCCTTTGGGCACAGGCTTTGCGGCCTCCGCTGAGAGAACCCCGACGCTCGCACTAGAGGTCAAAGCAAGCGTTGCAGCGGTCGCAGACTTAGCGAAGCAACGTCTGCTCAGAATTTGAATCGAATCGGTCATGACATCGATTTTCTAGGAAACGCGTTAAAGAAACGTGGCAAATCAAGCCAGACTACACTAGGCTTAGTGCAGGAGGATATATTTTGGCAGGTATGGTGGACATGACGGCCTTTAAAGAGCCTGTCATTATTCTGACGGCTGCAGCCATAGTCGTGCCCCTGTTCCACCGATTTAAAATCAGCCCCGTCCTCGGCTTCATCCTATGCGGCATCCTCTTGGGGCCATCAGGCTTGGGAGGATTGGCCGTCCAGCAGCCCTGGCTGAATAGCTTCACCATCCAAGATCGCGCGTCCATCGCCATGATGGCGGAAATGGGAATCGTATTTCTACTTTTTGCAATCGGTCTTGAACTGTCGTTTGAGCGCCTAAACATGATGCGGAAAGTCGTATTTGGCCTTGGCTCCCTCCAATTGGGTCTATCGGCACTTGCGATTTTCGCGGTTTGCTACTTTTTCCTTGATACAACCGGCACCGGGGCCGCGGTTATCGGCCTTGCCTTGTCCTTATCGTCAACCGCCGTTGTATTGCAAACTTTGGCCGAGCAAAGGCGCCTGACCAGCCCCACCGGACGCGGCGCTTTTGGCGTCCTACTTTTTCAGGATTTGGCCGTCGTCCCTGTTCTATTTGCGGTCTCGATGCTGGCACCCGACAGGATGGGCCTTGGCGTCGGCGGACTTGTTCAGAGCTTGGCGCTGGCGGTGCTTGCCGTTGGCTTGACTATCGTGATTGGACGAATAGTTCTGCGGCCTCTGTTTCGGCAGGCCGCGCGGACCCGCAGCCCGGAAATCTTTATGGCTGCCTGTTTATTGGTGTTGATTGCAACAGCCCTCGGCAGCGCGGCTGCGGGACTTTCCATGGCCCTCGGGGCCTTTTTGGCAGGCCTCTTGTTGGCCGAAACGGAGTATCGCCGAGAAGTTGAAGCAACTATTGAACCATTCAAAGGCCTATTATTGGGTGTCTTCCTTGTTTCGGTGGGGATGAGTGTTGATATCGCAAAAGTACTGGAGCGGCCGCTTGAGATTGCCGGGGCAATCATCGGTTTGATCGCACTTAAGGCCGCAGTCGTCGCCGCGCTTGGCCCCAGCTTCGGTATTAAGCGACCCGCCGCTATCAAGGCAGGACTGATCCTTGGACCTGGTGGAGAGTTTGCCTTTGTGGTCCTAGGCCTAGCAACCAGCCTCTCGGTTCTACCCGCCGAACAAGCAGACTTTGCCTTGCTTGTTACAGCCATCACGATGTGCCTGATCCCGCTTTTGGGTCGCTATGGGAAGCAAAAGACCAACGCGGCACAGCCCACCGACGCCGAGGAAAGGGATTTGGCGCAACAAGCCAGTCAAACAGAAAGCCCCCATGTTATTGTCGCTGGCTATGGCCGGGTCGGCGTGGTCGTCGTAGAACTACTGGCCGAGCAAAAAATTCCCTATCTTGCCGTAGATTCAGATATTGATCGGGTCCGTCGGGCCCGCAAATCGGGAAAGAACGTCTATTTTGGTGACGCTTCGCGCGGCGAATTTCTGCGTGCATGCGGGATCGAGCGGGCGCGGGCCTTGGTTGTAACCATGGATGGCGGCCCAGCCGTTGACCAAGTCGTAACAGCTGCCCACCTTGAACAGCCAAATCTGCCAATCGTTGCGCGCAGTCGAGACGCCGCACACGCCGTCCATCTTTATAGCTTGGGGGTTCGCGAAGCAGTGCCAGAAACCCTAGAGGCCAGCTTGCAAGTCGGTGAAGCCATTCTAGTTGAGTCCGGTGTGGCGATGGGCAATATCCTCGTCGCCATTCATGAGAAGCGGGCCTCCATGCGCGCTTCGCTGCTGGAGGCCTCAACCTCCGCCACACCATCAGAGCGCATGCGGGTACTGCGGGATCAACATCAAAAAGAGGGTACGTAAGCACTGCCTGCTCCGCATTATGGACACTGCTGCCATCCTGATTTGACCTCACGCGCTCACAGGCTTAACAGCAACAAAATCCCGGGAGCACCACCTTGACCTCTGCGCAAGACCACGCGCTCGCTTTCGCGCGCCAACCGACAGCCGCCCTTGTTTTAGCGGATGGCACAGTTTTTTGGGGCCACGGCTGTGGCGCAATTGGCGAAGCTGTCGCTGAAGTCTGCTTTAACACAGCAATGTCGGGCTATCAGGAAATCCTAACGGACCCATCCTATGCTGGGCAAATCGTCGCCTTTACCGCACCCCACATCGGCAATACGGGGACCAATGGTGAAGACGAAGAAGATGTATCCCCGCCCGCTGCAAACGGCGCTCGTGGTGCGGTCATGCGTGCGGACATCACGCGCCCATCGAATTGGCGCTCTACCGCTTCATTGGACGCGTGGCTTAAGTCGAAGAACATTGTTGGCCTTACCGGCATTGATACGCGGGCACTGACTGTAAGAATTCGCGAACATGGTATGCCACATGGCGTGATTGTCCACGCGCCAGACGGCCAGATTGACGTCGCCGCCTTGGCGGCCAAAGCTGCCGCTTGGTCTGGCTTAGAGGGCTTGGACTTAGCCAAAGACGTTACCTGCCAAACACCCTATGACTTTGATGGGACCCAATGGGTTTGGCCAGCGGGGACCGGCACGGTCGACACCCAAGAAGACCTTTGTGTCGTCGTGCTCGACTTTGGCGTGAAAGAAAATATCCTGCGTTGCCTTGGCTCGACCGGTGCCAAGATCCATGTAATGCCAGCTCAAACATGCGCCGAAGAGGTGCTAGCCCGCAAACCCAATGGCGTCTTGTTGTCGAATGGCCCAGGCGACCCTGCTGCAACCGGGGCCTATGCGGTCGAGGCGATCCAAAAGATCATCGCGGCCAAAGTGCCGGTTTTTGGTATCTGCTTGGGTCATCAAATGCTGGGGCTCGCTTTAGGGGCAAAGACCGTCAAGATGGCGCAGGGCCACCATGGCGCAAACCACCCCGTGCAAGATCTTTCAACAGGCAAGGTCGAAATCGTTTCCATGAATCACGGCTTTGCCATTGATCGCACAAGCCTGCCCGAAGGTGTTGTCGAAACGCACATTTCCCTATTCGATGGCTCCAATTGCGGCATTGCATTGGCCGATCAGCCAGTGTTTTCAGTGCAGTATCACCCAGAGGCTAGCCCGGGACCTAAAGACAGCTTTTATTTGTTTGAGCGCTTTAGAGAAGCAATGCGGGCGCACAAACAGGCGAAATGACACGCTTGTGCACTTGACGTCGTGAGTTTGGGCGGCATTGTCAGGCCATGAGCCAGATCAATCGCCGCACCCTTCTCTCCAGCTTCACCATCGTTCCTGCCCTTTCGACGCTGTCTGCCTGTGGCAAGACCGCAGCCCCAGCCGATATCTTGAGGGTCGGCTTGCGCGGTGGCCCCGACTCTCTAGACCCGTTGAAAGCAGAATTCGCCGCCGCAGCTTTGCTGTTCCGACAATTCTACTTGCCAGTGGTGGGCTATGGCCCAAAGGGCGGTCCGGCCCCGGGCTTTGCGACATCTTGGACCCCCAGCAAAGACAACAAGACCTGGACTTTTGAAATCGCACAAGGCCTTACATGGTCAGATGGAAAAGCCATTGATTCAAAAGATGTTCTTGATAGCTTGCGGATGGGTGCTGACCGAAAGACAGCTTATGCCGACGCGTCAGAACTTTATATGATCAAGGGCTATCGCGATTGCGTTGTAGACGGCAAAGATCCGACAACAATTGGCGTCTCGGCCCCAAGCCCAACGAGCCTAGTGATTGAACTGGAAGTAGCTGATGCGGCTTTCTGGAGCCGTATGCAGGAATTCTATCCTGTACCCATGCATACGATCGCCGCACACGGCGAAAAATGGACTGACTTAGATAAGATTGTTGTCTCAGGGCCCTACAAGCCGATAGAGCGGTCGCAAACGCGGTTGGTATTCGACAAGAACCCCAAAGGTGGCTGGGTAGTAGGCATGCCCGGACAGATCAGTGTCGAAGCTATTGATGATTCCTCGACCCGGTTACGTATGTTCCAATCCGGCGACCTTGATTTGGCGCAAGATCCACCCCTATTGCGGGCAGGCGACTTTGCCAAAGAATTCGGCAGCCAGTATCAACGTTTCCAAGCGCCACGTCTAATCTACATCAGTTTCAATACCAAAAAGCCACAACTTCAAGACCCCGACATTCGACGGGCGCTGGCCATGGGCTTTGACCGCTCGGTTATTGCAAATGCGGTAATGCGCGGATCTGTCGAGCCGGCCGGGCGATTTGTTCGTGATCAAGCTCAACCCAAATATGATCCAGACGGTGCGCGCGCCATTTTGAGCGCAAAGGGATATACGCCCGCAAATCCGTTGCGATTTGAAATCTTGGTAACCAAAGATGATCGCGAACGTGCCGCAATTCAGATTGTCGATATGTGGAAGCAGATCGGGGTTGAGGCCACCATGTTTGCCGCAGATTCCAGCGCCATCATTTCACGTTTGAATGGCTTTGACTTCGAGAGCGCCATTGTCAGCATTGATAAGGGTATGAAGTCTGATGCGATCGACCTGATGGCATCGTGGGGAGAGGGTGGGACAGCTTATTCTCACCAATGGAAAGACCCGGCCTTCAATCAAGCCCTTTCCGATGCGCGGGCCCAAAACGAGCCTACCGCCCGCCTTGAAAAGGCATTAGCTGCCGAGCAAATCTTGTTAAAGGCCTGCCCCGTTACAGGTGTATGGTTCTTCCCGTCTTCTTGGCTTGTAAACTCCCGCGTGACTGGGGGTCTTGAGGGGATTGCTCCTATCATTTGGCCGACACTGAGATTGACCAAATCCTAGCCTTGGCTTTGGGCAACAGGTGCCTCGCGTAACTGATTGTCTTTATAGGCATCGACATCAAGCTCGCCTTCCCATTTTGCAACCGCGACGGCGGCGGCGCTGTCGCCCAAGACGTTCACGACTGTGCGCATCATGTCCATGATCCGATCAGCGCCAAGAATGATGGCGATCACCTCAACGGGCACTCCTGCGATTCCCAAGACCAAAGGAATGAAGACGATTGATCCGCCAGGAATGCCTGCCGCACCGATTGCCCCTAAGGATGCCGCAATCACAATCCCGACCAATTGACCGCTATCGAGCGGAATCCCAAACAATTGTGCGCCAAAAATGGTCACGATGCAGATATACATCGCCGTACCATCCATATTGACGGTTGCGCCCATGGACGAGACAAAGGCGCTCATCCGACGAGAAATGCCCAATTTTTCGATCATGCAACGCATGGTGACAGGCAAGGTCGCATTAGAAGACGATGTCGAATAGGCAACAGCCATGGCCTCTGACATGCCCTTGAAGAACGGCAAAATGGGCAAGCCCAAGACAAACTTGATAAAGCCGCCATAGACAACAAAGCCGTAAATGAAACAGCCAAGATAGACGGTGCCAATTAAAGCGGCGAGCTTTACCAGCGCATCTGCCCCCATTAAGGCGACAGCCCAAGCCATCAAAGCGAAAGCGCCAATCGGGGCCAGTTCCATAATGTAAGTGACAAGCTTGGTCAGGGCATGGGCTGCCCCGTCCAAGACGTCAGCAACAGGTTTTGCCGCCTCTCGCGCGCCCAAAACGCCAATACCCAATAGAATAGCAAAGACGATCACGCTCAACATATCGCCTTCGGCCAAGGCCTTCACTGGATTGGCCGGAATAAACATGGCCAAGATGTCTGCCCCCGTCGGAGGAGGCTTCACCGGTGGCGCAGAAAGGCCGGCGGGGGCCTCAATCCCTGCACCGGGTTGGATCAGCATCGCCAAACTCACGCCGAGACACGCAGCCAAAAGACCCGAAGGAATGTAGAGCGCCGCGATGCGGGCTCCAGACTTCCCTAAACGACTCAAATCACCAATCGACACCACCGCTGCAGCGACAGATACAAATATCAAGGGGACGGACAACATCCGAATTAAGCGGATAAAGGCATCTCCAACCAGCTTCAGCGCAGCGGACCATGCCTCTCCGTCGATTAAGCCATTGAGATAGCCCTCTGGCCTAATCCCAAAGCCCAAAATGACACCCAAAACCATGGCAACGAGGATGCGAAGCCACAAGGGCTTTTGAAAAAAGGCGGTCATGTAGGTCCAACGGGTGCGAGCGTAACAAACCTTCAGAAAACGACTGATGGTGCCAACGCGCAATTGCCGAGGGGTCAATTCACTGTGAGCAAACTGGCGTCAGATGCGGTGTGAATTGCAATAAGCTGCTCATGTTCCTCGCTATTTTGCCTTTGGGCGGGTCAGACGGCTATTAACGCTTCACATCAAGTTGAATGAAGCATAAGTCTAGTCTCTAAGTCGCACGGGGGTGGACCACAGGAGAGCGGGACCAACAGGGGTTTTGCAACCTCCTGGCTCTCTGTGTGTTCGGATTAGAAACAGGGCTGCCGCATGAACAAGCATTTCACACTCTTTATTCTCGCCGCCATGGTTTTGGGAATTGTGGTCGGGGCCGCCATTTTCCAATTTGTTCCTAAAGAAGGCCAAGAAGTCTGGGCAGGCAATTTTAAGATTGTGACCGATGTTTTCTTGCGCTTGATCAAAATGATTATCGCGCCCCTGGTGTTTGCGACCTTGGTCGCCGGAATCGCCCATATTGGCGACACAACAACTTTGGGCCGCGTTGGCATCAAAACCATGGCTTGGTTTCTCGCGGCGTCTTTGGTTTCCTTGACTCTGGGTGCCGTGATTGCCAGCTTGTTGCACCCGGGTGTTGGCCTAAATCTGCCGATCCCGCCTGTTGATGCCGTAAGCGATATCAAGCCTACAGCGCTGACCTTGAAGGATTTTATCATCCATTTGGTGCCGAAATCCATCGTCGAGGCCATGGCGAACAATGAAATCTTGCAGATTGTGGTCTTCTCGATCTTCTTCGGCGTCGCTGTGACCGCAATGGGCGAAGAGGGCAAACCCTTGGCAGACCTGGCAGACAGGGTTTCCCATGCCATGTTGAAGCTCACGGGCTATGTGATGTCATTGGCACCGCTGGCCGTGTTTGCCGCCGTGGCCGCCGTGATCGCAACCAAGGGCTTAGCCGTTCTGGGCACCTATGCATCCTTCATTGGTGGCTTCTATTTGGCCTTGATGATTTTGTGGGGGCTTTTGCTGCTCGCTGGCTTTATTGTCATCGGCCCAGCGATCGGTAATTTGATCGCCCGCATTCGCGAACCCACTTTGCTTGCTTTCTCTACTGCGTCATCTGAAGCGGCCTATCCAAAAACCATGGAGCAATTAGAGAAGTTTGGCGTATCGCGCCGTATCGCCAGCTTCGTGCTGCCTTTGGGCTATTCATTCAATCTCGACGGTTCGATGATGTATTGCACCTTCGCAACGCTGTTCATCGCCCAAGCCTATGGCATCCACCTAACCGTCCCACAGATTGCCACTATGCTGCTGTTGCTGATGGTGACATCAAAGGGCATGGCGGGGGTTCCACGCGCCTCACTCGTCGTGATTGCAGCAACACTTTCATTCTTCAAAATTCCAGAAGCTGGGATTTTGCTGATCCTAGCGGTCGACCATTTTCTCGACATGGGCCGCTCTGCCACCAACGTCATTGGCAACTCTATCGCCACAGCTGTGGTCGCCAAATGGGAAGGCGATCTGACCGATGATGAATTAGTGGCCGACCAAAAGGCCGGCATCAAAAACCAAAGCTAAAGTTTAAAGGCCCAGTGCTTGGCGCTGGGCCGCAAACAAATCCTCACAGCCAGACTTTGCCAGCGACAGCAGGACTTGTAGCTCTGCCTCGGTGAAGGGCCGCTCTTCGCCTGTTGCTTGCACTTCAACAAGGCCAAGCCCTTGGGCTAACACAAAATTGGCATCGGCTTCTGCATTTGAATCCTCGGCATAATCGAGGTCCAGAACCGGGACGCCTTGATAAATGCCGCATGAAACTGCGGCAACTTGCGCGCGGATTGGCTCTTCTGTGATCAAGCCCTCAGCCTTGAGATACAGGCAAGCCTGCTTCAGCGCGACCCACGCACCTGTCAGCGCCGCAGTGCGTGTGCCGCCATCGGCTTGGATGACGTCACAATCGATGGTGATTTGGCGCTCCCCCAAGGCGACCAGATCGACAACAGAGCGCAAACCACGCCCTATCAAGCGCTGAATCTCCTGTGTGCGCCCCGATTGTTTGCCAGACGCCGCCTCGCGACGACCCCGCGTATGGGTAGCACGGGGCAACATGCCATATTCAGCCGTCACCCAACCACGCTTCTGTCCCCTTAGCCAACCGGGAAGGCTTTCTTCCAAAGAGGCTGTCACCAGCACATGCGTGTTGCCAAACTTCGCAAGGCAGGAGCCCTCCGCATAACGCGACACACCGGCTTCAAGGCTCAACGGACGCAATTGTTCGGGGGTTCGAGCAGAGGGACGGATCATGTGGTGGGGCCTTTCAATGGCTTTTTTGAAGATTTCGCGCGAGAGGGTTGCTCTGGTGGCTCTTCTAAGACTTCGCCAATCATCGGAATCAAGCCAATCGGCACATCGCCAACCAACTTTCTTCCTGGTAAATCAACAATAGGAACCAAGGCCTTGGTAAAGGGCAGAAACCAACTACCTTTGGCACCGGGCGTCGTCTCAATCTCAAGCAAATCTTGGGGTCCGGGAATGACCGCCCGAACACGACCCAGGTCCGCTCCGTCCAAGGCCTCCAGACGAAGCCCAATCAAGTCAACATGATAAAACTCGTCTTCTTCCGCTGCAGGCAATCGATCACGGGGAACAAACAGCTTGGTATTTCGCAAAGCCATCGCTGCTTCTCGCGTCGGCACCTCTTTGGAAGTCACCACAATGCCATCCTTAATCGGCCGCCAAGATTGGACTGATAAGATAGCTTGCCCCTCTTCATTACAAAAAGGGGCATAATCCACGATAGCTTCAGGGTCTGCAGTAAAGCTGCGCAGGCGTATCTCACCGCGCACCCCAAAGGCACCGGCGATAGCGCCTACCAATACGAAAGGCTTAGCCAATATCGGTACGCTTGGTGACAATCTTGCCAACAAGGCCATAGGCCACGGCTTCTTCCGCGCTCATCCAATAATCGCGATCGGTATCCGCCTTGATTTTCTCGATGGGTTGGCCCGTCGCCTCGGCAAAAATCGCGTTTAGACGCTCGCGCATACGGATGATTTCGCGGGCCTGGATTTCAATATCCGACACCATGCCACCAACACCGCCGCGTGGTTCATGCAGCAAGAAGCGGGTGTTGGGTAAGCAGAAGCGACGCTCGCGTTCAGCCGCAGCATAAATTAAGGCACCCGCAGAGGCGACCCAGCCCGAGCCCAAAACGTTCACAGGTGCAGACACAAACTTGATCATGTCATGGATCATATCGCCGCTTTCTACATGACCGCCTGGTGAAGAGATGATCAAAAGTATGGGCTTATCGGACTCCCCCGACAAAGCCAGCATGCGTTCACAAACCCGCTGGGCCAGTTTATCGTCCACGCCGCCGGTAAGTAGAATGGTGCGGCTGTCGAAGAGCGCCTTTTCTACAATGGCTGGGGCTGGGCTTCCCGCTTTGCTTTCGTCTTCTTCGTCCATGCGAAACATGCTTCTAGGCTCCTCGTTCACTCGCTCTTTCCGACACGCTTTTGTTGATTTGGTCAACCTAGCGGCAGCCGCAGCGCTGTTATCGTCTGCTCTAAGTGGTAAAGCCTGATGGATTATGAAAGAGCGTGCAATGCACTTGACGCACTTAGTCAAAGATGAAACCCAAAGACGGAGGAGTATTTCGCCATGAATTTAACCCGTCCTGACGGCCCCGATGCCACTGTTGCTTTGTCCCGTCGTGGCCTAACTGGCGCTTTGGGCTTTGCAGGCTTTGCAGCGGCGATTCATCCAGTTCATGCGGCTGCGATCACAACCCCTTCCGATGGCTTGATAACTGAAATGGTGAGCTTTCCGTCGCAAGGCTTTGACCTGCCCGCCTTTGTAGCGCGCCCGCAGGCAAAAGGGCGGAAGCCTGTTGTTATTGTGGTGAGTGAAATTTTCGGTTTGCATGAGTATATTCGCGACGTATGTCGCCGGCTTGCCCGTTTAGGCTATGTCGCCATCGCGCCCTCCTTCTTTGCGCGTGTTGGCGACCCTGCACCGCTTACCGACTTTAGCAAGATCATGCCCATAGTGAATGCGGCCAATAATGCACAAGTTATGGGCGACATAACGGCCACGATTGCTTGGATCGACCAGCAGAAATTCGTCAAGAAGGATGCAATTGGGATTACTGGATTCTGTTGGGGTGGGGCGGTTGTATGGATGGCCAGCGCGCTTACGCCTCGCATCAAGGCTGGGGTCGCTTGGTATGGCCGTTTGACACCCCGCGAAGGGTCTATCGATCAGCGCAAATGGCCCTTGGATGTGGCAGGTGAACTGAAAAGCCCAGTCCTTGGGCTTTATGCGGAAAATGACGGCGGAATTCCGCTTTCGAGCGTTGAAGCTATGAAAGCCGCTCTGGAAAAAGCAGGAAATCGGGAAAGCCGCTTTATCATTTTTCCCGGGACCCAACATGGCTTCCACGCTGATTATCGGCCGCAATATCAAGAAGCGGCCGCAAAACTGGGCTGGGATGAGTTACTCGCTTGGTTCGCTGCCCATGGCGTGAAGCCTTAGGCCCAGACTTGTGTCGACCACGGGCCCATTTGGGTTGTGGTGATGTCCCCAGAAGTGAAGATGCAGCTGCGCTCCGCCAAGAGCGCGACGATTGGCTCTGGTAGAGGCCAAGGCTCGCTGGACAAATTCACGCAAACCAAGCCATGCGTGCCGCGCCGATAGACAAATAAGGATTCGTGCTCGGGCAGCAGATCTTCATAGGCTCCAAAAACCCAAGTTTCGGGATCTTTTGTCCGAAGCTCTAACAAGCCATGGCAAAAGGCCCAGGCAGAATGTTCGTCCCCCTGCTGGGTAGCTAAATCCACACCTCCACGATTGGGGGTAGGTTTTAGCCACGGTTTGCCCGCGCCGAATCCACCTTCAGGGGTCCAGGGATAGGGGGTGCGGGCATGATCGCGCGTCATTGCGACGGCTTTGGCTAGGGATTCGGCTTCGCTATTGCCTTTGGACTTCGCCAAGCGATAGGTGGTCTTCGCCCAAACATCGTCCAATTCCTCAACTTTTGTGATGATCGTATCACCCAATCCTAATTCATCGCCCTGATAAATAAAGGGCGTGGCACGTTGTAGAATATAACTAGCTGCCAAGGCTTTTGCGACCAGCTTGGTCTCCGCCTTTGGGTCACCAAAGCGGGCGATGAAACGGCGGAGGTCATGATTGCCCACGACACAGGAATTCCAGCCATCCGGACCAATGCCCTTATCCCAACGATCAAATACACTTTTGAACCACACACGATCCCAATCCTCACCCTGACGTGAACCCGTATGGTCTACAAAATCAAAGTGATAGATCATGTGCAGCATGGGGTCTGCAGGATTCACGATGGCCGCAGCCCGTTCTGGATTAAGGCCCGGCCCCTCTCCAATCGCGACGCAATCATAACGATCAAAAACCTCACGCCGCATATCCCGCAGCCATTCATGTAAACGGGGACCGCCCGCCAACATATGATAAAGCGGCATCGGCCTAGGGTCTGGCGCATCGGGTAGCCCAGGCGGTTTTGAGATAACGGTTACGACGTCAAGACGGAAGCCGCTTACGCCCTTATCTAGCCAAAACCGCATGGCACCATATATCTCATTGCGGACAGCCGGGTTCTCCCAATTTAGATCTGCCTGCGTCTTATCGAACAGATGGAGATAATAGGCTGAATCACCCTCAGGCTTAGACCAAGCCGGACCACCAAAGATGGACTGCCAATTATTGGGCTTATCCCGCCAAATATAATAGTCGCGATAAGGCCCACCTGGATCGGCGAGGGCCGCTTGAAACCATGGGTGATCAATAGAAGTGTGATTGAGCGCAATATCCAAAACGACTTTAAGGTCCAGACGTTTGGCTTCAGCCAATAGCGCCTCAAAATCCGCCATCGTCCCAAACAGAGGATCAATCTCGCGATAGCCCGACATGTCATAGCCATTATCGACCATGGGTGAGCGGAAGATCGGCGACAACCAGACAATCCCAGCCCCTAAGGCCTTAACTGCACGAAGGCCCGCGGTTATTCCGGCTAAATCACCCACACCATCGCCATTGGCATCGCGAAAGGACCGTGGATAAATCTGATAGACCGAGCGGGTCTTCCACCAAGTCTCTCTGGGTGTGTGGCCGCTCATCTAAGCATCCTTCAGCGCTTTCAACAGGACATAATAAGCGCCGCTACCGCCATGACGTGGGTGGGCAGAAGCATAACCAGAGACATGCTCCCGGATGCCTTGACCGCTCAGCCATTCTGGTAGGCGGCGACGGATGACGCCGGGTTGGGGTGTCAGATAATCCTCACCAATTTCGACCGCGCGACCTTTGCCCGTCACCACCAAAACGCAGCGCGCGCCGCTAGACCGCATGCGGACCAGAAAGCCAGAAAGCGCAGTTTGAGCATCCATTTGTCGATAGCCATGCAAATCAAGTGTGCCGTCAATGTCCAGCTTACCGCGTCGTATCTTTTTGTGCCCGGAAGCATCTGAAACCAGAGTCGCCGGTTTGTTCTCTGGCTTTGGGGCAGGAGACACCGGTACATGTCGGGCCGCTTTTGCTCGCTTAAGCACCAAATGGGGTAACTCCGGTGCAGGCTTTTGAATGACCTTTGACACCGAGGCGCTTGCCGGCGGAAGGTCGTCTCCTTCTGTTTTGGGTTTTCCATGGCCATAAGGCCGCACAGTTCGGGCAACCCGATGCCACAGTTTTGCTTCCTCCGGCATCAAATCGCGACGCCGGCTCATACTCAGCGGCCTGCGCTAGCGGCGGGTGTGGGGTTCATGCCCTTTGGCAAAAGCACCCAGAACCGCACGTCATGATTGATCCGGCCAGCCCGCAATCCTGCCTCTGGCCCCGTGCCCCAATAAAGATCCCCTCGGATGGGGCCACGAATGGCTCCGCCTGTATCTTGGGCGACGACCAAACGGCGCAAGCTGACATCGGCAGACAGGGCCACGCGCGGGGCATCCGCTACCAAGAAGATGGGAACGCCATACGCATGATAGCTCGTATCCACAGCGAGCGACCCATTTGCTTCTAAAGCGGCCTGCTGCCCGCCTCTTGGCCCAAGGCTGGGGTCCTTAATGGGTTCAAGACGGAAAAACACGGTGCGTGGGTTCGCATTCAAAACTTCACGCGCTTCCTTGGGAGATGCCGTCTTAAACCACGTTTTGATTGCATCCATCGAAGCGCCATTGACCGGTAATGCTCCACGGCGAATCAATTCTTGCGCATTTGACCCAAAGCGATGCCCATTATGGGCGGCAAAAGCGGCACGAACTTGTGTGCCATCCTCAAATTGTAGTCGGCCAGAACCTTGAACCTGCAAGGACAACACCTCTGCCGGCTCTCCCCAGGCCAATACGGGCGCAGTGTTTTCGTTGATTTGAGCCCGTGACCAATAAGGGACAACTTTTCCCCGCTCCATCCGAGCGACGATAGAGCGATTACGAAGCGTGGGATCGAATTGACCTAGGTCAATTTCAAACAAGTCTGAAGGTCTGGCCTGTATAGGCTCCGAAAGTACGGAGGTCTTTACCCGCGACGCGGCCATGATTGGCTCATAATAGCCAGTTAGTCTTCCGATGTCGGTGGTTTCGGTTGAGACACGCCAAGCCTGAAACTGGCTTTCCCAGAAGCTGCGATCTTCAAGACTGGGATCTTGGGCCAAAGCACAAACCTCGGCCCAATCACCTATACGACCTGAATAAGTCGCAATCGGAGACAAAAACTGGTCTTTGGGCCGGGCTTGAGAGATTGCACAAGAACGAACCAGTGCGCGCCGCGCTGCCCCTACATCGGTCTCCGTCCAATCTGGCAGGCCTTCAAATGCAACTTGGCTAAACTGCAAAGGTACAATATCGGCCGGCGGCACTGGTGCGGCAGAAGCCGTAATCGGGCTCGTTGCCGATCTTAAAGGTGTCGCGGGCGCTACCGCTACGGGCGGCGGAGGTACCACTGTTGCCGCCACAGGCGCGGGTGACGGCATTGGTTGTGGAGCTGGTACAGGCACGGGTGATGGTGCCACCGTGGCGCAGGCCGCGAGGAAAACCGGCACCAAGCCTGATGCGGCCAAAAGACCCAAAGATCGACGCATGTTTAGGCGGTCCGGACTGCGCTCAAGAGCCAGTTTGGATCGCGCGCGTCAACAGAACGCTCAAACGTCCAGATTTCATCAGCTGCACGCAAGCCATCGCCGCCATCGGCTAGGTCGGACGAGAAAGCTACATCAATGCGGGCAATCTTGCCGTCCAACTCGGCATCGACGATTTTCGCATCGCTCAACCGAATGACTTCAATCTTAGGCGCATTCGCGGCCCGACGCTCATCCATCGCAACCTTATAGGCTTCGAATACATCGGCATCGACGAGGCCTTTCAACGTCTCCTCATCTCCAGAGCCATAAGCGGTTACGATCATCTCATAAGCCGCTTTCGCGCCATCCAAGAAGTTACCTGCACTGAAACCGCGTTGGGCTGCACCGATCGCCTTCAGACCAGCAGCACCAGGCCCATCATAGTCCTTGACCGGGAACGGCAGGACTTTGCCGTTTTCATCGGCGGATGCGGGCGTGTCTGTATCGCCCTTGTCGGCAGGCGCATCTGGTAAACCAAATCGTGGCTGCCGCATGGGAGGTGGCTCAGCGCCACGGTTTTGGCCTAGCACTTGGTACAAACGGCCAAGGACGAGTGCTGCCACAACGGCAAAAAAGACTATTTCCATGGTTTTCGATCCGGTTCCGCTTGGTTTTAAATGGCGGTCTTTCTCACATATAGGGTGCAATGTGGCGTAAGTCAGCCACTTGGTTGCCGTAAAGGGCTGTTGCGTGCTAGCCACCACAGCTTCTGGAGATCATCACATGACAGACGAAACGGCCTCTGCGCCACTAGAAAACGGTTCTTTAGCGAATGGTGGGGCCGAAACTGCCCCTTCGGTCCGTGTTTTAGCCCAATATGTAAAGGATTTTTCGTTTGAAAATCCAAATGCACCAAATTCCTTGCGGGAAGGTGTACAGCCAAAAATCGATCTTCAATTAGACGTGAGCGCCCGGGCGATGGATGAATCCGGCGTTTTTGAAGTCGATTTGAAGATCAATGCGCGCAGTGATCGCGAAGGTCAGACCCAATTCATCATCGAGTTGGTGTATTCAGGCTTGTTCCAGTTCGCCAATGTTCCTGGTGAAGCTTTGGAGCCCCTGTTGTTGGCTGAATGTCCGAAGATTCTCTTCCCATTTGCGCGCCAATTGATTGCGACGAACAGCCAAGCCGGTGGCTATCCGCCGTTGATGTTGGATCCAATGGATTTTGGCGCACTTTATGCCACTCAGCGCATTGAGCGGTCCGGCGGTCAGCCTTCCTAAGCGATTGCCTGCCCCTTTTCGGCAAGGAACTTGTGCCAAGCCGGTTCCTTGCCAAGGGTGGCAATAAAGGCGCGGTGCGCTTCTATTTCTTCTGAAGTAGATAAGGGCTCTAAAGCTTGGTGTCGTTCGCGCCTTGGCTTTCCGGCTTTGGTTTCCAAAATGCCTTGCGTCGTTTGGTTCGGGGCCTGAGCCGCCTCGACAGGATCGAGAAAATCGAGACGCCTTTCCCGGCCCCCTTTTAGTTCAAGATAAACCGCGGCGAGCAATTGGGAGTCCAGCAAGGCCCCGTGTTTATCGCGTGCGGTCAAATCAATGTTTAACCTACGGCATAAAGCATCCAGAGAGGCTGGAGCACCAGGATATTTTTTGCGCGCGATCACTAAGGTATCGACACAGCGTTCTTTTGGAATCAACGGCAGGCCCAGGCGCCCAAGCTCAGCATTCAAAAAGCGTCGATCAAATTCGGCATTATGCGCCACAAGCGGGGCATCGCCGATAAAAGCCAATAACTCTTCAACCACCTCCGACGCACCAAACACTGGCTTATCGGCCAAAAACTCATTGGTCAGGCCGTGAACCCGAACCACTTCAGCTGGGACATCGCGCTCAGGATTGATATAGCGATGGAAAGTCGCGCCGGTCGGAACAAGGTCGATTAACTCAACACAACCGATTTCGACAATTCGGTCGCCCCGCTCCGGGTCAGTTCCAGTGGTTTCAGTATCAAAAACGATTTCGCGCATCTTATTTTTCCGCTGCCGCCATCAAGGCGGCATAAACTTTCCCAACTTGTTCGCGTGCCACGTCAAGCCCTAAGCCAGTCTCGATGACAAAATTGGACTCAGCCCTCTTTATCTCATCAGGAGTCTGACGGGCTAAAATCGCCTGAAACTTCTCCTCTGTCATGCCGGGGCGGGCCAGAACCCGTGCCTTTTGAATATCAGCCGGGCAAGAAACGACGATCACCGCGTCCACATAAGCTTCGCCACCGGTTTCAAATAAGAGCGGTACATCAACGATTACCAAAGGTGCCGCTTTTTCTCGTTCAGCAGCCAAAAAGTCCGCGCGATCCTTACCGACCAAGGGGTGCACGATGGCTTCGATTTGTTTCAGAAGCGTCGGGTCTTGTAAAATTCTAGATGTTAGAACGCTTCGATCAACACCTTGAGGGCCAATTGCTTCGGGGACTAACGCCTGAAGCGGGCCAATTGCGGCACCCGCCGGGCTATAGAGACGGTGAACGGCAGCATCAGCATCCCAAACAGGCACGCCCAAATCTTGAAACATGGCCGAGGTTGTCGATTTCCCCATACCGATAGAGCCGGTCAGCGCCACAATCTTCATGCAGTAAGCGCCTTCTCCAACGTGTGTAGGCCGTCTTGCAGATTAGGTAAAATGCCAAACCAATGCTGAAACGCCAAGGCTCCTTGCCCGGCCAACATACCAAGCCCATCAAGATAGCGACGTTTATGGCTTTTTGCGCTCTCTAAATAGGCGGTCATGCGAGGCGAATAGATGGTGTCATAAATGATCGCATCCGGATGGGTCGGCGAAAAATCCGGAGAAAACGGCGCTTGGTTATTAAGACCTTGACTGGTAGCGTTGATAACAAGGCTGGAATTGGCCAAATTCTGCGACAGGTCCTGCCACGTTCCAACACGAATTTGTTGTGGATTTAGCTGATCAGCGATTTTCTGCGCCCGTGCTTGATCGCGATTAATCACGCAAATTTCTTTATCACTATGGGCAGACAAGGCAGCAAGAATAGATCTGGCTGCACCTCCTGCACCCAAGACAACAATATGGCCCTCCAGACTGCGCCATTGTGCTGCACGGTTATCGAGGTCCGCGACCAATCCGTCTCCATCGGTATTGTTGGCGTCATAACCACGGCCTGTCCGGTCCAAACTCAAACAATTAGCGGCACCAATCAACCGCACTCGGTCAGACTGCTGTAAAGCTGCCGCTGCAGCACGTTCTTTAAATGGGGTCGTAATATTCAGTCCACAGACATCGCTAGCTGCCAAGCCTTCTAAGGCTGTTTCAAAATTTTCCGGCTCGACCGGTAAAGCCACATAGAGCGCGTTAAACCCATGGGCTTGAATCCATGAATTCTGCAAAATAGGTGACATGGAATGGCGTACGGGATTGCCCAAAACCGCATAAAGCTCTGTCGATCCAGTTATCTTCATGTTTGCAGTTCCCCATGAAGACGCAGAAAGGCCAAAACTTCTAACAATGGCAGACCTAGAATCGAGAAAAAATCGCCTTCGACGCGCTCAAATAATTGCGCGCCCGGACCCTCAAATTGATAACAACCAACACTTGAAAGGGCCTCATGACCATAAGCCCTTAGATAATCCCGCAAAAAAGCATCAGAGAATGCCCGCATGGTGAGTTTGGGGCTCGTGACCAAGCGCCAAATGACTTGACCGTCTTTAGCAATCACGGATGCACATTCTAAACTATGGGTTTTGCCGCGCAACTCAGATAAACGTTCAAAAGCTTCTTCTAAAGTCTCGGCCTTATCAAAGGAACGACCGTCAAACGCAAGAATTTGGTCGCATCCAAGTACAAACCCGCTGTGCTTCTGCGAAACTTTAACAGCTTTGAGTTCAGCTAATTTGTCGGCCTGATTTCGTGGGCTAGCACCTTCAGCGCGCATGGCCTCTTTGACGGCATCTTCATTAACCCCAGATCCAACCGCCTGAAACTCGACACCGGCTTGCGAAAGGATTTGTTTTCGAATGGCGCTGGTAGAAGCAAGCGTCAACATGATTATCTCGCATTCCGCTCGGCAAGCAGGTTTAAGATCGCGGCAGAGGTTTCCTCAATAGATCGGCGCGTCACGTCAATAACCGGCCAATTTTGCCTTTCAAACAGACGGTTAGCATCTGTTATCTCCTCACGAACCGCATCTTCATCAACATATTCGCTCGTCGCATCCGCATTGAGAGACAAAAGTCGATTTCGCCGTATAGCAATCAAACGGTCGGGTGAAACCCGAAGGCCGACTACCAAAGGCTTTGTTAGCTCCAATAAGGCTTGCGGAATTGGCGCTTTGGGAACCAGTGGAAAATTGCCAGTACGAATACCACGGTTGGCCAAATAAATGGAGGTTGGGGTTTTCGACGTGCGGCTTACGCCAACTAAAACAACTTCAGCCTGATTGAATTCATGTACCATTTGACCGTCATCGTGAGCCATTGTGTAATTGAGCGCATCGATCCGTCGGAAGTAATTTTCATCAAGCGCCTGTTTAGACCCGGTCTTTTCACCGGCCCGCATTTTCAAATGATGTTCCCACATGGTGAGAACTTGGTCCAAAAGCGGTAGTGCTGGGATGCCTAGACGCTTGCAATGGTCTACCAACACATCACGTAAATCGTGCGCGGCGATGGTGAAAAGGACTACCCCTGGAAAAGACTCAATTTCTGCCAAGACGCGGTCCAGCTGGCGACGGGAGCGCACAAGATAGTAGGAATGCTCCAACGGAGTCACGCCTTCAAACAAAGGCGCAACCGCCCGCAATACGGCATTCAGCGTCTCGCCAGTCGAGTCAGACACCAAATGTACATTTAGAAACGTGGACATGCGCATTTGGAAGGTGTGGCTGACGAAGCAGTCTGGATCAAGGTTTTCATACATGATCGGGTCAAACTTCTTGGAGTCTCACCCGGCCATCCCGGTAGGGCTGTTAATAACTTGTTAAAAGGGCTTAATGAATCTCTAAGAAACGCGGTTAATTTTGTATGAATATGTGAGGCAAATCGTCGCTTGTGTACTACCAGCGAAAAAGCCATGCGGAACTTTTCTCGAACATCCACAAGGCTGGTAAGATGTTGAAATTAGCATCCCCGTTGGGGGTAACTGTCACCCTATTCGGCAAGCAATCACATGATTTTCAGAGCTTTTCAGCCTCTCCACCCTGTGGAGAAAACAGGGGCAAAAGCTGATAAACCGCTTGAGAAATCCCGTTAGGTCATGCAGGTGACTTACGAGGATCAGTCTATCCACCGCACTACTGTCTACTGATTCAAGAATCTAAATCTTATAAGGGAAGGGGAGCCCGAGATGGGTGAGGGAGCAAAGGGACAAAATAGCGCGTTGGTTCGCACCCTCCTAGGTGAGCAACAACCCCATCCTCCGATCTGGCTCATGCGCCAGGCTGGGCGTCATTTGCCAGAATATCGAGAGCTGCGGGCAAAAAACAAAAGTTTCCTTGATTTTTGCTACGCGCCCGCAGCGGCAGCTGAAGCCACATTGCAACCTGTTCGTCGTTATCCAGTCGATGCAGCCATCATTTTTTCCGATATTTTGGTCGTTCCACATGCTTTGGGTCGGGATGTGCGTTTCGCAGAGGGCGAGGGGCCCCTTTTAACACCCCTTGAAGGCGCGGAGGATATTGCGAAACTTGATATGTCGCGTTTGGAAACGCGCTTGGCACCCGTCTATGAGGCCTTACAACGAGTTCGGGCGGCGATGGATGCAGACAGGGCGCTAATTGGCTTTGCTGGCGCACCTTGGACCTTGGCGACCTATATGATCCAAGGACGTGGGGGCGAACGTGACCTTGCTAGAGCTTTTGCCTATCAGAACCCTGACTTAGTGGATGAGCTTTTGGCGATTTTGGCAGAGGCTGTTGGCCAACATCTTATTGCCCAAGTTAAGGCTGGCGCGAATGCGCTACAGATTTTTGAATCTTGGGCTGAAGATATTCCAGGGCACTTGTTCGCTCGTTTGGTAACCAAGCCAATAAGGCGCGCAGTAGATGTCGTTCGCGCTGTCTATCCAGAGGTTCCTATTATCGGCTTTCCTCGCGGGGCAGGCCACCGCGTTGGTCAATTTCAGCAAGAGACCGGCGTCCAAGGTGTCGGGCTGGATATCGCTGCTGATTTGAGTGCAGCACGGTCTGCATTGGGGCCAAAAGTTTGTTTACAAGGCAATCTTGATCCCATGGCTTTGATGGCCGGCGGTGCGGCTTTGGAACAGGCTGTGGATGCCATTCTTGCCGCGGCGACGACGGGACCACATATCTTCAACCTGGGACATGGGGTCGTTCCTGCAACGCCGATCCCAAATGTCGAATATGTTATGCGCCGAGTAAAGGGTTTGGCCTAAATACCGGCTAAGTTGGACTACCGCTGGCCAAAAAAGGTAATTGATAGGTCTATGGGACAAAAAATAGCGATTGTTCTCTTTAATCTAGGGGGTCCGGATGGGCCGGACTCAGTGCGCCCTTTTTTAAAGAATTTGTTTTCTGATCCAGCTATCATTCGCGTTCCAGGCCCTGTTCGCTGGATGTTGGCACGGCTGATCTCGACGCTGCGGGCAAAATCAGCGCGGGCCAATTACGCAAAAATGGGTGGTGGTTCGCCACTGGTGCCCGAGACTTTAGCGCAAGCAGAAGCGCTAGAAAAAGCCGTAAAGGCGCGTCCAGGCTATGAAAATGCCGAAGTCAAAACCTTCTTGGCGATGCGTTATTGGAAGCCGTTTGTGAAGGATGCGGTTGCGCAAGTGCGCGCGTTCAATCCAGACGAAACCGTGTTGCTGCCGCTTTATCCTCAGTTTTCGACGACGACGACAGATTCATCCCTTCAGGCTTGGAAAAAGGCCGGCGGTGGTCCAACCAAGCTGATTTGCTGTTATCCTGACGCTCCAGGCTTTATTGAAGCGCATGCTGAAGCGGTTATGGAAACCTGGAGGGCTGGTGGCTCGCCCCAACGTGTGCGTGTTTTGTGGTCGGCGCATGGCCTGCCAGAAAAGATCATCCTTGATGGTGACCCGTATCAAAAACAGGTTGAAGAGACAGTGGCGGCCCTTCGGCCTCTTCTTCCAGATCATTTTGAGCATGCTATTTGCTATCAGTCTCGCGTGGGGCCGGTGAAGTGGATCGGTCCGGCGACTGAGACTGAAATTGAGCGTGCCGGTGCGGACAAAATAGCGGTGATCGTCGTCCCGATTGCCTTTGTCTCAGAACATATTGAGACTTTGGTTGAATTAGATGAAGAATATTATGAAGTGGCCCATGAAGTTGGTGTACCCCTTTACTTGCGCGCACCAGCGCTCGGTACACGGGCGAAATTTATCGACGAATTGGCCCGCCTAACCACGGATCTACTTGAGGGCCCAGACCCAATCCTTGCAGCGCGAACGACAGGCTGTGTTGTCGCCTGTCCCGCCTGCCCAAGGGCAGAATTTGGTGGATGCGCGGCATGAGTCTATGGATCGCTAGTCATTATGAGGTCTTTCGAGCCCTTCATTTGATTGCGGTGATCGCATGGATGGCCGGGTTGATGTATTTACCGCGCTTGTTTGTCTATCATTCTATGGCACCTCATGGCGGAGAACTGGATCAACAATTGATTGTTATGGAACGGCGTCTGCATCGCGGAATTATGGTTCCAGCGATGATTGTCGTGTGGATTTTGGGCGTGAGTCTTTTGGTCGGTCGAGGCGGATGGGATTTGTTGGCCCACCCATGGATGCAGATTAAACTGGCCATGGTGACCACCATTACCGCTGTTGATCATTTATACATGCGTTGGCGGAAAGCTTTTGAGCGCGGAGAGCGCCCGCTGAACCATGTGGCCTTTCGTTTCTTGAACGAGTTGCCCTTTGTTTTGATGATTGTCGCTGTCTTTATGGTGGTCCTTGAGCCTTTTTCTTAACAACACACCTTGACCCCGCATGCGATAATCGTCATGTGGACATCAGATGCCAAGACCTTCTTCTGGTTTGGCACCGCATTACAGCCGCTGCAGTCCTTGCAAAGACGGCTTTCACCAAAGATATTTTGAGGCCCTGACATGTCAGAGGAATTGTCGATCGACGCCCCACCTCGCCGGTCCACCCTACAAGAATTAAAGACCCGCACCCCAACTGAATTGGTGGTGCTGGCAGAATCCCTAGAAATTGATGGTGCATCCAATCTGCGCACCCAGGATCTACTTTTTGCTATTTTAAAGGCACAGGCCGAGCGCGGTTCAGAAATTGGCGGCGGCGGTGTGTTGGAAGTTTTGCCAGATGGCTTCGGGTTCTTGCGTTCTCCAGAATCCAATTATTTGTCCGGCCCAGATGACATTTATGTCTCGCCCCAACAAATTCGCCGCCACGGTTTGCGGACGGGTGATACCGTCGAAGGACCCGTAAAGGCACCTAAGGACGGCGAACGTTATTTTGCTCTTTCAAAAGTGGATACGATCAACTTCACCGATCCAGAGCAAGCCCGCCACAAGGTCAATTTCGATAACTTAACCCCTCTTTATCCAGACGAACGGTTACATCTGGAAATCCAAGACCCCACCCGGAAAGACCGTACTGGCCGGGTCATCGATATTGTAGCCCCTATCGGGAAAGGCCAACGTGCTTTGATCGTGGCGCCACCTCGCACCGGCAAAACGGTCATTCTACAAAATGTCGCTAAGTCGATCGAGATTAACCATCCAGAAGTTTATCTGATCGTGCTATTGATCGACGAACGTCCTGAAGAAGTGACTGATATGAAGCGCTCTGTGAAGGGCGAAGTGGTATCTTCTACCTTCGACGAGCCCGCGACGCGCCACGTGCAAGTTGCTGAAATGGTTATAGAAAAGGCAAAGCGCTTGGCCGAGCATGGTCGCGATGTCGTGATCTTGCTCGACTCCATCACCCGTCTGGGCCGTGCCTATAACACGGTAGTGCCATCTTCCGGCAAAGTGTTAACCGGCGGTGTGGATGCAAATGCCCTGCAACGTCCAAAGCGTTTCTTTGGCGCAGCGCGAAATCTTGAGGAAGGTGGTTCGCTGACCATCATTGCCACTGCGCTGATCGAAACCGGTTCGCGGATGGACGAAGTCATCTTCGAAGAGTTCAAAGGTACGGGTAACTCTGAAATCATTCTCGACCGTAAAGTCTCTGATAAGCGCGTCTTCCCAGCCATCGACATCATCAAGTCCGGTACCCGGAAAGAAGAGCTTTTGGTTCCAAAAGAGCACCTGCCAAAAATGTACATGCTTCGCCGAATCCTAAACCCCATGGGTACCATGGATGCGATGGAATTCTTGCTGGATAAACTCAAGCAAACCAAAAACAACGACGACTTTTTCCAGAGTATGAACACATAAGATTAACCGCTCTATGGTCCACTTGTACCGCGATGGGATCGTGCCCACCGCATACGATAAGGGGGTCTGGCGATGCGCTATACTCTAATCACAGGTTTCTTGGCGGTGGGTCTAATCATGAGTGCCTGCGCGCCAGCAGACCCACTTGAAAAAATCTCTGCAGACGACCGTGACTTTCTGTTCGCTGGCAAAGAAACAAATGCTGCTTTTATGGGTCAGCCCGCCGATGCGGGGCCAATAGCCTGTAATCCTCAACGGATGAATCAAGGCTATGTTCTCATGGATGAAGAGTCCGGTCTTTGGTTAGACAGCATCCGACCATCTGGCATCGAGCGCCACAAAATTTTGGCGGTGGACCCAACTGAAAAAGGCTTTGAAGTCAAAGGCCAAAATGGTGTTGGGGTGTCATTTAGCTTGATTATTGAGAAGATAAGTGACGAGACGGCCAGTATTTCTTGGGATGGCGCAACCCCTGAGAAATACTTGCGCTGCCCGGGGATGCCGGCTTAATTTAGTCGCTGGCCGCCTTACGGCAAAAGCCTCTAACCCCAAACCCACCTGGGACATATGCGTCACGTTCGCCGCGCGCTAAGGCCCAGAGCGTTGCCGCCGCAATCTCATCATTTTGTGTTTTGCTGTTGGTACGGGGTGGGACATCATAAGCAATTAGTGAGCTCGGGATCCGAGTTGGCGACAGCCGATTAGCCTTATGCCAATGTCGCTTTGCAGCTTCTGCTGCCGACCATAAGGGTCGCGCTCCATCTGGAATCCAAGCTGCCGCAGAGACAAAGATAATGTGGCTTCCCCCTGTTTTGGCGAAATCGGCCGTATAAGCGCGTTGAGCGATCTCCAAGGCGGTGATTTGAGTGGCCCACACTTGGGTAAAGTCCTCAGCGCTATTGCCCTCTCCATGATGTTGGGCACAATGAAAAATGAAATCGACCGATCCAAATAAGTCGCGAGCTGAAGTTAGCGCGTTGAGCCACATAGGCGGGTCGCGAACATCCAAACCTACGGCTAATCCTTGGGTTTGGGCTGCCGTTTCTCGCGCGGCTGAAAGGTCACAATCACCGACAACGAGCGAACAGCCGCGTTGTGCCAAGGCCTGGCTCATGACACGGCCAAACCGCCCACCGCCACCGGTAACTAAGGCAACCTTGCCGGTAAAGCTTCTTTTCGTCATCCCGCGCGCGTTTTAAGCCAAAAGCCAAGCATCAAAAGAAGGACGGCAATGAACTGAACCACAACTCGCAGTCGCATCAGCTGGTTAGACCGTGACCGAGCTTTGTCACCCGTTATGGCCAGATTAGCGATACCGGCAACCAAGACGGCCAAAACAACAGCCATAGCAACGAAGATTGCAATATTGAGGGGTTCTAAGGTCATAGGATTGATATATGCCGAGCGTATGGTCGGGGCAATCGCCTAAGTCTGTCGTGTGACTATTTGCCCTTAGTCAACGCCAAGAGCACCGCGGCGCTCGACGGCCTACCGGCGTAGCCTGCACCAGGCACCACACCAATCGTCAAAACCCCGGATTGCCAACGTACACTGGGGCGATCAAAGCTGCGTTGAACTCGGATCAGCTTGACACGACGTTCTGCTCGACCGAAATAGCCACGCGGTGCGCGCGACATGCCTTGTGCGGCGCGCTCTAGCGATTCATGGACCAAAGCCGGCGGCAAAGCGCCTGAAGCTTCAACGCGAATGTTTCGGCTGGAGAATTTATCAAACCAACGAAGCGCTTTTTCTAAGGTGGCTTGCAGATTGCCTTCGCTTCGCACAGGGGCCGATAGGGTTTTCGCACGCCCCTCGCTAGCAGCTAGGCCCCCATTGGTGCCCAATGGACCATAGACCGTGACGCCACCCAATGTGGTGATGCGCACAATGACTTCTCCAATATCATTGCGCAAAAACTCATCGCCCCGTGGTCCCCATTGCGAAGTCAGTGCCCAGACTTCGGGATCACCTTCAAAGCGTAATAAAACGACCCGCGGTTGCGACCGGTCTAGGATGAAACGGATATTGTTAGGCCCTGCACTAAAGGACACGGCTTGTGCGGCAGCAGCATTTGGGCTGGCGAACATATCGTTCAGCGTAAGATCGCTTGTCCGCTTTTGAGTTTGTGCAGCCGCAGAACCTGCAAAAGCCAGCCCAAAAACCATGAAGGTGCAAGAAAGCAAGCCCAACTTAGCTTGAGCCCAAACACCTGAACCCAGATGCTTTTCACAGCAGAGACTGTCCTTAATCACCATACAGCTTTCGTGCACCCAGAATCTGGCAACATAGAGACAAAACTGTAATGAAACGCAGTGAAAAAAGCCTTACGGCAATAGAACACTATTCCGCCGCTTCTTGACCGCGCATCTCATAATGAGAACCTTGATCCATGAGGTCTGGTAATCCCAATAACTCATTGATTTGTTTAAAGTCCAACATTTTGTCGCGGAACAAGGCCGTTGTTCCATTCGCCTTTAGCGATTGCAGAAACTGTTGTGCGATAAAGGCATGGAGGCGGACCATGGAGCCAGGAGCAATCACCAGACGATAGCCCATCTCGGATAATTGATCGCATGTGAGCAGTGGCGTCTTGCCGCCTTCGACCATATTGGCCAAGAGCGGTGTCGCCGGAAAAGCGCGGCAAATCGCCTGCATTTGTTCAATCGCTTGCGGGGCTTCAACAAACAAAATGTCTGCGCCCGCTTGGCGGTAGAGGTCTGCGCGTTCCAATGCACGGTCAAATCCCTCCACTGCGATGGCGTCGGTACGTGCTATAATCAGGGTGCTGTCAGAGGCACGGGCGTCCACCGCAGCCTTGATCTTTCCCACCATTTCACCGGGTGCGACCAGTTCTTTTCCAGCCAAATGGCCACAGCGCTTCGGGGCGGTTTGATCCTCCAATTGCAGTGCATTGGCTCCCATTCGCTCAAAAAGTCGTACCGTATGTTGAACGTTCAGCGCGTTTCCGAAGCCTGTATCGGCATCCACGATGAGTGGGATTTGGACGCGATCGCGCACGCGGCCAATGATGTCGGCAACTTGGGTAGCCGAAACCAACCCAATATCAGGCCGGCCCAATTGCGTGTAAGAGATAGACGCGCCGGACATATAAATGGCTTCAAAGCCTGCTTGCTCCACCATCAGCGCGCTTAAAGCATCAAAAGCCCCCGGGGCTAAAAGGGCATTGCTTTGGCCGAGCCGCTCGTGCAAGGAAATTTGTGTCATGCTCAATCCCTATGTGCCGCGTCTTGATTTCAGATGAGCGATTAAGCCCCCAGCCCGAACCATCGCCATCAAATGGTCTGGAATAGGCTTACACGATAACGTCTCACTACGCGTCTTGTTCGTGATCTTGCCCAAGACCGGGTCGACCATCAACTGGTCGCCGTCAGCAATACGATAGGCTTCCTCACAGAAAAGCGCTGGTAGGCCTAAATTCAGTGCGTTCCGATAAAAGATTCGCGCAAAACTTGGTGCGATAACAGCGCCAACACCTAGAAGGCGTAAGCTAATGGCTGCTTGTTCACGCGATGAGCCCAAGCCGAAATTCTTGCCAGCGACCACAAAATCACCCGGCTGTACAGACTTTGCAAAATCTGGCGCAATTGCTTCGAGACAATGTTGTGCCAAGTCTTCGGCAGACAGTTTCATTAAATGTCCGGGTGCCAGCAGGTCAGTATCAATGTTATTGCCAAAAACAAAGGCACGGCCTGTCCCTCTTGTCTCTGTCATTGTGCCACCGCCAATTCCGGCAAGAATTTTGTCGGGTCGCTGACGCAGCCCGTAAGTGCACTAGCCGCAACAGTGTAGGGCGAAGCCAAATAGACAAAGGCCTCGGCGTGACCCATCCGGCCTTTAAAATTCCGGTTCGTTGTTGAAATACAAACTTCGCCGGCGGCCAATAATCCCGCGCCCATGCCGGCACAAGCGCCACATCCTGACGGTAACAATGTTGCACCGGCGGCAAGCAGTGTCGACAGAGTCCCGTCTGCAGCCGCATCAGCAGTGACTTGTGAGCTAGCCGGCGCGACGAGAAGGCGAACATCTTTGGCGATGCGTTGTCCCTTTAAAATCTGCGCCGCCATGTGGAGATCTTGCAACTTGGCCCCTACGCAGGCGCCAATGTAAGCTTGGTGGATCGGGGAACCCAGCGCGTGGTTGATTGGGAAACTATTGGCTGGCGAATGGGGTAGAGCGATTTGCGGCTCGAGGTCGGAAAGATTGATAGAAATGATCCGTTCATAGGTCGCATTAGGATCGGGCTTCCAAGCCAAGTCGGCTTCTGTCGCACTTCCACCATGGGCGCGAATATGGCCAAGGGTTACCTCATCAGCGGCAATCAGCCCGACTTCTCCCCCGAGTTCCGCCGCCATATTGGACAGAACCATACGCTCATCCATCGACATGCTTTCCACGCCAGGGCCACCATATTCAATGGCCTTAAACGCGTTGTCCATGCCAAGCTCTCGGCACAAAACCAACATCACATCTTTTGCGGACACCATCGGCCCTAAGGAGCCGGTTATCTCAATGCGGATGGTCTCAGGAACAATGGTCCAAGTTTGTCCGGTAACCACAATGCCAAGCATATCCGTGGCACCAAACCCTGCTGCATAACAGCCAAACGCACCCGCATGCGGGGTATGACTATCGCCGCCAGCAACAAAGATCCCCGGGCGAAGCAGACCTTTCTGAGGAAGGATCGCATGACAAATGCCTTCCATGTCAAAGAAATGCCCCACTCGATGTTCCTTGGCGAAGTCACGCGTTAACTTCAGGATCGCGGCACTTTCTCCATCGACGGCCGGAACATAATGGTCTGACACAATCACAATGCGAGAAGGATCCCAAAGGGTTGCACCAAGGGAGTCTAAATGGGGCTTCCACCGGCGCGGTCCGCTAGAATCATGCGCCATCGCCAAATCAACCTGTACTAAAATAATTTCGCCAGGCTCCACTCGTGGCTTACCCGATGCCCGCGCCAGTAGCTTCTGTGCCAAAGTCTGACCTGAACTCACCAATTGGGGTCTGGAAGTTTCAGACATGCGCGCGGGTGCACCTTTGTTTAGAAATGATCTATCTTTATATCAAATAACGTTTCAACATTGGCAAGGCAATGACTCACCCCTAAAGTGGTAACGGCCATCCAAAGGGAGGACTATGTGTCAAATCCACCGACAGTTCCAAGGCAAACACAACCAACTTTTCTGTTTGTCTGCAAAGATGGCCCAACGGCACCGGAAAAGCGGATCGAGCATTTGGCGGGGCATCTCGCCCATGTTGAAGCCCATTGGCAGTCCTATGTCACCGCCGGACCCCTAAAGGCACCTGGCAATCCAACAATCCATGGCTCGTGCTTGATTGTGTGCGCCGATGATGTGGACGCTGCCTGGGCAATCATGCGCGGCGATCCTTATTTCACGTGTGGGATGTTCGAGACTGTCGAAGTACATGATATGACCATGTCTATCGGAATTTATCCCGGCGGTAAGATCTGGGAGAGTCTTGACTCTGTTCTGGAGCGTGCCAACGGTGGTTGAGACATCATTTTACTTCAGTAGCCTGCCGGAATTAGGGCTTTCCATTTCCTAAGGGCAGACTAGTTTCTCTTCATGGACACGACCTTGCCCAATTCTCACGAACCTAGTTCCGAGCTTAAGGCCGCTATGGTAGACGCAAGGCTGCCGACGCCCTTGTATCACCAATTGTTTTTGGTCCTGCGTGAGCGCATTCGCTCAGGTGCCTTTCCGTTAGGCGCTGTTTTGCCAGGCGAGCAGGATTTGACGCAAGTCTTCAATGTCTCCCGCATTACGGTAAAGCGTGCCCTCAATGAATTGGCTTCGGCGGGTATGGTTTCCCGCCATCGGGGCCGCGGTACTGTCGTGACCTATAATGCCACTGTACCAGTCGTGAAGGGCAGCTTTGATAATCTGATGGAAGCCCTGAAAGTCATGGGCCTTTCGACAGAGGTTGAACTGATAAATGTGGCCCAGGTTGCGGCCACGGCGGAGATTGCAGAACTCTTGGGTCTCCCAAGTGGTGTCCCTGTCCAGCGCGCAGAGCGTATCCGCAAGTTGGAGGGCGAACCCTTTTCCTACATCGTTACCCACTTACCAATCGACATTGCAGCGACTTTTGACCCGGATGCGCTGGCGCATACGCCGATGTTGGATTTGCTAGAGCGGTCAGGCTTTGTGGCGGTTTCCGCTGAACAATGGATCACAGCTTGCAGCGCAGAGCCTGCAACGGCCCAAGCTCTCAAGATTGCAACTGGCTCGCCGCTTTTGAAGATCGTGCGCGTCATGAAAGATGCCCAATCGGCACCGATTGAAGTTGTCCAAGGCTATTACCGGCCTGAACGCTTTCAATATCACATGAATTTAACCCGGCAGCGCAAAGGCGGCCGCGATGAATGGCGATAGCCTCAAGCCCTATGGCTCAAGGCGATAGCCACCACCTTCCGTGATTAAAAGACCGTTGCGGCTTGAAACCGGCTCAATTTTCTGTCGCAAGCGATAGATGTGGGTTTCCAGCGTGTGCGTGGTGACAGCCGCATTATAACCCCAGACTTCGCGCAGCAATTCATCGCGAGGCACTGCCTTTGCGCCAGAGCGATACAGATAGCGCAGGATTGCAGCTTCTTTATCGGTCAAGCGGATGCGCTTGCCGGTGGCGTCGGTCAATGTACGGTTGGCGGGTTTGAAGTCGTAAGGGCCAATCTTCAAGGTCGCGACGTCAGTTTGGTCATGGCTGCGCAAATGGGCGCGTACGCGAGCCAGAAGTACCGCAAAGCGGAATGGCTTGGTGACATAGTCGTTGGCACCCGCATCGAGGCCCAAGACTGTATCAGAATCGGTGGACTGACCTGTCAGCATGATGATAGGCCCTGCAAATCCACCCGCGCGGATCGCCTTACAGGCTTCACGACCATCGAGATCAGGAAGATCGATATCGAGCAGAATTAGGTCGGGACCCTGAGTGCGTGCAGCGGCGACCCCGCTTGCAGCATCCTGGGCCATAACGGTGTCGAATTCCCCCGTCAGCTCGAATTGCTCGGCCAAGGTGGTGCGGAGATCATGGTCGTCATCGACCAGAAGGAGGGTGCGCTTGCGTGACATGAGCCTTACATGGTTGCACCCTATTGTGTGATACAAGAGGGTGCGGCATCACAGAGTCTTGATCCAGGGGAAATTATGCAGGTTTTTGCAGCGTCAAAATCGGGTTGGCTAACCTACGGACAAACAAAAGTGCGTTGTTCCATTGGTAAGGGTGGTGCAAAGCCCGCTACTGAAAAGCGTGAGGGCGATGGGGCAAGCCCGCTTGGCGTGTGGCCAATCCGTGCCATTTTTTGGAGAGAGGATCGTGGACCCAAGCCTGTGTCGGGATTTGATGCCACGCCGATTCAGCCACAAGACGGGTGGTGTGATGCAGCAGATGACCCAAAATACAATCAGTTCGTGACCCATCCCTATCCGGCTAGTGCTGAACATTTGTGGCGCGAAGACGGGCTTTACAATATCATTGTCGTCCTTGGACATAATGATGACCCTGTTGTGCCGGCGATGGGGTCGGCTATCTTCATGCATTGCGCTTCAGAAGACTATAGGCCCACAGAGGGTTGCGTGGCTTTGGCCGAGGACGACCTGCGTGACCTGCTGAAGCATGCAAAACTGGGCGATGCTGTAGCCTTCACCGACTAATTCTGTCTGGCTTCACCGACAAAGTGTTGCGCGAATGCTCTTGCCTATTTGCTGCGTTTGGCGTTTTAGGCTGACTTTATGCATGAAGAAGCCGCGACCTCTCTCCAAAGCCAACAGATAGACCGCCCCACATCTGCCCGAGCACCAGACGGGAAGACAGGCAAGACCCTGTTTATCCAGACATATGGCTGTCAAATGAATGTCTATGACAGCGAACGTATGGCTGATGTCTTGCGGCCCTTGGGCTACAGCCCAGTTGATAAGCCTGATAATGCAAACCTTGTTGTGCTCAACACCTGCCATATTCGCGAGAAGGCAACCGAAAAAGTCTATTCTGAAATTGGTCGTCTTAAGGCACATAAGGACTTGATGGCGCAGAACGGTGCCAAAATGACCATTGCGATCGCAGGCTGTGTCGCTCAAGCCGAGGGCGAAGAAATCATGCGTCGCGCGCCAGCGGTAGATTTGGTCGTGGGCCCACAAGCCTATCATAAGCTACCCGAGTTGATCGCCCGTGCCGCCCGAGCGAGCGGTGAGCGACTTGAGACGAGCTTCGAGGCTGACGAGAAGTTTGACGCCTTGCCAACTTTGCGCGCACCCGATGGACCATCGGCCTTTTTGTCTGTGCAAGAAGGGTGCGATAAATTCTGTACCTTCTGTGTTGTGCCCTACACGCGCGGCGCGGAATATTCGCGCCCAGTTGATCCCATTATTCTCGAAGCTCGCGGGCTTGCGCAGCAAGGGGTACGGGAAATCACGCTTTTGGGTCAAAACGTCAACGCCTACCATGGGCAGGGGCCGACATTGTCTGGTTCTGAGACATGGTCTTTGGCACAATTGGTTCGCCATCTCGCCAAGATCGGTGGGATAGAGCGCATCCGCTATACGACGTCACACCCTTGCGACATGAGCGACGACTTGATTGAAGCCCATGGCGAAGTGAAGGAACTAATGCCCTATCTGCACCTGCCTGTGCAGTCTGGCTCCAACAAAATCCTCAAAGCTATGAACCGCAAGCACAGTGTAGAGAGCTATCTCGACACCATTGCCAAGGTACGTCAGGCACGTCCTGACATCGCTTTGGCTTCAGATTTTATTGTGGGTTTCCCCGGAGAGACCGAACAAGATTTTGAAGACACGATGGAACTGGTTCGCGCGGTGGGCTATGCAGGAGCCTATAGTTTCAAATATTCTAAGCGCCCGGGCACGCCAGCCTCTGAAATGTATGGCCAAGTCGCTTCAGAAGTCGCCGATGACCGACTGCAACGTTTGCAAGCCTTGATATTAGAGCAACAGCGCGCCTTTAATGCTGCCAAAATTGGGGAGACTTTTGATGTGCTCTTCACCGGTAAGGGCCGCAATGAAGGCCAGATCTTGGGCCGTAGCCCATGGTTGCAGTCGGTCCATGTTGCCGGGCCAGAACATCTGATTGGCCAAATCCAAAGTGTTCGAATAATTGGCACCATGCCGAATTCCCTGACCGGGGAATTGGTGACTGCTTCGTGACGCGTCGTCGCAAATCAGAAGAAGGGCGCGTCGCCCTCACCAACCCAAACTTGGTGCCTTTAGTGGCGGGTCCGGCTCATCGTAATTTGACCTTGGTCGAGGATGCTTTTGGTGTCGATGTAACCGCCCAAGGCGGTGATATTTTGGTCCATGGCGATGATCCTGTGTCGGTTGGCCAAGCGCGCGAGGCATTGCAGGCTCTCATCGAGAGGGCGGCGGCCGGGATGGCTTTGGGTCTGCCTGAAGTCCGTTCGGCTATCACCTTCGTTCGGGCGGGTTCGCGCGCGCGCAGCGGCGCTCTTTCGTTGCCCGGGCGCCGCGCCGACATCAAGCCCAGAACCCCGACTCAAGCCATTTATCTCGACGCTCTCATGGGTGGCGAGTACGACCTCGTGTTCGGCGTTGGGCCTGCCGGAACTGGAAAGACTTTTTTGGCCGTGGCGGTTGGCGTCTCGCTATTGCTAGAAGGGCGCGTCTCACGCGTTGTAGTGACCCGACCCGCTGTGGAAGCGGGTGAACGATTGGGCTTTCTGCCGGGAGACCTTGAAGAGAAGGTGGATCCCTATCTTCAGCCTATTTGGGATGCCTTCAAAACCCTTCTAGGAGCCGCGCAATTAGAGCGCCGCAAAGCCGCAGGTGAAATTGAGGTCGCCCCACTGGCCTTCATGCGCGGGAGAACTTTGTCCGATGCATTTGTGATCGTGGATGAAGCGCAGAATACCACTCGCATGCAGATGAAAATGCTGCTGACCCGTTTGGGTGAGGGGTCGCGTATGGCAGTCAATGGCGATCCAAGTCAGATCGATTTGCCGCGCGCCAGCGAGTCCGGCTTGCCCCATGCATTACGAATCCTGCGGCGAGTTGAAGGCATGAAGATCGTCCACTTTACGGCAGAAGATGTCGTCCGCCACCCCCTCGTCGGGCGGATCGTCTCGGCATATGAGCGTGAAGCTGACGAGGCAGTCCCCGCCCGCGCTGTGCCGATTGCAGAACCAGAGCACACTATGACTAACCGCCCCGCATCCTTTGGCGTTGACGTACAAATCGAAGCTGAAGGTTGGTATCAAGTTTTCGGACCAGACTCCGAGGCCGAAATCGAGAAAATCGTGCAGGCGGTCTCACGTTATTTTGAACCAGCCGAAGATAGCTTCGCATTGCTTCTGACCAGCGATCCGGTCGTTCAAGCTTTAAACGCGCAGTGGCGCCATAAAGACCAGCCAACAAATGTCTTATCTTTTCCAGCACCTGAGACAGTTCACGCGCTTGAGAAAACCTTGGGGGATGTCGCGCTTGCTTACGAAACCTGTGCGCGCGAGGCCCTTGAACAGGGCAAAAACCTCAAAGATCACGCTACCCATTTACTTGTGCATGGGCTATTACATCTTTTAGGATATGATCATGAAGCCGATGATGATGCGGCGGAGATGGAAGGCTTAGAGAGAGAGATATTGGCAAACCTCGGTATTGCTGATCCTTATCACACCCATGACTGACGACCCATCCAGTAGTAACTCAGCCAAGAAAACAAGCTTTTGGAAGCGGTGGACGCAAAAGCTGCGTCGCCAGAACGCTTATGCAGGCCTAGATCCCGCCGAGCTCCTGCGTGAGCGCGAGCAGTCTGGCGAAACGATTGAGCGCAATCAAAAGGACATGATCGTCAAGGCCGCAAGCTTTGATCGGTTGTCGGTGCGTGACGTAATGGTACCCCGCGCCGACATTACGGCCGTAGAAATTGAGATGCCGCTTGGCGAAGTCGCCCGCATGTTTGAGGAACATCAGCATTCTCGTATGCCGGTTTATTCCGAAAATCTCGACACACCCTTGGGCTTTGTCCACGTCAAAGACATTCTATCCTTGCTGATTCCGGATGCAGAGGGTCAGACCAAGGCAAAGTTGGATGATCTCGTCTTAGGGCGGCTAAAGCGCGATTTGCTCTATGTTCCGATCTCCATGAAGTTACCAAACCTGTTGCTGCAAATGCGTGCAAAGCGATGCCATATGGCACTTGTGATCGATGAATATGGTGGCACCGATGGCTTGGTGACGATTGAAGACCTCGTAGAAGAAATCATTGGCGATATTGATGACGAACACGATGATCTCGATCAGGACCTCATCGTTGATACCGGAAACGGCGTCTGGGAGGCCGATGCGCGGGTAGAGTTAGATGACTTTTCTGAGCGTGCTGGCGTGGATCTGACGCTGGAAGATATGGAAGATGATATTGATACGCTGGGTGGTTTGGTCTTTGCACTTGCAGGACGGGTCCCGCCACGCGGTGAAATCCTTCATCATCCTACTGGCTATGATTTTGAAGTCATTGATGCGGACCCGCGCAGAATCAAGCGGGTGCGTATCCGTTCCGCCAAAGCGGTGGAAAAGGCAAATACCGATAGTTCTCAGGCACCATCTGCGTGACTGACACCCTAATGCCCCCATCATCGGCGGCTGAGCCCGAAACAAGTCATCCCATAGCTATTCTGGGCCCGAACAAGCCTGCTTGGCTCTCTGGTTTAGGTGCGATGTTGTTAGGTGCACTCGCGGTCTTGGGCCATGCACCTTTCCATATTTGGCCGGCCTTCATGGTATCCATCTGCGGCCTCATTTTCTTGCTGGATGGCGCATTTCAAAACAAGAAGCGGCTTAGATCGGCCTTTTGGCGCGGCTGGTCTTGGGGATTTGGCTACTTCCTCGCTGGGATGTTTTGGGTCGGCAATGCGTTTTTGGTCGATCCCGAGAAATTTGCCGTCTTGATGCCATTCGCTGTTACAGCTTTGCCCGCCGCGATGGGTGTGTATTGGGGGCTGGCGGCTGTTGCGGCGCAAGGGCTTTGGCGCGCAGGGCCGTCTCGTATTCTGATTTTTGCCGTCTGCTTTGGCATGAGCGAATTTGCGCGTAGCCATTTATTCACCGGCCTTCCTTGGAATTTGCCGGCCTATATTTGGAAACCGGGAGAGCCGATCAGCCAAGTTGCCGGCTTAATCGGTCCTTATGGGCTGTCAGTCTTGACCCTCTGGGCTTTAGCAACACCCGTCGTCCTTTTGGCAACGGGCGAGGGGCGCAAGCGCTATATCTCTCTTGTCGTCGCAGGGGGGTTAGCATTGGGTAGCTATGCGTATGGCTTGATTCAGCTTCGCGCAGCGGGGCCGATTGATCCGATGGCTGGAAAAGGTCCTGTGATTGCTGCCGGCCAAGCTGGGTTTAGCCAAAAGGAGGTGTGGGATCCCGCCAATACGGTGCGGATCGTTGAAACCTATCTTGATTTGTTGGAAACGTCAGACTCCCAGAAGGCAGATATTGTGGTTTGGCCGGAAGGGGCTTTCCCATTCATTCTTTTGGAAGAGCCCCTTGTCTTAGAGCAGATTCAAGCCCGCCTCGGTGCACGGACTTTAGCAGTCGGTTCCATTCGTCGTGACCTTTTGGCCGGACAAGCGCTCTTTTCCAATAGTCTGCTGGTGTTTGATGTGGAGAATGGCGGCCTAACCACGCGCGCCGTCTATGATAAGCATCATTTGGTACCGTTTGGTGAATATCTGCCCCTGCGATCGCTGTTCCAGGTTTTCGGGATTGCAAGTCTAGTCTCTTATGATGGCGAGATGTCACCAGGGCCAGAGCCCGCGACATTAAGCCTTCCCAAAGCGCCTTTGGCCGATCCCCGCATTTGTTATGAGATTGTGTTTCCAAGCTTCAACAAGCAAGCGACTGGTAAAGCTGCTTGGATCCTGAATGTGTCGATTGATGCATGGTATGGTGATTTGCTGGGGCCAGATCAGCATTATGCGCAAGCCCGTTATCGTGCCATTGAAACAGGGCTGCCTGTGGTGCGATCCGCTAGTGGCGGGTGGTCCGCTATTGTTGATCGCCTCGGACGCCCAGTGGCTGAACATCGCGCCGGGGCTGGCTATGCGACGGCACGACTGCCGGAGTTCTTCGGACCCACTTTCTATGCCCGTTTCGGCGAACTCGGGTTTGGCATTTTAATTCTTGGTTTCGGCCTGATGGCGGTTTGGCGACACAAGCGGCATTGACACAAACAACTCTTCATTGAAATAATGTCTGCACCAAGGCAAGGTTTCATGATTAATCATCGTCGTTCTACTTCCGTTGATGCTTATGTTGGCTGTCGCTTAAAGCAGCGGCGTGAAGATTTGGGTATGAGCCAAGAGCGCTTGGCCGAATTGCTGGGTCTGTCGTTTCAACAAGTTCAAAAATACGAACGCGGCATGAACCGAATCGGGGCAAGCCGTCTATTCCAACTTTGCGGCCTATTGGGCGTTGAGCCGTCCTTCTTCTTCGACGGGCTAAACGTGGCGCTAGGGCCGGGTGTTGCAGAAATTCCAAGCGTGGCAGAGACACTCTCTACCGCAAGTCTTTTGGCTGCCCCTGGCGCTCTTGAGCTTCTGGCCGATTATGCGCGCTTAAAATCCAGCACTCAGCGCAAGAAGGTCATTGAGCTAGTTCGCATTCTGGCTGATGGCGACTAGGCTCTGTACGAGGGGTTGCTGCCAAGCGTAGATTTCCGGCTCTAGTCCAAGGGCAGCCAAACGGGCATAAGCAGCCCATGTCCAACCCTGATTTCTCTGCACCAAAGCCCTTTGGGCCGCTCCGATCCTTTGGACGCGTGCGTGGCCGCGCTTTATCCGATCGCCAAGAACAGCTGTTTGAAACCCTATTTCCACGCGTGTCGATTCCAGCAGAACCAGCCCATGGCCTAGACCCCAGCCACTGGATGCCCTCTGCGGAAGCCATTGTTTTTGAGATCGGCTTTGGTGGAGCCGAGCATTTGATTGGGCAAGCCGAGCGTCATCCAAATCACCTCTTTCTGGGGGCCGAGCCCTTTCAAGAAGGGGTTGCCAAGGCCTTGGTTGGTATTGAAGACCGCGGCCTTACGAATGTGCGTCTTTCGGCGTCAGATGCCCGGCCCGTTTTGCAGGCCCTCAAGCCGGCCAGCCTCGACAAGCTGGTGGTCCTGTTTCCGGACCCATGGCATAAGGCCAAACACAATAAGCGTCGTCTTATCCAAACCGCCTTTTTGGACGATGCCCATAAAGCACTTAAGCTCGGCGGTGAGCTTCGTTTTGCCACCGATTGGGCCGATTATGCCGCGTGGACGCTAGAGAAAGTAACCCAACACGGTGGCTTTGAGTGGCAGGCAGAGATGGCGGCTGATTGGCGGACGCCACCAGACGATCACATTACAACGCGATATGAAATCAAAAAGCTTGGGGATTGCGCGCCTATTTTCTTGCGCTTTACCGCCCGCCCGCGGGGGTTGTGAGGGCAACAAAGACATCTTCCAAATTGGGTTCTTCGATCCGTAAATCCTTTATCCGCACTCCAGCGCCCATCGCCTGAGACAAGAGTGCTTCCACGCTGTGCTCGTTGGGTCGGTAGTGAATGGCCAAAGCCCCATCTGGGCGTAACACACATTCAAGATCGGATAGGCCCGAAGGAATTTGCGTTAAGGGCTCTAAGGGAGAGATCACCACTGCCTTTTTGTCGAGCCGCTTCAAAATAGTCGGCGTTGGCTCAGAGGCAATCAGTCGTCCTTGATCGATGATCGCAATATTGTCGCACAATTCCTGCGCCTCTTCGAGATAGTGCGTGGTCAGGACAATCGTCACACCACGCTCTTTATTCAGCATCGTGATATATTCCCACAACGAGCGGCGGAGTTCGACGTCAACGCCGGCGGTGGGTTCATCCAGAATGACAACCGGCGGCGTGTGCACAAGTGCTTTGGCGATCAACAACCGACGCTTCATGCCTCCTGATAATTGCCGAGAATATGTGTCGCGCTTATCCGCCAAGCCAACGGCTTCCAGCAACTCCATCGAACGCCGTTCCTTGGGCGGGACCCCATAAAAACCGGCTTGGAGCTCGAGTGTTTCAAAGGGGGTAAAGAAGGCATCAAAACTGATTTCTTGTGGCACAATCCCAATGGCTGCCTTAGCAGTGCGATGGTCTTTGTCGATATCGATGTCCCAGATACGAACTTCACCCGCCGTTTTGATGACTAGGCCAGCCAGAATGTTGATAAATGTGGACTTTCCTGCGCCATTTGGCCCCAATAGGCCGAATATAGACCCTTTTGGGATTGCGAGGTCCAACCCTTTCAGAGCCTGCTTTTCGGGAGATTTTCCGCTGGCTGCATAGGTTTTTTGAAGCCCGCGGGCTTCAATCGCAAAAGGGGATTGGGTCATGGTTTCTCGCTTGGCGCACACGTTGACGGATAGGGCCCGAAAGTTCTAATTAGGACGCTAAACAGGCCGTAGCAATCACGCCACTGTGAGAGAAGCAGATTTATGTCCGTCTCCGTACTTCTAAAGAACAAGCAGCCAGTTGAAACCATTTATGTGGATGGTCATCGCATCGCCTGTGATGGCGGTGGCGGTGCTTTGGGGCACCCAAAGGTTTGGTATGAGATGGGTGACGAAGGCCAGGTTGAGTGCCTGTACTGTGGCCGTTTGTATGTGCAGAAGACCGCTGAAGGTGGTGCAACGCACTAAGATTGGATTTAGCTCAGCTTGCCGTTTACCGAGGCGGCGCACCCGAAATGTTTTTGGGACCAGCGCCGCCATTCATGTTCTGATACTGGATATAGGCTGGCGTCAGAATCACGATGAACAGAACCGGCAAGAAAAACACAATCATCGGCACCGTTAGCTTTGCCGGCAGAGCGGCTGCCTTTTTCTCAGCTTCCGTCATCCTCAATTCGCGGTTTTCTTTCGCCATTACCCGCAGGGCCGCGCCGAGTGGTGTACCATATCGTTCGGCTTGGATCAGCGCTGTAGCGACGCCCTTTACGCCAGGATGATTGGTGCGCTTAGCCAAATTTTCATAAGCCACGCGTCGATCCTGCAGATAGGCGAGCTCCGCATTGGTCAAGCTCAATTCCTCCGCCAATTCGATGGAGGATGAACCGATTTCTTGACCGACGCGCAAGAAGGCCCCTTCGATTGACATGCCGGACTCAACGCAAATCAGCAGCAAGTCCAACGCATCCGGGAAAGCGCGCATGATTGATGTGCGCCGCTTGGTCGCGATGTTTTTAACAATGATGTTTGGCAGGTAAAAACCCGCGACACACGCCCCAAGGGCCGCGATAAGCCGGTTGTTGCTGGTCATGTCCTTTCCAAAGATCGTGACATAGGTCAGCGCGCCGATGAAAAAGAAAATTGGGGTCGCAAAGCGCGCAAAATAGAAGATGGCAACAGGCCCGGGGCCGCGAAGTCCTGCCTCCATCAAATTCTGGGTCACATTGGGATCTTCAAGCAGTTTCTGAAGGTTTAGCTTGTCGACGATCGACTTCCACGGACCTTTAGCGCGTTGGCGCAGGGACGTCTTTTCGGCGTGCTCAGCGGCAATGGTCGCGCGGCTCTTGCGGCGCATGGACTCGCGATCGGTTGCCACACCTTTCATGCGGGCCGCCAATTGGTCGGTTTTCCACAGAGGTTGGGCAATCGTCAAAGCAGTAATCAACAGCGCAACTGCCATGATGAGCGAGGCAACAAAATCTGGGTCTGTGACCGTCCGTGCAAAATCCTTAACTTCTGCGAACATAGTTTGTTCCTTAAATATCGAAGTTAATCATGTTGCGCATGACGAGAATGCCGGTACCCATCATCAAAACCCCAACACCTAATCCAAGATGTCCAGTGGGGTCAGAGAAAAGTAGGCCCATGTAAGAGGGGCTTGTGATGTAAACCATCAAGCAGACGCAGATTGGCAAAGCGCCGATAATCATGGCCGAGGCCTTGGCTTCGGAAGATAGGGCGTTGATCTTCTCGCGCATGAGTTTGCGCGACCGCAAGATCAAAGACAAATTGCCCAAGGCTTCTGAAAGGTTCCCACCCGCCTTCAATTGGATCGACAAAACGATCGAAAAGAAGCTGACTTCAGGAAGTGGCATGCGTTCAAAAAGCTTTGCCAAGCACTGATCCATCGGAACGCCCATGGATTGGCTATCGCAGATGCGCCGAAACTCTGTGCTCAAGGGTTCTGGTGCCTCCCGAGCGATGATCTTCAGACACTCTGCTAAGGGCAAGCCAGACTTCACACCGCGCACGATCACATCAATAGCGTTGGCGAATTCTGCAATGAATTTCTTTTGGCGCTGGCCAACCAGAAAGCCCAAAATCCAGCGCGGCAATCCAAAAGCAGCAACCCCACCTGCGCCCAAGGCAACGTACCAAGAATTGCCCGAGACCAATACGCCCAAAGCGACCAAGATGCCAATTGAACCCGATGCGATCCAAAAAGTCTTTTCTTCGATCGTTAGACCCGCTTGCTCGATGCGCGCGCCGACAGAAAGTCGGGCCCGACGCAATTGCCGTTCCCGCATTTCGATATCCTTAATGTTGCCAAGCAAGCGCTTCCGGCGTGTTTCATCCGGGTCAGCACCGCGCCGTTTGATCGCGGACTCGCGCGACTGCGCCACCGACTTAATTCGCTTTTGAGATTCCTGTTTGTCATCGCCGGCCAGCGCAATTCCGATCAGCACCACGCCGATGGCTACAATCACAGGAATGATGGTTCCAAGATCCATGTCTGTTACACATCCGCCGCATCAAGAGCTTCGGCGAGTTCCTTTTCAAGACCGTAATAGCGTGCGCGATCCCAGAATTTTGGACGCGCAATACCAGTCGAACGGTGCTTGCCGATAATTTTGCCGTTTGCGTCTTCACCATCCATTTCAAAGACGATCAGGTCTTGGGTTACGATCACATCGCCTTCTAAGCCTAGAACTTCAGTGATGTGGGTGATTTTGCGTGAGCCATCGCGCAGGCGGGCTGCCTGAATAACCACATCAATCGAACCAACAATCATTTCGCGGATCGTTTTGGTGGGCAGAGAGAAGCCGCCCATCGTGATCATGCTTTCCATCCGCGAAAGACCTTCCCGCGGGCTGTTGGCGTGCAAAGTTCCCATGGAACCGTCGTGACCCGTGTTCATGGCTTGTAGCAAGTCGAACGCCTCTGGTCCCCGGACTTCGCCCACGATGATCCGCTCTGGACGCATCCGGAGACAGTTCTTGACGAGATCGCGCATGTGGACCGCGCCTTGACCTTCCAAATTGGGCGGACGGGTTTCCAAGCGAACGACATGGGGCTGTTGCAGTTGCAGTTCGGCCGCGTCTTCGCAAGTGATGACGCGTTCATCCGGGGCAATATATCCGGTTAAACAGTTCAGTAGGGTCGTTTTGCCAGAACCCGTCCCGCCAGAGATCAGCACATTGCATCGGGCAGCACCAATTATGCCGAGCACTTTGCCGGCAGCCTCAGAAATGGCCCCGAACCCGACGAGGTCCTTCATCCGCAATTTGTCTTTTTTGAACTTACGAATGGTGAGGGTAGGGCCATCCAGCGCCAAAGGCGGCACAATAACGTTCACGCGCGAGCCATCTGGTAAACGCGCGTCGCAGATTGGTGAGCTCTCATCAACCCGCCGACCGACTTGGCTCACGATCCGTTGGCAAATGTTCATCAGCTGCTGGTTGTCGCGGAAGCGGATCGGCGTTTTGGTCACTTTACCGCCGACTTCGATAAAGACGGCATTTGCCCCATTGACCATGATGTCGGCGATATCATCGCGCGCCAACAAAGGTTCAAGTGGACCATAGCCCAAAACGTCATTGACGATGTCGTTGAGTAATTGCTCTTGCTCAGCAATCGAGACGATGACTTGCTTGATCGCGATGATTTCATTGACGATATCGCGGATTTCATCACGGGCAGTGCGCTGATCCAACGCAGCCAACTGACCCAAATCAATGGTCTCGATTAATGCGTTATAGATTGAAGCCTTGGTGCGGTAATATTCCTCCGTCCTTCCATCATTGACGGGGACGACTGGCGGTGCTGACTGGGTTGGTGCGCGCACGGCTTTGGCGACACGTCCCGGGTCCAAAGTTCCAGCGGGCGACGCCGATGGCGCTGTCGCAGCCGCAGGGGATGGCCCTTGTGGCGCTGCTGTTGGTTTTGGAGACTCAATGGGGGCAAACTTAGGAGGTGATGCCTGTGCCGCCCCGTCTGCGCGTTTACCAAACATCCTGTCCTCACTTAGCCGCTTTTACGGGAATTAGTTTTGACAAGAATGTAGTCTTAGCCTTGGGCTGAGGGGCGCGACCCGTGAATAATTGAGCCAAGAAATCCATACCTTCAGCGCATTTGCTGTTGGGATTTACGTCAGCCAACATTTGCCCGTTATTGCTTGCGGTTCCGAACAATTGGGGGTCGTAAGGCAAGACTAGGGTTGGTTGTACGCCCAAGGCTTCGGCAAAGTCCTTGACCGGGATCTCGGGCCGTTTGGCAACGCCGACCATATTCAAAATGACCTTTGGTGGCGTGTCGTTTGGGCGACCAACCCGCACCATATCGAAGATGTTTTTGGCATTGCGCAACCCAGCCAGGTCTGGTTGGGCCACGACAACAACCTCATCGGCAGACAACAAGGTTTGCCGCATCCATTTTGACCAAGTGTGAGGCAAATCAAGAACAACATAAGGCACGCCGCGGCGGACCCCTTCGATCACCGTTTCATAGGCGTCTGGGGAAATATCAAACTCGCGTTCCAGCGATGCCGGAGCCGTAAAGAGGGTCAAGTGGTCTGTATGGCGGGTCAGCAAGCGGTCCAGTAACACATCATCGACCCGCTCTGGCTGTTCCAAAGCATCGGCAATACCTGTTGCTGGATCGGTATTGAAGTCGAGGCCGGTGGTCCCCCAAGAAAGGTCAAGGTCTACCAATGTGGTGTTTACGCGGGCATGTTCTGCCATGCACCACGCGACATTATGCGCGATGGTGGATGAGCCAGCACCGCCTTTCGCACCCACAAACGCAATGGTACGGCCCAAGAAAGGCTTGCTCGGATCGACATAAAGGCCGGAAATGGTGCGGATTAGCTGCAAAGGCTGCAGCGGCGGAACGAGGTATTCGGAAACCCCGCGCCGGATCAACTCACGGTATAGGCCAATATCGTTGGACTCGCCGATCAAGATTACTTTGACGCCGGGTTCGCAATAGGAAGCCAGTTCGTCTAATTGCTGAATCAAGGCGGCTGGCGGAGCCAAGCTTTCAACAATGATCAGGTTGGGCGATGGCTGTGCCTGGAAGAATTCAATCGCCCCTGCCAAGCCGCCCATGGAAACGGTCACATGGGCTTTTGCGATCCGGCGATCAGTCGAGGCCGATTGTAGCAGTTGGGCAGTATCAGGTCGCTCACAGAAGACTTGCACCGAGATGCGTGGCACAGGTTGGTCACCGCCGCGTGCTAGCTCACCGACATAGGTTTCTTCAAAGGCGGCTGCATCGAAGTCACCCGGAGAGGCGGCCGCTGGGATGCTTTGCGCATGGGTCGGCTCTAGAAAGTCTAGATCGGCATCCAGCTCAAAAGGCTCGTCAGCCGTTGCCAATTCTTCCCACATGGGCTTGCGTTTTGCATTCCCAATCATTTGCCACCCCCGGCTGCAACGGATCCACTAACTGTCGGCACACCACCTTTGCGGTGTAGATCAATACCTGTCTGAATTCGGGCTGCATCCCGCGGCCCATCTTTGCGATCGCCAAGAAGGTCACCGGGATCAGCAACCATTGCAGCCAAATTGGCGTTCTGAGCGCATGTAAATCGATCGACTGGCGTGTTGTTGGCCGTCTTTCGTGGATCAAACGATGTCCAAGGTTCACAAACGATTGGCTTGGCTTCATAGCGGCCGAAGGTAATCAAAATAGGGGCATTGGACTGCCCTTGCGCTTGATAAGGGCCAGAAGAGATTTTTGAAAAATCGACGCCACCAAGGAAAAGAGCCCGTTGAACATCTTGGGCGACTTGCCCAGCCGTTTGGCTGTTGCTGGCATTAGCCGGTACCGACACAACAATATTGCCGCGGCCAAGACGAACATATTCTTGGGCGAACGCCTTCAGCTCTGCCGCTTCTTGTACGTTGAGGCCAACAGCACCACTCGGTGCGGAAACCGCCATTCGCGCTTCAACGGGGACAACTTCGGGAATGTAGGCATCAAGAACAGTGCGTTTCAAATGGGCCTGCTCCACAAAATCGACAGTGGCCTCTTCTTTGGCAGCATGACCGCCCCCGCAAGCACCGAGTAGCATCAGCGCTGACAGCGCAAGCGCCATGGCGGCGGCCTTGCCGGTTCGGGCGATTGAAGCGTTTGGAGCGACTACTTGGATCATCGGCTTCTTCCTGATCTTAATTCACAATATGGCCGACAGGGGCACGATAACGTCCTTGCGGCAGCCCCTTCGAATCGGGTTTGACGATTTTATTCATGCGACCCAGCAACAAGGCTGTTGCGTCATTTGATGGGGCGTAACCATCCCCTGGCGTCTGCAGTTGGTCCATGGTCGTCGATTTTACGATGTAGGGCGTGACGATGATTACCAGCTCGGTTTCATTGCTTTGGAAATCACGCGACCGGAACAGATTGCCTAAGATTGGTAGATCTTTGAGGCCGGGCATCCCCTCAATCGACTGCCGCGTAGCCTGTTGGATGAGGCCAGCCATCACCATCGAACGCCCTGAAGGCAATTCCATCGTGTTCTCCGCGCGCCGTACAGAGACCCCGGGAATAGACAAGCCGCGGATCGTATCCGTAATGTTCCCTGCCGCATCCCGGATCAGCGTATCAGCTTGGCGGAAGGAGGCAGCCGTAGAGATTTCGGAAACTTCGGTGGAAATCTTCAGAGATATACGATCCGGACTCAAGATGATGGGGGTAAAGCCCAAGCCGACACCAAAGGGCTTGAATTCAACTGAGACGCGATTACCTTCTTGGGCGGTCGGTACAGGGAATTCGCCCCCAGCCAAGAATTTAGCGGGCTCACCGGACGTTGCCGTAAGATTTGGTTCGGCTAAGGTCCGCGCCAAGCCAACACGCTCCAAAGCTTGGATATTGCTATCCGTGCGCTGTCCCGACACCAGTTCGCCGGGCCCATAGGTGACCTCTGTGCGGTTCGTATCGGGGTTGAATCTAGAGCTAAAGCCACCCGCGCCTGCGCCAACGGTTGGGTCGAGAAGACTGGAATTGCCACTCAGGAACGAGTTCGAAACGGGGCGAATGAAATTTTGTGCCCAAGTTGAGTCAATCGTGGTGCCGCCTAAGAAAGCCCCATTGACTGAAAAGCCATTGGCAGTCGCAAACTTAAGACCCCAATCCTCCGGCAAAAGCTGATTGAGGATGTTGGTGGAGGTCAGGTTCATGCCCAATTGCTTGATGACCGAACGTTGCATTTCCACGATGCGAACGCGCAGCATGACCTGATCGCCTGACAAGACGCTCATCATGTTCAGAACTTTGTCGACGCCGCCTGCATATTGGCCGGCAATGCGCAAAACCTGGTCAGCCGTCAGTCCATTGGGGACTTCGCCCGTCAAAATGATGGAGTCGCCCACACTATCAACGACAACGCGTGCCTCTGGCACTAGGCGTTGGATCAAAGCGTTTAACTCTGACGTGTCGCGGGCAACCCGAATCTCCAACGCCAAAATTTGGCGGCCCTGCGCATCTAGAAAGAAGACATTTGTCTCACCCGCTCGGGTGCCGAGCAGAACGGCTCGGCGACCGGTGCGCATGACTGCATCCGTGATGTTTGGGTCAGAGACCACAACATCGCGGGCATCAACTGGCAGATCGACAATCGCCGATTTGCCCAGCCCTAAAGTGAGGCGCTGGGTTGTGGTGGCATGACTGGCTGGTTTTGAGATGGCCGCTTGGGCAGATGCCAAGCTTGGGATCAGCCCAATGCAAAGTACAAGACTTGATGCTGCGGCGAGTAGACTTTTCGCGGTTTGGGTTCTGCGCATCACTGCCCTCCCCGATATACTTTAACGGTCGTCGGGATGGGCTGAGAACCCTGTTGAACCACTTGAGTTGTCGCCGGCTTCGGGTCGCTTGTTTGCGCTATACCGGTGCGTTGGCTCATGACGTCGGTACCGGTCGACGCAAAAGTCGCACCACCAGCATCTGCATAGCCGCGCAAGATGAGTGATAAATCACCCAGTTTGTGGGCGAGACGAACTTTCTCAGCATCGGTTGCAGACAATTCAACTGTTGCGACGCCGCCTGGTAGGGTTGTTTTGTCTTTGTCCTGAGTGACCGACTGGTCGATTGCCAGCACGCGGACATTTTCCAAAATGGCCGCTGAAACGACTTTAGACTGGGACTGACCATTAGAGGTAAATTGTACTTCGCGCGTCAGAATAATGTCGACGCGATCATCTGGAAGCACAAAGCCGGCCACAGCTGTTTCTGGGCTAATTGGGAAAGAAACAGCGCGCATGCCTGGCGTGAGCAGTGCGGCCATAGCCCCTGTTTTTGCATCAACATCAACAATTTTGCTGGCGAGCACAGGTTCGCCCTTCACCATGGCTTGGCGAACGATGCCATTGGCTAACTCTTCAATTGCCTTGGGGCTTTTTGATTGCAAGATGAATCCGGGTGCGGCAGCGCTCGTCGGGGTATAGGCTTCCCATCCCAAGGAGGAAGGCGAAATGCGTTCACCCACAACCATATCGCGCTTAGCAACCAGAACATTGACCGTTTCAACCTTGGCTTCGGCAACCGCAACCGGTTGCGCGACTTGTGGGTTTCCGGCTTGCGACCGCATCCAAATGAATGCGCCACCTGCGACTAGCAAAGCACCGCCAATGATCGAGATTTGCCGAATATTCACGCTACGCATCTCCCGCTCAGGGCTCTCGCAGGCCAATTTCCTGCTGAACCCTTAGAGAATCACCCAAATCCAAAACGATTTACCGGACGACCATGCGTAAATAGGTTCTAAGAAGAGGTTAACGCGATGATTTCTTAGGTTCAAGAAATGCAAACAATTTACACAATTTTAGGTTAAAAACTTGGAAACCAAACGGTATATGGCGTTGCAAGAATTGCCCCGATTCCCAAGGCAACCCCATAAGGTACAGCCGCTGATTTCCGCAATAGTCGACGTGCCCAGCGCGGACTTTTTGGCAGACCAAACCGCTTCGCCAAGCGGCGGCCCAGGATAAGGAACAGCACCAAGACTCCCCCGGCTATGGACGTGTATAGGATGAATGGCATCATTGCGGCTGGCCCAAGCCATAAGGCTGCGGCGCCGGTTAATTTGGCATCACCGCCGCCATAAACGCCGATTAAGAACATGCCCATAGCAATGATCGTCGTAACAAGGCCCACTCCAACGTGGGCCGCGAGTTCATTCACGCCTAAGCCCATCGGCAACGCGAAAACTAAAAAACCTACCGCAATCAGCGTGTTTAACTTGTTTGTAATTAGGAAGGTCCGAACATCGCCGATTCCAGCCCAAATCATCGCCCCTGAAAAGGCTACCAACCCCGCAGCTGCTGCAAATGTTTCAGGTCCAACTGTCATGGTCGTTTTTTAGCATGGTTCCGCTAAGCCAAGGTAAATGACACTGCGGGAGCCGAGGCCGGGGTAAAAACAAAAAAGGCGCTTGGTCCGGAGACCAAGCGCCAATTTAACAGACAAAGTCTGTATTAGCGGCTGCCGATCGAGGTACCGATCGAGTTGAATTGGGCGCTCATGTTGTTGCCCAAGGTGCCCAACGAGGTGATCAGGACAACAGCGATCAAAGCTGCGATCAGACCGTATTCGATAGCGGTTGCACCGGACTCATTGTTGCGGATTTTCTTGAAAAGCTTTTTCATTTTTAGGTTCCCATTCTACATGCGACCGGGTGATTGAAGTCTTGATTGCTTCTAATTCCCTGTGTCCCCATCGTTCTAGCGAAGACTCATAAACATGGCGTAAACTGAAACGTAAAAATTGATCTGACATGCCACTTTCTGGGCACATTTGCGGCCACATAAATTCAAACTACTGATTTTAATGATGATTTTTGGGGGCTGTTTTGCCAAAATTTCTGCAACTTCATAGATTCCGTAGAATTAGATAGAAAATATGAAGTAATATGTTACCGCTCAAAGTACATACCTGAGCCAGTAGGACATAAAAACTAGCCTTTTCCTCTCGTGAAATTGAAAGTTGTTCACCAAGTATGAGTCACATTTTCCCCTTGGGATTTGCTTTATATCTTATGCGCGTAGGAGCGCATCCTTTATGTCTCGGATTTGGCTAGGAGCCCAAAAAGACGCCTGGCCCGAAGACCAAGCGCCAATTTTGGCAGACAAAGTCCGTATTAGCGGCTGCCGATCGAGGTGCCGATCGAATTGAAGCGGTCACTCATATTATTGCCTAAGGTGCCCAACGAGGTGATTAGCACAACAGCGATCAAAGCTGCGATCAGACCATATTCGATAGCTGTTGCACCGGACTCATTGTTGCGGATTTTCTTGAAGAGTTTTTTCATCTTTAGGTTCCCTTTCTACATGCGACCAGGAGGTTGAAGTCTTGATTGCTTACAATTCCCCGTGTCCGCCCCGTTCTCTTGAAGACTCATAAACAGGGCGTTAACTCAATCGTAAGAATTGATCTGACATGCCATTTTCTCAGCAAATTTGTGGCGAGACTGACTTACAATATTGATCTTAAATAAGATTTTTTTCTTTGTTTCGCCAAAATTTCGACACTTTCGTGGTTTCCGTAGGATTGGGTAAAATTGACGAAGTAATATGTTACCGCTAAAAGAACAGAAATCAGGCAAAAATGCAAAAAGCTAATATTTCCTTTTTCAATAAACTATAGGTTGTTGCTCTAAGTTTAGACGCAATTACCGCATGGTATTTTCTCTACCTCATATCCGCGCTGCGGAAGGGGTCATTATTCAAACTCTTTGGCGTCACAAGTTGCGAGCTTTTCGGTCGCAAACGGCCTTTACTTGTTAATGGCTGGTTTACAGGTGGGGGGTAAAACGAACGACAGCACGGAGTTCTGTCATGTCCAATTTTCCGAAATCATTGGCTTTGTTTGCCAGCGCCTTTGTCGTACTGGTTGCAGGTTCGGCAGCCGCGCAGTCCTTTCAATTGGAAGTCGATCAAACCCAGCCCTTGCGTTTTGAGCGCCCAGTGACAGGTGTGGTTGTCGGAAATGCCAGCATTGCCGATGTGATTGTCCATGATGCCCGCGTGCTCTTTGTCATTGGTAAGTCGACCGGCACCACAGAGATTACCGCTGTAGACGCTGCAGGCCGCACGGTGTTTTCGGGGACTGTGCAAGTGCGGCCGGCTCATGTGCGCGACATGGTTACCATTCAACGTGGCCGAGAGATTTCCACCGCAATCTGCCAGGAGCGGTGCATCCCAAATGTTCATTCTGAGGGGACCACGCAGGGCAATGTTCCCGCTGTGACTGCCATCAACCAGCGATCGGGTTTCGCTGCGGGCTCAGGATCGCGCCAATAGAGCTTAGATCGTCGTTAATAGATAAAAATGTCATCGTCGCTTTAAGCAGACTGAAACGCCCTCTGTGCTTAGTGTGTCTGTATTGAAGGAGTGGACGATGTCTGCATTGCTCTCGATCATGGTTAAACGGCTGCGTTCTCGTCGCGCTAAGCAGGGCAAGCGAGGCACAGCTGCTGTTGAATTCGCGATGGTCGCCACGCCATTCATCTTCATGTTGTTTGGCATTTTCGAAACCATGATGATTTTCTTTGTGCAGACGACGCTGGAAGCCGCTGTCGCCGAAGAAGCTCGGAAAATTCGTACAGGTCAGGCACAATCTACTTCAGCCCCAATTACAAAAACCCAGTTTAAAGCCAATGTTTGTGCCCGCATGATGGGTTTGGCGGATTGTAATGCCCGATTGTTTGTTCAAGTTCAGAACCAGCCCGTGTCCGGTACTCTGCCGGTTCCCTGGGCAGATGGAACCTTAACACCGGGTTCAGCCGCCGATGAGCCCTACGAGACGACGGCAGCCAACGCGATTGTTGTGGTGCGTGGGTATTATGTCTGGCCGTTAATGACCCCAGGCATTTCCAACGCCATGCGTAATTTTTCCGATACGTCTTCGGGCGGCACCCTCGGAAACTATAACCGCATCATTGCCGCAACATCGGCATTCCGCAACGAACCGTTCAATTGAGGTTGTTTGTGATGACGTTCAAAACCTCACTTAAAAACCAATTGAGTCATCTAAGTCAGACATCGCAAAACCGCACCGCCGAGCGCGGTGTTTCCGCTGTCGAGTTTGCTTTGATCGCGCCGCTCATGATTCTTATGCTGTTTGGCGCGTCAGAAGTTAGTCAAGCCGTCAGCGTCGACCGCAAAGTAATTCTCGCAGCGTCAACATTGGGCGACTTGGCCGCGCAAACTGACCGGGTAAGCTGTGCGGATCTCGCCCAAATTGCCAATGTAACGCGCGGCGTCTTCGCCCCCTATACGGCCACGAGCCCGTCACTTGTGGTGGGCTCCATCGCCCTACAAGCCGGCACCCCGAAAGTAGAGTGGAGCCAAGAAATTGACGGCACAGGCGGCTGCGCCAATGTCAGCAACAGCCATTCTTTGAAAGTTGGGAATACGGTTGCGGTCGACACAGGCCTGTTTGCAACAAATGGTGGCGTTGTTGTCGGGGAGGTCACCCTTCAATACACCTCGCTAGGAACTTCGTTTCTATCGGGCACCACGACGATGCGGGAACGCTTTTACTTTCGGCCCCGTAAGTCCGCCAAACTCTGCTTGACTAGTGTGTCTACGCCGGGTTGCTAGCCTGAGCTTACGCCTGCTCTCAGGCTTTCAAAGCGTGCTGGGTTTGTATCCAAGGCTAATCTGTTCAAAGTGTGGATCGGTCGAACCCCAGTAATGGCGTTGGTTAAGCAGGCTGCCTCGCATCTGGTGAGGTCAACATGGCTGACCCTACCTTCGACGACCAGTCCAGCGCGGATCAAACGCCCCCGAATAATCCCAGGTAGGGCCCCATCTTCGATCGGTGGGGTACGCCATGTACCCGCAACCTGGATCATCAGATTTGAACTTGTCGCACAGGCAATTGACTCATCGGGTCCACGCATCAAGCCATCGTCGGCCCCTTGTGCCTGCGCCATCGACAGGGCAACGATATTGTCGACATAGGATAAGGTCTTAAAGCGTGCGGACGGGGCTCCCCAAGCTCGCCGAACATCCACAATACAGGCCTCTATGGGCGGGAATTCAGCTGGCACGGCGGCAAGTGTCGCCAACAAGTTAGGTTGACTATTCTCCGGTATCTTTAATCCCCTCGGCCCTGTTCCGCGCGTAAGTGTCAGGCGCAGCGCTCCTGTTTTTGCGCCACTTTTTGCGGCAAGGTTCAGCAGGCCTTGTTCAATTGAGTCAATCTCAAACGGGACCGACAGCCCTAACTCGCGGGCACCATGGCCCATTCGGGCCATATGATCTTCGAAAAAGCGAATTTCTTGGCCCGTCCAAAGCAGCGTCTCAAACAGGCCATCGCCAAGGGTAAAGCCTCGATCGCTTGGATCAACCCGGACCTTGGCGATTTTTTCCAAGCGGCCATTAAACCAACAGAATTCTCCAAGCGCGGAAGCTGTCACGCCACGTCTCCTCCATGGGCGGCAATACGAAGCGCACGCGCTTTCACTAAAATTTCTTCATATTCGGTTGCCGGCTCACTATCGGCCACAATGCCAGCGCCAGCCCGGGCGTCAATCTGCCAAAGATCGCCATGCCTGCGGCACGCAGCGGTTCGGATCAACACATTGGAATCGGCTGCTCCGTCAAAGCCAACCCGGATCATGGAGCCGCACCAAGGGCCGCGCGGCTCGCCTTCTAACTCGCTGATGATCTCCATGGCACGGACTTTGGGTGCGCCTGTAATGGATCCCGGTGGGAAACAACTGCGCAGCGCATCGAAAAAGCTTAGGCCTGGTTTTTGATGGCCGCGCACTTCAGAAACTAAGTGATGTACCGTGGAAAAGCTCTCTAAATCGCATAGGCGTGGCACCTTCACGCTGCCGGCCTCGCAGACACGGGCAATGTCATTGCGCATCAAGTCGACAATCATCAAATTTTCAGCTCGGTCTTTGTCGCTGGCAAGCAAGGACTGCGCACTTCGGCTGTCTTGAGCTGGATCTTTGTATCGGGGAGCGGTGCCTTTGATTGGGCGCGTTTCCAAGGTGCCTGTCGGGTCTCGAGAGATAAAACGCTCTGGCGAGTGGGATGCGACCACCTTATCACCTAAGCATAGATAGGCCGCAAACGGGGAAGGATGACGGCCCATAAGGCGACAAAACAAATCCAGAGGCGTGTCATTTGGCGCGAGTTGGCCCGAGAAGCGCGCAGATATATTGGCCTGAAATATGTCACCCGCATGGATATAGTCGACGACGCGTGCGATCTGTCTTTCGACGGTGGCGCGCGGCAAAGACGGGATCAGCGCCAGTTCGGTGGGGGCTTCTGCGGCCCTCACGGGCAGCGGGCAGGCAGCCTCTAGAGAGGTTGCCAGTTTTTCTGCGCGCTTCTCAGCTAGGGCAAAGTCCAAACGCCCAGCGGAATTAAGGCCCCAAGACAATACCCAAGCTCTTTGATTTTCTGCATCAAACACGGCCAGAGTATCATACAGACCCAGCCAAACATCTGGCCACGCATTGGGCCAGCTTTCTTTGCCAGTCTCTGGTAAAACCTCGAAGGCGTGGCCAAGCTCGTAACTCAAAAGGCCAGCCCACCCCCCTTGAAATGGTCCTAGCTCTGGGTGCGGCTTGATACCGGGGGCCACTAAGGCTTCATGCAAGTCCATAAAGGGGTCATGGCCAGCGCTGCGGTGCCAACTATGGATACGAACCGGCTCCGCCATCACATAGGACCAGCGCGACAGGGTATGGGTGCCGCCACCGATGAAACCAAGACAGCCGGCCTGCTGCTCCAAAGAGGCAAGTGCTTGCAGCGCAGGCTGCCAGGAAAGAGGGCGAACGGCAGGATGCGTCACGTTGGCGTCTTCTCGTCAGAGGATCTGGGCTGTCCGCAATCTAGTAAGTCCCGCTTTCAAGGCGAGGTGGTTGCTTGACAAAAAGCATGAGGAAGAGTCCGCCGATTAGCAAAAATCCAGTCGATGCCAATCCAATCTGCTGGCTTTGAAACGCCTTGGTGAATATCCCTACCAACATTGGGCCCATCCAAACGGTGGCAGAACCTGCCAAAGAGTAAAGTCCAAAGAATTCTCCTTCCATACCCTTGGGCGCAAGTCTGGCCATCAAAGTGCGTGAGGAGGCATAGGCTGCTGTGATGGATATGGCGATGATGATTGCTCCACAGACAAATACGACTTCGGGCAGAGTGGTGAACATAGGCGCATTCCAAATTGGCGTGTCTGGCACTACCGGCAAGCCAAACACATGGGTCTTGGACTGTGCGGTTAAGACAATTAAACACACTAAGGTTACGCCAATTTCTGCGATGATGGACCATTTCGCCCCTATCCGCGCATCAACCCTGCCGGCCACCAACCCGCCAAAAACCGCAAATATCGACAAGATCACACCATAAGCGGACATTTCCAAGAGGTCCCAGCCAAACACACCCGCTGCGGTCACCCCGGCAACAATCAGTATGGCGGTTTTGCCGTCGACATAGAGCATGCGGGCAATCAGATAGAGGCCTGCATTGCGGTCAACCCGAAATAGACGACCAACGGCTTTGAACATACCTACGACCCCATCAATGGCTGCTTTTGACGGTTTCATGCCGGAAGGCTTTTTGTCGCGGGAGAAGAAAAACAAAGGTAAGGCAGCCATCGCAAACCAAATGGCAGTCATTGGCGCGACAATGCGACTGGTCTCGTGGGTTGCAGTGTCTAGGCCGAATAAAGGCTGGCTGGGCACAAAGCTCCAATCCACGCGCCCGGGGAACGCTAAACCCCAAAGGACGAAGATCAAGAAGACGACGGAAGCCAGATTACCGAGCGCCAGTCCCAGACCAGACGCGTGTGGTAAAGTTGCTGGCGTAGAGGCTGTTGGCAACATCGCATTGTGCAGCACTTCGGTATAAGCAAACATGACCCCAAGTGCGGTGGTCAAGGCGCCGATCATGACAATCGATAGTCCGCCTTGGCCGGCGGGCAGCGCCCACCATAGACTAAAAATGGCCAGCACCATGGTAAAGGTGACGAGGCCCAAGATTGGCTTGCGGTTACCAAAGCGGTCTGCAATGGCACCCAGAAATGGGCCCGTCACGGCCACGATTATCCCAGCCAGCGTATGCCAACTCGCGATCGTTGCCTGTCCTACCACGGGGTCTGAAAACACGGTCGTCGCAATATAGGGCGCAAGAATATAAATCGTGCACAGGATCACGTAGGGATTACGGCCGGCCTCAAAACAGGCCCAAGACAGGGCAGAGCGATCTAGCTTTTCAGGTGAATTGGTCGTTATTGTTGCGGTTAGGCTGCTTATCTCAGTCACGGAAACTTCCTTCAGCGCCAATTTGGCGACCCGCTTTGCCTTCAAGCGTCGCCCATCATGTCATGCTTATGGCAAGCGGTAAAGGGCGGGCCATACCCAACCCAATACCGGTCATTTCTTTTTTTCCCAACCCTTTACTTTGATTAATCCCCCAGCCATTTAGCAGGCCAGATCAATAACCTATTTAGGAGCGGCAGCGATGAGCTATGTTCTAATCCATAATCCGGGCTGCGGCTCGTCGAAAAAGGGTCTTGAAGTGCTGGAGGCCGCCGGCATTCAGCCCGAAATCCGCCGCTATATGTTGGTGGCAGAGCGTTTGAGTGTGGATGAACTCAAAGAAATCGCCAAAAAAATGGGCGGGGTTTCGCCGCGCGCCTTCATGCGCGAAAAGGACGCTGCTGACGCGGGCCTTCCCGCGGATGCAAGCGATGCGGATGTGTTTGCCGCAATGGCCAAGAACCCAAAGCTTATCCAGCGTCCGATTGGAATAAATGGCGATAAAGCGGTCCTTGGTCGTCCGAACTCTGCTCTTTTGACCATTATCTAAGGCCTTCTCCGCAACGCGCGGAAGGTGGGGTGCCAATGCTTATTCTGGCCATCGATACAGCGCTAAATGCCTGCTCCGTGGCGGTTTTGCGATCAGGCGAAGTCCTTGTGTCGCGCGTGGAGCCTATGGCCAAAGGTCAGGCGGAGCGCCTCGCTCCCATGGTGGGTGAAGTGTTGGCCGAGGCGGGGGTTACGGCACCTCAGATTGATCGAATCGCGGTGACGCGCGGGCCTGGTGCCTTTACAGGACTCCGGATTGGCCTAGCCTTTGCGCGTGGCTTTGCTCTGGCTTTGGATCGACCCTGCCTCGGCATCTCGACGCTGGAAGTCCTCGCTCATGGGGCGGCGGCTCCGCGTATCTTGGCGGCCATTGATGTCGCCGGAAGCCTCTTTGTTGGGGCGTGGGAGGGGCGGATGTGCGTTATTGAGCCGTGTCGCCTTGATGTCGTAAGCGTGCTTGATCGGCTTGATGGGGATTGGCACTTTACCGGGCCAGGCTTGGCCAGTCTGGCCCGACTTCGCCCGCATTGGCAGCTGGTTACGCAAGATATGCCAGACCCTGTGATATTGGCACACTTGGCCCAGCACCGTGACCCGGCCGCCAACCCACCCGCTCCGCTTTACTTGCGCGGACATGAGGCAAAGCTTCCCGGAGGGCTCTCTTTGGAATCTGCGCTGACATGACTTTGCGCCGTGCGGACCCCTCAGATGCAGCGGCCCTTGCCCGTATCCACCAAGCTGCGTTTGATCATTCATGGTCGGAAGCCGACTTTGCGACTTATGTGGCATCAGATTTTGTTTGGATCATTGGCAAGCCGATTGCAGGCTTTTTATTGGTTCGGGCTATTGGCGACGAAGCTGAGATTTTGACCTTGGCTGTTGATCCATCAGCGCGGCGAAACGGTCACGCCGCCGCTCTTCTCAGCGCTTCGAAACGAGACTTGGTCGGACATGGTGTTGTTCGCCTTTTTTTGGAAGTTGCCGCCGATAATCTGCCGGCTTTAGCGCTCTATGAAGGCCAGGGATTTACGCCAATTGGCGTCCGCAAAGCTTATTATCGGCGCGAAAATGGCCCGACTATGGACGCAAAGCTTCTTTCTTGTGCGTTGACTACAGCACATTGATGTCAAAGCTGTAGACGAAACAGCGCAAACCTCGCATATCTTAACCATGACGGATGGAACCACTATGCCTGATCGCATTGAAGCCCTTTGCGTGGAAAAAGGTCTGCGTATGACCGAGCAGCGCCGCATCATCGCGCGCACTCTGTCGGAAGCCAAAGATCATCCTGACGTGGAAGAATTGCATCGCCGCGCAGCGGCGGTCGATAAAGGCATTTCTATCGCCACGGTGTATCGCACCGTCCGCTTGTTTGAAGAAAGCGGCATCCTCGAACGTCACGATTTTCGCGATGGGCGTTCGCGTTATGAAGAAGCAGGTGCCGAGCATCATGACCATTTGATCGACATGAAAACAGGCCGCGTGCTTGAATTCGTCGATCCTGAGATCGAGCGCCTTCAACAAGAAATCGCTCGTCGTTTGGGCTATCGGTTGATCGACCATCGGCTCGAGCTTTATGGCGTCCCGTTTGAGGATTCTTGATACCGCTTCCTCCTGCCGTCCGCTTACCTTTGCTCCCAACAAAAAGGCTGCCCCTATGTTCAAAAAGAGACTGACGTCCCTCATGTTGATTTCGTGCGTTGCGCTTGTGGCGTGCCAGCCTGCCGGTGCCGATCAAGATAAGTCGGTGATGGATGGCGTAGATGGCAAAGCCGCCGAAGCGCCGCTGGACGCGAATGGCCAAGCCGCTAAGGAGTTTTTGGAAAAGAATAAGAGCGCTCCGGGCGTAATCACGACGGCCTCGGGCCTGCAATATGCGGTCATTGCCAAGGGTCCAGAGACTGGACCTAAGCCAGCAGTCGATTCGATGGTGCAGGTGAATTACGAAGGCAAGCTTTTGAATGGCGAAGTGTTTGATAGCTCCTTTGCCCGTGGCGAAGCGGCAGAGTTTCAAGTTGGTGCTTTGATTCCGGCCTGGGTCGAAGCTTTGCAAATGATGCGCCCCGGCGATGAATGGACGATTTGGGTGCCGCCCGCCCTAGGTTACGGTGCCCAAGGCGGTGGTCCAATTCCGCCGAACTCGCTCTTGATCTTCCGCATGAAGCTGGAAAAGATCGTGGGTGGCCCTGATTCCGATGCAGGGATTCAGGCCGAAAAGGGGGCGACCCGCTGAGTTTTTGGGCTTCGCATCCGCTTCGCTGAGGAAGCCTGTGCCAAAGCTGGTGACAAGGCGGCTTCCTCAGCCTATAAGCCTTTTAACAGATCGACTTTGATCGCCTGAGGCGGTCAAAGCGGCTCCGGGTCACCGGAGCCGCTTTTTCTTTGTTCTAAAACTTGCCGGCCTCCACGGAGGGATGGCGCAACAGATTGAGACCCACGTGCGCACAACGTCGCCCTATGAAGACAAACTCTTGGCTTTGATTGAGCCTGCTGCCCGCGATTTGGGTTATGAGATTGTGCGCGTGCGTCTGATGGGGTCGCGTCGCAAGACCTTTCAGATCATGGCAGAGCGCCCCGATGGCCGTATGTCGTCCGGCGATTGTGAAAAGCTGTCGCGGGGCTTGAGCCCGCTTCTTGAAGCTGAAGATCCGATTGAGGGGGAATATGCGCTGGAAGTCTCTTCTCCAGGCATTGATCGTCCTTTGACCCGCTTTTCAGATTTTGATCGCTGGATCGGTTGGGAAGCGAAGCTGGAGCTAGATCGCGGTATCGAAGGGCGCAAGCGCTTTTCCGGTGAGCTAGCTGGAACCGAAGACACCCATATCTGCATCAATCTCGAAGGCGAAGAAGACACAGCCCTTATCCCCTTCGAATGGATCGCCAGTGCCCGTCTGGTGCTGACAGACGATCTAATCCGCGAATCCCTGCGCCGTCGCGGGGCAGATGAAGACGAACTTGAGCAATTGGAAAAAGCTCTGGATGACGATCAGGTGGAGTTTGTCACCGATGATGATGTCTTACCAGAGGTGGATCCAGATCTAACCTAATCAGCCCATTCCGTTTCAGAAGGAAGACAAACATGGCCATTTCCGCCAACCGGCTTGAACTTTTGTCCATCGCCCGCTCGGTCGCATATGAAAAAAATATCGACGAGTCGATCGTGGTTGAAGCGATTGAAGAGGCGATCAGCAAAGCTGCCCGCGCCCGCTATGGTGCTGATCATCAAATTGATGCTCGCATCAATCCGAAGTCGGGTGAACTGACGTTGAAGCGCAAGCAGACGGTGGTTGCGACCCAAGACGATGTCGAAAACCCCAGCCAGCAAATTCCGCTGTCGGTTGCTAAGCGCATCGACCCCAGCGTGGATGTGGGCCATGTTTTTGAAGAAGACCTGCCTTTGTTCGACTTTGGCCGCGTGATGTCCTTGACCGGTAAGCAGGTCATCACACAGCGGGTCCGCGAGGCAGAGCGTGACAAACAGTTTGAAGAATACAAGGACCGTGTTGCCGACATCATTAATGGCATCGTCAAGCGCGTTGAATATGGCAATGTGATCGTCGATCTGGGTCGTGGCGAAGGCGTTATCCGCCGTGACCAGACCTTGCCACGCGAAAATCTGAACATGGGCGACCGCGTCCGCTGCTATATCTACGACGTGCGTCGCGAGCCAAAAGGCCCACAAATATTTCTGTCGCGTGCCCATCCGGGCTTCATGGCCAAGTTGTTCGAAGCTGAAGTCCCTGAGGTTTATGACGGCGTCATCGAAATCAAGGCGGTGGCCCGTGATCCGTCCTCGCGCGCCAAGATCGCCGTTTTCAGCCACGACAATTCAATCGACCCCGTGGGCGCTTGCGTCGGTATGCGTGGTTCGCGGGTACAAGCCGTGGTTGGTGAATTGGGTGGCGAGAAAATCGACATTATTCCTTGGTCGCCAGACCCTGCAACCTTCATCGTGAATGCGCTTCAGCCCGCTGAAGTGACCAAAGTGGTTCTCGACGAAGATGAAAACCGCGTGGAAGTCGTGGTTCCAGATGAGCAATTGAGCTTGGCCATTGGTCGTCGCGGCCAAAACGTCCGCCTCGCTAGCCAATTGACTGGCTGGTCGATCGATATTCTGACCGAAGAAGAAGAGCGTTCGCGCCGCGAGAAAGAAGCCAATAGCCGTACTGAATTGTTCATGGGCGCGATTGACGTCGATGAAATGATGGCGCGCCTCTTAGTCTCGGAAGGCTTCGAGACCATTGAGGAATTGGCTTATGTTGAATTGGGCGACCTTTTGCAGATTGAAGGCTTTGACGAAGACGTCTCCGCCGAGCTGCAAGCCCGCGCACGCGATTACATCGAACGCGCTCAAAACGAACTTAACACCAAGCGCACCAGCCTTGGCGTGGAAGACGAAGTTTTGGGTCTGCCAGGAGTTACGCTCGAAATCGCCATCAAATTGGGTGAAGGCGGCGTAAAAACTGTGGAAGACGTCGCTGGCTTGGTCTCAGACGATCTGCGCGGCTGGTTTGAAGTCAAGAATGGCGAAAAAGTCCGCTTCCCTGGCCTTTTGGAAGGCATGAGCATGACCGTCGAGCAAGCGGATGCGCTGATCATGGCAGCACGTGTCGCCATGGGCTGGGTTGAGGCTCCTGCGGTGGAGGAAGCCGAAGCAGAGGCGGAAGTTGCCGCCGATGGACAAGAGTGAACGACGTGAAGGCGCCGGACGCGTTCGGCGCTGTGTAGCCACAGGAGAGGTTCAGCCCGAGGCTGGACTGATCCGATTTGTGGCCGATCCTGATGGCTGGGTCTTTCCCGATCCAGCCGCGCGGGCACCTGGTCGTGGGGTCTGGGTAACCTCCACGCGGGAGGCTGTAGCCCTTGCCATCAAAAAAGGTGCCTTTTCGCGTGGTCTCAAACGCGAGGCGAAGCCGCGCGAAGATCTGATGGACAGATTAGTCGAGGCTTTGCGCCAACGCTGTTTAAATCAGCTCTCGATCGCGCGAAAAGCTGGCGAAATCGTTCTCGGCAATGATCAAGTTGCCTCGGCGTTGCGAACCGCAAAGCCAGCGTGGCGCATTGAAGCCAGTGACGGATCGCCAGATGGTCGAGGTAAATTAGACGGCCTGTCGCGCATGTGGGGCGGGGTGCCAACTGCAGGCTGTTTCACTGGGGTGGAAATGGGCATGGCGTTAGGACGCGATGTTGTGATACATGCTATCTTAATGCCAGGGCGTTTAGCAGACAGCTGGACGACGGACATTAGGCGCTTAGCGGGTTTTATTCCATTAGTGCCCGATGATTGGCCAAGGGACGGCACCTATATATAGGGGCAGGTCTATTTGGAACTGGACGAAGCCGATCTTGACCGGCACAGAACGCCCGGGCGGTAACCCTGCTCGAACGGCGGTTCTTGTGCTTGCTGGACCTAATTTGGGGGCCAAAGGCCGGTTTAAATTTTACGACGCGCCACTGCGTGCGCAAGGATGAGCATGAGCGACGGTAACGACAACGAAAACCAAACGGGGCGTAAGCCTCTGACCCTTTCCCGCAATGTGGGCGCTGGCACCGTTCGCCAGAGCTTTTCGCATGGGCGCACCAACCAAGTTGTGGTTGAGGTCAAGAAGAAACGAACCATTGGCCCTGGCGAAGCACCTGCAGCTGGCACACCCGGATCTGTGCCAAAGCCAGCCTTTACCCCGCCTTCCCGTCCTGCAGCCCCCGTAGCCGCAGCGCCCGCAGCAAAGCCTGCGGCACCGGCCCCGTCTGACGACTCGCGTCAAGCGCCTGCACGGACCACCAAGACTTTGGGTCTGTCTGACAGTGAAATGAAAGCCCGCATGGCTGCGCTCGAGCGTGCGCGGGAACAAGAACAAATCCGCCGCCAACAGCAATTGGCTGAAGCTGAACTGCGTCAGCGTCGTGAAGAGGCTGATCGTCGTCGCGCCGAGGAAGAACGTCAGCTCGCCGAAGCCGAAGCACAACGCAAGCGTCAGCAGGAAGAAGAGCAGCGGGCCGCCGAAGCCCGCCGCGCTGCAGCACAGGCTGCGCTCAACATCCAAAATGATGGCCCTGTTCGTGGCCGCGAAGAAGCGGCCCCAGCCTATGAGCCTGAACCACAAGTTTCGGGTGCCGACCGTGGCGATGATACTGGCGAAGCCCCATCGGGCGAAGAAGGCGAAGACGGCGACTTGCTGTCGGAATTGGGTGGTCGGGTAAAGCGGCAAAAAGTTGCCGTTGTGCGCGCTCCCCCTGTTTCGCGTGCCAAAGGTGCCCAACAGCGCCGCTCAGGCAAGCTGACAATTACATCGGCCTTGGGCGACGATTCGGATCGTCAGCGTTCATTGGCTTCGGTTCGGCGGGCTCGCGAGAAAGAACGCGACCGCCGCTTGCGCATGCTGAAAGGTCAAGAGCAGACCAAGCAAGTGCGCGAAGTCGTTGTGCCCGAAGTCATCACCGTGGCCGAATTGGCCAACCGGATGGCCGAGCGCCTAACAGACGTTATCAAATATCTGATGAAGCAGGGTCAGATGATGAAGGGGGCGGACAATCTCGACGCAGATACCGCCGAATTAATCGTCACCGACTTTGGTCATACTGTGAAGCGCGTGGCCGAATCAGACGTGGAAATTGGCCTTGAAGGCGAAGCTGATACCGACGAGAACCAATTGCCACGTCCACCGGTTGTCACCATCATGGGCCATGTTGATCATGGTAAGACGTCGCTACTGGATGCCATTCGTTCGGCGGATACCGTCAAGGGCGAAGCTGGTGGCATTACTCAGCATATCGGGGCCTATCAGGTACGCTTGGGCAGCGGCGATCGTGTAACCTTCTTGGACACACCAGGTCACGCCGCCTTCTCCAGCATGCGCGCCCGTGGGGCCAGCATCACAGACGTGGTGGTTTTGGTGGTCGCGGCAGACGATGGTGTCATGCCACAAACGGTGGAGGCGATAAATCACGCCAAAGCCGCTGGCGTTCCCATGATTGTGGCCGTCAACAAAATCGACAAGCCAGAGGCCAATCCGCAAAAGGTCTTGAACGAGCTTCTGCAATATGAAGTTCTGACGGAAGCTGTGGGTGGCGACACCTTGTGGGTGCCCGTCTCGGCAAAAGAGCGCACCAATCTGGATACCCTGTTGGAAACCATCCTCCTTCAGTCGGAAGTTTTGGACCTGAAGGCCAATCCAGATCGCGCTGCAGAAGGGGCCGTCATCGAAGCCAAGCTCGACAAGGGTCGGGGTTCGGTCGCGACCGTCCTGGTACAACGCGGGACTTTGAAGCGCGGCGATCTGGTTGTGGCCGGCACCCAATGGGGCCGTGTTCGCGCCTTGACCGACGAGCGTGGCCAAACCTTGCAATCGGCTGGTCCATCGCAGCCCGTTGAGATCTTGGGTCTTGATGGAACACCAGAGCCTGGCGATGTCGTGGTTGTGGTCGACAGCGAAGCCCGCGCCCGCGAAGTTACCGATTACCGGATCCGCATGAAGCGGGAAAAGGTCGTCGTTCGCCAAACCGCGCGTTCGGGTCTGGAAGCCATGTTGGCCCGTATCAAAGATGCCGAAGTCAAGGAATTCCCGCTCATCGTCAAAGCCGATGTGGGTGGGTCCGCCGAAGCCATTACTGCCGCGCTCGAAAAGCTCTCGACCGAGGAAGTACGCGCGAAAGTTATCCATCAAGCCGTTGGCGGGATTACCGAGAGCGACGTGTTGTTGGCCAAATCGTCCGGCGCACCGATCCTTGCGTTCAATACACGGGCACCCAAGCAAGTGCGTGACTTGGCCGAGCATGAAGGCGTTGAGATCCGTTATTATTCCATCATCTACAATCTGTTGGATGATGTAAAAGACATTCTCTCCGGCATGTTAGAGCCAGAGCGGAAAGAAACCTTCTTGGGCTACGCCCAAATCTTGCAGGTATTCAACATCACCAAGGTTGGCAAAATTGCTGGCTGTAAGATCAATGAAGGCAATATCAAACGTGGTTGCGGTGTTCGTTTGCTGCGCGATGATGTTGTCATCCATGAAGGCAAGCTCTCTACCTTGAAGCGCTTTAAGGACGAAGTTAGCGAAGTTTCGGCTGGCCAAGAATGCGGTATGGCATTTGAAGGCTATCAGGACCTGCGCGAAGGCGACCTGATTGAGTGCTTCGACGTGCAGATCATCAAGCGCAGTTTGTAGGTCGAAGTTAAATCCCCTGGGTACTGGACGGGCCAATTTTGTCTTGGTTCGTTCGCAAGCCAATTGCGTTTGCAGCCGCGCCAAAGCCGGCAGCGATGATCATTCCGATGAGAGTTGCGCTATCCGGTGGCGTTAGAAATGGGGTTTGATACTGTGGCTGGATCATGGCTCCAGCCATACGACCCATGATTGCGCCAACGACCAGTATTGGAAGAACCCCTGCTAAGCGCACCTTGCTCAATAGCCAAACAATCATTGCGCCCGCAGCCAGATAGGGCAGCACTTCAAATGCGCCCGAAAATCCTGTTTTCAGAGCGTCATAATTGAAGCGCCCGATGAGATCACCAGTGTCAGCATATCGCCAGTCTATTGGATGCTCGCTGTATGGTGCCGAATTCTTGGCCGTGAATAGGACCGTGAGGGCTGTGGCTGCCAAAAAGCCGGCCAGAATTTGCTGCCAAGTCAACTTGTCGGCTCTGAACCAATTCGCGTGTGGGCTAGATGAAAAGAGGATGCGTTTAGGCGGGTTGTTAGACTGGCCGACGCACGGGGCACACAGATGTCCCAAAACACAGCCGAACCCGGCTACGAGCAAAACTTGGAGTGTGATCTCAGCATAGCTTATATAGATGGATGTTAATCCGAAGCGGTCCCAAACAAGCGATGTTGGCCATCCAACCGAAATGCTGTCCGGTCTTTGCATAAGAGCTGCATTCACGAGGAGTGCAGCAAAGGCCACGATTGCTGCAGAACCGAGGTGCGTAACTGTCAACGGACGTCGATCATGCTTGATCCAAATCCAAATCAGACAGCAACTGACAAGAATTCTAACCAGATTGGTCAGGTCAGCATTTACTTGAAAGCACGGGTCAAACGCCTCGCGAGTCTGCATTGCCAAAATGGCTGTTGCCTCACACTCATTTAAGACATGTGAGAAGTCAAACCGAAGCGCGCCCGCCAGTGCAATCGCACTCAGCACTCTGAGCGCGAGATGGGCACCATAAAGAGGCGCGTCATAATAGGATATGCCGCGTTGTCGACCCAACTTTATCGCAAGAATGATCAGGACAAAATAGACAGGGAAAAGCACAAAAGGGATCGTCGCATAGGCACTCGCGCCGAAGCTTGCCACCCAAACTCGTTTGCTCTTAGCCAATGCCCACATGCTAGAATAAACCCTTTAGGCACGCACAGGATACCAGCCTCAAGCAAACCCATCGCGAATTGCTCCTTACCATAAGTTACTTCATGCGTCAATTATATTTTAGGTATCGCCCATCGAAAGATGTTCTTTAGGGTGCGCCCGACTTGCCCCCGTCGTCACAACCCGCTACATCCCGCTCCCGCCCCTGAAACTGGCCGACACCAGCAGGCGCGCAAAAGGCAAAACAATCATGGCAAAGCGTTTCGATCATTCATCTGGCCCTACCCAGCGGCAATTGCGGGCGGGGGAAAATATCCGTCACGTGTTGGTCGAGATTCTGCGTCGGGGCGATATTCGAGACCTTGCCTTGGTGGACAAGAGCATCACGGTTGGTGAAGTCCGCATGAGTCCAGATTTGAAGCACGCCAATGTGTTTGTGGCGGCCCTTGGCCTTGAAGATGCCGAGGAGATTGCCAAAGCGCTGAACCGTGCTTCGAAATTCCTGCGCGGCGAATGTGGGCGGGCGCTCGAAAGCAAATTTACCCCAGACCTGCGCTTTATTGCCGACACATCCTACGACGCGGCCCTGAAGATGAATGATCTTTTCAACGATCCCAAGGTTCGTGCCGACTTGATCAAACCGGCGGATGAGGCCTGATGTCGCGGCGCAAGAAGGGTCAGGATGTCCACGGCTGGATCGTTCTGGATAAGGACCTACACCTCACCTCCACCGATGCGGTCACGCGCGTCCGGCGGGCATTTGACGCGAAGAAGGCGGGCCATGCCGGCACACTCGACCCCTTGGCGACGGGCATTTTGCCGATTGCTTTAGGCGAAGCCACCAAGACGGTGGCTTGGCTGATGGAGGCTGAGAAGTCCTATCGCTTTACGGTCGAATGGGGGGCGTCCACCGATACCCAAGACCGCGAAGGCAAAATCATCGCCACTTCGGACGTGCGGCCCAGCAGAGAGGCGATAGAAGCGGCTCTGAAAGGCTTCATCGGTGAAATCCAGCAAGTCCCGCCCATCTATAGCGCCATCAAGGTCGCGGGCGAACGGTCCTATGATTTGGCGCGTGATGGCGAAGTGCCAGAGCTCAAGGCCCGAACCGTGCTATTGATTGAGGCGAATCTTGTTGATGTGCCCGACGCCGATCACGCCACGATTGAGTGTCGCTGTGGCAAGGGCTTTTACGTCCGCGCCCTGGCCCGCGACCTTGCAACAGCGCTTGGCGCGGAGGGGCATGTGAGTGCCTTGCGACGTACGTCGGTCGGGCCATTCCATGAGAGCGCAGCAATAACACTGGAAAAGCTACAGGAAGTATGCCATAGCGACGCCGCGTCCGACAGCCTTTTGCCAGTTGAGACCGCGCTGGACGACATCCCGGCGCTGGCCGTAACAGCGGAAGAGGCTTTCAGGTTGCGGCAAGGCCGCGGGATTGTTCTTCTCCCCCACCAGGTTGAAGAGCTGCGCTCCAAGCGCAGACCACGTGTTGTCTCTGGCGAAGATATGAGCCGGGCAGCATTGGCAACCCTTCAAGGGCAAGCCGTCGCTATAGGAGACGCACGCGCGGGGCGGTTTGAGCCGGTCCGTGTGTTTCAACTCAGTGCGCGCGATTGAACCCGCCGCCAACCCAAAGGAAACCACGATGTCGGTATCACCAGAGCGTAAGCTCGAAATTATGAAAGAACATGGTCTCGCCCCGAACGACACGGGCAGCCCAGAAGTCCAAATCGCCATCCTGACCGAGCGGATTGTAAACCTGACTGAGCACTTCAAGTCTCACAAGAAGGACAACCACTCCCGTCGCGGTCTGTTGGCCATGGTATCTTTGCGCCGCCGTTTGCTGGACTATGTGAAGTCCCGCGATGTGGCACGTTATCAGGCCATTTTGACCAAGCACGGTCTGCGTCGCTAAGGCGCTGTGACAAAACCAATCGGGGCGGTGCGAGATGCGCCGCCCTTTTGCTATTTGCCCCTCAACCGAAATCGGCAATCGGGGTAAGATGAAAGATGGCCCCCGCATAGGGCGAGGGCTTTCTCCGGCAAGGACGCCGGACCCCTCAGTTCAGGAAGGCCTGGGCTGAGTTTTGTAGGCGGCAGCATGGGGAAGGCTCCATGATCTGCCAGAAGGAATGATGATGTTTGACATAAAGACTGTTTCGCTCGAATGGGGCGGACGTACGCTGACACTGGAAACTGGCCGCATGGCGCGCCAAGCCGACGGGGCCGTTTTGGCTACCTATGGCGACACACAAGTTCTCGCGACCGCTGTTGGTGCGCGTTCGGCCAAGCCGGGGATCGATTTCTTCCCCTTGACCGTAAACTACCAAGAAAAATTCTATGCAGCTGGCCGTATTCCCGGTGGCTATTTTAAGCGCGAAGGCCGTCCAACTGAAAAGGAAACGTTGGTTTCCCGTCTGATCGACCGCCCCATTCGTCCTCTGTTTGCCAAAGGCTTCAAGAACGAAACCCAAGTTGTGGTCACCACCTTGTCGCACGATCAGGAAAATGATCCCGATATCGTCGCCTTGGTGGCCTCTTCGGCAGCTTTGGTTCTGTCGGGTTTGCCGTTCATGGGCCCGATTTCGGCCGCGCGCGTTGGCTATATCAATGGCGAATATGTCCTGAACCCAACCGTCGATCAGCTCAAAGAAAGCGACATGGATTTGGTGGTCGCAGGGACCGCTGAAGCCGTGATGATGGTTGAATCTGAAATCTACGAATTGTCCGAAGAAGTGGTGTTGGGCGGGGTATCCTTCGCGCACAAGCAGATGCAGCCTGTGATCGATCTGATCATCTCGTTGGCCGAGCAAGCCGCCAAAGATCCTTGGGACTTCCAAGCCGAAGATCACAGCGCTGAATATAAGGCTGTGAAGGACATGATCGGTGCCGAAATCGACGCGGCCTACCGCATCGCCGACAAGGGTGCCCGTCAAGACGCCGTTGGCGCCGCCAAAAAGCGCGCCGAAGCCGAACTGGTCGCTTCTGAAACCAAGCCAGACGGCATGGACCCATCGCTCTTCAAGACGGTGTGTAAAGAAGTCGAAAGCGACATCGTGCGCAGCGCCATCGTGAAGGAAGGCCGCCGCATCGATGGTCGTCCTGTTGACAAGGTTCGTGCGATTGTATCGGAAGCGGGCGTGCTCCCCCGGGCACACGGCTCGGCTCTGTTCACCCGCGGCGAAACCCAGGCTCTCGTGGTTGCCACCTTGGGTACTGCCGATGATGAGCAATTTATCGACAGCCTTGAAGGCACCTATAAAGAGCGCTTCATGCTGCATTATAACTTCCCTCCGTATTCGGTGGGCGAAGTTGGCCGCATGGGTGGCGCAGGTCGTCGCGAAATTGGTCACGGCAAGCTCGCTTGGCGTGCGATGCAAGCGGTTCTGCCAACTCCAGAACAATTCCCTTACACCATCCGTTTGGTGTCGGAGATCACCGAATCCAACGGTTCGTCCTCGATGGCGTCGGTCTGCGGGGCCTCTTTGGCTTTGATGGATGCAGGTGCCCCAATCAGCGCGCCCGTGGCTGGCGTGGCGATGGGTCTTGTGTTGCAAGATGATGGCAGCTTTGAAGTTCTGACCGACATCCTGGGTGATGAAGATCATCTGGGTGACATGGACTTTAAAGTCGCAGGTACCGAAAATGGCATCACCTCGCTGCAAATGGACATCAAGGTGGCCGGCATCACTGAGGAGATCATGAAGGTCGCCCTCACCCGTGCCCATGCTGGCCGGATGCACATTCTGGGCGAAATGGCCAAGTCCTTGACCGGTGCCCGGGGTGAGCTCAATGCCTTTGCACCAAAGATCGTGTCCTTCACCATCCCAACCGACAAGATCCGCGAAGTGATCGGCACCGGTGGCAAAGTCATCCGCGAAATCGTCGAAAAGACCGGCGCGAAAATCTCGATCGAAGATGATGGCAGCGTGAAAGTTGCTGCTTCCGATCAAGAGAAGATCGATGCCGCTGTGAAGTGGGTGAAGAGCATCACGGATGAAGCCGAAGTGGGCAAAATCTACGAAGGCAAAGTCGTCAAAGTGATGGAATTCGGGGCTTTCGTGAATTTCTTCGGTGCCAAGGATGGCCTCGTCCATATCTCGCAATTGGCCAACCGCAAGGTCGCCACTGTCGGCGAAATCGTCAAAGAAGGCGACACCGTGAAGGTGAAGCTGATGGGATTTGATGACCGCGGCAAAACCCGCTTGTCGATGAAAGTTGTCGACCAGGTGACGGGCGAAGACATTGAAGAAAAGCTGAAAGCAGAGCGCGCTGAGCGTGGGGAGCCTGAAGAGGTGGAACAACCCCGTGAGCGTAGCGAACGCCCCCGTCGCCGTCGCGACTAAGGCTTTCTGGTTCACCTGATTTGCCAACGGCGATTCCTTCGGGGGTCGCCGTTTTGCTTTTTTCGGCTGCATTCGTAGTTAATCATAGTTTTCCGTCCAGAAGGCTTTGGTGCAGGCCCTGCCCGCCCCAAAGGCCAAGTTCGATTGTTCGCGGGCGATTTGACGCGACCCATCGCCCGAAAACGATATTCAAAGCGGTTGGGTGGACCAGAGGGATCACCAAAGCGCGTCCAGATAAAAAACCCAACCAAAACCACTGTCGTCCCCGCCGAAGCGAAGCGTAGAGCGGGGACCTCCTTACGCTTTTGCGCCACAAGGTCCCG
>NZ_NCSQ01000047.1 GCF_002105465.1 Aquidulcibacter paucihalophilus
CGGTGTTGCCGCTGCAGCAACAACGCCCTCTCATTGGAGACGGCTAAAGGTTATGCGAGGCTTGGGTAGAGGGGGATAAGTTTTGTTCTATGCGCTCCCCTCTCCCAGGGGGAGAGCAACCGTGTTTAAGAGGATGTGTTTTTTGCCCAGTCGGTTTGATCACGCATCATGGCGTTGAGTTGGGTGATGAGCTTTCGCATGAGGGCATTGAGNGTTGGAGATGAGTGTGTCGAAGAAGGCTTTGGAAGGTTTGTGGCAGCGCTTGGCAGCCATTGCGGCAAGATAGAGCATGTTTCGTGGCCGCATGCGTCCTCCTGAGCAACGCGCATGGCCTTTCCACTGACCGCTTTCACGGGTGAAGGGCGCTAAGCCAACTAAGCGTGCGATCTGTTTGCTGTTGAGCGTGCCCAATTCTGGTAGATCGCCAAGCAGGGTCATGGCGACGATGGGGCCAACACCCGGTGCGGTTTGCAAGCGGCGGCTTGCCTCATCCAGATGGGCATGAGCAGCAACATGCTTGTGGGCGGCGAGTTCCAGCACGGAGATTTCGGCCTTCAGCTTGCGGAGCTGGCGGGCGAGTGCGCGCTTGGCATCAGGCTGGTGTTCCCCACTTAGACGCTGCTCCAGTCTTTGAGCATTTTCCACCAGAAAGGCTCGTGCCGACATGATAGCCGATAAAG
>NZ_NCSQ01000009.1 GCF_002105465.1 Aquidulcibacter paucihalophilus
TTGTAAAATGTAGCGCTGCTCACACCATGCTTGCGGCATACTTCACCCGTCGGCACACCGCGCTCTTGCTCCGCCAAAATCGCAATAATCTGCTCTTCACTAAATCTGCTGCTTCTCATGTCCATCTCCGCTTGATGGACTCTCCTTTCAAANGAGAATACGGACCTTGATCAAGACTGTTTAGACATAAAGCCAAAGACGACGTGAACCGATCGACCTCGTCGGTCAGTTCGCCTTTTGCCAAGTCTCAGCGCTAACCCCGGTTGAGACCGACACTTACACCATCGCCACCGGCACCAACCGTCTGCGCAGCATTGCCCACACCAGCGGCACGCGAACGTTCAGCCATGATGGGCGCGGTAATCAGATCACCGAGCAGTTCCCGGGCGGGGTCACGGTCACCGTTGCCTACGACGGCCATGCCCGTCTGACGCGCTACCGAAATGGTGGGGCAAGCCAGACCATGCTCTATAATGGCATGGATGAGCGGATGCAGGTGGTCACCACCCCGGCCATCGGGGCTGCTGATACCCGCGTCTATCTCTATGACCTCGATCACCGCATCGTGGGTGAATATGGAGATACGGGCACCGTTGACATCAAGGCTGAATATATCTGGCTGATGCCCGAAGTGGGGGCGACAGGGCCAACGGGCGGGGATGATGGCTTGGGTGGCTATATGCCGCTGGCCACCGCCGTCGGCCAAACTGGCACGCTCAACTGGCTCCACACCCACCACCATGGCGCGCCCATCCTCACCACCAATGCAGCTGGCACCGCTGTGCGGTAAATTGTTCCACCGAACGTCTACTTACCGACCCCGATCAGCCCTCAACACCAAAGATTCGTTCTCCGGACACTTTCGGACGCCCA
>NZ_NCSQ01000069.1 GCF_002105465.1 Aquidulcibacter paucihalophilus
TGTTGCCGCTGCAGCAACAACGCCCTCTCATTGGAGATGGGTAAAGCTTATGCGAGGCTTGGATACAGGAGGATAGGTTTTGTTTTATGCGCTCCCCTCTCCCTGTGGGAGAGGGGGCGGGGGTGAGGGCTTATCGGGCGCAAAACGATAGTGTGTTTTGGGGCTTAGGATAGGTCATAACTCCTTGCTAATTGGGAGTGTAAGCCCTCACCCCCTACCCCTCTCCCAGGGGGAGAGGGGAGATTCCATCTGGACCCATTTTGGTGGAAACGCTGTTTCACCAAAATGGAGTATCGAGCATGGCCGCGACATCTGGGTCGTCACGTGTCCGTTTTCTTCGAAAACGGATCGCGTCGCGACGCAGCAAAGCTGCGCACTTGACTACCCCGATGTCGCAAGAACAATTGAGGTAGAGGTTGGGTGACCAGAAGGGTCACCAAAGCGCTTCGAGATAAAAACCTAACCAAAACCACCGTCATCCCCGCCGGAGCGAAGCGCAGAGCGGGGACCCCGTTACGCAGATGCACATATGGGGAAAATGATCCCGGATCGGCTCGCGCCGTCCGGGATGACACCGTGAAAAAGGTTTTTATCTGGAAGGCTTTGGTGCAGGCTGTGCCTGCCCCAAAGGCCAAACTCAATTGTTGATGGGCGATTTGACGCGACAAATCGCCCGATCACGCTAGAGGAAGCGGTTGGGTGACCAGAAGGGTCACCAAAGCGCGTCCAGATAAAAAGAAGTCCGAAACAATGCCATCCCTGCCGGAAGGAAGCAGCAAGCGAGGACCGCCGCGAGATCACGATACTAAGCTGCCAAACGGGGGGATGCATGAGTCCTCCTAACAATGGTGGCGACGCGCTAGGCAAATCCACCCAATCTGCTTAGGGCAGGTGAGGCAGGGGGGAAGAAATAGATGACTATACTCGCGCGGGGCCTCATTTTGGTTTTGGGTCTTTTCAACTTCATTATCGGTTTGGGCTTTCTGCTGCAGCCAGCGAAACTCGCAGCAGCCTTCTTTTTGTCGCCTATGGGCAGTCAGGGTCTTGCGACCCTGCGGGCAGATTTCACAGGCTTCTTTATCGGCGCATCGGTCTTTGCGCTGTATGGAGCTTGGAAAATGCGGGCGGAGGCTCTCTTAGTTCCAATGGTGATGCTGGGCCTTGCCTTGGCGGGTCGGTTCCTCAGCCTCGCGCTTGATGGCATGGCCCCAACCGCGCCTGCCCCCATGGTGGTTGAAGCCGTTATGCTGGCGATTTTATTCTTCGGCTATCGCACGTTCCAGTCTGCAAGCCCAAAGGCTTAGCGGCAAAACACCCTGTCAGCTTGGACAGGCTGACTGGGGGATAGTTTCGCGTTCATCCTCACCCGTCTCGGCACATGCCAATCTTGGCGCATTGACCGAGGTGGGACAGCGATGAAGCCAGAAGAGAGATTTCAGTTGGATTGTGCCCGGGCACGTTTTGCCTGTGATGCCGCAGCCTTTGCGTTAGGGATAAGAGCCGACCTTCTCGTGCCCGATCGTGGCACGGCCCAGCACGCCTTTGCCCGGCAAGTGGCCATGTATCTAACCCATGTGGCCTTTGGGATGAGCCTGCACCGCGTGGCAGTCGCCTTTGCGCGCGACCGCTCGACCGTCGCGCATGCGTGCCATCAGATTGAGGACCGTCGTGACGATCCAAAAGTCGATGATATGCTTGATCAGTTGGAGGCGGCCCTGCGGGCGGCACCGGCCCCGCGCCTGACTTTCGACAAACAGGCCGCTTAGGCTTGGGAATTGGCCAAAGCGTCTTTGGCCACATCCTGCATGCGCAATGCCATCGCCTTGAGACCATTTGATCGCTGTGGCGTGAGCGCATCACCTAGGCCCAAGGCCTGAAACGCGGCTTGTGCGTCAAGTGCCAAAATCTCCGCGGCTGAACGACCCGAATAGAGTCGAACCAAAATCGCCAGCAAGCCTTGAACAATGGCGGCATCTGACTGGCCCCGAAACTCAATGAAGCCAGTTTCGGGATCTTTTGTCGACACAAGCCAAACCTGACTTGCACAGCCACGCACCTTGGCGACTTCCACCCGTTCGCTTTCGTCTAACGGCGGCAATGTGCGCCCCAAGTCGATGACATAGCGGTAGCGCTCCTCCCATTCGTCGAGAAAGGAGAATTCTTCGATAAGGTCTTCCAGCCGCGGGTCACTCATCTGTGGATTATCGAACTGTTTTGGCCATGCATTTGGCAATTTCACCTAAAGGATGTTCAGCCAAGCAAAAGGAGCGTTCATAGGGCTGTTTGGTGGCTGCATTGCACATTTGCATGTTCAGACGCGAGGAGTTCACGCAGCTAACCAGACGGGGATCGCGCATCAAGGCTTCGGTATCTTCGCGGCGATCGGCCGGCCCGCCAATTGCCGAAAGGGCTGCGAGCGAAACCATGCGATCAATCGGCGACCAAGCGCGAATAGGCTCGGCCAAATTGATCCCGTCTCGAGCCGATTGGGTGGACAGCCGCACGCTGCGCTGGAGGCTTAGGGTGCGCATTTGGGTTGATTGCGGTGACAAATTGGCTTCGGGCAGCGCCGAAAAGTTGATGGCAAGATCGGTTGCGGGCACCGGGGCGACCAAGGTGCGCAGGGCCGCATTGCGGGCTTTAGAATCCGCCGTGCTGACTTTTGCCCACGCATATTTCTGCCAATCATAGGCGGCCTGTTTGAAGGCATCGCCCTCTTCCTGAATCTTCGCGGCATCGGCCAAAAGGGCTCGTGCCGCAAGCTGGGCTGCTTGCTCCCCTCCGGGCAGGCTGCGCGCAAATGCAATTTCGCCGCGCAATTTGGCAATCAAGGCATCCCGGCCCATCCGCGCTTCTAGTTTGCGCACTTCGCCGACAAACTCATCCTGGGTCGCTGCCCAAGCCGCGCCATAAGCAACAATGCCAAGGGCCAACCGATCTGAATTGAGGTGGCGGGCAATACGCTCGGTGGATTGTGTCAGGGCGCGGCCTGTGGTGATGGACGCGACATTAAGGCCATCCACATCGGCGGCATAGGCAGCATAAAGAGCGGCATGGGCACCTAATGTGTTCGCCCCAGTTGGAAGGGCAAGGCCCACCGGGCCTTTCGGTGCGGCTGGGGCTGCAACGGCTTTGGTCGCCGCGGCCTTTTTGGCGGGGGCCTTGCGGGCAGGGGCCTTCTTCGCCGAAGCTTTGGTGGCGCTAGCCTTTGGACGTTGCTGGGCGGAGGCATCGACGCTAACGGCCAAACCTGCACTGACGAACAACGTCGCAACGGCACATGCGAGCCACTTTTTGCTCATTACCATCTCCTTTAAGCGCCCCACCGCTTGTCTCTACACCTTATGCCAGAGGGTGTCTGAATAAATCACAACCAAAATTACGCAAAAATTCCCAAACTTCACCAGTCACGCGAACTCAGGCGACTTTCTGATTACCTTCGGCTAAAAGCGGGTGTGGACGCGACACGACACTCAGATTTGGCTGATTCCAAAGTCGGCGGAAAGGCTTGGACCGTATCGGACCAACCCCTAACCCCTGCGCAATGGGCCAGCGGCAGCAGTGCGGCCTTGGCTGCGCTGGCTTTAGCCTATGCCATTTGGCTGGGTGAGGCGCGATTGCTGCTTGGCCTAGCCTGCGTCGCTATCTGCACCATGACAGCCTTTCTTGTGACCTCTTACACCCATCAAGCCCGCCAAGCGGTGATTATCCCCGTGCTCTGGGCGGGGGCTGCTTTGGGCTTAGGCAGTTTAGAGGGGGGGACGAATGGCATTGCCTTTGCCGCTGTGATTTGGCCTTTGCTTGCAGTTGGGGCCGCCGGGGTTGCGCTGATTAATGGCATTGCTGCTGCCCTGTGTGTGGCTGTCGCTTTACTGATCTTAGCGCCGCTCTTGCCCAGCAACGTCAATTTTACGGCTGGGTCCTGGGGCGCACTCATCCCAAAGCTTCTGGTGCTTTGGGCCAGTGCTGCTTTGGCTTTAGCAATCTGCGCGCGCGCAGGTGGTGTGATTGAACGGGTGCGGCGCGCAGCTCGCGACCAAGCAAAACAAGCTCTCGATAGCCGCGATGCGGCACAGGCTGAAACCCGGATGGCGCAAGCAGAAAACCATGATCGGGCCCGGTTTATGGCAGAGATGAGTCACGAAATTCGTACGCCACTCAATGCGATACTGGGATTTGCTGATACGATGCGTGAAGGCGTATTTGGCCCGCTGCCAAAGGGCTATGAAGATTATCCGGGTCTAATTCATACCAGTGGCAGCCATTTGCTCGATCTTGTTTCGGACTTGCTTGATATCTCGAAAATCGAAGCGGGCCGCTACGAAGTTCGACTGGAAGATATTCGCCTTGATCAATTTCTGTTTGAGGCGATTGCCCTTTCGAGTGGGGCGGCGCGTTCTGCGGGGGTGCAGATCCGCCATGAAGTTGGCCCCCCCATCAGCGTGCGGGCCGATGCGCGCGCGATGCGTCAGATTGCCTTCAACCTATTGTCAAACGCGATTAAGTTCACGCCAAAAGATGGCGCGGTAACGTTGCGAATTCGCCCCGATGCCGAAGGCAGGCAGGCCTGTTTGGAAATTGAAGATGATGGGGCTGGGATCAGTCCAGCAGACCTTGCCCGCATCGGACAGCCTTGGGCGCAAGGTGATAATCAAAGCCGCGCCAATAGCCGCGTGGTGCGTAGCTCTGGCTTAGGTCTGGCGGTGGTGAAGCGCTTGACCGAACTACAGGGCGGTCGCTTCTGGCTTGAGAGCACGCTGGGTAAAGGCACGATTGCAAAAGTCAGTTTGCCTTATGCCAATTCGGACAAGCCAAGGTCCTAAAACTCGGCAGCAAAGGTAAAGGCTGCGACCAAATCCCCGACTTCCACCAAAAGACGGGTCACCCCGCCCGAGCGATTGGTGATTTCAATCTCAAAGGTGTCGCGTGGATCGGCATTGAGAACGGCGCGTGTGGTTGCATCTGAAAAGACAAATAATGTCCCCGGTCTCGGACGTGATTCTACCCTAGCCCGGGTTGCCGCAGGCCGTCGCGAGGCAGCGACATGAATGGTCGTGCCATTGCGCAAAGGCGGGGAGAGGGTTCGGCTGGGCTGTGGTGGGCCAAGCTTGGTGAGGTCGCGCAAGAATAATCGTGCGCCGGAGGCATCGACATCCGGGGTCTCTACCGCAAAGCTTAAGCCTGCGCCGCTTGCCACCAGACCCGCGCGTGTGGCGCTGCCTGTGTCTTGAACGGCGCGCCAAATGTCTTTGCCACCGCGATCCACACGCCAAGCCCGGACCGGGCCCGCATAAGTACTGGTCAATTGAGCGCGCCAGCCCTTATGGGCCGCAATGATGCGTTGGGCTTCGGTCTGTACGGCAGGATCGCGACAGGCTTTGGCGGCTGCGGCTGTTTTGGCTTGGCTTGCGATTAAGTCGAGACGCTGCGTGCTGGATCCCGACCGCAGGGCAGCACCACGGGCTTGGGCGGTAAAGCCTGCCAAGGCGCGCCGTGGACCGCTTTCAAGAAGTTTGCAGCGTTCATCAATGGCGCGCATTGCCATGCGCTCCGCATAGCTGCGCTCTAGCCCATTGACTTGGGCGTGGCTGGCAACCGGCAAAAAGAGTGTCAAACACAGGGCGGCACGATGAAAGAAATTCATGGCACATATCTACAGTTGCCACTCTTTCACTTCGATTAAGCCCGGTGCACACAAAGCCATGAGCAGCAGTGATCTCCGCAGTGATATTTGGGTGCAAGCGCTTTTGCGCACAGCGCAGAGTCTTGGCGCTGCGGGTTTTGTCGTGCGGAAAGGGGATGAAACCGCAGGCGCAGTCTTGGTGAAAGTCGCGCGTCTGGATGGCACGGCGCGCTTACTCATTCCCGCACGCGATGGCGTTGGGGAGCGGATTTATCTTGACCTCACAGGTAAAACAGCGGGGCCAGACGAGCCCTCCATCGATGCTTATTTGTCTAAGCGAGCCTCTCAAGACCAGGACATTTGGATCGTTGAAATTGAAGACAAGCTCGGCAGAAGTTTTCTTTCAGAGCGCGTGGACTGATTATTAACCCAAGTGCTCTAAGCTTTTGTGCTCGACTGGAGACGTTTGGATGCTTTTTCTCTTCAATGACCGCGTTCTCATGCTAACGGGTAATGCCGACGCGGTGATCAATGCAGGCATTCCAGCAACGGCAGTCGCACGTTACACCCTCAATGATTCCATTTTGGCCGTTCAGACCGCGATCATGGAAATGCCAAACTTGGCATCAGAGGCCCCACAAAAGGCCGCCGCTTTGGCGTGGCTCATTGCCAGTCGTAGCGACGCCAATGCGATTTTGTTTATCGCGCCGCCAAAATGTCGACGTCCACAAGAAGTCGGTTTCCGATTGGCAACCGTTTCGTTGACAACATTGGGCAGTCTCAAAGCCCAACAGGATGCGGGCCGGTTGACGCCGGGCATCATCAATACCTCTGTCTGGCAATCTGCCGCGGCCTAAAGCAAAGCCTAGATTTCCTATTGCTCTAGGGCCTTTAATTGTGACATGGCCTCGGCTAGATGGGGGGCTCAAGGGCTTGAGCATTCAGGCCGTTTCCCGATTTACCCATTCGTCTTAGTCAGGCCCCAATCATGTCAGCCGAACTTGCGCGTGAAGTTAAGCGCCGTCGCACCTTTGCCATCATTTCCCACCCAGACGCCGGCAAGACCACGCTGACTGAGAATCTCTTGCTGATGGGCGGGGCCATTCGGGCTGCAGGGGCAGTCCGTGCCCGCGGCGAACAGCGTCGGACGCGTTCGGACTGGATGAAGATTGAGCGCGAACGCGGCATTTCGGTATCGGCGTCTGTGATGACGTTTGAGCATGATGATTGCATCATCAATCTGTTGGATACCCCGGGCCACGAAGACTTTTCTGAAGATACGTATCGCACGCTAACAGCTGCAGATTCGGCCGTTATGGTGCTGGACGCAGCCAAAGGGATTGAGCCGCAGACCTTGAAGTTGTTTGAGGTTTGCCGCCTGCGCGACATCCCAATCCTGACCTTTATCAATAAGATGGACCGCGAAGCTCAAGATCCGATGGAATTATTGGACGAAGTGGCTTCCAAGCTTGCACTGGACCCCGCGCCGATCTTCTGGCCGCAAGGCTCAGGCAATCGGTTCCGAGGTATGGTGGATTTGCGCAATGACCGCTTTACCGTTTTCCGTCGTCCACAAGTGGGCGATACGGGTCCATTGGTACATGATACCATGGACCTGTCGTCGAACGCGATCGCCGAAGTCTTGAACCAAGCAGAGATGGAAGAATTGCGTAGCTCGGCTGAGTTGGTGCAAGGTGGCTATCCGGCCTTTGATATTCAATCCTATCGCGAAGGCCATATGACGCCTGTCTTCTTTGGTTCCGCGCTGCGCCAGTTCGGGGTACGCGAGTTGCTGGATGGTCTGCGCGACTATGCGCCCTCGCCACGCGACCAAAAGGCGCTCGATAAAGGGGTTGAAACCCAAGTCCAAGCCGACCGCGAGGAAGTCACCGGGTTTGTCTTCAAGATTCAAGCCAATATGGACCCTGCGCACCGTGACCGCGTGGCGATGGTGCGCTTGGCTTCTGGCAAGTTTCAGCGTGGCATGCGGTTGAAAACAGGGTCTGGCAAGCAGATTGGCGTGCATGCGCCTTTGATGTTTGTGGGCCAAGACCGTGAGATCACCGATGAAGCTTGGGCGGGCGACGTGATTGGCGTGCCAAACCATGGTGTTCTGCGTGTTGGCGATAGTTTGTCGGAAACTGGCCAGGTGAAGTTTGCGGGCATTCCAAACTTTGCACCGGAAATCTTACGTCGCGCTTCGGTTAAAGATCCGCTGAAAGCCAAGCATTTGAAGAAGGCGCTGGAATCCTTGGCAGAAGAGGGCGTGACCCAATTGTTCCGCCCCCATTTTGGCTCAGACTTGATCGTGGGAGCTGTTGGGCCGTTGCAGTTTGACGTGTTGGTTGAGCGTCTGGCTGCCGAATATGGGCTGCAGGTCGTATTTGAGACCTGTTCCTTTAATGGTGTGCGCTGGATTTCTGCCGATAGCGCGGCCGATCTGGAGCAATTTGCCGATCGCAATCGCGCCGGCATGGGTACCGATTTAGACGGTGCAGACGTCTTCCTTGCAAAGAATGCATGGGAAATCGGCTATGTCGCTGAAAAATTTCCGAAAATCCGCTTCACCAATGTGCGTGAGCGGATGATCTAGGCGGCTTGGGCAGAGACGTTTGCCCGCAAACGCAAGAAGCGCAGCGCGCGCTGAGCGGCTTCTGGTGGCACATCATTATACATATTGCCGAGGATTTGGGCCTGACCCATGCCCTCATTGCCGAGCACCAAGACGGCAATAGTCACAAACAAAGCGCGCTCAAAATTGGCAGCCCGACACACCATGGCCATGGTGTCGATGTCTTTTTTCTCAAACAAGAGAGCGGTTTGATAGAAATCGAGGCCAGTGAAATCGCCGAAAGCGATCATGAATTTGGTCGATTCCTTGTTGCGCCACAGGGTCGGCAACATGGCGCGGTTAATCGCATTGGCAGCTTTTTGCTGGGTGAATTCGCGGTGCACCGTTTCAAAATCTGCTGGCAAGGTGCCGTTCACGACCGCAACACGTGTCTGGGCACGGCGCATGGCGCGCTCAACTTCTTCTTCGGTAAATTCTGAATTCCGCTCAAGAATCTCGCGCCGCATTGGGCCTTCTACGATCGTATAGAGACGGTTCAAATGCTCGGGCGAGATAACTTTGCGCTCGGCGATCGGGCGATGCAGATCAGGATTATTGGCCGCACGATCTACGATCTTATCAAAGGTCTCTTCAGAAACCTTGGCGGTTTGGTTGCTAACCAGAGAGGCAACAACCAAATCATTCCCGTGCGAGACGAGGGCATCGGACAATTCCTCACCCACATCTGGGCGCTGGGTCACGACCATCTGGTGCGCATGACCACGGGTTTCAACAACTCGGATCAGATCATCTTGGGTCAGAGAGGTCGACCGACGCAGGATCGGGCCCGCAATGCCAATTTCCTCATCATTCGCCATCATCACAGCAAGCGTGCGCGGCGCTTCGCCACCAGCAAAACGCTGGGCTAATTCTTTGCGGACTTCTGTATCCAGCTCATAAGCCACTTTAGCAATGAGATCGCCAAAGAGCTTGGTCTCAACTGGACTTTGGTTTTCCTGAGAGTCGAAGAATAAATCAGTTACTTCATTGAGCAGAACGCGACGTTTCTCGCTGGAGCTTTCGCTCGCAACCTCTAATAGCTTAGCGTATCTTTCGCCAACTTGCATCTCAGTTTCCCGTTTCTGCGTCTGTTCTACAGGATAAGCGTAAACATTTGGTGGTCAGAATTCATCAAAATGAAAGAACTTACCCGCCGGGACCACCGCCCAATCGGGGCTCGCGGTCAATGTAGGAAGGGTTACGGGCACGATTGCGCACTGCTTGGTTCAGGGCGCTTTGACGAGATGAGGTGGATTGCTCCGCCCGTGGCGTCCCCCGCGCGCCCTTTGGTTTGCTGGCGGGCTTTTGGGTCTCAGGGCTGTCAGATTCTTCTTCGGCACCGAGGCTCGACGGATTTGGCTCAAAGCCTCGGCTTGGCTTGGATGATCGCGGTTGCGGCGCTTGTGGCACAGGCACGGTTCCAGCCAAGGGGTCTGGACGCACTTCGCCATTGGCTGCAGCGCGTTGACGCTCTTGTTCAACCGCCTCCCACTCACGTTGGACCGCATAGGCAGGTTGACCCGTGGCGCGGGCGGAATTGATTTGGGCGCGCCGCATCGCAGCCGCATCGACCATGCCGTCAGATCCTCTAAACTTCGATAAATCAGTGGCTTGCTGGGCTGGTGCTGGGCTTTGCATCGGCGCGGCGGCTGGCATGGCTGGCGGTGCAGGCGGTGGCGTGAAGCTCATCTGTGGCGGATTGGGTTGCGCCATAGGTGGAGACATTGCGGCGGGAGCCTGCGGCATTTCAAAAGAGGCTTGCGGGGGTGGCTGCGGTGGCATGTCTCGCACGCTGATGCGGGGTGTACCGCGTGCGCCTGACCGGCTTTGGCTGGCTTCTACCGGTGCGGCGGGCCGTGGGGCCGCTTGGGGGGAAAACTCCATCCGCGCAGCAGGCGGGGCAGGGGGCGGAGCGATGGGTGCACCTTGATTGGAGCCAGGTGCAGGTTGGGGCGTGCGGGCGCGGGGGTCGAGCCAGGGCGCTGGGCGCACCTCATAATTGCTAGAGCCCTCACCATATCGCCCTGTTGGGGTTAAAACGGCTGTTCTGCGCGGTAAGCCTGATTCGAAGCCAGGTTGGCGCGCCGGGCTTAACGACTGCGACAGCGCACACATGCGTGGCGGTGGCCCCATTTTTTTCTTTGAGCGGCTCGTTGTTTCCCCCGTGGCGACGGCTCCGCCAAACGACCAAGACGCACACATTCTGTCGCTCGTACAAGCCTTTGCACAAGAATCAGCGTTTGCCGCAGGAAATTGTGAATAGGCGGCATTCTGGGCAAAACTGGGACCAGCAAAGGCAAAGGCCAGCCAGAAGGCGAAATTACGCGCACGCATACATTCTCTCCTAATATGGGAGGTATCGGTGCCGTGCGCCGGTTAAGGTAGAATTAAGTTTGGATTCAAATCGCAGATTTAGGCGTTTGCAGCCAAAGATTCTTTGAGTTCCAGCAGCGCCAGCCATTCATCTTCGTGCGCTTGTAGCTGAGCGCGGGCTTGCACGGCTTGTGCGGACGTTTTTTCAAACTTGGCCGGATCGCGACTGTAAAGATTGGGATCGTTGAGCGCTTCTTCCAATTGGCTGATGTGGGCCTCTAGTTTTGGGATCAAGCCTTCAAGCTCGCTCAATCGTCGCTCGTCCTTATAGGAGAGTTTCTTGGCAGCCGCCTTCACCACGGGCTCAAGGGCGGGTGCCGCGCTGGGCTTTGGCTTAGAGGCCTGCTGATGGCCCAGAATGGGGATGCCTTGGCGCATCAGATCGGTCCAGCCGCCCGGGGTCTCAATCCAAGTCCCGTCGCCCCGCGGCGCTAAAGTAGCGGTTACAACTCCGTCCAAGAAGGCCCGATCATGGCTGACGAGTAGGACCGTGCCGTCATATTCCGCCAGCATATCTTCGAGCACATCCAAGGTTTCCATGTCGAGGTCATTGGTCGGCTCGTCCAGCACCAACACATTGGAGGGCTTGGCCAAAGCGAGGGCCAAAAGGACACGGTTGCGTTCCCCACCACTGAAGGAGCCCACGGGTTGGCGCAAATGGCGGCTGTCGAACAAAAAGTCCTTGGCATAGGCGGCAACATGTTTGGGCCGCTCGCGCACCATGATCTGGTCTCCGCCTGCCGGAGCGAACGTATCCCAAAGTGTTGCTTTGGGGTCGAGGGCGGCACGTGACTGGTCGAGATAAGCGATGGTAAGGTTTTTACCCATCCGGGTTGTCCCCGTATCGGGCGCTAAGCTGCCAACCAGCATTTTGATCAATGTTGATTTACCCACGCCATTGGGGCCAACAATGCCTAGCCGATCGCCGCGGACAACCCGCAGATCGAGATTCTTAATAATGTCGCCACGGCCATCAAAGCCTTTTGAGACGCCCTTGGCTTCAAACACCAACTTACCTGATGTGGTGCCCGTATCGGCCTGAAGCGCGGCGGTATCCTTGCGTACCAATGCGGCTTGGCCTTTGCGGGCCTCACGCATATCCATCAGACGGCGGAGACGGCCTTCATTGCGGGTGCGGCGGGCTGTTACCCCGCGCGCCAACCAGCGGGCTTCATCTTCCAGCGTTTTGTCGAGCTTCTCCAGCGCTTTCCGGTCTTGTTCCTCAATACTGGCTGCCCAAGGCTCAAACTTTGAAAAGGGCGCATCAAGGCGCCGCACAATCCCATTGCGCAGCCACAGACAGGAGGTGGAGATGGCCGACAAAAACGCCCGGTCGTGGCTGACAACCAAAACTGCCCCAGAAAACTGCTTGAGACGTCGCTCTAATTCCTCAATGGCTGCGATGTCGAGGTGGTTGGTCGGCTCATCCAACATCAAAAGGTCGGGGTCGGCTGCCAAGGCGCGGGCAAGGGAAGCGCGGCGGGCCTCTCCACCAGACATGCCCGTGACCGGCCGATCAGGGGCAAGACCAAAACTATGCAGTTCTGCGGCTGCGGCAGCTAGGCGCGCGGCCTCGTCGCGGTCGTGGGGCACATCTTGTGCTGCCCATTCTAACAGGCTTGTCGCGCCACTAAAGTCTGGCTCCTGTGTCTGGGTTGCCGCATGGGTGCCATTCGAAACAACGCGTTCGCCGGAGTCATAATCAAGCAGACCTGCCAGCACCGCCATCAAGGTCGATTTGCCTGCACCATTCGCCCCGACCAGCGCTGCCCGCTCGCCACGGCGCAAAGTCAGGTCGACGCCTGAGAATACAGGCGCGCCGCCACGCTTCAGGGCAATATCCTTGAGTTGGATGACGATATCTCGGCTCATCCCTGGCAAGTGTCTGCGCTGTGGACGAAGGTCAAGGTCGCCGCGCAGATGTGGGCCCGATCCCACTGCGAAAGGCTAGGTATGGCCCTTGTGCGTGTTCACGATTTCGTGTTGCCTGACACAACGAAGTTCGTCAGTCAGAAAGCAAGCACCGTGTCTCTGCGCCACTCTATCCTATCGGCCTCCGCCTTGGCTTTGTCCCTATCTGCCACTTTGGTTGCGGGATGTGCCACCACCTCTGCGGCACAACCCGCAGCAGCACCGGCACCCGCATCCGCGGCAAAGCCGAAAGCTGCGCCAAAGCCCATCACGAGGGGCATGGATAGTCATAGTGCTTTGGATCCGTTTCCTTCAACCTACAGGCCTTTACCAGGTGTGCCGACCGCTATTGTCGGCGCGACAATCCTGACCGCTGCAGGCCAAGAAATTGACAATGGCACGATTGTTTTCTCAGAAGGCAAGATAGTGGCGGTCGGCACAGATATCGCCATCCCAGAGGGGGCAAAGCGCGTGGATGGGCGCGGCAAGTTTGTTACCCCCGGCATTATCGACATTCACTCGCATTTGGGCGTCTATCCCAGCCCCGGCGTTCAAGCCAATTCCGATGGCAATGAAGCCACCGACCCCAACACAGCTGAAGTGTGGGCGGAACATTCCATTTGGCCACAAGACCCCGGTTTCAATCGGGCGCGTGAAGGCGGCATCACTAGCCTATTGATCCTGCCCGGTTCTGCCAATTTGTTTGGTGGCCGGTCTGTGACACTCAAGAATGTGCCCGCCATCACGCAGCAGGGGATGAAGTTTCCAGGTGCGCCTTATGGCCTCAAAATGGCCTGCGGCGAGAACCCTAAGCGAGTGTATGGCTCGCGCTCGCGCGCGCCTTCAACCCGTATGGGCAATATTGCCGTGGCGCGCCGGGCTTGGATTGATGCGGCTGACTATAATCGGCGATGGCATGATTATCGGGCCAAGGTCGCCGCTGGCGAATCCGCCGGTGACCCGCCCAAGCGCGACCTCAAGCTAGAGACATTGGCTGGCGTGCTCAATGGCGATATTTTGATCCAGAACCATTGCTATCGCGCCGATGAGATGGCCCTGATGATCGATATGGCCAAGGAATTTGGCTATAAGATCACCACGTTCCACCATTCTTCTGAGGCCTATAAGCTGGCCTCTGTGCTGAAGGAGGAAGACATCTGCTCTGCTACCTGGGCCGATTGGCAGGGCTTTAAGATGGAATCGCTCGACGGCATTGCCGAAAATGCCGGTATCCTGCAGGCCTATGGGGCGTGCGCGATTATCCACTCCGATGACGCCACCATGATCCAGCATCTGAACCAAGAAGCGGCCTTGGCCATGGGCGCGGCAGCGCGCGCTGGTATTCCCGTGTCGCGTGTTGATGCTATCAAATGGATTACTGCTAACCCGGCGCGCGCGATGGGCATTGCGGCGAAAACGGGCACTCTGGAAGTTGGCAAGATGGCCGACATTGTGTTGTGGGACCGCGATCCATTCTCGACGTATGCCCTAGCCCAAACAGTCTATATTGACGGCGGCATCGCCTATGACCGTAACGACCCGGCCACCCACGCCCGGTCCGACTTTGACCTTGGTCGCCCCAGCTTGGAGCAAAAATAATGAAATCCGTTGCTCTAGCTCTCGCCCTGGCCGTGGCAGCCCCCGCAGCGGCAGTTGCTGATCCTATCGCCATCATCAATGCCAAGATCGAGACCGTGGGTCCAGCCGGCACCCTCTCGGCCGCGACGCTTGTGATGGATGGTGGCAAAATAATTGCCGTTGGCTCTTCGGTTGCCATTCCCAAGGGCGCACAAATCATCGACGCCAAAGGCGCAGTCGTTACGCCCGGTTTGGTAGCAGCCACGACCAGTCTTGGCATATCCGAAATTGAGCAGGTTCCCTCAACCCACGACGACGGGGCAGGGGGGCAGATTGGTGCCGCCTTTAATCCTGCTGCGGGCGTGAATCCCGACGCCCCCACAATTGCTCTTGCGCGCCTCAATGGTGTGACACGCGCCTTCCTCACCCCCGTCGCGGGTCGTTCTGGCAATGGTGCCCATGCCCATGACGACAGTGCCTTTGATACTGCAGGCGGGCATGAACAAGATGATCCAACCTTGTTTGCTGGCCAAAGCATCGGCATTAATTTGGCTGCCAATACGCCCGACCTGATCTTCAAGACCAATGCAGGTATGGTGTTGGAATTTGGCGAGTCGGCAGCAGCTGCGGCAGGTGGCTCGCGCGGGGCGTCTTTGATCATTCTCAAGCGCGTCTTGGCTGATGTGCGCCATTTTGCAGCCAACCGCGCCGCCTATGACAAAGGCGAGGGCCGTGACTTGATGGTCAGCCGTCTTGATTTAGAAGCTTTAGTGCCCGTGGTTCAAGGTAAATCGCCTCTCTTGATCCGGGTATCGAGCGCCAATGATATACGCCAAGTCTTGAAGCTGGCGAGGGAAGAAAAGCTTTCCGTGGTTTTGGAAGGGGCAGAGGAAGGCTGGCGGGTCGCGTCTGAATTGGCTGCAGCAAAAGTACCCGTGATCATCGACAGCCAAGCCGCTCTACCGGCAAGTTTTGAGACCTTAGGCACCCATTTACGCAACGCCCAAATACTTTTTCAAGCAGGCGTGCAGGTCTCGATCATGGGCAGCCGGGATTATAACAATTTGCGTCAAAGCCGGATGAATGCAGGCACCGCGGTGGCCCATGGCTTGCCCTATCAAGCAGCCCTTGCTGCCATCACTTTGAATCCTGCCAAGATTTGGGGCGCGGACCAAGAGATTGGCTCAATCGAGCCGGGCAAAGCCGCCGATGTGGTCATCTGGTCAGGAGATCCATTGGAAGGCCAAAGCTATCCAATTGCAGTCTATATAGCAGGCCAAGCCCAACCCATGACGAGCCGCTCTACCGAACTCGCCGCCCGCTACAAGCCCAGCACAGACAACATCGCGCGGCCCGCTTATCGGAACTAATGAGAGGATGTGGCGTTCGCTGGCAGACGCCAATCTGTCCCTTACTCCTTGCCGACAATAATTGGGGCAATTTGGTTCAATGCAGCCTTTGCATTGGTCAATGCCGCCTCGCGTGATTCTGCCATCGACTGAATTTCTAGCTTGTCGCCATTTTTGAAAAGCGACGTCATGCTAAGTCCAAATCTCCCGAAACCGGTGCTTGAAACCCATCCTACTGCACCGTTAATCGCTATAGCTTCGATGGAACAAGCGGGATCACGTGATTTGCATCCTGCTTCGATTCTAGCAATAGAGTTTTCCCCAGACCTGAAGCGGCCTTCTGCTCCATCGGTACTCTTACTCAAATTGAGATCAACGTTTTCCGTGCCTCGGCAATTGAGACAGGTGAAGCTAATTCGATCTGGTTTTACCCTTCGAACAAACCGCTTCCCTTCGACATTTAGACTAATTTCCTGAGCTTTATTAAAGCTGGCTATTGCAAAGCCCTTGGGCGGATCTGCAAGCGCAGGGAAGGCTGAAATTGCGTAAACCAAGCCAATTATTGCAGCAACGTACTTCATGTGCCCTCCCAAAGTTACTGCCAGTAGTAAAACACTATTTTAGGATGCGCACATCGTCAATTTGATTATGGCAAGCTACATTGTGATTCAAACCCTACCCCCATCACCGCACCGGCCGGGACCCAATTCGGCCGCCGCCTGTCGTTGCCGCTGGCGTGGGGCTTGCCTTTGCTGGGCCAGATTTGCCGCGGGCCAGTTTGCTGGCTTTGGGTTCTTCTTCAAACAATTCAGCCAGCTTATCGACGATGGCACCGCCCAATTGCTCAGCATCCACAATTGTCACGGCGCGGCGATAATAGCGGGTCACATCATGGCCGATGCCGATGGCGATTAACTCCACCGGGCTATAGTCTTGGATTTTGGCGATGGTGTCGCGCAAATGGCGCTCCAAATAGGCCCCGGAATTGACCGACAAGGTGCTGTCATCCACAGGTGCACCGTCTGAAATTACCATCAGAATGCGTCGCTGTTCGGGTCGAGCCAGCAGGCGATCATGGGCCCAATCCAAGGCTTCGCCATCGATATTTTCTTTGAGCAGGCCTTCGCGCATCATCAGGCCTAGGTTACGCCGCGCCCGGCGCCATGGGGCATCCGCACTCTTATAAATAATGTGGCGCAGGTCATTCAGGCGACCGGGATTGGCGGGCTTACCCGCCTTCATCCAATTATCCCGCGATTGGCCACCCTTCCAAGCCTTGGTGGTGAAGCCCAAAATCTCCGTCTTCACGCCACAGCGCTCCAGCGTGCGGGCCAGAATATCGGCGCAAATCGCGGCAATCATAATGGGTCTGCCGCGCATAGAGCCCGAGTTGTCCAACAACAGCGTCACGACCGTGTCGCGGAAGTTGGTATCATCTTCCATCTTAAAGGTGAGGGGGGCCAGAGGCTCTGTCACCACGCGCGACAAGCGGGCGACATCGAGCACGCCTTCTTCCAGATCGAACTGCCAGCTGCGGTTTTGCTGCGCCATCAGGCGGCGCTGTAGGCGGTTGGCCAGGCGGCCGACAACGCCTTGAAGCTGGGTTAATTGGGCGTCGAGATAGCTGCGCAAGCGGGCCAATTCTTCCCCGTCACACAGATCTTCGGCACCCACCGTCTCATCAAAGGCCTTGGTATAGATTTTATAAGCAAAGCCATCGCCGTCGCCGGGCTTGAAGTTTGGCCGTACGGGTGTGGTGCCTTCATCGACTTCGCTGTCATCATCATCGGGCTGATCGCTATCATCGGCCTCGACACGCACTTGCACATCTTCTTGCTCGCTGCCTTGCGACTCCCCGCGCTGGGTATCTTCTTGCTGCTCGCCGCCTTCTTCTTGTTGATCCTCATTCTGGCTGGGGTCGGGTGGGGGCTGGTCGGCACCATCGGGCTCCTCGCCATCCTCATCAGACGGATCAGGTTCTGCCCCCAATTCATCGCCCAGATCGAGGTCACGGATAAGGTCGCGTGTCACTTCCGCAAAAGCTTTTTGATCGCCTAAGCGTTCGATCAAGCGATCAATCGTGTCGCCGGCTTTGGCTTGCACTTCATCGCGCCATAGGTCTGCAATGCCGCGTCCGGATTCAGGGGGGGCAAGCCCGGTCAAGCGTTCGCGCAGCAACAGGCCCAACGCATCCGCCAACGGCGCGGTTTGCCGGTCGGTCATGCGGGCATAGCCCTTTTTCTCGCACGTCTCGACCAAAGCCGCCGTCAGATTTTGTGCCACACCCGGCATAGCCAAAGCACCAATCGCCTCAATGCGGGCTTTCTCAGCGACTTCATACAGGGCACGCGCACGCGGGCCTTCGGGCATAGCGGCATGGTGGGCGGCTAAATCATGGTGGGCGAGGCGCAGCGCCGCCGCATCGGCATGGCCGCGCAGACGCGAAACCTCCTGCTCACCCAAGGCGCGCGCCGGATGGGGCAAGCCAATGCGATTACCCGAGACGCTGGGCCCATCGGCAGAGAAGCTTACTTCGACTTCCTCAGTACGCGACAAGGCGCGCGCCGTGTGGGTGATGCCACGTTTGAAAACGTCCTGAGGGGTTTCTTTGCTCGCCATAATAAGACTGACATAAGCCGGAGCATTAGGCCTGTCACGCCTCTATGTGCGTTGATTTCAGTAGGTCGCGATTCTTTTGTTAAACTTTTACAATACCAATCCCCAACGCCTTCGCCGCCGTCTGCATGCGAAGATCGAATGTGAGAATTGGCAGGCTTTCACCGGCGGCAATGGCAAGATGCAATGCATCGCCACTGCGAACCCTTAAATTGGCTTGATTGGCAAATATCGCCGCGCGCTGGAACGCATGCTGGTCAACTTCCAATACTGAAAAGCTTCTACGCACAGCGCTTCCAAAGGCAGCGAGCGCTTCGGCCCGCTCTAATTCAGTAATGGAACCAGTTTGGAGTTTGCCTGCCATGGCTGCAGAGAATTCAGTTATGCACCAACGGCTGATGCTCAAATTTTCGGTGCGTTGCTGAGATATCCACTTCTGAGCTGAAAACGTCATTGGTTCATTGGACCAGAGCGCAACCAAAACTGAGGTGTCGAGATAGATTTTCAATAGCGCTCCTCATTGCGCATATCTTCAACAAAGCTGCCGGGATAAGGCTTCATCTTACTTGTCAGGGTTCGCATCCTTTCAAGATCAAGTTTTTCCTTTGGAAGGTCTGGTGTCACAATTTTCGCAATCGCTTTTCCACGTCGTGTGATCATCACTTCTTCTCCAGCTATAACAGCATCCAGAATCTCGGACAGTTTTGCTTTGGCTTCGGCCACACTCACACGTTTCATTGGCTTCCTGACCATTTAGATAGTCATCTATAACACATCTTCTTTCCCCGAGCAAAACAAAAAGGGCCACCTGTGGGGTGGCCCTTCGTGCAATCATGAGAAGGCGAAAGCCGTTTAAGCTGCCTTCTTCGCGGCCTCACCACCGAAGCGGCCATAGAAGGTTTCACCGTTTTTCGCCATGTCTTTCAAGAGCTTGTTGGGCTTAAAGCGGGGGCCATATTTCTTGGCCAAGCGCTCGGCTTCGGCAACGAAATTGGCGATGCCGATGCCATCCATAAAGCTGACCGTGCCACCCGTGTAAGGGGCAAAGCCCCAGCCAAGGATGGAGCCAATGTCGGCGTCCCGCGGGTCGGTGATGACACCTTCTTCAAAACACCGCGCGGTTTCCAAGGCCTGACGATAAAGAAGGCGGTTCTTATATTCCTTCACCATGGCAGGGTCGGCTTCATGAATCTTGGTTGGTACGACCGAGGTCAGGCCTGGCCAAATCGCCTTGGTGCCGTCTTCCTTATAATCATAGAAGCCCTTTTTATTCTTGCGGCCAAAGCGACCAAGGCCTTCGACCATTTCTTCAATGATCAATTGGCTGGGTGTGGCCACCCATTTGTTGCCAAGGTCTTTTTTGGTTTGCTGGGCGACCTTATAGGCGAGGTCGAGCGCGACTTCGTCTGCCATGGACAAGGGCGGCACGGGCATACCGGTCATGCGGCCCACATTTTCAATGATGGCTGGCTTGATACCTTCTGCCAGCATTTCTTGGCCTTCTTGTACATAGGTGCCAAAGCAACGGCTGGTGTAGAAGCCGCGGCTGTCATTGACCACGATGGGGGTCTTTTTGATCTTCAGGACGTAATCGACGGCCTTAGCCAAGGTTTCTTGCGTGGTCTTTTTGCCCATGATGATTTCGACCAGACCCATTTTGTCGACCGGGCTGAAGAAGTGCACGCCGATGAAATTCTTGGGCCGCTTGGATGCGGTAGCCAAGCTGGTGATGGGTAGGGTGGAGGTGTTAGAACCAAAGACAGCGTTCGGGCCCATCATGGCTTCGGCCTTTTGGGTCACATCGGCTTTGATTTCGCGGTTTTCAAACACGGCTTCGATGACCAAGTCTGACTTTTTGACATGGGCATAGTCGGTGGTTGGGGTGATGAGGGCCAAGACGGCATCGGCTTTGTCTTGGGTCATTTTCCCGCGCGAGACGGCCTTGTCGAGCAGCTTCTTGGAATAATCCTTACCCTTCTCAGCCGCTTCTTGGCTTTGGTCGATCAGGACAGTTTCAATGCCTGCCATCGCCTGCACATAGGCAATCCCGGCACCCATCATGCCTGCACCCAGAACCGAGACCTTCTTGATCTCATATTTGTCAAAGCCTTGGGGGCGGTTCGCACCTTTGGCGAGGGCTTGGGTCGATAAGAAGAGCGAACGGACCATGGCCTTGGCCGAAGGGCTGGCCATATTCTTCAAGAAATAGCGGGTCTCGATGCGCAAAGCCGCGTCGATGGGCACTTGCACGCCTTCAAAAACGGCGCTCATGATCGCTTTTTGGGCGGGGTAATTGCCATAGGTCGTCTTGGACAGCATGGCATTGCCGCCAACAAAGGTCATGCCGCCACCGGGAGAATAGGGGCCGTCTTTGACGCGATAGCCCTTAACGTCCCAAGGCGCGACCGCGTTCGGATTGGCCAGTACCCAAGCTTTGGCTGCAGCAACGGTTTCACCCGCTGGCACAACGGCCCCGACAACGCCTTTCTTCAAGGCTTCTTGTGGGTTCATGCTGGTGCCTTGCAACAAATGTGGCATGGCATTCATGACGCCAATGAGGCGCGGCAGGCGCTGTGTCCCGCCTGCACCGGGCAGCAGGCCGACTTTGGCTTCTGGCAGACCGAATTGGATTTTTGGATTGTCGGCTGCCACGCGGTAATGGCAGGCCAAAGCGATTTCTAGACCGCCACCCAGTGCCAAGCCTTCCAACGCACAAGCCACCGGCTTGCCGCAGGTTTCAAGCGCACGCAGCGAACGATTAAGGCTGAAGCCTTGTTCGAACGACTTCTTCAGCTTTTCATCTTCTGACAATTTTGTGTCGGCATCCATGCTGCCGCCACCGATTTCGCCAAGGTCTGCCCCTGCGCAGAAGCCATTGTCTTTACCGGAATAAAGCACAGCCCCTTTGATGGCATCATTGCGCTTAATCTCGGCGACCAATTCGCCCATTTCCTTCATGACGCCACCGGTGATGGTGTTCATGGTCTTGCCTGGAACATCAAATGCGATGTGCAACACACCATCGGCATCGAGGTTGGTTTTGAAATTTTCCATATGCGTATCTCCAAAATTCCGGGTCTTGGCCTCGCCTCTCGGTCGGGCGTCGGCCAGCAAGCGGGCAACCAAGCTGCCCGCGTCACAGGTCAGGTGGGCTTAAACCCGCTGGATGATGGTGGCAGTGCCCATGCCTGCGCCGACGCACAGGGTGATGAGGGCCGTTTCTTTGCCAGTTCGTTCCAACTCGTCGAGCACGGTGCCGAGGATCATGCCGCCGGTGGCACCCAGGGGATGGCCCATAGCGATCGCCCCGCCGCACACATTGATCTTGTCGTGCGGGATGTTGAGCGCTTGCATGAAGCGTAGAACAACCGAGGCGAAGGCTTCATTGAGTTCATAGAGATCAATGTCTTCTGGCTTCATACCGGCTTTTGCCAGTGCCTTGCGGGCAACAAATTCTGGGCCGGTCAACATGATCGAAGGCTCTGACCCGATTGAGGCCATGGCGATGATTTTGGCGCGTGGCTTCATGCCCGTTGCCTTGGCCATCTTCTTATTGCCGATCAAGACCGCTGAAGCGCCGTCCACAATGCCCGAGCTATTGCCCGCATGGTGCACGTGGTTGATGGTTTCCAATTCCGGATAGCGTTGTTGGATGATGGCATCAAAGCCCGGCATCATGGTGCCTTGGGCAATGAAGCTGGCGTCCAGCGAAGCAAGGCTCTGCATGGTGGTGTCAGGGCGCATATGCTCGTCATGAGCGAGGATGATGGCACCCATTTGGTCCTTCACGGGCACGATGGACTTAGCAAAGCGGCCTTCTTTCCAAGCCGTCGCCGCGCGCTTTTGGCTTTCGACCGCATAGGCGTCTACATCATCACGCGAGAAGCCATATTTGGTCGCAATCGTGTCGGCACCAATGCCTTGGGGGGCAAAATAGGATTTGATGGCGATGGAGGGGTCAGAGGCCCAGGCCCCACCATCAGAACCCATGGGCACACGGCTCATGCTTTCCACCCCGCCACCAATCGCCATGTCAGCTTCACCGGAAATGACTTTGGCTGCTGCCATATTGCAGGCTTCCAAGCCCGAGGCGCAGAAGCGGTTGATCTGCACGCCAGCGGTGGTTTCCGCATAATCGGCGTTCAGCACCGCGATGCGGGCGATATCGCTGCCTTGCTCGCCAACTGGGCTGACGCAGCCGAGGACGACATCATCGACTTTAGAGGTGTCTAGATTGTTGCGGTCTCGAATGGCCTGTAAGGTTTGGGTGGCTAAGCTCAAGGCTGTTACTTCATGCAACGACCCGGTATTGCGACCTTTACCCCGGGGGGTACGGACTGCGTCATAGATAAATGCTTCGGCCATTTTGGCGCTCCCTTTGTTATACGTCTGCTTTAATCTGCAAGGGCGTGATCGCCAAGGCAGAGGTGGCTTTGGCGGAGATTTTTCCCCGACAATCATAGAGGTCTGCTTCAGCGAACATGATGCTAGGCCCCTTGTTGGTGATGCGGGCGGCCACTTCGATCTTGCCGATGCGAACCGGGCGCAGATAATGGACGTGCAAATCAATTGTGCTGGCAAAGCTTTTGGGGGCGACTTTCAACATCGCCATCATGCCCATGACGTCATCGAGCATGGCAGAGAGAAATCCGCCCTGAATATAGCCGGTTGGATTGGCAAATTCGGGTTTACCTGCAAATTCAACCCGCGCCGTTCCAGCCTTCACATCCATTTCAATCAGCCTGAAGCCCAAAGTTTGTGAGCTTTGCGACGGCTGCTTCATACCGATGTCGAGGAAGGTTTGGGCGTGGTCGGTCATGCGCCAATCCTCACAGGGCAGGCAAGCGAATTGCCAATATAGCAGGCCTTGTGGGCCTTGTGGTGCAAGAGGTCGATGTCGGCGGCACCCGGGATCACATCGCCACTCCAACTGATCTTGGGGTTCAGAACCACCTCAACAAAGCGTTCCACACCGGTATCGTCCTTGCCCAAGGTTCCGACGGGCGTATCCTGATACGTATCGACGATGAAGCCAGCCTGTTTGGCAAAGGCCAAAAAGAACATCATGTGGCAACTGGCTGTGGCCGCTACCACCATTTCTTCTGGGTCGGCAGCGGGCACCGTGTTCGATGGCAAGGGCAGGGCGGTTGTAACGGCAATTTCCACCCCGCCATCAAAACTGGCCTGATGCGTGCGGGCATACTTGCCGTCCGAGAAGACAGCGTCGCCGCGTTGCCACAGGATGGAGGCGGTGTGCGTGCTCATCCCTTGGCCCCGTCGACCAGAAGTTGGACTTCATAGGCCATTAGTCCCGTGGTCATCTGCTCGTACAAATAGGCGCGATGATCTGGATTCTTGTCAGCCTGCATGTCGTCAATCGTTTCCTGGAAGCTTTCCACCGCCAGCTGATTGATCTCGTCTTCGGTTGCTGCATGCGCGAGAGCCAACCGCACCGAGAGTGCCCGCAGCGTCTCATCAGTGGGCTCAGCATTGGCTTCAATGAGGGCCAGCGCGTCAGCTATGGCGGAGTGGAGGGGATCGTTCACAGCGTCCTCGCAATCAGAACTTTCATGACTTCATTGGCCCCGCCATAAATGCGTTGGACCCGGCTGTCGCGCCACATGCGCGCAATAGGCATTTCGTTCATATAGCCCCAGCCGCCGTGCAATTGTAGGCATTCGTCCATCACTTCATTTTCAACGTCCGAAACCCAATATTTGGCCATGCTGGCGGTGGCAGGGTCGAGCTTGCCTTCCAGCAACAGCTCAATGCAGCGGTCGCAGAACGTGCGTGCGATGGTGGCTTTGGTCTTGCACTCAGCCAGTTTGAATTGGGTGTTCTGGAAGTCCATGATCGACTTGCCGAATGCCTTGCGCTCTTTGACATAGGCGATGGTTTCGGTCAGGGCGCGCTCCATGCTGGCAACGCCCTGAATGCCGATTTGCAGGCGTTCACTGGCCAATTGCTCCATCAACTGGATGAAGCCCATGCCTTCAACCGGCCCCAAAAGATTGGACGTTGGTACACGCACATCATCGAAGAAGAGCTCGGACGTATCTTGTGCGTCTTGGCCGACCTTGTCCAAGTTGCGACCCCGGCGGAAGCCCTCCACCTCATTGGTTTCAACCACGATCAGGCTTGTACCCTTTGCGCCTTGGCTTGGGTCAGTCTTGGCGACGACAATGATCAGATCGGCCGTCGCACCATTGGTGATAAAGGTCTTGGAGCCATTGATCACATAGTGATTGCCGCTTTTGACCGCAGTGGTCTTGATCCCCTGCAAGTCAGAGCCGGCACCGGGCTCGGTCATGGCAATCGCGCCAACCAATTCACCCGAAGCCATTTTGGGCAACCATTTTTGCTTCTGCTCTTGGCTGCCATAATGTTTGATATAAGGCGCGATGATGGCATTGTGCAAAGGCAGGCCAAAGCCGTCGATTCCCATGGTGCCCATCACATCCATAATCACGGCTTCGTGGCGGAAATCACCCCCACCACCACCAAATTCCTCGGGCATTGACACGCACAGCAAACCCGCTTGGCCCGCTTTGGTCCACATCTCGCGGTCAACAATGCCATTTTCCCGCCATTTTGCACACGCCTCGGGTGGGGCTTCTTTGGCAAAGAAGCCGCGCACGGAATCCTCAAACATCGTGAGTTCTTCGCTATCGCGCCAAGCGGCTTTCGGCATGGTGATGGCTGTCATGGTGTTTCTCCCTTGAGCGTCGTCATTTCATTATCGCTGGTCCTCCCCCGCCTTGCGGGGGAGAAGAAATTTGATTGCGCCTGTCCTCCTCCGCTGTGCGGGGGAGGGGCTTAAAACTCCTCAGCGCTCAGTGCCATGACTGGGGCGGCCCCGGTTTTGACCTTGGCCAAATGGCTGGCGATTTCGGGTAAGATACGGTCGATGAAATAGCGGCCGGTCTTGATCTTGGTGTCGTAGAAGGGCTCAGAACCTGCCTTGGCAAAGGCCGCCTTGGCCATCAGGGCCCACATATAGGCAAGACCTGTCAGCCCAAACACATGCAGATAATCATGGCTGGAAGCCCCGGCATTATCAAAATTGCTCATGCCATTGGCCATCAGCCACATGGTGGCGTCTTGCAATTGCGCGCGGGCCGAAGCCAGACCGGCAATAAAGGGAGCCAGCTGTTCATCACCTTCATGTTCAGCCACGAAGGCGTCAATTTCGGCAAAGAAAGTCTGAATTGCCCGGCCACCATTGGCCGCGAGCTTGCGCCCAACCAAGTCTAGCGCCTGCACGCCATTGGTGCCTTCATAAATCATGGCGATTTTGCTGTCGCGCAGGAACTGGCTGGCCTGATAATGCTCGGTAAAGCCAGAGCCGCCATGGACTTGCAGCGCGTCAGACGCATTTTTGTGGCCCTTGTCGGTCAGATAGGCTTTGAGGACTGGGGTCAGCAGGCTCATATAATCACCTGCTTTTTGGCGCACAGCTTCATCCGGGCTCTTGTGGAGCAAGTCGCCATAAAGGGCGGTCCAGTACAGGAAGGCGCGGCCGCCTTCGGTATGGGCTTTGATGTCCATCAACATGCGGCGGACGTCGGGGTGCACCAGAATATTGTCAGCGGGCTGATCTGGCTCCTTCGGGCCGGTCAGGCTGCGGCCTTGGCGGCGGTCCTTTGCGAAAGCCAACGCCGCCTGATAGGCCGATTCACCCACAGCCATGCCTTGCAGGCCGACGCCGAGGCGGGCTTCATTCATCATCACAAACATGATGGACAGGCCCTTATTGGGCTCGCCAATCAAATAGCCTGTGGCTTCTTCATATTGCATCACGCAGGTAGCATTGCCGTGAATGCCCATTTTTTCTTCAAGGCCCACACAGGTTACGGTGTTACGCGCACCCAAGCTGCCATCGGCGTGCACGATGAACTTTGGGACGATGAAGAGCGAAATGCCCTTAACCCCTGCTGGCGCGCCTTCGATACGGGCGAGGACCAGGTGAATGTGGTTGGATGTCATCGAGTGTTCGCCACCCGAGATCCAGATCTTTTGGCCCGTAATCTTATAAGTCCCGTCAGCTTGGGGGACGGCTTTGGTGCGCAAGAGGCCCAAGTCCGTGCCACAATGTGGCTCGGTCAAATTCATCGTGCCGGCCCATTCCCCGCTGGCGAGCTTGGGCAGATAGAGGTCCTTTTGCTCGTCTGTGCCGCCTTCATGGATTGCCGAATAGCAGCCATGGGTCAGGCCCGGATACATGCCAAAGGCCATATTGGCTGACGAGGTCATCTCGCTATAGGCCATGTTGACAACATGGGGCAGGCCTTGGCCACCATAAGCGGGGTCGGCGCTCAGCAACGGCCAACCAGCCTCTACCAGTGCATGATAGGCTTCCGTGAAGCCGTCTGGCACAGTGACCGTATTGTCGGGATTTAGTTTGCAGCCCTGTTTGTCACCGACCGAATTCAACGGGGCCAGCACATTTTCGCAGAACTTTGCGCCTTCTTCGAGGATTTGGTCGCGTACATCTTTTGGCGCATCGGCAAACCCTTCGAGGTTGGAAAACCGGTCTAATTGTAACACATCATCAAATAAAAACTTCATGTCGCGAACGGGTGCTTGATAGCCCATTATGTATCTCCCTTGGCGGCCGGTAGCGGCTGGTGGGTCTTGAAACTCAAACCGAACCAGCCGCTGGCCTATCCTTGTTGTTGTCGTCGTTTTTCTTCGTGAGGGCCCTGAGCAGGCCTTGCCTTGGCTTTTTTAAGAGGCTTTTTCGTTTACAAAGGTGACATCTTCGCCATCGAGGCGGGCGCGCGCGACCGCGTCATAGGCAGATGCCCCGGCCACTGCCAGATCAGCGGGGGCCTTCGCCAATTGCTCATTGAGCCATTGGACGCCGTTTTCGAGGGTCTCAATCGAACCAACAATGTCTTCACGCTGACGCTTCAACAGCTCAATTTGCTTGATATATTTGTCGCGTGTGCGCTGCATCTGGGTGCGCTGATTGTCGCCCAGATCATAGAGGTCGATCATCTCGCGGATTTCCGACAAGGAAAACCCGACCCGCTTACCGCGCAAAATCAGCTTTAGGCGGGCACGGTCACGCACCGAATAATGTCTGTTCAGGCCTTCGCGTGCTGGGCTTAACAGCCCCTTGTCTTCATAAAAGCGCAACGCGCGGGCGGTCGCACCAAATTCACGCGATAACTCACCGATCGTCCAAACCCTGTTCTTCTCAGTTTGATCAGACATAAAAGACCTCCAGAGGTGACCTTGGACTCGCGTGTGGCTTACGTTTACGCACACGTCAAGTAAAATCTTAGTGTTACCGTCCCTACGCGATTGGGGAAATGCCAGTATCGCCACCCCGCTTGCACGAACCTGCGTGCTTCTTCCTTAGATTTCAGCTTTGTTGCGAGCCCGAAACAAAATGAGTGGGGAAAACCGGTCGTGCGTATCAAACTGTGGAATGTTGCTGTGGCTGTTGGCGGGTTAATGGCTTTCGCCAGTGTTTCCGCAGAAGCGGGGGCCTATCGGCGGCCCATGGACGCAGCAAGTGTTGCAGCCCCCATCCCAAATCAAAATGTTTCTTCCCATGGTCAGGGCGAGGATGCCGATCGTTCCAGCAATCGTCGGACAACCCCTGCGGGCTATCCGGCCGAGACCGAGGTCAATTTTGCGTGGAATGGCATGGAAGGACCGGCTTATGGCTATGGCTATACGCTCAATCTGCCTTCGGATGGCAATTGGCGGTTTATTGAGCCTCGTTGCTATGGCAGCCGAACTGGCCAAGTCTGTGTTGATGGCCATTGGGTGCGCCGCAAACCCGGACGCTGCGAAGAGGTAACCGCCCACAGCGTGCGTCGCGGCAATTATATCCGGATGGTCCCGCTAGGCCCCGTTGCCGGTTGTCGACGCTAAGGCTGGTCTCGGCCGCCTAAAGCCGCTAACAAAGCAGGATGCTGGACGATCAGGATCAGGCGCGGGATGCCTATTGGATGGGGCGAGCCTTTGAGCTTGCAGAGCAGGCCGCTCGCTTGGGAGAGGCCCCGATTGGGGCTGTTTTGGTGGATAGTAAAACCCAAGTCCTGGTAGCTGAAGCCCATAATGAGCCGATTTCTTTGCACGATCCATCTGGGCATGCTGAAATCTTGGCGATCCGGCGGGCAGGGGAGGCTTTAGCCAATTATCGGCTGGCCCCGGACCTAACCCTTTATGTGACGCTAGAGCCGTGCACCATGTGCGCTGGAGCTATCAGCCACGCGCGTATTGCCCGTTTGGTTTATGGCGCGTCTGACCCAAAGGGCGGGGCCGTGGAGCATGGGGTACGGTTTTTTGAGCAAAAGACCTGTCATTGGCGACCCAAAGTGACAACGGGGATTTTGGCGGATCGTTGCGCTGACATTTTGCGTACTTTCTTCCGTGCCCGTCGCGGATAGAGCCCTTCCATTTCAGCGTCAGCCATGCGCCCGCTCGATCGACCCGTTGAGTCTGAGCGCAAAAAAGCAACGGTTGCTTCTTGGCTAAACGAGGAACTGCTGTTCTTGCAGGGCCAGTTGTTATGAAGAGATGAGCCATCTTTGGGTCAACGCTTCAGAGCCCTTCGGTGGAGCCAGACAGGTTTTGCTTATGGTGGCGCGCCATGAACTGAGGGGCCCTTCTTATTCGTGGGGGGAATCACTAGATAGGTGTGCTCAAGGAGCCTCTCATGTCAGAAACCCGCCATGCCCCCGTCCTTATCATTGGTTCTGGGCCCGCCGGCTATACAGCCGCCATTTACGCTGCCCGAGCCATGCGCCAGCCCGTGCTGGTCGAAGGACCCCAACCCGGCGGGCAACTGACCATTACGACCGAAGTCGAAAACTATCCAGGCTTTGCGGATGTTATCCAAGGGCCTTGGCTGATGGAACAAATGCGCGCTCAGGCAGAGCATGTTGGCACGCAAATTATTTCCGATTGGATCATGGAAGTTGATCTGACGAGCCGCCCCTTTAAGGCGATCGGCGATGGTGGCCAAGTCTATACCGGCGATACACTCATTATTGCGACGGGTGCGCAAGCAAAATGGCTGGGCCTACCTGAAGAACAAGGCCTTTGTGGCTTTGGCGTTTCGGCCTGCGCCACATGCGATGGCTTCTTCTATCGCGGCAAGGAAGTGGTTGTTATCGGCGGCGGGAATACCGCTGTCGAAGAAGCGCTGTTCCTAACCAATTTTGCTAGCAAAGTGACTTTGGTACACCGCCGTGCGGAATTGCGGGCAGAGCGCATCCTGCAAGACCGGCTGTTTGCCCATCCCAAGGTCGAAGTGGTTTGGGATAGTGCGGTGGAAGAAATTTTGTCTGACCCCGAACCAAAGTCTGTTACCGGGGTGCGGCTGAAGAATCTCAAGACCGGGGCGCTTTCTGACTTGCCGGCCCATGGCGTGTTTGTTGCCATTGGCCACAAACCTGCAACGGATTTGTTCATTGGCAAAGTCGCCATGCGCGATAATGGCTATATCATTGTTGAGCCTGGCACGACGCGCACCAATGTGCTAGGCGTGTTTGCTGCGGGCGATGTCGCTGACGAAACCTATCGTCAGGCCGTTACCGCTGCGGGTCTCGGCTGTATGGCGGCGTTGGAGGCCGAGCGTTTCCTCGCAGAGCATGGACAAGAAGCCACCGCTCCGGTCTGATTGAGCGGGCTTTGGGAAACGCATACTGCGGCGCAAGGTGTATCACAGTCTTGTGAACTTGCCCCGAGCTGTATTCACGCTTCGGTGCCTTGCGCATCGAGGCCATAGCCCCATATGCAGCCCACTACCGCAGTCCGGGCCCCTCTGGCGATCAAGGCGTTGATCGTGATGTCGGATTGATTGTTCTCGTGGAAGACGCAGCCATCAAGTGGGGGGACCGGGGCTTATGGATGCTCTGCCTTTTTTAACCGCCGTTTACGCGGGCCAGCCAATATGGCTGTGGCTCGCCTTTTTGTCATTCATCGGTTTCTTATTGTGGCTTGATCTTGGGGTCATCAACAATAAGGACGGGGTGGTATCGGCATCGAAATCTGCCAAAATGTGGGCGGCTTTTGCCAGCCTTGCCGTCGCCTTCGGGGCCTATGTCTATTTCGTTTATGAGCCCGATCCGCGCTATTACAACAGCCCAGACAATCTCAACCAACAGGCGGTGATCCAGTATTTCACCGGCTATTTGTTGGAAACGGCGCTGGCCTTCGACAATATCTTCGTCATCGGCATGATTTTCACCTTCTTCGCTGTTCCGCGCGAATATCAGCATCGTGTGCTGTTCTGGGGGATTATTGGCGCGATTGTGTTCCGGGCAATCTTCATTGGCTTGGGCTCCGCCGTCGTGAATGAATTCACCTGGGTGCTTTATATCTTCGCCGCCTTCTTAATCTTCACCGGCTATAAAATGTTGTTCGGTGGCGACCATGAGATGAAGTTGGAAGACAACCCGGTCTTGAAGTTCGTCAAGAAGCGTATGCGCGTGACGGAGACGATCGAAAACCACAATTTCTTCGTGAAGAAGCCGCATCCAGACGGTTCGGGTCGGCTGGTTCTATGGGCAACGCCTTTGTTCTTGGCCTTGATGATGGTTGAGTTGGTCGACATCGTTTTCGCCGTTGACAGCGTGCCTGCCATCTTCGCCGTGACCCGCGATCCATTCATTGTCTATACGTCCAATATCTTCGCGATTTTGGGCCTGCGGTCGATGTATTTCATGTTGGCTGAAGCTGTCGAGCGCTTCAAATACCTGAAATATGGCTTGTCGTTGGTGCTGGTTTTGATTGGTTGTAAGATCATCTGGAACTTTGGTCTGTCGAAAGAGCTCAAGATGGTGCCTTATATGGAGCCACATTGGTCGTTGATTGCCACCTTGACGCTCTTGGGCGGCGCAATTGCCTACTCTTTGTGGAAGACCCGCAAGACCGACGCGTCATCAGATATCAAGCCAGCCGAATAATCGGCTCGGCCGCATAACAAACAAGAAGGGCGGGACCGCAAAGTCCCGCCCTTTTTTGTCAGAAATCTGAAGGTGGTGTTTGATTGGACTCTAAGGGTGCGGAGCAACTGCGGAGGGGGTGGCAGAACTCTTTGTTAGGCTCGCGAATACGCTCAATCAGCAACACCAAAATAACCATCGTTAGGACCAGAATGGCGATGATGGCTTCAAGACTAATCGGCAAAGCAGTACCAATAGTAGCGAGCCATTTCTTCCAAGGGCTGCCGTCTTCGACCATTAGTTCAGGCGGGCGACAACATAATCGGCAAGATTTGCCAAAAGGGCCGGGATGACCCCCTCGGGTAGGAGGGCAAGGGCTGCCTTCGCTTCGGCAATATGGCCCCGGGCTTCATCCAACGTAGCCTCAACAGCCCCCCGCAGACGCATGGTTTGGATTGCAAAGGCGAGGTCCTCGTCCTGATGCTTGCGCGCCAAAACCCGTTGCCAAAATAAGCGCTCTTCCCCTTGGGCGCGCTCGAGCGCGATGATCAAGGGCAGAGTTGCTTTGCCTTCGCGGAAGTCATCGCCGGTATTCTTGCCTAAGCTTTGAGTAAGGCCGCCATAATCAAGAGCATCATCAACAAGTTGGAAGGCGAGGCCAAGTTTCAGTCCGAACTTAGCAAGTGCCGCAACCATCTCATCAGAAGCCCCTGCCGTAATGGCACCGGCTTCACAAGCAGCGGCAAACAAGGCCGCAGTCTTTGCTTCGATCACTTGATAATAGCGCTCACGACTGGCTTCACCGCGATTGGTGGTGGCCAATTGCAACACTTCGCCTTCGGCAATGGTGCTGGCAGCCTTGGCCAGAATATCCAACACCCGCAGAGAGCCCGTTTCCACCATCAGATTGAAGGCACGGGCAAAGAGGAAGTCGCCGACGAGAACGCTGGCCTTATCGCCCCAAATCAGATTGGCAGCGCGCTTGCCGCGCCGAAGTGACGATCCATCAACCACATCATCATGCAGCAAAGTGGCCGTGTGAATGAACTCAACCGCCGTGGCGAGCTTGATTGCAGGCTCCCCACCTCCGCCACAGGCACTTGCTGAGGCCAAGGTCAATAAGGGGCGCAAGCGCTTACCACCCGCATCGACCAAATGATGGGCCACGTCGGGGATCAAGCCGACTGGGCTGTCCATACGTGCTGCAATTTCGGCTTCAGTCGCCGCCAATTCCGATGCCAACACGGCCGCGAGCGCTTCAGTCGGATTAACCGACACGGCATCAACTGGGCGAGTGGTGACATTCACGACAACTTGTTCCTTATAAGTCTTTTAATTCCATGCCCTCTTGAGGGGGCTTGGGTCAAGCATGTGCTGCTTCCAACCTTGGCGTTCAAAACAGTTTAGTTGACAGAGACCCGATTTCCCGTCTCAACCAAGCGCCTGTACACGTAGTTGGGATACATAGTTGGACGCCCGTATGATCGAAACAACTCATGATATATTCCTGAAGGGGGCTTTGACCATAGAGCAACCCAGCAAGGGATACCGGGCGGGTACAGATGCTGTTTTATTAGCGGCTGCGGCAGCCGCCATTCCAGCAAAAAAAATCCTAGAGGCAGGCTGTGGGGTGGGTACGGCCTTACTAAGCCTTGCTTGCTTGCGCGCTGATTCGGACCTCGCACTGATCGGCCTTGAGAAAGATGAGGCCGCTTGGTCATTGGCCTTGGCGAATGCGGCTCGCAATAAGTTGGCTGGTGAGGTGCATTTTGTCTTGGGCGATGTTTTGGCACCAGATGAAGCCCTTTTGGGCCAATTTGACCTCGTCTTTTCCAATCCCCCTTATTTCGACGACGATCAGGCGATCCGCGATCCCGATGTGTCGCGCCAGGCTGCCTATATTTTGGGGGCACCTTTGGATCTGTGGATCAAGGCCATGTTGGCCATGGCTAAGCCGAAGGGCCGTTTCCTGATGATCCATCGCGCAGATCGCTTGCCTGACATTCTCGCAGCGCTTCGAGGAAGGGCGGGGGATCTTGGAATCTGCCCGGTCCGACCCCGAGCTGGGGATCCGGCGAAACGGGTCCTAGTTTCTGCTCGTAAAGGTTCCCGCGCGCCGCTGCGTCTCTTAGCTGGGATCGACATGCATCCACCTGTGGGGGAGGGCCGCTTTAGTGCGGACTATCAAGCGATTTGCGACGGTGGGACCTTGGCCGTCTAGACCTAGCCGCCACTTCATCGTAACGCCTTATTGGAAGCGGCAAGCCGACAAAAGAGCCGCCCACTTTTCTGCTCAGGAGTGACCATGACCGACGTGTCTGCTTTGTTTCAGCCCCTCACCATTCGCGGTGTGACGATCCCAAACCGCATTGCCATGGCCCCCATGACGCGCTCCTTCTCGCCCAATGGTGTCCCTGGACAGAATGTAGCCGATTATTACGCGCGCCGGGCTGCGGCCGATGTGGGCCTGTTGATCACCGAAGGCACGGTTACGGATCGAAAAGGCGCATCCAACGACCCGAACGTGCCCCGCTTTCATGGTGCAGACGCTTTAGCAGGTTGGGCCAAGGTGGTCGAAGACGTCCATGCCCAAGGCGGCAAAATCGCCCCCCAGATTTGGCACCAAGGCATGATGCGCAAGCCCGGCACAGGCCATTATCCTGATGCGCCGACCGATAGCCCCTCTGGTCTCACCCATACCGGTAAGTCCGTTCTACCTGCGCCGACCACCGAAGAAGTTTGGGATATGGTGCAGGCCTATGCACGCGCTGCTGGCGAAGCCGCTAAGCTGGGCTTTGATGCGATCGAAATCCATGGCGCACATGGCTATTTGATCGATGAATTCTTCTGGGATGTCATGAATATCCGAACCGACCGTTATGGTGGCTCTTTGCCAGAGCGCGCGACTTTTGCGGCAGAAATTGTTGCCGAATGTCGCAAGCAAGTGGGTCCTGATATGCCGATTATCTTGCGCTTCTCGCAATGGAAGCAGCAAGATTACACCATCAAGCTGGCCCATACGCCGCACGAGCTTGAAGCCTTCTTAGCCCCGATTGTGGCAGCAGGCGTCGATATGCTGCATTGCTCGCAACGTCGCGTCTGGGAGGCCGAATTCCCCGATGTGGATGGCGAGGATGGCCTTAATTGCGCAGGCTGGACCAAGAAAGTCACCGGCGTGCCGACCATCACCGTTGGCTCCATCGGTTTGTCGAGTGATTTTGCCGGTTCTTTCCGGGGTGAAGGCTCTGCCAAAGCGCCGCTTGATGATGTCGTCCGCCGCTTGGAGAAAGGCGAATATGACATGGTCGCCATCGGGCGCGCCTTACTGCAAGATCCCGAATGGGCCAAGAAGGTCAAGGAAGGCCGTACCGATGATCTGATGGATTACGATGGTAAGGCTTTGGCGACTTTGTATTGATCCCCAAGTGGTTGAATAAGGATGGGCCTGTCCGATGTGGTCAGGCCCATTTTTCTTATGAGGCGGTTGCGAGTTCTTCCTCCGCCTTCGCGGCGCGCATTTCTTCCGCCTTGGCTTCCACCAGTTCCACTATATGCTCAATCATATCGTCGTTGGAGAGCTTATGATGGGCTTTGCCGGCCATATAGACCATGCCAGCACCCTTGCCGCCGCCGGTAAAACCTAAGTCCGTATAGAGTGCCTCTCCCGGCCCATTGACCACGCAGCCAATGATAGACAGAGAAATTGGCTCTGACACATGTGACAGGCGGCTTTCCAATGCTTCCACGGTGCGGATCACGTCAAAGCCCTGGCGCGCACAAGACGGGCAAGCAATGATGTTCACGCCACGTGTGCGCAGGCCTAGGCTCTTGAGAATATCATAGCCGACGCGCACTTCCTCTTCAGGCTCTGCCGAAAGCGATACCCGGATCGTATCCCCAATCCCTGCCCATAAGAGCGAACCAATGCCAATGGCTGACTTTACGGTTCCAGAGCGGGCGGCCCCGGCCTCTGTCACGCCCAGATGGAGCGGGCAATCAATCGCCTCGGACAAGGCTTGATAGGCGGCAACGGTCAAGAATGTATCGGAAGCTTTGACCGAAATTTTGAACTCATGAAAGTCGAGATCTTGCAAGATGCGTGCGTGGTCGAGCGCGCTTTCCACCATGGCCTCAGGGCAGGGCTCACCGTATTTTTCAAGAAGATCGGCTTCCAGTGACCCGGCATTGACGCCGATGCGGATTGAACAACCATTATTGCGCGCGGCATTGACCACTTCGCGCACCCGTTCGGCAGAGCCAATATTGCCCGGATTGATGCGCAGACAAGCCGCCCCCGCTTCAGCGGCTTCAATCGCACGCTTATAGTGGAAATGGATATCTGCCACGATAGGCACTTTGGCAGCGCGCACGATGGCTTTTAAGGCAGCGGTAGACTCAACATCAGGGCAAGACACCCGAATAATGTCCACGCCGACATCTTCGCAGCGCCGGATCTGGTCAATCGTGGCCCCGACGTCTGGCGTAGGCGTATTGGTCATAGTCTGGACGCTAATGGGCGCATCGCCTCCAACGGCGACTTTCCCCACCATGATCTGACGGCACTTACGCCGCACAATGGTGCGCCAGGGGCGGATATGTTCCAGACCAGTCGCCACGTCGATACCTCTTGCTTCCTTTTGCCTTAAAAGGCCGATCCTCTAAACGGGATGGGACGGGCCATTGAGACCAGAGCCAAAAGACGCGAAGTCCATCACCCGCACGCTATCGCGTAGGCGCAACTATAGGACGGCTTTCACAGAAGTTCCAGTCACGAGCCTGTGCGGCTGGCTATTGGGCGGCAGGGGCTGCGGCCTTTGCCGGAGCAGGTGCTAGTGCCGCTGGAGGCGCTACGACCGATGAAGTTGTCGCACCTGTCGGTCCAGGTGTCGCGCTGGCAGGTGCTACCCCGTCTGCAGGAATCGTTTGGTTTGCGGCGGGCTGATCCTTCGCCAGTTTTGCCGCAAGTTTGGCAGCCTCTTCAGCAGCTAAGGCTGCAGCGGCTTCAGCTTCGGCTTTCGCTTTGGCCGTTGCAATCGCTTCAAAATCAGGTACGCGCCAATTGACGACTTTGATCCCGGCTTCACCAACAATCGCCGTCTCACCATAGCCGCTGGCTTCCAGCACGCCCCCAAATGGTGCCGAGACGAACCAGCGTCCAAGCCCATCGGTGGAAATACTCTCATCCTTGCGCAGGATGCGATCTGTCACCAAGGCACCGTCTTCACCCCGCAGCGTAATGCGCACGTCTTGCAAGGCCTTCAAAGTCGATAAGGGTTGCACATCGGCCGTGGCTTGGACGGGCCCCTTGGGTTGCGCTTCGGCCCACGCCTTGATCGTCTCGTCGGGCGGGGTAACGACATCAACCGGTTGTGGCTTAATCGCATGCAAGCTTGCCCACACGATTAACCAACCCAACAGCGCCAAAGCGACAACTGCACCGACTGGGGCAACAAATTTTGAAGGTTGGGTTGCAATTTCAGACTCGCGTCGGCGTTGGACGGGTTCCCACGCATCGCGGAACTCACTCACCAAACCATCGCAATCGACCAGGCCCAAAAGCTCACCATAGGCACGCACATAGCCCAGCGCATAGCCAAGGCCGGGTAGCTTCTGGAATTGCATCGACTCAATGGCGGCGACCTGCTCTGGCTTAAGCTTAAGGGCACCGGCCACTTGATGAATGGATAGCTCTTGATCGCGGCGGGCAGCTTGCAAACGAGCGCCAGGACCATCCGCATCTGGATTGTCTACAGAGCCCACCAGACGCAAATGCGCGCGCCCTGCATGGAGCGTCTTGGCTGCGTCTAACGTGCGTGCGGCCTCTGCCGGACTCATCGTGTCAATCCTTAATCTCTACACCGCACCACACTGCGGGCATTTAGTTTAGAAATCCTTAGCGCGATTTCGTGTCAGTTTACTATAACCTTGTGTGTTTTTGCATAGTCTTTCAGTGCATTGCGGAGGTGCCCGTCGCCTTTGAGCAACAAAGACATCAAGGTTTTGGAGAATTCTTCCCCATTGAGGGACATCAGCATCCGTTTGACCGGACCGATTCCCGCTGCGGGCATCGAAAGGCGCGTAAAGCCCAAACCAATCATCGCCATCGCTTCAAGAGGGCGGCCGGCATGCTCACCACAAATGGAGATCGGGGTTTGGCCTGCGCTGTCGCGAATATGCTTCAGGAAGGTGAGTGCTGGCCGCGAGAGAATGTCATAGCGGTCGGCGACTTTCGCGGTGCCTCGATCCGCGGCAAAAAAGAATTGCATCAGGTCGTTGGTGCCGATCGACAAGAAATCGGCATGTTCGGCAATTGAGGCGGTATCCCAAGCCAAGGCGGGGGCCTCAATCATGGCGCCTGCTTCAACACGACTTGGACCAAGCCGGCCATTGGCGCGCGCCCAAGCCAGTTCTTTTTCCAACAATTCCCGCGCGCGATGGAACTCATCCACCACGGCCACAAGCGGGAACATAACGCGCAAAAGCCGGCCTTCGGCAGCCCGAACAAGGGCGCGCAATTGGTAGCGCGAGAGACCAGGCCGATCGAGACCCATGCGCACGGCACGCCAACCCATAGCCGGGTTTTCTTCCCGCTCTGTCGGCATATAGGCGGCAACCTTATCGCCACCGAGGTCCAAGGTCCGGAAGGTGACCGGTCGGCCTTTGGCAAGGTCGAGCGCTTCGGTATAAAGTGCGGTCTGGGCGTCAAGGCGGGGCAGCGAGTCTGCAATCATGAATTGGAATTCCGTGCGATAGAGGCCCACCCCACTGGCCCCGGTTGTTTCCAATTGCTCTAAATCAATGGCCAGACCCGCATTCAGCAATAAGTGGATTGTTCGTCCGTCCAATGTTTGGCTCGGCAAATCTTTTGAGGCGGCAAACAATTGCTGCTCGGCACTTTGGGCTTCAAACCGGCTATGCAAAGCTTGGGAGACCATTCTATCTGGGCGCAGATAGGCTTGGGCTTCATTGCCATCCACAATAATGGTGTCACCTGCTTCGACGCGGGAGAGCAAATTGGGCAATTGGCCCAGCATTGGCACGCCCATCGCCTTGGCAACGATGGCAGCATGAGAGGAGGGGGATCCTTCTTCCAGCAGGATCGCTTTGATGCGGCCACGACCATATTCGAGCAGCTCGGCTGGGCCGATGTCGCGGGCAACCAGAATGGAATCCTCGGGTGCCTCCTTGCGATCACCGGCATCGCCCGACAAATAGCGCAGCAGGCGATTATCCAGTTCTTCCAAATCATGCAGGCGGTCGCGAATATAGCCGTCTTTGGCACTTGTCATGCGGGCGCGGTGCTCAGACCGCACTTGCTCGACAGAAGCCTCTGCCGTCAGGCCGTTTCTGACCCCATCGCGTAACCGGCGTTCCCACGAGCGGTCTTGGCTTAGCAGATGAAAGGTCTCCAATACTTCGAAGGAGGTGCCCCCAAGGGTCTGCACATCCCCCGCTAAGAGCGCTTCCAGGCCCGAGCGCAATTTGGCCAGACCTTCATCGAGCCTTTGTTCTTCTGCAACGGGATCGTCGGACAAATAGCGCGTTGGCTCAACGTCTGGGTCGTGTAGCAGCGCCTGTCCAGAGGCGAGACCACGCGAATAGGCTTTGCCCTTCAAGGTTTCTGGAGCGGTGGGCTTGATCTGAAATTCTGATAAGGCCCCAGTCAGGTCTTCAACCGAGACGATTTCGGCCAAAACCGTAGCGATCAGTTGGAGCGCTTCAATTTCATCATCTTCGTAGGTGCGCGCATAGCGGTTCTGGACAACCAATACCCCAACAACCCGGCCACTGCGAAGAACTGGCACCCCCATGAAGGATTGGAACGGGTCTTCCCCAGTTTCAGGGCGGTAAGAAAAGCGGGGATGCTTTGGCGCATCGGCCAGACTGATCGGCTCGACCCCTTCGGCAACAAGGCCGACAAGGCCTTCGCCGGCCTTCATCCGCGTGCGGTGGATCGCATCACGCGACAAGCCTTCGGTCGCAAACAGCTCCAGCGACCCATCTGAGCGACGGAGATAAATTGAGCACACGTCTGCCACCATCGTCGTGCCAATCTGCGCGACGATCCGGTCTAAGCGGGTTTGGGTGTCGACGTCCTGTACCATGACATCGCGCAGGCGACGCAATAGAACGCGTGACCCCCCCGCATTGCCAGAAGAAACAGGGCTCATTCACTTCCTCGAAACGGTGCGGTGTGGCACCCGCACGGGCAGGACCACACCATAAGTCACCTTCCTCATACAAGAGAAGGGATAAACTGTCCTTCAAAGCGACAGCATTTTTTGCTGCAAGCTGCACAAAACTTAGGCAGCGTCGAGCCCATAGGCCGTATGCAGAGCCCGGACCGCTAATTCTGTATAGGAGCTATCAATCAGAACCGAGATTTTGATCTCGGACGTCGCGATATTTTCAATATTGATCCCCTTTTTTGACAGGGCATCAAACATGATACGGGCAACGCCGACATGCGAGCGCATGCCAACACCGATTACAGAGACTTTCGAGACGTCCTTTTTGACTTCCACTTGCTCAAAGCCAATTTGCTCTTGGGCAGCACTCATCAGCGCCATGGCGCGATCGGCTTCACGCTCGGGGACGGTAAAGGTCATATTGACCGCGCCTTCGGTGCGGGACGGAGCTTGGACGATCATGTCCACATTGATGTTGGCTTCGGCCAAGCGGCCAAAAATATCGGCCGCGACGCCGGGGTGATCCTGCAAAGCCTTCAGCGACACTTTGGCTTCGTCGCGCGAATAGGCAATGCCCGACACGATTTGCTTTTCCACAATTTCATCCTCATCACAGACCAAAGTTCCAGGGTTAGGTTCACCGGGTTCAACAAAACTCGACAAGACGCGAACGGGCACACGTTTGGCCATAGCCAGTTCTACCGACCGCGTTTGCAAGACTTTTGCCCCAAGCGAGGCCATTTCTAGCATTTCCTCATAGGAGATTTTTTCAAGGCGTTGGGCCTTAGGCACCATGCGGGGATCCGTTGTATAGACCCCGTCGACATCGGTATAAATGTCGCACCGCTCTGCCTTTAGGGCTGCGGCTACGGCGACAGCAGACGTGTCTGACCCGCCCCGACCCAACGTCGTAATCCGGTCTTCTTCGGTCACGCCTTGGAAGCCCGGGATGACGGCGACTTCGCCGGAATCAATCGCTGCAGCTACTTCATCGGCATCAATGTCGGAAATGCGGGCGGAGCCGTGAGTTGAGCTCGAGGCCACGCGGATTTGCCAGCCTTGCCAGGACCGGGCAGGGATACCCATGCTGCGTAGAGCCAGGGCCAAAAGGCCGGTCGTCACCTGTTCGCCGGTCGCCACCACCACATCATATTCATCGTCGAATAGTTCGGGCGGCAGGCCTTCGCCGGCTTGGCGGGAAAGTTCGACCAAGCGATTGGTCTCGCCCGACATGGCCGAAACCACCACGGCGATCCCGCGCCCGGCTTCACGCTCGGCACTGACCAAACGCGCAACGCGACGGATACGTTCGACGTCTCCTACAGAGGTTCCACCAAACTTCATCACCAGACGCGACATGCTTCCTTGCTCCTCAGCTATGCCATTAGACGCAGAAATCTGCTGTTACAAACAGACGATGGCTCTCGACGCGCGCGCTCTTCGCTCTATGAAGTCTTAAGGTCAATCCTTTTACATGTTGCAAACTGTCATACAGGTGAGTTGAACCCAATGCCGAAAGCCAGCCAAGACGCGACACTGGAGATGCCGCCACGCTCGCCCTCGATCGATCCGGCTGAAGTGGCCAAATTTGCAGCTATGGCTGAAGACTGGTGGAACCCCCATGGCAAATTCCGCCCGTTGCACAAGTTCAACCCCACGCGGCTGCGGTTTATTCGCGAAACAGCCGAAGCGCATTTCGGGTTGACCCCCGGCGCTGAAATGCCACTTAAAGGACTGAAACTTTTAGATATTGGCTGTGGCGGCGGGCTGTTGAGTGAGCCAATGACGCGCCTAGGGGCCAAGGTTACTGGGGTGGATGCGACCGAGCCCAATATCAAGACCGCCATGACTCATGCAGCCCAAATGGGCCTTGAAATTGACTATCGTCATGGCACAGCCGAAGGCTTGTTGGCGGCAGGCGAGGGCCCTTTTGACATCGTGCTCAATATGGAAGTGGTAGAGCATGTGGCCGATGCAGCAGCTTTTCTAAAGAATACTGCCCACTTAGTGGCACCAGGCGGATTGATGTTTATCGCGACCATTAACCGCACCCCAAAAGCGTTGGCGCTCGCCATCATAGGGGCCGAACGAATCTTGCGTTGGTTGCCGCCGGGCACGCATGACTATGACAAGCTCGTCAAACCTTCTGAAATTCAAGCGGCCCTAAAACCCGAAGCGGGCTTGACCCTCGATCAGCCAATCGGTGTCAATTACAACCCCTTGATGGACCGCTGGTCTTTAGGGGCAGATACCAGCATGAATTATATGATTGTGGTACGCAAAGCGGCCTGACGCCCTTGTTGATAGGTGACCGACCCAAGACGAAAACAGGACCAGAGCCTTGGGGCTTGGTCCTGTTCTCACCGTGCGGCATTTGCCGTCTGTCGATTCTTGAGGATGAAGGGTGAAAACTACCCTTCACCCTGCTCTACATGTCGTCCATGTCGCCATCATCAGAAACAGGATCACCCGCCAAGACTTCGGCCAGAATACCCGCGTTTTGGCGCACTTTATGCTCAATCTCAGCGGCCATTTCAGGATTTGCCTTCAAGAAAGCGCGGGCATTGTCTTTGCCTTGGCCGATCCGCGTGCTGTCGTAAGAATACCACGAGCCGGATTTCTCAACGATCCCAGCTTTCACGCCCAGATCAATCAATTCGCCCTGCTTGGAGATGCCTTCACCGTACAGAATATCAAACTCAACTTGTTTGAATGGCGGGGCGACTTTGTTTTTAACCACTTTGACGCGGGTGACATTGCCCACCACATCTTCCTTGTCCTTGATCTGGCCGATCCGGCGGATGTCCAGACGGACCGAGGCATAGAATTTCAGCGCATTACCGCCAGTTGTGGTTTCTGGATTGCCGAACATTACGCCGATTTTCATCCGGATCTGGTTGATGAAGATCACCAAAGTTTTGGAGCGCGAGATTGAGCCGGTCAATTTGCGCAACGCTTGGCTCATCAAACGGGCTTGTAGACCGGGCAGGCTATCGCCCATGTCCCCTTCGATCTCAGCCTTGGGCGTCAAGGCCGCAACCGAGTCGATCACCAAAACGTCGACCGCACCAGAACGCACCAAGGTATCGGTGATTTCAAGGGCTTGTTCGCCCGTGTCTGGCTGCGAGATCAACAGATCACTCAAATCTACCCCGAGCTTGCGGGCATAAATGGGGTCGAGTGCATGTTCGGCGTCAACAAAGGCGCAAACCCCGCCACTCTTTTGGGCTTCGGCAATACAGTGCAGCGCCAATGTGGTCTTACCCGAGCTTTCAGGTCCATAGATTTCGATGATCCGGCCGCGAGGCAGCCCACCAATCCCGAGGGCAATATCGAGACCCAAAGAGCCCGTCGAAACCGATTCAATTTCTACAGCTGCGCCTTGTTCCCCCAAACGCATGATCGAGCCTTTGCCAAAGGCACGCTCAATCTGGGACAGGGCCGATTCGAGTGCTTTTTCTTTGTCCATATCGTTTTTTTCCACCAAGCGAAGCGCTGCATTTGAAGCCTGAGTAGCCATCTTTGAACCCCTTTTCACGATTCCCGCCTGCATCGGCACAATGGGCTCAGTGGAGCTGTGTGCAAACCAGACCTTGTCACATCATGAGGGGTTTGTATCTGATATGTTCTTAGAACACAAGTGGAACAAAGTGGATTAATCTACTTTTTTATAATTTATACGACCGATTTTGACGTATCAAGCCGCTGCAAGTTCTGTTTTGACCCGTTCTGCCAATTGTGCCAGCGTAAATGGCTTTGGCAAGAAGGAGATGGAGCGTTCATCTTCCAGGGTCTGTGCAAAGTCTTGCTCAGCATAGCCAGACATAAACACGATACGGGCGTGGCCCAAATAGGGCTTAGCGGCCTTCAGAAGACCTGGCCCGTCAAGACCGGGCATGACCACGTCGGATAAGACGAGGTCAAAGCTATTGGGGTCGTTTTCCAGAATTTCGAGTGCTTCTTCCCCGTCACCAGCGGAGGTCACATGATAGCCGCGTTGGGTCAGAAGACGGGTCGCGATATTGCGAACACCCTCTTCATCTTCAACAAGCAAGATCCGTCCGCGTCCAGCCAAATCCATCGGCCGGGCTTCAGCGATTTGGGCTTGGGCTTGGGGCAAGTCGTCGCTGACTTCGTCGGCAGTCGTGGCAGGCAAGAAGACATGGAAAGTCGTACCCTCATTTTCCACTGAGTCGAGGGCGATAAAGCCGTCCGACTGTTTGATGATGCCATAGACAGTGGCAAGGCCAATGCCCGTGCCTTTGCCTTGTTCCTTGGTCGTGAAGAAGGGTTCAAAGATTTTTGTGGCAATATCTTGGCTCATACCCGTGCCAGTGTCGGTCACCGAAATCATCGCCCAATCGCAATTTTCAATATCGGCGATGGAGAGGCCCTTGAGTGCGGCGCGCACGTCTTGGGTGGTTGCGCGTTTTGTGCGCACGGTAACCGAGCCCTTACCCTTGCCAGACATCAAGACCGCATCGCGAGCATTGGTAACTAAGTTCATAAACACAGTTTCAAGCTGTTGCTTATCGGCACGCACATTGGGAAGGTCACGGCCATGGGTAATTTCAAAGACGATCCGTTCGTCCAAGACTTGCCGCATCAAAACGGCAAACTCGGTCAAAACCGCTCCAACATCGAGAACGTCACGCCGGAAAGTCTGTTTGCGAGCGTAGGCCAACAGCATTTTGACCAGTTCCGCCGCCCGCGCGCTGGTGTTTTGAATGCTCTGCAATTCGCCATAGCTGGGGTCACCCACTGGATGGCGCGCCAATAAGGCATCGCAATTCAGCGTGATCACCAAAAGGAAGTTATTGAGCTCGTGGGCGACGCCACCGGCAATTTGGCCAACCGCCTGCATCTTGCTGGTCTGGGCCAGGCGGTGTTCCATCTCCCGCCGGGTTGAGACGTCAACCAAGAGAAGAGCAGCACCATCATTTTCGTCTTCCAAGAGCCAGCCTTCGCAGGTCTGACCGCCGGTCGTGGCCATATCCAGTTCGATGGCACGTTGCCCACCCACTTCGAGGCGGTCCAGATCATCGACATGGGCAGGGGCAACAAGTTCAGACAGCTTTGCCCCTTTGCCGGCACCAGCAATCCGGATGAAGGCCGGATTGGCTTCTTGAATAATTGCGTGGCGCGCGTCGCGTCGGTCCAAACGGGCAAAGCCGACCGGCGCTTCGGCAATCAGGCGTGCAAGGCCTGTTAACAGAGACGAGGTTGTTTGGACGGCAAGAGCGGCTTGGGAAACCGAAGCGGCCCCATCTTGTGCTGGTGCTTGGGGCTGTGCGGGGTTTTCGATCTTTGTCAGGCGGACCAAAGCATGCTCGCCAATCGCACTCACCCGGACCCGCATGTCGCCTTGGGTTTCATCTAAGCTCAACGCACGGCGAACCGCTTTAGACGCCCGAAAAGCGCAGGCCTGATCCAACAAGCTCATCAGGAGGGGATCAATTGAGACCGGTCGATACAGGGCGTCGTATGCAGCATTGGCGGCGAGGAAGCGCCCAGAGCGTGTGAAGAGGGCAGCAGGCCCATCCATACTTGCCAGCCAGTCGTGCGACTCCGACCGGGAAAACATCTTCAATAGTCCAGCCATGCTTCTGCGCCCCAAACCGGTCCAAAGATGCACCTATGCGGCGTTTTGGACTCGACTCTGGAGAGAATCACCTGATTTGCGCCGCGCGGCTACACCCAAAATCACTCCAATGATTTTTGCTACAGCTTGATAATGTTCAGCCGGGATCGTCTCTTCGAGATCAACACTCGCATAGAGAGCACGTGCCAAGGGCGGATCTTCGATAATCGGCACATCGGACTCGGTGGCGATTTCGCGAATTTTCAAAGCTAGATTATCGACGCCTTTGGCCACACACACAGGCGCTGGGGTTTCGCCTGCCACATAGAGTAAGGCGACAGCATAGTGGGTTGGGTTGGTGATAATCACGGTTGCTTCTGGCACTTTTGCCATCATGCGATTGCGCCCGCGTTGCATCCGGATCTGACGCAGCTTCATTTTGATCTGCGGATCACCTTCTAGCTTCTTATACTCGTCCTTTTGCTCCTGCTTGCTCATGCGGTTACGCTTGATCCAGGAAAAACGCTGGATTGCATAATCAGCAACCGATGCGACCGCGATAATGCCGATCAGCGCAAAACACAGCTCCAAAAGAATCTTGACGAGAACGGGCATCAAAGCCGCCGGCTCCATCGCCACCAAGATTTGCATTTCCTTGGCATGGGGGGCCAAGATCGCGTAAGCAACCCAGCAAATAATGATCAATTTCACCACGGTCTTGGCGAAGGTCAAAAGGGCTTCAGCCCCGAATAAGCGCTTGAAGCCGGCTATGGGCGAGATTTTCTCAAGCTTCGGCTTCATTTTTTCGCCGGTGAATAAGAAGCCTGATTGCACCAGATGTCCGGCAAGGCCCGCAATGAAAATGGCACCTACCGTTGCGCTCATAAGAATGGCGAGGCGCCCGCCGACATCTAGGCTGAGTCGCTGCAGCGCGCCGCTATCGACCGCAAATTGCTCTGGCCGTTCGATGAAAATTGTCATGTAGCGGGTCAGATCATGGGCGCTGTGCAGGCCCAGGGTCAAAAGAACCGCAACGCCCGCTGTTAAGACAAACAAAGTTGCAATGTCTTGCGATTTGGGTACGTCGCCCTTTTTTCGTGCCTCATCCAGTTTGTACTGACTGGGGGCTTCGGTTTTTTGGGATTCATCTTCTTCCATCGGGCGGCCTCAATTCAAAGACCGACCAGCGGCGGCGATGGCTTCAAGCCATACCAACATACCGGCACCTGCAGTGATCGCAAACAGCATGATGCCCAACAACACTTGGACCGGTTGGGCAATGAAGAAAACTTGGATGGCAGGCGCAACGCGGTTGATGATGCCCAAAGCGACATTGATGACGATGCCAAACAGCAATAGGGGCGCGGTGATTTGAATCGCCAAGGAAAAGGCTTGGCTGAAGGCGCGTAGACTAAATTGCGCGATGTCGCCTAAGGGCAAAGGTCCGCCCGGCAAGAAGTTCTCAAAACTCTTTGCTGCCCCTGAAATGAAAAGGTGATGGACATCGCTTTGAAACACGAGCGCTGTCCCCAATAGCGCCAAAAAGGTGCCGAACACCGCCCCTTGTTGCTGCTGGGATGGGTCAAACGCCATCGCCATGCCTAGGCCTGTCTGCATGCCTGCGATCGCCCCCGCCGTGGCCAAAGCGGAAAACAAAATGCGCGTGGTAAGCCCCAATGACAGACCGATTAGGATTTCCTTGCCGATGGCCAGAAACATCAAAGAAATATCCGACGGCAAGGGTTCAATTTTGCTAGAAACCACGGGTGCCAAGGTAAAGGCAATGAAAAGGGCGACCATCAAGCGTGCACGCGTCGGCACAAATTGGTCACCAATACCCGGTGCAAGCATCATCAGCGCGCCAACGCGCGCAAAGACGAGACCAATTACCCATACTGTCTGGGGCAGGAGTTCCATCCGCGGGGCCCTTTAGCCCGCGCCGCTTGACGCAACTTTAGTCATCATCTGCGTCATAAATTCGCCCAGCATCCCGCCCATCAAGGGCAGAAATAAAAGAAGCGCCGCAAAGATCGCAAGGATTTTAGGAACAAAGACAAGGGTCTGTTCTTGGATCTGCGTTAAGGCCTGCAACAGCCCGATAACCAAACCCACAGCCAAGCCAACCAGCATGACCGGTGCCGACATTGCGATCGTCAGCCAGATTGCATCACGGGCAACATCGAGGACTTCTGGGGCGTTCATCGTCAGCTTCTCCGACTCAGGGCGTGTTCAAACCAATTCTAGTTTCGCCCCGTATGGGATGGCTTGGCATGGTTAACAAAGTCTTGATAAATGCGATTCTGGGCTGATTTCCGGCGGTAGAAGTGATGGATTTTGAAAAAGTTGAAGTAAGAAGTCGGGCAGAGCTGCGCGCCTGGCTGTCTGAAAATGCCGCGGCCGTTGGCAAGAGTATTTGGCTTGTAACCTTCAAAAAGGGCAAAGGCCCAAGCGTCAGCTATGATGATATTGTTGAAGAGGCCATTTGTTTCGGCTGGATTGATTCTCGAGTTTCTAAACTGGATAAAGACAGAACGATGTTGCTGTTGTCGCCTCGGCGCGTGTCCAGTTCGTGGTCTGCTGTGAACAAACGGCGGGTCGAAAAACTTCTAGAGCAGGGATTGATCACCCCAAGTGGGCTTTCCATGATTGAACAAGCCAAAGCAAGTGGCGCATGGGACCGTTTGAATGAAGTCGATGCCTTGATTGAGCCAGACGACCTCAAATCCGCTTTGGCGGCAACAGCCTTTGCCATGGAGAATTGGAACTTGATGGCGGCCTCTAGCCGGCGCGGTATTTTGGAGTGGATTGGTTCTGCGAAACGCCCAGAAACACGGGCAGAGCGGGTGGAGCGCACCGCTCAGCTTGCCGGCAAAGGCCTAAAGGCTAACTTCCCGGATGGCCGCAATAGGATCGCTGGCGCAATCGGGCCAGAGACGGCCTAAAGCATGTCCTCATAGAAAGCACCGACCTTCAAGGTCGGATCGATAAGATGAATTTCAAGGATCCAACAAGCAGGTGAAGGCGTCTTACCAAAAGCCTTCAGTTTACCGCTGTGATGGACACGGTGCGGGAAGGCACCGATCCGGTGACCTGACGCCCCTTCGAGTGCCAAGGTCCGGCCGCGCTTGGCAGCTTCTGTCTTGGCAAAGTCATAAAGCTCTAGCCCATTGGCTCCAGTTTCGGCCCAATGGGCCTTTACCGCTGCAAACACCGCTTTAGAATCTTCGATCAGGCTGTGAAAGGCGGGAACTTGGCCTAAGGTGAACGCTGAACCGACGTCGCCTTCATGGCCGTCATAGCAAGGGCCGATATCGAGGAAAAAGATATCATCCGCCTCCAAAACATGGGGCGTGGCTGGTGCTTGGCCAAAGGGCAAAAGCGTATTGGGGCCAAAGCGCACTTGGCTTGCATGCCACAGTCTTTCAGCGCCACTATCGAGAATGGCTTGATCGACAATGGCTTTGCCGTCGAGATCATTCATGCCGGGCTCGATCATAGCTGCGGCGCGGGCCAAGGTCTCCCAAGCCCGTGCCTGCGCCGCTTCTTGCAATTCCAAGCTGAAATGGGCGTGATTAGCTTCGCGGGGATCGAGCAAGCCAGTCACTTAGCCGCGCCCACGATAGGGCGGCACGCCTTGGTCTGGAATCCAGACGCCCTCTGGCACGGGCCCCGTCGCATAAAAGACGTCAATAGGAATGCCACCGCGCGGGTACCAATAGCCCCCGATCCGCAACCAAGTTGGGGCCAATAGCTCAACCAAGCGTTTGCCGATTGCCACGGTGCAATCTTCGTGGAATGCCCCATGGTTACGGAAGCTTGTGAGAAACAGCTTCAGACTTTTGCTTTCCACCAACCAGTCGCCAGGCACATAATCGATAACCAAATGCGCAAAGTCGGGTTGTCCCGTGACAGGGCATAGGCTTGTAAACTCGGGCGCCACGAAGCGCGCGAGATAGGCGGTACCTGAATGGGGATTGGCGACGCGCTCCAGTATAGCCTCTTCGGGAGAAGCATAACCACGAACGTCTTGGCCGAGGGTGCCCAGACCCTCATAAATAGAAGAATTGCTCATAGGGCTCATGTAGCGCTAAATCGAACTTCGTGCACCTCGTCACTGCACGCCGCATACATCATTACTCCGCAACTGTGCCAAATTGTGCTTCAAACCGAGCAAGAGTGCAGCAGAGGCGATGATTAGCACGTTGTTTTGTTGCCAATCTGGGCAGAGGGCACTAGCGTGAGGTCACGGGGGTGAAAGCGACCCAAAAGTGTCGCACCCACAGAAACCTGTTTAAGGGGGGTTGAATGGCTGAAACCAAACCGGCGACCGGACTTAGTCGAATTTTCGCGCGTAAGTCTGTCGCTCAAATCATGAGCGAGAACGAAAAGAGTGAGTTGAAGCGGACCTTGGGTCCTATCAATTTGGTTCTTTTGGGAATTGGTTGCATCATCGGGGCCGGTATCTTTGTTCGGACGGGTAATGCGGCTGCCTTGCACGCAGGCCCTGCTGTGATGTTGTCCTTCGTCGTCGCAGGTCTCGTCTGTGCCTGTGCCGGTCTTTGCTATGCAGAATTGTCTTCAACTTTGCCGGTTTCAGGCTCTGCTTATACCTATTCCTACACGACCTTGGGCGAATTTGCTGCCTGGATCATGGGCGCGCTCTTGTTGCTGGAATATGGGCTTGCGGCCTCTGTCGTGGCGGTGGGGTGGTCAGGCTATGTTGTCAGTCTTCTGGGAGACTTTGGCCTTATCATACCGCCAGAATTCACCGGTCCTATGAACCATGTGACGACTTTAAAAGATGGCACGACTTTGACCACCATATTCAACGTCCCAGCCTTTTTGGTGACCTTGATTCTGGCCTGCTTATTGACCATCGGGATTTCTGAATCCAGCCAAGTCAACAACATCATTGTGGCGATCAAGGTCACGGTGATCGTGGCATTCATTCTGATCGGCGGCTATAAAGTCCTGACCCACTTACCGGAATTGTCAAAGAATTGGGTGCCGTTCATCCCGGAAAATGAAGGTGAGGGCAAGTTCGGGTGGGAAGGTGTCTTCCGCGCTGCCTCTATCGTCTTCTTTGCTTATATCGGCTTTGAAGCGGTTTCGACCGCTGGCCAGGAAGCGAAAAACCCGAAAAAAGACATGCCAATCGGCATCATTGGGTCCTTGCTGGTCTGTACGATCCTCTACATGCTGGTGGCAGCCGTTTTGACCTTGCTAGTCAATTACAAGGAATTGAACGTGCCTGATCCGGTGGCCGTAGCTGTGGATTCTATGGGTCCACAATGGGCTTGGTTCGCCATGACCATTAAGGCTGGTGCGATCATTGGTCTGACCTCGGTGATCTTGGTTCTGATGTATGGCCAAACCCGGATCTTCTACGCGATGGCCCGCGATGGCCTCCTGCCAAAGATCTTCTCACGCGTGCATCCCAAGTTCCAAACCCCTTGGATCAACACGATTGTGGTTGGTATCATTGTGGCATTTGCGGCCGGCTTGTTCGACATCAACGTCTTGGGCGATGTGACTTCGGTTGGAACCTTGGCCGCCTTTGCCATCGTCTGCGTCTCGGTAATTTGGTTGCGTCAGGCGCGTCCAGACCTGCCGCGAGGTTTCAAGGTCCCCCTGTACCCCATTTTGCCAATCTTCGGCATTTTGTCGTGCGGGGCTTTGATCTTCACGGTAGAACAGCGCGTTTTGCACTTCTTCTTTATCTTCCTAGTCGGCGCCACAGCAGTCTATTTCCTCTATGGGATGTGGAACTCCAAGCTTGCCAAAGGTGAATTCGTGACGGGTCATGAGCCTCCCGCAAACGAATTGCCCCACAAACTCGACTAGGATCTCCGCCTAGGTGAAACCTCTGCGGCGGGCCTTCGGGTCCGCCGTTTTCAGTTGAGGGGCATGCGTGCCCGGGGTGGTCAAACCAGGCTGCGCAGGATAGGCCCTTGGCCATGGAACGCATGAGAGCAGATTTGTTACTGGTGGCCCGTGGATTGATCGCCACCCGCGCCAAGGCGCGGGAAGCCATTGAGGGCGGTTTGGTTCGCTCTGGGGACCGCGTCATCGTAAAACCTTCAGAACTTCTAGAGCCAGACTGCCCGCTAACGGCCCAACTGGCTTATCATTGGGTGTCGCGGGCTGGGCTGAAGTTAATCGCCGCTTTGGACGCATTTGGTGTGATGGCGACCGGTCGCTATGCCTTGGATATCGGGGCATCCACAGGAGGTTTTACCCAAGTGCTGCTGAGCCGCGGTGCAGCCCATGTTGTCGCGGTTGATGTCGGGCGGGATCAGTTGGACGCCAGCCTGCGGGGTAATCCCGCCATTACATCGCTTGAAGGGACTGACGCTCGCACGTTAAGCTCTGCCGATTTGGGCGAGCCTGTGCCTGACCTTGTCGTGGTGGATGTGAGCTTTATCGGGTTGGAGAAAGTCTTGCCTTCTGTTCTCGCCCTTGTCGCACCAAGCGCCGACCTCGTGGCGCTGGTAAAGCCGCAGTTTCAAGCAGGGCCTGCACGCGTTGGCAAGCGCGGCCTCGTCGATCCAGCCATAGCCGCAATCATTGCTGAGGAAGTTCGCCAAGAATTAGACGGCCTGTGTGGCTTCAAGGTTTTGGGTGTGATTGAAAGCCCGATTGCCGGGGGCGATGGCAATCGGGAATATCTGTTACATGCGCGACGCGTGGCCGCACAGACGCTTTAGCGCGTGCAAACCATGCAGGGCGGCGGGAAGCTGCCAGGATGCAAGCCGCCTGTCATTGGAACCGGCTGGGTGCCGACATAGGACGCGCGCGGCACGTGCGCCGGCCGGGGAACATCGGCTGGGGCGGCATAGAGAGGCCCACGCCGCTCTCGACCATAATAGGAATGTGGCGAGGGCTGATACCAATCCCCACCAACGACGCGCTGCACACGCGGTTCAGGTGGCGTCAGTCGAGGCGCATGCGGGCGCAGGTCTTGATCCTCAGAAAGATCGGTTGGGCAGGTGACGTTGGCACCACCAATTTGTGATCCCACAAAGGCCCCGACCACAGCGCCGACTAGGATTCCCTCAGGCTGAACGGCTGCGGCCGCCAGAGCTTTGCCTGCAATCCCCCCACCAACAGACCCAATTACGCCACCGGCTGCCCGCGCACCGGATTTGGCCTCAGCACAGGAACCCGAAAAGGCTTCTGGCTGTCCCATGGCGCGCGGCATAGCGGCGCGCTCTGGATCGCCATGGGCTACAGCGGGAGTCACTCCGAAAATGGCGGTCGCACATAGGGTTGCAATCAGAATCGGGTGGATGGCTTGGCGCATTGTCGTCTCCGAGGAAGTCAAAAATCAATGTGTGGCGATCAATAGCCGGGTGGACGCCAGCCTTGCGGGCATTGGCAGACCCAGGTTTGTTGCGGCGGCAAGGTCTGCCCATCTGGCGTCGTTACGGTCTGGATACTCCAACCACAAATCATGCCGCCCTGTTGCATCGTCGCGGCAGGCGCAGGCCAAGACGACATACCCCCCTGGCTCGACCAACTGCTTATCGAGGAAGAAGATGACCAGGACGAACTGCTCGATGCGCTGCTTTCTTGCACCAAAGCAATCGATGAGCCATGGGCGGCAGCTTCATAGCTGCTTGCACGGTCCTTGATTGGGTCAACATGGGGCCGGCTCTCACGCACCCAGGCGGAAGAATGGGTGTGCGTGGTCTGAGCGCGCTTCGGTTTTGGCTGGGGACGACGGTGATTTGACTGGGACGTGGTACCACGTGTCCGGGCCTTTGTGGCGCGGGCCTTTGGTTTGCCGCGATCATGATAGCCATCGCGATAGCCATCACGGTAACCGTCTCGATAGGCTTTCTGCGTGTGTTGGTGATGGGCTGCGTGATGTCCGCCATGGGCTTTTGGTTCACGCACGACCTCTTCGCGCACAAAAGTTTCGGTTGTAGCCGGTGCCACGGTCACATTTTGTCTGACTTCATGCTGCGACACGGTTGATGTGGAGGACGACGCATTTGAACTGCTGCTGCTACTGCTACTGCCTATCGCGCTTGAACCCGAAGCGCCGGGACAGGTCATGTAAACACATTGAGCAAAGGCCGGGGCCGCTAACAAGCCCGAAAGTGCCACACCAAGTAAAACACCGCGCATATTCAAGTCCTTTTCTGGGACGTTCGAATCAAATCTCGACGAAATTCTTTCGTCACTTCGGTTCACTATGCCAAACTCTTCACCATTTTGCGCTGTTCTTCACCAAAACAGGGAAAAGAAAACACAGGCATAGCTTCGATCTATGGAAGTCGAATTGGCACGACAAAGCCGCCCCCCTGTGAAGAGGGGGGCGGCAAAGCGTTGGGCTCTGGCTTTAGTTGACCACTTGCCATTCGCCGCGGTTATCACGGCACATCCAAACTTGCTGACGCTCATAAAGACCGTCTGGACGACGCAAAGCGGCTTCACCCCAACCGCATTCTTGGCGGCTTGCGACAGGTGGGGTGTAGGTGGCTTGGTAGGCGCGATCATGATCGCGGCGGTGGTCGCGACGGCCAGAACGATAGTCGACAAAGCGATCGTCGCGCGAATAGCCATAGTCTTGATAGCCGTTGTTCTGATAGCCTTCCTTGCGCGCAGGGCGCTGGTTAGGCTCATAACCGCGATAGACGGGATCGTCGCACGTAACGCGGCCCTTGGCGATTTGCGAGCCAGCAACCGCACCGACAACCGCACCCAGAACTGTGCCTTCTTTGCGCGCATTACGTCCAGCCAATTGCTTACCCAAAACCGCGCCAGCAACCGCACCAATGGCACCACCGGCCAAACGATTATTGTTCAGGCTTTGTTGGCAGTCTTGGGGGATCGATCCATAGGTGGGATAGCTGTTGTCATAGGTTTGGGCAGAAGCCATGGCGGGGGCTGAAAGGGCCAGCGCGGCAGCCAAGCTTGAGAAAATCAATGTACGCATCACGATGCTCCTTTACAGAGAAGACCCATGAGATAGAGGGGGCAGGTGCAGGCCTTCTGTGAAAGCTAACTTGCAACATCCTCCCTGAACGGCGCATGAGCAGATATGAACAAAAGCATTCAGGAAACTCTCACGCTCAACATTGAGCATATAGGTGCACGCGGCCATGGTGTTTCGCGTGATCAGGACCGTGCGGTCCATGTGCCTTTCACCTTGCCAGGCGAACAAGTCGAAGCAAACCAACGCGGCGATCGGGCAACTTTGGTCAAAGTCTTGCAGCCTTCGAAAGAGCGGGTCGAGGTGGTTTGTGGCCACTTTGGTATCTGTGGCGGCTGTTCCCTGCAGCATTGGGCGGAAGGACCCTATCTGGCGTGGAAGGCGGGTTTGGTTGAGCGGGCATTGCAACGCGTTGGTATCGACATAACCCTACCGCCAACCCAGCCAGCTTGGGGGCACGGGCGCAGACGGGCAACTTTTCATGGCAAGCAAGCAGGCCCACGTTTTTTGTTTGGCTTTACCCAAGCCAAAACCCATCAGATTGCGCCGATCAGCGCATGCCCCGTTTTAACGCCGGGCTTCAATGCTGCCATTCCCCGCTTAGCAATCCTTGCAGAAGCGCTTGCGCCCAAACAGGAAACAATTGATCTCCTGGTTACGGAGACCCCAGTGGGTCTTGATGTCGATGTACGCAATGCCGGCAGGATTGATAAGTTTGAACGTAAAGGGCTCGAACGTTTGGCATCCCTTGCAGAAGCGGCAGACATTGGACGACTGACACTTCACGGCCAGACAGCATTAACCCGGGTCACTCCACGCGTAAAAATGGGTCAAGCGATTGTCGAATTGCCCGCTGGGGCATTTTTGCAGGCGACGCGTGCTGGTGAAGAGGCTTTGGCAGCCCACGTGCTGAAGTGGACTGAAGGCCGGAAGCATGTTGCCGACCTGTTTGCTGGAATTGGCACCTTTGGGCTGCGGCTGAAGGAAAAGGCCCAAGTGCGTGCCATTGAATCTGACGTGCAAGCAGTGGCCGCGATGAAGAAGGCTTCTGACGGTCTAGCGGGGGGAAAAACATTGACTGCTGAGGCCCGTGACTTGTTTCGGGCACCTCTCGCGCCTTTGGAGATGAAAGGGCTAGACGCCATTGTTTTTGATCCACCACGGGCGGGGGCGGAAGCCCAAAGCGCCCAGATTGCACGATCCAAAATTGATCTGGTGGTGGCGATCTCGTGCGATCCAGCCAGCTTTGCCCGCGATGCCCGTATTTTGATCGACGGTGGCTATCGCCTTGCGGAAATAGAGACCTTTGATCAATTTCGCTTCACGCCGCATGTCGAAATTGCGGCCAAATTTGTGCGGTAGCCCACATGCCCTTCTGGATCGACACCAAACTCACCGATATGACCGAGGCCCAGTGGGAAAGTCTGTGCGATGGCTGCGGCAAATGCTGCCTGATCCGACTAGAAGATGAAGATACGGGCGACATCCACACAACCGACGTGCATTGTAAGCTGTTTGATTCAGGTTCGTGCCGCTGTAGCAATTACGCCGAGCGTAAGACCCGCGTACCTGATTGTGTGAAGTTAACGCCTCAGACCTTGGGAGAGCTCACATGGCTGCCCATGACCTGCGCTTATCGGCTGGTGCAAGAAGGCAAGCCCCTGTTTGATTGGCATCCCTTGGTCAGTGGGGACTCCGACAGTGTGCATAAGGCAGGTATGAGCGTTCAGAACCAGACAGTTCCAGAAGGGAAGGTTAAAGTTCGCCATTTGGTCCGGCGTATCAAAATCTGGCCCGGCGAAGAAACCGCCTAAAGCCTTTGCTAGAGATCACGTGCGGCGAAGGTGTCGCAAGCGCGTGTATCGCGGCTTTCAAATCCCTTCTTAAACCAAGCCACGCGTTGCGCGCTTGTGCCATGGGTGAAGCTATCGGGCACCGCAAAGCCTTGCGCGCGCTTTTGCAGGCGGTCATCGCCAACAGCACTGGCAGCTCCCAGCGCCTCTTCAAAGTCACCGGGCTCGAGGGCTTGGGTAATATTGGACTGGGCTGCCCAGAGGCCGGCATAGCAGTCGGCTTGAAGCTCGGTTCGAACCGCCATGGAGTCCGCGCCCTTGCTTTGCCCTTGTTGACGCATCGCGCGGTTGGCTTGGGGCAGGATTCCCGTGACATCTTGGACATGGTGGGCAACTTCATGAGCGATCACATAGGCTTGGGCGAAATCGCCTTTAGCCCCCAGCCCCCGGTCCATTTCTTCAAAGAAGCTTATGTCTAAGTAGATTTTTCTGTCACCCGGGCAGTAAAAGGGGCCAGTCGAGGCGCTGGCCGCCCCGCAGGGCGAGCTGGTTTGGCCGTTAAACAAAACCAAGGTTGCTGGGGTGTAAGTGGCCCCATTCTTGGCAAAATAACGGGTCCAGAAGTCTTCAGTTGAGCCCAATACCGCCGCCACACGGTCTGCGGTCACAGCTTCGCTTCGGCTTGAATTGGCTTTTTGGTCGAGACCGTTTGGTTGACCCGTCTCAGCTTGAAAACCTCCTGATTGGCTTGCAGATCCAGAGCTGGCACCCAAAATCGACATGAAGGTGCCTAAAGTGTCGCCCCCACCAAAAAAGACCAGCAGCAAGACAATGACAATCATGGCGAGGCCTCCGCGGCCCCGCAATGGAAGCCGTGGGCCACCCCCGCCGCCAAAGTTGCCACTACCGCCCCCGCCACGACGATCTTCAATATTGCTCGATCGGCGGATGTCATCCAAACGCATGGCGTGCCCTTTCTGCTCACTCGACCCCATTTCGAGGCGGCTTACACTTAACCCTCTTGCAACCGGCTCGCGCAAGCCCTTCTAGTGCGAGCATGACTGCTGCCCCGCTCTCCATTGTCATCCCAACCCTGAATGCCATGCCCAGATTGGCTGATTGCTTAGCGAGCTTAGTGGCAGGGCTGGGGGCAGGCCTCATTCGCGATGTGGTCGTTGTGGACGCAGGCTCAACCGACCAAAGTGCGGAGCTTGCCCTCGATATGGGGTGCCATGTTCTACAATTAGGACCCGAGGGCCGGGGTAGGGGGCGACAGCTAGCCGCGGGGGCCAAGGCCGCCAAGGGAGACTGGCTCTTGTTTCTTCATGGCGATTCAATCCCCTTAGAAGGCTGGATTGGCGCCTGTGAAGCCCATCTGGCTCATGGACCAGACCAAGCCGCATATTTTCGATTACAGTTTGATGGCCAAGAGCGGTCTGCGAAGCGCATTGCTTTCTGGGCCAATTGGCGCGCCAGCCTCCTCGGCCTTCCTTATGGAGATCAAGGGCTTCTGATATCGCGTAGCCTGTATGAGGCGGTGGGTGGCTATCCAGAACTTGCCCTGATGGAAGATGTCGCCTTGGTGAAAAAACTCGGTAAGTCGCGACTTACTCCCCTCAATGCCAGAGTTGAAACCAGCGCGGAGCGATATCGACGTAGCGGATGGTGGTATATACCCTTGCGCAATCTGTCGCTTTTGGCTGCCTATCTGTGCGGGGTTTCACCTGATCGGCTCAAAGGGTGGTATCGGTGAGGCCGAAACTTCTTATCTTCGCCAAGTCACCGCGAATGGGCCTTGCAAAGACGCGCTTGGCGCGTGGGGTTGGGATGGTTGCCGCCTGGCGCACGAAACGGCGTTTGGATGCCCTGACGTGCCGCGTCGCCCGCTCAAGCCGCTGGGAAACCTTATTGGCGGTCGCGCCCCAACAGGATCTTGCTGCATCATTTCCCGGTGTTTGGCCCGCAAATTTGCGCCGGGTTGGGCAAGGGCAAGGCGATTTAGGACAGCGCATGGCGCGGGGCTTAATCCGGTTTAGTCGCGCGCCAGTCTGTATCATTGGGTCAGATTTGCCTGATTTGAAACGGTCAGATTTAGTGGCAGCCTTTAGGGCCTTAACGCACGCAGACGTCGTGCTGGGGCCTGCAACCGATGGCGGTTATTGGCTGATTGGCATGGCACCACGCGCAGCGCGCCGGGCGCAGCTTGCGCCTGTCCGCTGGTCCAGTCCGCACACGCTTGCCGACACATTAGCGTGTCTGCCCGCGCAATGGCGGGTTGTGTTTCTGCGCGAGCTTGAGGATATAGACGATGCCGCCAGTCTAAAGCGTTCAACGCAAAGATAGGACCCCAGTGCTCGCCAAACCGGCAGACCCCGTAGCACCGGTTGCACCACCTGGCGTGATTGAACCCAAACGCACATTGGCGCTGGCCAGACGTGGGTTATCTTGCGGCTCATAAGTTGGCGGAAGGCCACGGGCCAGCTTTTCGAGGCTTGGTGCGCGCTGGCCAAAACGGCGATGATAAATCCACATATTGCTCATCACACGCTCTGCATAGACGCGGGCTTGGCCATTGGGAGCTGCTTCCATGAACATCAAGGTGTCTTCGGCACCCTTAACACTCGCACTCCAACGGGTCACATTTCCTGGTCCGGCATTATAGGCCATGAACGTGCGGGTCAGACAGTTTGACACCACGCCCATCGCCATCATTTTTTCCAGATAGGCTTCGCCCAGAGTGACATTCAATGTGGTATCGTTGAGCAAGCGCGGATTGCTTGCCAAATCCCGACGGCCCGTCATCCAAGCGGCCGTTCGCGGCATAACCTGCATCAAACCCCGAGCGCCAGCATAGGATTTTGCATCTGTGTCAAATTTCGATTCTTGACGCATCACGGCCAGTACAACCGCGCGGTCAAGCACAAATTCGCCACCCACAGGGCGGAATTGGTCGGGGACAGGGTAGAGGGCTGCCAATGCTGCTGCGGATGAGGACTGCGCGATCCTTTCGGCTACGGGGTCCAAGTTCAAGCTACGAGCCACGGCCAGATAGCCTAAATCGTCCTCGGCCCGCGCCCGGCTCCAACTATTGAAAAGCTCAGCCTCTGCATCCGAAAGGCGACCCACCTCTTTTAAGGCCGCCGCACGGCGTACCCCTGGATCGGTGCGCATCAATCGCGCTGCGCGATCCCTCTCATCTTGGGCTTGAGGAATTCGCAATGTATCCCAGCGCCCGAGCCGCGCCAGCGCCAATTGCCCATAAAAGGTCAATGGATTGGAAGCTGCTTGCTCCAAGAATGATTGCGTCCTGCCCTTATCACCCAGCTTTTCAGAGGCACGTGCGGCCCAAAATGCCCCCGCAGAGCGCGCCCAATCGTCACTCGCGTTCCAATTGGCAGCTGCCGTAAACATGGTTTGGGCGGTTGCAAAATCACCTAAGCGATAAGCTGCAAGTCCGCCAATCCAACCAGCTTGGCCTGATTGCGGGCCAGTTACCGCTTCTCGTGCCATGGCAAGCGCTGTTTCATCATCGCCGACATAAAAGCGCGCGGCCAAGGTATCAATCTGTGCACGATGTGCGCGCGTTGCGCCTTGACCAATGGGAACAGGAATAAAGCTTGGTTCACGCACGACTCCCATGGAGCGGCGGGTCGGCACGGGGTCGGGCCGCTTCAGGCGGAAGGGCGTCGGGACTACCCCCATGATACGGGCTGCTTGAATGGCATCTTCTTGTGCCGCTTGAGCGCGCTCATACACGGCGCTCGCCCCAGCAACATCACCCCAGCGCTCGAGCCAAGCGGCCATCGCGGGCAGATCGGGCGGTGCTGCTGGTGAGATTAAGCGTGCGCGTTCCACATGCGGCTTCAGGGTGCCATCGGAAATGGATGGCAAGACAGCCTCAAGAACAGCTTTTTGATGAGCGGTAGCTGCCGCAAAGGCCTTGCGATAATTGGCTTCATCACTGCTGCTGAGGATATCTGGGCCGGCAACTGTGCCGCGCAATGCGACAGGCGGTGCAGTCGTCTGCGCGAAGGCTGCCGTCGATAAACAAGCAAAGCCGAGGCAGCTAGCAACCAGAATGGGCCTCACGAAAGCGCGCTTAAGTCCGCCAATTTGTGTCACGTCACTTTGGGTCAAACCATCTAGGCCCTTCGCCGAAGTGCTTGATAAGCGCTGGAAATCCATAAGCTTACCAAACCAACTTGCCTACTTGCCCTAACCTTTTTGGTCAGAGGTCCATGACGCCCTCGCCCGACTTACCGAGCATTTCAGGCAGAATTGACGCCTTTTGCCTCGTTTCTGCCCTTGGTGGCAACGCCCAAAGCTGAGATTTCCTGTTCAAATCTTAACAAATCTTGCCAGGCAAGCGCTTTGTCGCGCGGCCTGTTCAACAGATAGGCTGGCGAAATAAGACATTGGGCATAGATCGATGGTTTTGTGGCCTCCAGCCCAAGGCGATATTCAAACGACCGGGTACGCAATTTCATAATGCCATCGGACGTGTTGAGAAGCGTTTGTCCGGTCAGACCGCCCACCATAAGTACCGCTTTGGGGGCCGCAAGCTCGATATGCCGTATCAAGAAGGGGCGGCATAAGGCGACTTCCTCGGCGGTTGGATTGCGATTGCCGGGTGGACGCCAAGGTATAAGGCAGGTCAGATAACAATCTTGCTGCAGTGCAAGCCCGATACTGGCTAACATTTTCGTGAGTAATTCCCCCTCTGGACCCTGAAACGGCTTGCCGAGTTCATCATCTTCGCGAACGGCAGTTTCCCCGATCACCATGATATCGGCACCAACCCTACCGCCGGCAAAAACGGTGGTGCGTGCATTGGCCTTTAGCCCGCAGCCATCAAAGCTCTCCAAAGCTTTATAGAGCGCGTCTAAACTCGAGCAGGATTGGGCCAGCCGTTGAGCTTCAGCAAGCGCATCGACTGGTTTTTTGGCGTTTGTGACGCGCGCGGGCGTGATTTTTGTCTCTGGAGCGGGGGGGGCATTGGCTTGACGCTGAAAAGCCTGGGTACGTGCCCGCAAGGCGGGACCCAAATCATGCGGCTCGAGTCCTGCCAGTTCCCACCACTGTGCCAAGGCTTGGGCGGCGGCTTCTACAGTTAAACTTGGGCGTACATGCATGCCTTCAGCATTCCTATCGCAGATTTTGCGGCGGTTTGGGCGCCTAACTGGTCTTGACCTTCGTCCTTTAAGACCTCGATAAGCATTCGTAAGGCTGATGACAAAGGCAATCTGAAATTTGTCCTCATGCGATAACAGTCTAACTGATCCATGTAGGGCCGAGGCGAAAAGGGGAGTGACGATGGCTTTTGACGCGATTGAGCGTGAATCGATGGAATATGACGTCCTGATTATCGGGGCTGGACCAGCGGGTTTGGCAGCTGCGATCCGTTTGAAACAGCTCAATGAAGACTTGGCTGTCGCGGTGCTAGAAAAAGGCGGCGAAGTTGGGGCGCATATTCTCTCGGGCGTTGTTGTCGACCCAAAGGCTTTGGACGAGCTTTTGCCAGAATGGCGCGATGCGCCAGATCGGCCTTTGACCACACAAGTCGAAAAAGACGAGCTGAAGCTATTGGGGCAAGCGGGTGGTTTGCCTCTGCCCAATTTCATTATGCCACCCCTCATGAATAATCATGGCAATTTCATTGGCTCTTTGGGCCATGTTTGCCGTTGGCTGGGCACCAAGGCCGAGGAATTGGGCGTGGAAATCTACCCAGGCTTTGCAGCTGCCGAAGTTGTCTATGATGAGGCGGGTGCGGTCAAAGGCGTGCAAGTGGGCGATATGGGCATCACGCGCGAAGGCGAAATGGGGCCGGACTTTACCCCCGGCATCAATATTTTCGCCAAATATACCCTGATCGGGGAAGGTGTCCGTGGTTCATTGGCCAAGAAAATCATCGCCAAATATGGTCTTGATGACGGCAAAGAGCCGCAAAAATATGGCATTGGCTTAAAGGAAGTTTGGCAAGTCGCGCCCGAGAAGCATAAGCCCGGTCTTGTGCAACATGCCTTTGGCTGGCCTTTGGATTGGAACACCGGCGGGGGCTCATTCCTCTATCACTGGGGCGATAATCTGGTTTCAGTCGGCTATGTGGTGCACCTAAACTATAAGAACCCATGGCTCAGCCCATTTGATGAGTTCCAGCGCTTCAAGCAGCATCCAGATGTCCGCCCAACCTTTGAGGGCGGCAAGCGCTTGTCCTATGGCGCGCGCGCCATCACCGAAGGCGGCTTGCAATCTGTGCCTAAACTGCCATTCCCGGGCGGGGCGCTCATTGGCTGCTCAGCGGGCTTTGTGAACGTGCCGCGCATCAAAGGCAGTCATAATGCGATGAAGACCGGCATGCTGGCCGCCGAAACCGTTGCAGCAGCCATTGCTGCCGGTCGATCTGGCGATGTGTTGGAAGAGTATCAAGCAGCTTACGAGGCTAGCTGGGTCCATAAGGACCTTCAGCTCGTGCGCAATGTGAAGCCACTTCTCTCAAAGTTTGGTACGATCGTCGGCCTTGGCCTCGGCGGTATTGATATGTGGTGCACCACATTGTTTGGCGGTTGGTCGCCCTTTGGCACACAAAAACATGGCAAAACCGACGCCGCCAGCCTGTTGCCTGCTGATCAATGCCCGAAGATTGAGTATCCAAAACCGGATGGTGTTGTGAGTTTCGATAAGTTATCGTCCGTCTTTTTGTCCAACACCAATCATGAGGAAAACCAGCCAATTCATTTGAAAGTGGCAGACGTGGCGCTGCAAAAGTCGAGTGAATTGGATGTCTTCGCGGGGCCCTCCAACCGCTACTGCCCGGCAGGCGTTTATGAGTGGGTTGAAGATGGGGCTGGAAAGCGCTTCCAAATCAATGCGCAGAACTGCGTCCATTGCAAAACCTGCGATATTAAAGACCCCAATCAGAACATCACATGGACCACGCCTCAAGGCGGGGAGGGGCCGATTTATCAAAACATGTAGGATGGGGCTGAACACAGGCGCGGATTGCGATCACATTTCACAGGCTGGCCTAAGTCTAGCCCTTGTTTGGTCACGCAATCAGCGCCAGTTTAGTCAGTGACCTATCCACGGTCATTCCATCTATCCACGCTACCAGCAGGATATTGCCATGCGCCTTAAAGCTGTCCTTTTTGCGACCACCACCATCCTCATGGGCTCCATGCTTACGGTGCCGATGGCTTGGGCTGCAGCGCCGCCCACCATGGAGCGTACCCCCGATGCGGATAGAGCCAGCGCGATTGCGCGCGAGCGCGCTTATGCGGGCCTCAGCCTTGGCGATGCGATCCGGCAGGCCTTAATTGACGATGATTTGGAGTTTGCCTTCAAGTCGCTTGCCGCTTTAGGACGGGCCTCTGGGGACAATAGCACCGGCCTTTATTACAGCGCGATCAGAGCTTTCAGCCAACAAAACTATCAAGACGTCACTGAAACATTACGCGACAGCGATCCCAGCGACATGTTGACAGCAACCCTGGTAGCCTGGGCTCATGTTGGCCAAGGCCAATGGAACCAAGCGATCAATGCTTGGGAGACCTATGGGGGTGATGGCGAGCGACCGTTCTTCAACGCTTACCGTGCGCTCTTGGCTGAGCAAAATGGGGATACCAAGGCGGCTTTGGGCTTTTATGCGCAAGCTCAAAAAGTCGGTGAACTCCACTTTGTTCGCGATCTAAGCAAGCGCTATGTCACTTTGCTGGTCCAGGCTGGTCAAAACGAAAATGCGGTCAAGGTTTTTGACGAGGTCTTCGGTGATCCCAAAGGACTTGACCTGAATGATACCCAATTTCGCGATACACTAATTGCAGGCAAGCCTGCCGCGCTTTCCAAGCTGTCGCCAGACGCGACCGTTAGCTCTCTCATGAGTAATTATGCCTCGGCCATGATGGTTGCACGTATGTTGCAGGCCGGCGACGAAAAAGAGGAGTCAGACAAGCCAAATGCGGATGAGTCCGCCGACACCTTAGATGCAGATGCCCTATTTGTGGGTGACGCTCTTTTGTTACGCACCGCTCTCAAAATTGACGCCACAAACCACAGCGCGCGCTTCATTCTGTCTGAGGTTTTGGGCAATATTGATGAAGACAAGGCTGCTCTCGCTACCCTCATGCCCATTACATCGGGTGAACGACTGGACGAGGCGCGGCATGCCAAAGCGGCACTGCATTTAAGTCTTGAAGATGCTTCCAGCGCGAAAGCTTTGCTTGATCAAATTCCAGAACGGCTTCGGGATCGGCGCTGGTGGGATTTGCATGCCACTGCCTTAAGCGCTCGCGGTGATTTCAAAGGGGCGTTTGAGAGCGCCAGCAAAAGTGTCGCCGTCGCCAACGGCACGGGCGAGTGGGACGAGGACTTAGCACAATTGAGCTTGATGCGCGCCCATTATGATCTTGGCCGAACCGCAGAAGCTGTTGAAATCGCTCGTAACTTAGTAAAAAAGTTGAAGCCTGAAAACCCCATTCGGGGCTACGCTGGCCTCTTTCTAACTGGGGAACCCACAACCCACCGTGAGGGCCTGCCCGCTGCGCGCGATAGCCTGAAGATGATGGGTGCCGATAGCCGGTCTAAAGTATCTTTGGGCAGCGTCTTGGTGCAATTTCCGACCACGCGTGCCGAGGGCGTTCAATTGCTGCGCGATGCCTTAGAGGAAATGCCGCGTTCGCCAATGTTCATGAATGCCTTGGGCTACACATTGGTGGAGTATGACATTGATCTCGATGAAGGCTTCCAATTGCTGTTGAAGGCCTATGAGTTGCGGCCCTATTCAGGGGCCATCACCGACTCTTTAGGGCGCGCACATTACAAGCTGGGCCAATTGAACGAAGCACAACGCTTGATCGAGAAAGCAGTTGAAATGCGCAAGGACGCGCCAGATCCAGAGATCTACGACAATTTGGGCGATGTCTATTGGCACCAAGGCAAGAAAACCGATGCACGCCGGATGTGGAATATGGCTAAGGACTTTGGCGGGCATTATTTTAAGCAAGAACAATTGGACGAAAAGCTGAGGTCTGGGTTGAAAGGCCCAGCACCGGTTGAACGCACTGCCCCGGTTGTTGCGGAACCAGGCAGTGTTTAAACGACTTCATCCGTCATTTAGGCGCGCGCTGCTCCTTTCAATCATTCCGCTTTGCCTAGGCGTGTCAGGCGCCCTGGCCCAGAGCCCCAAAAAGGCGGGGGCGGCAACGGGCGCTAAGCCGGTGGCGTTGAAGCCTGTTGCACCGGTTCTATTGCACCGATCAGAGTCAGACGTGTTTGCATCAACTCTGGCTGGACGTTATGCGCAAGGTATCAATAATCCGACACTGGCCGCTCAAGCTTGGTCAGGGGCTTTTTTTCGCCGCACATCGGATATGGAGCTTTATCACCGTGCCAGTGCGGCCAATCTTGAGATTGGTGATCTTGAGATGGTTGCGCGGATGGCAAAAATGGTTGCGCCGGGTCAACGTCCGCCCAAAGCAGTGTTGACTTTGGCCATCGAGGCGCTTGGACAAGGTCGCTATCAAGATACGATGCGACTTTTGGACGGGCAAAAATTCAGTCCAAGCCTCAGCCAATTTGCCTCCCACCTGCGGGCCTATGCTCTGGTCGGTCAGGGGCAAAGTCAAAAAGCCATTGAGCTGGCTGCACAACCCACCGGCATTGTTGAGCTTGATGAGGCTGCACTCATGTCGCGGGCCATTCTTTTGGCGCGGGCGAAACGCTTACAAGAGGCAGTCACCTTGTTTGAAAGGGCGCGCACTCTTGGCCAAGAATCACCTGCTGGCCTTCGCTTCTACAGTCAGCTTTTGCTGGCAACCGGCGAGAAGGACAAGGCAGAAGCTTTGCTTGTGCCTTTGGCGGGGCGTAGTTCGGTTAAGGGCTCCTCGTTTGATGCGCCGCTTGCAAATCTCCGGGCTGGTGAACCCGCTCATGTTGCTCTCAATGCGCAAGATTTTGCGGCAATCGGGATGCTGACTTTGGTCGAGGCAATGGCCGATAGCCGCCCGCCAACCGAGACTTCTGATCTTTTGTTTCTCTTGGCCTATTTCAATCCGCGTTCAAATGAAGTTGCAGCCGCATTAGGTCAACATTTGGCCACCCATGGTTATGATGAGTTGGCCGAGCCTTATTTGCAGCGTGTGTCGGCTGACAGCCCAGATTTTGTTGCGGCACGCACAGAGCTTGCTTGGCTGATTTATGGGCGCGACCCAAACCGAGCCTTACAAGAGGCACGTTCGCTTGCGACCAAATATCCAAAAAGCTTCGCAGCCATGACTCTTTTGGCTGATATGTTGGCTGCCAATCGCCTCGATTCAGAAGCTGAAGCAACGTATCATCAATTGATCAAATGGGCGGAAGAGGCCAAATGGTCGCCGGTTGAGATATGGCCTTTGTATTTTGGCCGCGGGGGTGCCCGCGAACGCCTTGGACGCTGGCCGGAGGCCCTTGCAGACTTGCGTTTGGCAAAAGCTGCCGCGCCTAATCAGCCAAATGTGCTGAACTACCTCGGCTATGCTCTGGCGGATCGTGGCGAGAACTTAGACGAGGCTGTGACCATGTTGCGGAATGCGATGCGGTTGCGCCCGGGGTCAGGGGCGATTTTGGACTCCTATGGGTGGGCGCTTTTCAAAAGCGGACGCCTTGAAGAGGCTGCGACCATTCTTGAGCGGGCGGCGGGGCTTGCCCCAAATCTTGCCGAAGTGGCCGATCACTTGGGTGACGTTTATTGGCATACGGGGCGACCAGAAGAGGCGCGCCTTGAATGGCAGCGCGCCCTGTCTCTAAATCCAACCGAAGAACAAACAAAGGCGCTCGAGACAAAACTCGCCAATGGGCTTCCGCCAGACCCCAACCGTGCCGCCGATGCAGCCATTTTGGCTCAAACCAAGTCAAATTGAGTCTTTGATGTCGTTGTATTTTGCTCCTGCCAAACTCAATCTGACATTGAGGGTCGGGCCGCCGCAAGCCGATGGTCGACATCCGCTCGATAGCTTGGTCTGCTTCACAACCCGTCTTGGCGATCAGATTTCGGTGCAACCCGCATCAGATTTGAAGCTTGAGATCGTCGGGCCATTTGCCGAAGGTTTGAGCTTGGGGCCAGAAAATCTCGTGTGCCGCGCAGCCCAAATCCTGGCTGATGCGGTCGGAGAGCCTGCAAAGGCGCACATCGTCTTGATCAAAAATCTACCAATTGCTTCGGGCATTGGGGGTGGCTCTGCGGATGCCGCTGCAACTATGCTTGCCTTGAATAGCTATTGGGGCCTTGCGTTCTCGCAAAAGGAGCTATTGGGTTTTGGGGCGCACTTGGGGGCAGATGTTCCTGCTTGCCTCATGGGACAGCCGGTTCATATGACGGGGACGGGCGAAACTCTGGCGGCGGTCGGACCATTAGCCACGATGGGGGTAGTCTTGGTCAATCCGGGCATCGCCTGTCCCACTGGACCTGTGTATCGCGCCTATGACGCCTTGGGGGCAGGGCCGCCTTTGGCTGTCGAGCCGATAGCAGACATAAGCTCTCCTGACAGCTTACTGGATTATCTTGCCGCTATGCCTAATGATTTAGAGCAAGCCGCGATCAGCCTTGTGCCAGAAATTGCCGATGCTTTGGCCGCTTTAGCCGCGAGCCCCAATGTGCGCTTTGTCCGCATGTCTGGTTCCGGCGCTACTTGTTTCGGGCTTTATGACGACCTAGCGGCAGCGCAAGCAGCGAAGAAATTTATTCAACAAGGCCTTGCCAATCGCGGCTTTTGGGTTGAGGCAGATCGTATCTAATCAGTGTGGATGGACCACAGCCTTGGGGAGGGGCCTTTATGATCATTGTGCATCACTTAAACGATTCTCGGTCACAGCGGATTTTGTGGCTGCTTGAAGAAATGGGCACGCCCTATGAGATCAAAAAATATCAACGGGATGCCGTGACCAATCTGGCTCCACCAGAACTCAAAGCAGTCCATCCCTTGGGTAAGTCACCCGTGGTAACAGATAATGGCGAAGTCTTGGCTGAGTCTGGGATGATTATCGATGTGTTGGCACGTCGGTATGGTCCTGATCTTGCGGTTGATTTTTCATCTCCCCTTTATCCCGCCTATGCCCATTGGCTTCATTTTGCAGAAGGCTCTGCCATGCTGCCGTTTCTGCTCGCGCTCTATACGGGGCGCTTAGGCGATGCTGCAGCACCTTTGATGCCGCGCATCACGGGCGAGATCATGAACCATTTATCCTATGTCGAAGGCGCACTGGCAGGGAAGCAGTATTTTGTTGGTGACCGTCTTACCGGTGCCGACATTCAAATGAGCTTTGTGGGCGAAATTGCCAAAGGTCAGGGTGCGCTAGGCATGTTGCCGAATATGAAAGCCTGGCTCGAAGGCCTGCATGCCCGTCCGCAATGGCAAGCCGCCCTTGAAAAGGGTGGGCCTTACCGCTTCGCTTAGTCGGCAGTCAGTAAAGCTGAATTAGCGCGGACCGGGCCCTAAATGGCGATCAAAGAAATTCAGGATCGTCAGTTGGACATGCTTGGCCCGCCCTTTTTCTCGAATGCCATGCTTTTGACCGGGATAGACCATGGCTTCAAAGGGAATGGATGCTGCTTGCAGCGCGTCAAACACAGCCGTCGAATTGTCGAACGTCACATTGTCATCTGCCATGCCATGCAGAATGAGAAGCGGGCGTTTGACTGTGTTAAGGCGTGGCAAAACAGACGATCTCGCATAGGCGTCTGCCTCATCCTGTGGCTTGCCCATAAAGCGTTCTGTGTAGTGGGTGTCGTACAAGGACCAGTCCGTTACGGGCGCGCCTGAAGCATAAGCTGTAAAGGCGTCAGGTGCCTCGGTGGCCAGCCGCAAAGCCATATAGCCGCCATAAGACCAACCCCAAACCCCAATACGCGACGGGTCAACATAGGTTTGGGCCTTTAAAAAGGCGAGGCCCGCTAATTGGTCTTCCACCTCTGGGCCGCCGAGTTTGCGACTAATGGCGCGTTCGAAGCTGCGACCTCGGTTTGGAGTTCCGCGATTATCGATGGAAAAAACAATGTAACCGCGGGCTGTGTGAAGTTGGGTCGTATTGCTGCCCCAAGTTCGGCTGACGACTTGAACGCCTGGACCACCATAAACGTAAACGATGACAGGCCATTTTTTGCTTGGGTCAAAATTGGCTGGCACATGCATCGACCAGTTGAGAACGTCACCCGATGGGCCATTCAGGGTGCCATACCGCACGGTCGCACGCTTCGCGAGATGCGGGGCCCATGGATGCTTGTTGTCGAGCTTGTTTTCCTCAATCCAACGGATCAAGCGCCCACTGGCCTCATATAGGCCAAGGCGAGGGGGTGTTGTGGGGTCTGAATAGGTTCCGAGGAAGGCTTTGCCGGTGGTAGCCATAGCCACACCCCAACTGCCGCCACTGGCGGTCACAGCACTTGGGGCGCGCCGCCGCGCAAGCGGGGCTGAATAAAGGCGCTGTTCAAGAGCGTCGTCCTTATTGGACATAAAGAAAACGCGTCCCGCCGCTTCATCGACACCCGCGATCTGCGATACAGCCCAATTGCCGGTGGTCAAAACTTGAACGCCGGACCCATCGCGCTTGCGTCGCTCAATGTGGCGCCAGCCTGTCCGCTCGCTCGTCCACAAAAAGTCGCCAGAAGCCAGAGGTGTGAAGTCGTTGGTGAGGTTAAGCCACACCAAATCCGCTTCGGTGAGGATGACTTTCGATTGGCCCGTTGCCGGATCGACCATAAGAAGATCAAGGCGAGTCTGCGCTCTGTTTTGGCGCTGGACGTACAGGGTTTGGCCATCTTTCGACCAATTGACCCGTGCCACATAGATATCGTCATTGTCGCCCAAATCGACCTTGACGACTGTCCCATTGGCCATGTCCCTGATGAACAATGCCACACTGGCGTTGGTTGCACCTGCGCGGGGATAACGTTGTTGGACAATCTCTGTTTGGCTCGCGCCGATCTCAACACGCGGGACCAAAGCCACGGCGCTTTCATCAACTTCTGCATAGACGATGCGGCCGTCGTTCGGAGCCCACCAATAGCCCGTATCTCGGTCCATTTCTTCTTGGGCGATGAATTCCGCCATGCCATACGTAATCGCGTCACCCGCGACAGGCGAAAGAGCGACCTCCTCGTTTGTCGCCAGCTTCAGCGCCATTAACTGGCCTTCGCGTATGAAGGAAACATAGCCGCCAGCTGGGGAAATCTGGGCGTCTGTCTCAAACTCAGGTGTACGCGTTAGGCGGCGGGGGGCATTTGGGTTTGCTACGGGCACATAATAGAGGTCGCCGCCCAGAGGTGCCAAAATGGCCTCACCCTTTTTATCCCAATCGTAGGAGACGAGGCCACGGCTTCCAGCCAACCGCTGACGTTCCCGACGTGCCGCCTCCGCCTCAGATAAAGTGCCTTCGTCTGGAACTAAAGCCTTTGAATCGACCAGCATAAATGGCGCGCCGCCCCCCACTGGTGCTGCCCATAGATCGAGGCGGAGAAAATCGCGATCATTAGGACGCAGCCAGGTCACCAGTTTCCCATCCGGCGAGAACTTTGGCGCGCGCGCAACCGGACCATTGAGTGCTGGATCTTCAAACAAGCGGTCGAGTGTCAGCACACCCGATGACGCATGCTGGGTTGGAGTCTCTTGTGCTTGGACAAGGGTCGGGAAGATGGCGAGAATCGCCAATAGGGAGAAAAAGGGGCGCATAGGCCTATTTGGCAAGGGATCAGCTTTCCGGCAAGCCTTGATGTAAAAGTGCCCACACCCGAAGCGCACTTGCCAAAGGGCGGTCGGCCCGCTGGCTATCAATTTCCCCAATAAGGGCAGCGAGGCTCATCTTGCGCCGGCGCGCATGTGATTCAAGCGCCGCCCAAAATTCGGCTTCAAGCGCAACACTGGTGGCGTGTCCTTCAAGTGACACTGACCGCTTAATCAGACTCATGATCGTTTGCCTTGGTCAGAAAATGACCATCTAGGCGCGTCTTGAGCAGTGTTTTGGCCTTTTCTGTGGCAAGCTTTTCAAGTTTCGAACGGCCAAAGGCGATACGGTTTGCCTCGCCCTTCGCGGCATGTTCGGTGCGGGCTTTTGCTTTGCGGGCGCGGCGTAAATTTAGGATCTCTGCCATCAGCAGAGATTATCGCGCACCAAATGCAAAATCTATCAGCTTGTAGGATTGGGTGGATTTGATGCGCAGTTGAAGGCTCGTCGTGATAAAAGCTCTGGCCTCTCAACAGCCTCCTGCAGTTGGCGTTCCATCTCACTTTTGACCAATTGCGGCACTTTTTCGGGGGCAATGCCATAGGATTCTGCCGCGGCATAGACCTCGGCGAGCCAGCGATTGCTGCTTTCGCTGACCCCGCGTTCACGGGCCCAAGAGGGGGCGGCCATCGCAGTCACCTGAATGGCAGCCGCACACATAAGACCATCCTCTAGGCGCGCAAGCGCTGCGGAATCCTCGCCAGCCACGGGTTGCGCTTGCGCTGCCATGGGCTGTGCTGCAACTTGTTGAACGTTCGGTTCTGCGAAAGCTTGAAGGCTCCATCCCGTCAAAAGCGAAACAAGGATCAAATTGGCACGCATGGTCACTCACTAGGTTGCTGCACGCTACCATGCAGGCACCGGGCCATGCAAAGGGATAGGTGCCCGAGACTTTGGCTTTACTGCGGCAATGTTTGATTAAGCTCCAGGTAAGCGCCATCGGCGTCAAAAAACTGACAGCCCAGAACACGGATCGGCGGGGCACCTGGGATACGTGGTGGATAAACCGATACTTTGGGCTCGACCACTAATCGCACTCCGGGCGCTGCCTTGGCTGCATCGCACGCCTTTTGGGCATCTGCGACAGACGCCACGATGATATGGCTTCCCGGCCCCAAAACTTTCGGCTGCTTGACCTTTGGATGATCTGGGCGATCTGTATATTGAATCAGCCCGATCCAGCCGATCCAAGGATCATTGGCGTTTAGCAATACCAGTCGGATCGGGCGTGGGGGGCCACCTTGCGCAAAGGCAGGGCTCGAAACATTCATGCGCTCATCATAATTGACGCGCATTCCCAAAGCGTCGCGATAAAGCTTTAAGGAAGTTTCCATATCGCGTACGATGATGGTGGTCCGACGAATATCAATCGGCACCCGCTCACTTGGAGTCGCAATTTTAGTCGGGTCGTTAGTGGGCTCAACAGGTTGCGCCTTAGGCGTTGCCTGTTGCGCGACAGCGATGCCTAAGCCCGTACTTGCAGCGATGACGATCGCCGCAATGAACATTTTCCCGCACAGACGCATGTCTTGCCTCCAGATAAGATATATCATTTGTTTAGAGGCTGCTGGATAAGTTGCAAGCTGGAAAAGGCTTTGTAGGAAGATGTTTTTGGGCTTTCACGAACTAGGCGACAACCCCAAGGCGTCGAAGCGCGTCCTGACCTAAAGCAGTCTGACGGTTATAATAGGCGACGCCAGCGCTGCTGCCGCTGGCATTTTGAGCCGCCTTAGCTGCATTTTGCTTGCGCAATTCAACCTGGGTCGGATCGGTTGAGATTTCTCGATAACCAATGCGCAGACGCCGCAATACGCCGTCAAATGTATCTGCGAGGGCTTTGGCCTTCGCCTTGTCGGAGACATCGCCTTCCAGCGGCATTTCCAGCGCGATGATAGGTGGGGGATCTGAAACTGATTTGGTGCCGGGCTTTTTTGGCGCGGGGCGGGGAATTGCCACACCTGGCTCAAGGCCTAACTGGGTTAGCGAGTCTGCGACCCCAGCTGTGGCCTTAAGCTCGATCCGGTCGCCAGCTTTTGGCGTGATCACAAGACTCTCAATCCCTCTGAGCGAGCGGGCCTCCGCTGTGCCATCACGCATCAATACGCGGTTCAGTTTTGCTGCCAAGCTCCGCATCGTTTCGCCTTGGGCGATGGTGATCCGTCGCTCGCTCCCACCATTCACGATGACACTGAATTGGTCGCCGGCGCGAAGGCCGGTCCGGTCTGTCAAAGCATCTGAAATTCCAAAGCTTAGGGTGCCTTGGGGAATACCCATGGAATCGAGACTTTGGGAAACATTTGGGGCCAAGGCAATGGAAATTGGCGCATCGGCCAATTGCGGGGCTGTCCTGCTGAAGGCTTGCACGCCAGTGTCGGCATCAAGACCAACAATTGAACTTTCCCGTTTGGTGCTGGCTGGGGTCGAACCACTGGCTGGCGTGATTGTCACGGCCTCGGTCGCAAAAGCCACTTGATCGCCTGCGGCTGTCAATGCACGGATCGCTTCGCCCGAGGTCTGGGTTTGGAACAATACGGTTTCAGAGCTGATCTCCATACCAACCAATTTGTTCGCAATAGAGTTGCTAGCGTCACGGCCAGCTAAGAAAATCCGTCCTGCAGAATCCGATGCTACCATCGTAACCGCCGTCAGATTGCTGGCGGCCAGCTCATTGGTGGCACTGCTTGCTGTGCCTGTTATCGTATCGAACTTGCGCATGCGCGCCCCGCCCGCTTCATTCCAAACTGCAACAGCCTGACCATTGGCCAACGCAAGACCAGCGGGCGTATCATCGCCTGTCGTGCCCAAGCTTTGGGTGAAGCGCACCGCACCTGCGACGTCAAAGGCCTGCAGATAAACATCTTTTCCGCCAAGGGCCGCAGCACCGCCATAGCTATTGGTCGTTGTCCCCATCACATAGACACTGCCATCTGCGCCGACTTGAACATGGGTTGCGTTGTCGCTGCCCGATGCACCTTGTTGGTGATACCATTTATCGCGCCCTTCTGAGTCAAAAGCGGCGACAAACGAATCGCGTCCATTTCCGGTTGTGCTGGTTGCCGTATCGGCACGCCCGTCAACGGCACCAGCGACAGCTAAAGTGCCATCGGCACCAATCGCAAGCGAGAACCCCTGCGCAGGAGCGGCAGAACCCAATGCGCGCGTCCAAACAATCTGGCCAGTTGTGTCATACTTCATCAGAACGACATCGCTCTTGCCCTTCGGTGTCTGGCCATTCACCTTCCCAGTTGCATCGGCAATGACATAAAGCGAGCCATCGGGACCCACTACTGAGGCACGCGCGCCGACGGTCGAGCCCTTTACTGCAGAGATGTCGGATGAGAAGGACGCAAGTTCATCGGTGCCTTCAAGTCCGGTCAATTTGCTCACCACACTTTGAGTGGCATTATCAATTGTTTTGCCACCCGCGACATAAAGCGCGGGCTTGGCATCGCCGGTCGAAGCCTCAAACGAAAGTGTTTCCAGCGACGTGGTTGTAATCCGCATGCGCTGTTGAATGGTTGGGGTGCCGCCCTTTGTGGCCGCAGGGATGGTGGTTTCAACACGTGAAAAGCGGCTTTCAAAACCAGCCGCCTCAAGCTTGTTATTGATGAAATTGGACACATTGCCGATGTTGCGCTCGGTTGAACCCATTTCAGCAAGATTGATCTCGAAATTCGTTGTAACCCCAGCTTTGGTTACGTTGAGCGTGAAACGGCGATCCCCCAAAAAACCCTGCGGGATAGCCGTCAAATCACCATTGACCAAGGGCTTGGTATCATATTGCAAAAGCCCTCTTGGGATGCCTTCGCTTTCATGGCGGGAAAGACGTCGACCGCCGATGAGAAATGCCCCTTCCAGCTTTGTAGCGGCAATATGCTTGTTGAGCTCTTCAATACCCTTATTCAAACGATCCTGCAGGCGCTTCCTCGTATCTGCGCTTACCCCATCCTTGGCGGCGGCGTCGGCCAATGCCTGAAGTTTTTGGACACCATTATGGATGATGAAAAGGTCTCGATCATTTGGATCGGTGACCGCCGATCCAGCCCCTGTACCCAGATTTGTATTCACCAATCGGGTCGAGCGTAGCGCTTCGGTTGCCAATTGCGACAAGGTTGGCGGTCTGCTGCGAGAGTCCCACGGGGCCATGCGGGCGATTTCACGTTGGGTTGGTGGCCCTGAGCGGACGCTGGGGGTGCCGGTGTTTGCCAAAGACGATAGGTCAAGAGTCTGCACAGACGAGTTCGAAAACCCACCTGAATTCAACAGACTAATGACGTTGGCGTTGATTGCCACCTTTTGCCGTCCTGACCTAGCTGCAACAAATTCCAATTTTGTGAGCGTTTTTAAGCGCTTAGGATCGCCTAAAAAGGTTGCAATGGCCTTAATTTTTCCCCCTAGATTTGGGTTGCAAGCGCCCGCATGGCCCCGCGCAAGAAGACGCAATTTAGTCGCGTCCTCGATCCCATTTTCGCTTGTATTTGAGAATAATTCGCATATAGTGATGCCATGCCTCATTCACAGCCGATCCATGGTCTTGAAGCTGGTGCGCAACTCGCGCTCCATGCCATGCGCCGTGCGGCAGGACCTTCGGTTTTCCGCTGTCCTGTGACGGCAGAGCGGGTAGAAACAGCGCGGGCGGCCATGCGGAAACTGGCCAATCTTTTGCTTTTGTCGGGACGGAAATTGCGTCTGGGTGAATTGGGCAGTCTTGAGCCTTCGCCGGATGAACGAACCCTCTTAAATGCTTTGGCGGCGGCTCAAGCTCATGATGAGGATGCGCTTGTGGCGGCCCTGCGTTGGCTCGCCGGTTTTGAGCCCGGGCCTGACATGACCGAGACCACGAAGATTGCTGCTTTAGCCTTCGCGGAAGCGGGCTGGCGCTGGGGCGCAACCCAGAGCCCACGTGCGCCCGAACCGCCCTTTGGCATGAGTCCGGTTCGGGCCGTTAGCTGACCCGAACCGATAATTTTCAACCGATTAGTTGACGATAATGCCCTTTGGTGGGCTGTCACTCTGACCTGTAAAGCCATTAAAGCTCAATTCGTCGCTACCGGGCAAAGCTGTCACCTGCACGGTTTCGCCATCCTTGATCGCGCCAGACAAAATGAGGCGGGCGAGCGGGTCCTGCACATCCTTCTGGATTACCCGCTTAAGCGGGCGGGCCCCATAGGCAGGTTCATACCCCTTATCGGCCAACCAAGTTTTGGCCGCATCATCCAATGCGATTTTGATATCGCGTGAGGCCAATAGAGCCTCCAAACGGCGCAATTGGATGGGAACAATCCGGTCCATTTCCGCGCGTCCCAAACGTCGGAATAGGATGATTTCGTCAATCCGGTTGATGAATTCAGGCCGGAAGTTACCCCGCACAGCCTCCATCACCATGGGCCGTACCAACTCAACATCGTCGCCATCATTCTGCTCAGCCAAATATTGGCTCCCCAGATTAGACGTCATAACGAGGATGACGTTCTTAAAGTCCACCGTCCGGCCTTGGCCATCGGTAAGGCGACCATCATCCAGCACTTGCAACAGCACGTTGAAGACGTCGGGATGGGCCTTTTCGACTTCATCGAACAGCACGACTTGATAGGGTCTGCGCCGCACAGCCTCGGTCAAGGCTCCCCCCTCATCATAGCCGACATAGCCAGGGGGGGCACCGATCAGGCGACTAACCGAGTGCTTTTCCATATATTCGGACATATCGATACGGGTGACCGCGCTATCGTCATCAAACAGGAATTCTGCCAAGGCTTTGGTGAGTTCTGTTTTTCCGACGCCCGTGGGGCCTAGGAATAGGAATGAGCCGATAGGCTTATTGGGGTCTTGCAAGCCTGCACGAGACCGGCGCACGGCGTCAGAAACCGCTTCCAATGCCTCTTCTTGGCCAACGACGCGGGCGCGCAAAGTATCTTCCATCGCCAATAATTTTTCGCGCTCGCCTTCTAGCATGCGCTCGACCGGCACGCCTGTCCAGCGGGCGACAACTGCAGCGATCTGCTCGGCATCAACCACCTCATGCACCATGCTTTCGCCGCTGGTTTCAGCTTCTTTCAAGGCCTTTTCTAGATTAGGGATGGTGCCATATTGCAATTCCCCAGCCTTGGCATAATCGCCACGTCGCGTGGCTTCGGCGAGTTCGAGATTGAGCTTTTCCAACTCCTCTTTCAGCTTGGTCGCATCAGCCAATTTAGCCTTTTCAAGACGCCAAGTTTCGGTCATGTCGTCGGACTTAGCCTGCAAGGTGTCGATCTCGTCTTCCAGCCGCTCTAAGCGCTCGATGGAGGCAGGGTCCTTTTCTTTACCCAGTGCTGAGGCTTCGATCCGCAATTGCATCAGTCTGCGGTCGATTTCATCCAATTCTTCGGGCTTGCTATCGACTTGCATGCGCAAGCGGGCAGAAGCCTCATCCATCAAATCGATGGCCTTATCTGGCAAGAAACGGTCGGCAATATAGCGTTTTGACAAGGTTGCCGCGGCCACAATGGCGGCATCAGAAATGCGAACGCCATGATGGACCTCGTACTTTTCCTTCAATCCGCGCAGGATTGAAATCGTATCTTCAACACTGGGTTCATCCACAAAGACGGGCTGGAACCGCCGCGCAAGGGCAGGGTCTTTCTCCACATGCTTACGATACTCATCGAGTGTGGTGGCCCCAATGCAACGCAATTGGCCCCGCGACAGCGCGGGCTTTAGAAGATTGGAGGCATCCATGGAGCCTTCCGATTTCCCAGCACCGACAAGGGTGTGCATTTCATCAATAAAGAGCACAATGCCCCCGTCGGCAGCTTCGACTTCGCTGAGAACCGCCTTCAAGCGCTCTTCAAACTCGCCGCGGAATTTTGCGCCCGCAATCAGGGCACCCATATCCAAGCTCATGAGTTTTTTATTCTTCAGGCTTTCTGGCACATCCCCATTGACCATCCGAAGGGCGAGACCTTCAGCAATCGCTGTTTTGCCAACGCCGGGCTCCCCAATCACCACCGGATTGTTTTTCGTGCGTCGCGACAAGACTTGCACACAACGGCGGATCTCATCGTCGCGGCCGATCACGGGATCGAGCTTTCCGTCGCGCGCGGCTTGGGTGAGGTCGCGGGCATATTTCTTGAGTGCTTCATAATTGTCGTCTGCATTGGCGGTGTCCGCCTTGCGACCGCTGCGCATCATCCCGATCGCCGAATTGAGCGATGTTGGGGTTACTCCCGCCGCTTTAAGGGCTTCGGCTGCCTTCGTTGTACGTGCTGTCGAGATGGCCAACAAAAGCCATTCGGCGGCAACAAAGCTATCGCCCGCCTTGCTGGCGGCATCTTCTGCGCCTTGCAAAATGCGCGCGGTTTCAGGTGGCATATAGATTTTGTCGTCGCCGCCTTCGACAACGGGAAGACCAGCTACAGCTACATCAGTTGCAAGCTTTGCCTCATCTGGCCGTCCACCAGCTGATCGAATGAGGCCCGCAGCCAATTGCTTGTCATCATCGAGCAATGCTTTGAGCAAATGCTCGGGCGTGAAATACTGGTGCTTGCGCTTGATGGCTTCCATTTGTCCGGCTTGAACAATGGCGCGGGCGCGTTCGGTGAATTTATCTAAGTTCATGGTGGCAAAGCCTAGTGTTAAGTACAAGGGTGACCTTGGAACAAGGATCGTTGCCCCTTCAGTTAGGTGTGGCCTTTGAGCAACACAAGGGGGCGCTAGCAACTCATTTTGGCGCGCGCTTCTTTCCCTTTTTGGCTGGGCTCTGAACGCTTTTGAGATAAGCGATCAGACCATCGATCTGATCGGGCTCAAACTGGAACTCTGGCATAGGCCCATGGCCAACCAAAATCCCTTCGCTGAAAGCTTCTGCTAAATTATCAATTGGATAGCGTTCACCGATATTTCTAAAACGAGGGGCTTGCGGGTTTGGGCTCACCCCGCGCGTGCCGATGGCATGACAGGTGGCGCAATGGGTTTTGGCCAGGGCGCGGCCAAGCTCAATCGCGCCTCGCTTTTCAGCAAGCGAAGCCGCCGAAACCGATCCGAACAAGCCTAGAGCGAAACAAAGGCTGAGTGCCAGTCGTGCGAACATGGGATTGCTTCTCCTCGGGCGTGGTCCTTGATCTAGCCCCTAAACTTCCCACCATTAGTGACCCGTGTCCATGCCACTTCAATTCAGTTGGCTTTCTTCCTGAACGGTTGGCAAAACCGTCAAAATACTGTCATCCTGCGGACATAGCTGCATGTCAGCCTTTTTGGCGTCAACGCGCACAGGATCGCAAAAGCCCATATGTCCGAAACTACTCCCAATTCGTCCGCCCCGAACTGGCCCGCTATCGCTGCGGTTCTGGGGGTGTTGTTTGTGACTTGTGCGCTCGTTTACGGCTTGACGCAGAATGCTACCTTGACGGTGGCCGGTGCAATTGGGGCTGGGATGTCCTTGTTGATTGGATGGTGGTTGGGCGCTGACGCGACCAATAGCTTGGTTGCTTCCCAAAACCCAATGGGACAACATATGTCCCGCAAATCCGCAGTGGAAGAAGGCGAGCAAGGGAGGGACGAAGCGGCGTCTTTGGTGCGCGATGCTGTGCGCTTTGCCCGCGCCGCGATTGAGGCGACGCCCAACCCTGTCTTGATCGTCGATTCAGCAGGTCGTTTGGTCGGCACCAATCAAGCCGCACGTGACCGTTTTTCCATGGATGCGGGTCAGGTTCGTTTTAGTGCGGTCATTCGTCGTCCAAATCTGGTAGATGCGGTGAGCGACGTTTTCAAAACCGGCGCGACCCGCACCCTATCCATTGAGAGCCGGGTGCCAGTCGATCGCTACGAGCGTGTTTCAATTGCTGCTTTTGAGGCCGACGAAGAACGCTTCGTTCTATTGTCCATTCAGGATGAAACCGAGGCCCGCATGTCAGAGCGGATGCGAGCGGACTTTTTGGCCAATGCCAGCCACGAGCTGCGAACGCCTTTGGCTGGGATTATTGGTTTTATTGAGACGCTGCGGGGCCCAGCGCGGGATGATGCGGTCGCACGTGATCGGTTTTTGGAAATCATGCACTTGCAAGCAGACCGGATGAGTCGCCTGATCTCAGACTTGCTTAGTTTGTCCCGCATTGAATTGAATGAGCATGTTGCTCCGACGGCTCGGTCGGACTTTGCTGCTGCGGTACAGGAAATCGTTGAAAGTTTGCCGCCGGACAAGCAACAACGTATTCAGTTCAAGGCGGGCGATGATCCACTTTGGGTGATTGGTGACTGGGACGAAATCCAGCAGATTGCCGCAAACCTCATTGATAACGCGCTGAAATATGGCGGGCCGCAGTCAGATGTCCGTATCATTTTATCGGCTTGGCTCGACCGAGAGTCTGCCTTGAAATCTGCGATGCGGGAATGGGAAGGCGCGTCTCGCTTGCCATTGACCAGCCCCGAGGTCGACCGAGATCGGCTCTATTGCACGTTACGCGTGGAGGATGCGGGTCCTGGCATTGCGCGCCAACATCTGCCCCGCTTATCGGAGCGCTTTTACCGGGTTGAAGAAACCGCCACGGGCAAAAGTGGGACGGGGCTCGGCTTGGCGATTGTCAAGCATATCGTCAATCGCCATCGCGGCGGGCTGGTGGTGGAGAGTGAGCAGGGCAGGGGGACTGCTTTTTCCGTCTATCTGCCACAGCCTCTGGAATTGGGTCCTGTACGGACAATGGCAGAGACCCAAGCCGGATAAGCCCCAACTAGCCGCCACTGTCATCGAACTGTCATAAAAATGTAATCTTGCCTTCTCAGCAAAGCCTTATGGGGCGGGAGAGAAATGGTGCCGGGTTGTCCGGTGGGGGCAGTGATTCTTCATGGATGCGTTTGCAGATGTGCCTGTAAGCCTGATTGCGGCAGCCATTGTGCTGGCTTTCGGCACATGGGCTTGGCAAACGGGTGCGACTAAAGCGCTGGCCATGGCCAATTCTGGTCAAGGTCGTCTGAACTCTTTGCCCGGGCATCATGGCTGGTATGCTGTTTTGTGGGTCGTGGGCCCGGCCTTGGGTCTGTTGCTCCTCCATGAAGTGATCGCGCCAGCGGCTATTCGCTCTCTCCTGTCGCACAGTCTTCCGGCAGAAGTTCTTGCACTGCCGAAAGAGCGGCTCGACCTTTTCTTTGCAGATGCCGGCAAGATTGCCTTTGGCGGCACACCCAGCCAGCGCACTCCAGACGTATTGGCGGCAGCAGAGGCCATGCGTGGGATCGCGGCCAATCTCAATATTGCCTTTGGACTGGGTGCTTTGGTGTTGGCCGCTTTGGGTTTTTTCCTGTCAAGGTCACATTTGGGCCGCGATTTTCGCGCTCGCAATGCGGTGGAGACCTGCATTCAAGCATCGATGATGATTGCCTCGGGCATCGCCATCCTGACCACATTAGGCATTGTTTTGTCATTGCTTTTTGAGACGCTGAAATTTTTTTCAAATTACAGTCCAATCGACTTTTTGTTTGGCACGCAATGGAGCCCACAAGTCGCTATTCGAGCCGATCAAATTGGCCAGTCTGGCGCGTTTGGAGCGGTCCCTTTGTTTGTTGGCACAGCGCTAATCATGCTGATCGCCATGGCAATCGCGATCCCGGTAGGGCTGGGCTCGGCCATTTATCTGTCAGAATATGCCAGTGCCCGTGCGCGGGCGGTGGTAAAGCCCGTGTTGGAACTTCTTGCGGGTATTCCCACGGTGGTTTTTGGGTTTTTTGCCCTTCTGACAGTTGCTCCCATCATTCGGGCTATTGGGACCAGTGTTGGGCTCGATGTTTCGGCACAAAGTGCCTTGGCAGCAGGCCTCGTGATGGGGATTATGATCATTCCCTTTATCTCGTCATTATCAGATGATGTCATCAATGCTGTGCCCCAAGCCTTGCGGGACGGCTCCTATGCCATGGGCGCAACCAAGTCGGAGACGATCAGCCGGGTCGTGATCCCCGCCGCTTTGCCCGGCATTGTCGGCTCTGTCCTTTTGGCGGTGTCAAAGGCGCTTGGCGAGACCATGATCGTGACCATGGCGGCCGGGCAGAACGCTAATCTGACGCTCAATCCCTTGGACATGGTGACGACGGTGACGGTTCAAATCGTGACTTTGCTTACAGGCGACCAAGAATATGACAGCCCGAAAACCCATGCAGCCTTCGCCTTGGGCTTTGTTTTGTTCTTCGTGACCTTGATCCTCAACATTATCGCTCTGCGCGTCGTTCAGAAATATCGAGACAAATATGAGTGACAACGCCGCCCCTTCTCGGACCGCGCTGCGGGATATTGTGAACCGTCAAATCAAGCGGCGTTATGCGGCTGAAACCCGTTTTCGTTGGTTTGGGATAACGATGGTCGCGACCGCGATTGCCGCGTGCGGCCTTCTTTTGTTGTCGGTGATTGCTCAATCCATACCGGCTTTGACTGAAAACCGTCTGCATGTGACGCTGCAAGTTAGCGCCGACAAAGCCGATCCTATGGGCAATCGGAACCCAACAGAAATCCGCGAGCAAGGAAACTTCTACGGCTTGGTCCAAGACGCACTTATCCAACGTTTCCCTTCAGCCGAGGCCGATGGAAAGATAGATGACTTGTTTGATGTGGTAACTTCGCTCGCAGCCGTCCCAATTGGACGCACGTTGGCGCAAGATCCTAGCCTCATCGGCAAGAGTTTGGACGTCTCCTTGCCGATCAATGACGACCTCGACCTGTTTTTAAAGGGTGCCTATGGCAAAACCCGGGTCAGCCAGGGCGAAGAACCGCTCACTGAAACAAGGGCCGCGGACGGGACTTATACCTTGTCAGGGGGCCGTGCACCTTTTGCAAAGCCTGTTGCTAATTTACGCGAAGATTTAGCTGTCGCTGCCAAGGAGCTCGAAACCGCCCTTGGCCTCAAGCGTCAACGTCTCAATATTGCTCAAACCCAGGTCGCCGCCTTGAAGGCCCGGGTTGCAGAATTGAAAGCCTCAAGTGGAGCGGGTTTGGCCGCCGCCGAAGCCTTGGCCGATCAAGCCCAGACGCTTGTCGATAATTTGACCGGTGAGATCGAGGTCGACGTTGCCACCATTGCGGCCTATCGAGGCGCGGTAAAGGGCGACGGCGGTTTCATTGAACTCAATGATGATAAGCCAAGTATTTTGGTCGAGGTTCGCGGTGCCACCTATAAGCTTACCCGCATCGCGCCAACTGCCGCACAAGGCGTGTTACTGGCTCGCAGTCCGCAAGGTGCCACCGACTATGTCTGGCGGACCGTTCAGATTGCCACGCCGCAAAATGGGCGGGCAGTAAATGATGAGGTCATTGCCTTTGGTCGGCAATTGCAAAAAGAAGGGGCCATTCGCCCCGCACTTAATTCAACGATTTTCACCAATTCAGACTCAAACGAACCCGAGCTGTCTGGCATTCTTTCCGCCCTCGTTGGATCAATCCTGACCCTATTGGTAACCTTCTGCACTGCAGTCCCGATTGGGGTCGCAACAGCGGTCTATCTGGAAGAATTTGCGCCAAAGAATGCTCTGACAGACTTTATTGAAGTCAATATCAATAATTTGGCCGCCGTACCGTCCATTGTGTTTGGTCTTTTGGGTTTTGCGGTCTTTTTGACTTTCTTCAATATGCCGCGGTCTGCCCCCATCGTCGGGGGAATTGTGCTGACCTTGATGAGCCTCCCAGTCATCATCATCGCCTCGCGGGCGGCCCTCAAGGCGGTGCCTCCCTCTATTCGCGAAGCTGCCCTTGGCGTTGGCGCATCAAAGATGCAGGCGATTTTCCACCATGTCCTTCCCTTGGCGATGCCGGGCATCATGACAGGTTCCATCCTCGCGATGGCCCATGCTCTCGGTGAAACCGCACCTTTGCTGATGATCGGCATGGTGGCCTTTATTGCCGATGTGCCAACCAGCCTGAACGACTCTGCAACCGTATTGCCGGTTGAACTCTTCATGTGGGCAGGTCGTCCAGAGCGCGCGTGGGAGCCACGCACCGCTATGGCCATTCTGATCCTACTTCTCTTTATGATAGTGATGAACGCCGTCGCAATCTTCCTGCGGCGCAAGTTCGAGCGCAGGTGGTAAACCGATGACTACGTTCTCTCAATCGAACTCTGAAGCTCATGGCGATGTCCAAGTCGGCCATGTTCAGCAGACCACTGGGATCCTACCCGGCATTACCGCCAAAGTGCGTGCGCGTGATGTCAATGTCTTCTATGGCACCAAACAAGCCCTATTCGACGTGTCTTTGGACGTGCCGGATGCATCGGTCACGGCCTTTATTGGCCCTTCTGGTTGCGGCAAGTCCACTTTCTTGCGCTGCATCAACCGTATGAATGATACTATCGACTCCTGCAAAGTGACGGGCAATATCCAAGTAGATGGCCGTGATGTGAATGACCGCACAATTGATCCGGTTGTTTTGCGCGCCTCTGTCGGCATGGTATTCCAAAAGCCAAACCCTTTCCCGAAGACGATCTTTGAGAATGTCGCTTATGGTCCGCGCATCCACGGTATTGCCAATGACAAGCAAGGGCTTGAACGGATTGTTGAGCAAAGCCTGCGTAAGGCAGGTCTGTGGGAAGAAGTGAAGGATCGTCTCCATCAACCGGGCACGGGGCTGTCTGGTGGTCAACAGCAGCGTCTGGTGATTGCGCGCGCAATTGCGGTCAATCCTGAAATCATCCTGATGGACGAGCCGTGCTCGGCTTTGGACCCGATTGCGACGGCGAAGATTGAGGAATTGATCGATGAGTTGCGGCAGAATTTCTGCATCATCATCGTGACCCACTCAATGGCGCAAGCTGCGCGGGTTAGCCAGCGCACGGCCTTTTTCCACATGGGCAAATTGGTGGAAGCGGGACCAACCGAAGAAATCTTCACCAATCCGCGCGATAGCCGCACCCAAGACTATATCACTGGTCGATTTGGCTAAACCTTTGGCACGATATGTCGGTGCCCCTGAAAGTAAGTTGAGATGACAGAACATACCGTCCGCGCCTTTACCGAAGAATTAGAAGCCCTTGGTGCTGACCTTACCCGTATGGGTGGCTACTCGGAGCAAGCATTGAGCGACGCGGTTACCGCTATTGCCCGCCGTGACGCCGGTCTTGCTCGCACCGTGATTGATGGCGACAAGAAAATCGATGCGCTCCAACGCGAGATTGAGCGGAAGATCATGCGTCTTCTGGCTCTGCGTCAGCCGCTGGGGCGAGATTTACGCCAAACTGTGGCTGCCTTGAAGCTTGCTGGCGACCTCGAACGTATTGGTGACTTGGCCAAAAATATCGCCAAACGCGCACTGACCATCCAGGAGTTTGACCCCATTGCCTTGACCCGCAGTGTCGAGCGCATGGGTAAGATCGCAGTCACCCAACTCAAGCAAATCCTAGATACGTTTGCCTCGCATGAGGTGGCGGGTGCCGTTTCTGTCTGGATGCAGGATGAAGAACTCGATGAGCACTATAATTCGCTGTTCCGTGAGCTTCTGACCTATATGATGGAAGACCCCCGCATGATTGGTCCGGGTGCGCATTTATTGTTCGTCGCGAAGAATATTGAGCGGATTGGTGATCATTGCACCAATATGGCCGAAGTCATTTATTTCCTTGAAACCGGTGAAGACATTGGCACAGACCGCCCGAAAGCTGTCGACCCTGTCATGCCTCCTCTCCCGCCATCACCAAATCAGGAGCCATCGTCATGACCCCGTATGTGCTTGTCGTTGAAGACGAAGACGCGCTTGCAACCTTGCTGCGCTATAATCTAGAGAAAGATGGCTATCATGTCGGTGTGGCGGTTGATGGTGAAGAAGCCTTGATGATGGCTTCAGAACGCCTGCCAGATTTGGTCATTCTCGACTGGATGTTGCCAAAAGTGCCTGGTATCGAAGTCTGTCGCCGGCTGCGAGCAAAACCGGATGCGCGCAATATTCCAATCATCATGCTGACCGCGCGTGGTGAGGAATCCGATCGGATTCGCGGCCTTGATACGGGTGCCGACGACTATGTCACCAAGCCATTTTCGACAACGGAGCTATTGGCGCGGGTTCGCGCGGTGTTGCGCCGCATTCGTCCGGGGTTGGCAGATGACCGTCTGGTGTTTGGCGATATTGTGGTCGACCGCGTTTCTTACCGCGTAAAGCGGGGCGAGCGCGATGTCCATCTGGGGCCAACAGAGTTCCGCTTGCTGGATTATTTCATGCAGCATCCAGGCCGCGTTTTCTCGCGCGAGCAATTGCTGGATGCCGTTTGGGGCTCAGATGTCTATGTCGAAGCCCGCACGGTGGATGTCCATGTCGGTCGTCTACGCAAAGCTTTGAATGAGGGCGACGAAGTCGACCCGATCCGCACCGTACGCTCTGCTGGCTATGCGCTCGATAAGGCGAACTAAACAGGCCTTTATTCAGGTTTGCCCGGGAACCAATCGGGATGGGCCAGTTCAAAACGCTCAAACAGAAAACCTGGCGCGACAACACAGCTGACCAATGTCCAAGCCCCAAGGCTTTCAGCGGCTTGCCAAGCCCCAGCAGGCACGACGGCTTGCGGCTTTTGACCTGCCCTTAGGTCCGGTCCTAAGCGGTGCGCATAGGCCTTGCGACCATCCTCGCTAATGCTCAGCGCCAAAGGGCCGCCCGTGTGCCAGAACCAGTGTTCGGCTGCATCCACACGGTGCCAAGCAGAGACTTCGCCTGCCTGCAGCAGGAAATAGATACTGGTAGAAAAGCCTCGCCCTTCAGGGCCTGCTGGGTCGCGAAAGGTTTCGACATAGTGGCCGCCCTCTGGGTGCGGCTGCATGTGCAATAACGCAATAATCTCCGAAGCCGATAAATCGCCAGAGAGCGCCCGCTGCATCAAAACTTATCCTTCATCTGACGAACCCGCGCAAAAGCCTCATAGGCCGCTGCATCACTTGCCACGCCGATTGCCGCCCGAACGCTGGGATGGTCTGCCCGGACAAATGGATTGGTTGCCCGTTCTAGGCCGATTGTGGTCGGTACTGTCGGTACATTGTTCGCGCGCAGCCGGGTGATGTCCTCGATCCGGCTCATCAGGGCTACATTGTCGGTCTCAATCGTTGCGCAAAAGCGTGCATTGGCGGCGGTATATTCGTGCGCGCAATAAATGGTGGTTGTATCTGGCAGCGTCATAAGGCGGGAAAGACTATTCCAAGCTTGCTCCGCGGTGCCTTCAAACAAACGCCCACAGCCCAAGGCAAACAACGCATCCCCAACAAAGGCCACTTGGTCTTCGGCAAAATGAAAGGCGATGTGGCCTAGCGTATGTCCGGCGACATCCATAACCTCTGCGCGACTCTCGCCCAATGTAACAATTTCGCCTGGCTTGACGATGCGGGCGAGGGGGCTGATCCGCGCATGGACCTCTTCAGGTCCCAAAGACACCGCGCCCATAGCTTTTTCGATCGCTTGATTGCCGCTAGCATGATCTGGGTGCCAATGTGTGTTCCAGATCTCGTCGATACGCCAACCCAGCTTGTTCGCTTCCGCCAGAATGGCAGTCGCATCGGGTGTGTCGATGCACGCAACTTTGCCAGTGGCCGAATCGCGGACGAGAAAGCCATAATTGTCTGACAGACAAGGAAACATATGAATGGTAAGCATGTCTGTCCTTTAAGAGAGAAACTTGGTTTATCCTAGTCCCTATGCGCGTTGATGTCCTTGCCCTGCAGAGCTTTTATGCAAGCCCCTTAGGGCTGACAGCCCAAACTATGGCTGGACGCCGCATGCTTGATGCCTGGGGCGATTGCAAAGGCCTTGATGTTTTGGGCTTTGGCTATGCGACTCCCTATCTGACCCCGTGGCTGTCGACGGCACGACGGGTAACCGCATGTATGCCCGCCACCCAAGGGGTGGAGCGCTGGCCATCATGCGGGCCCAATCTGGCCTGTGTCGGGGATGAAGATCGCATGCCCTTTACCGAAGCGATTTTCGACCGCATCCTGTGTGTGCATGCGCTGGAAGAGGCAGAAAACCCACGTGTCCTCTTGCGCGAGCTTTGGCGATTGCTTGCTCCGGAAGGGCGTTTGATGATTGCAGTTGCCAATCGCGGAGGTGTCTGGGCCCGGGCTGAATCCACCCCCTTTGGTCAAGGCAGGCCCTATAGCCGCAGTCAGCTCGCAAGCCTTTTGAGCGATTCTATGTTTCAACCTGTTGCATGGTCGCGCGCGCTTTATGGCCCGCCATTGTCATGGAAGATGGCGACGGGCGGCGCAGCTGAGACCTGGGAAGGGGTTGGCGAACGGGCTTGGCCTGCGTTGGGCGGGATTATACTGGTCGAGGCGGTCAAGCGGCTTTATGCCGATAGCCTGCCGGGCCAAGGTCGGCGAGTCCTTTTGGCTCAGCCCGCCGCCGCACGTTTTTAAGGCAATCACCTAGAAAGTCGCTCAAAATTTGAGCGATTGGCCTCCGCCCTGCGGTCAGGCATTGAAAGCGGGTCACAAGTGCGGCTGATTGTCTAATCTAGCACGTGATGGAATAATCAGGGTCTGGTTCCTGAGAACGAACCCGATGCGAAGTGAGGGGAACAGAATGAAGCTTGTCACCGCCATTATCAAACCAAGCCGTCTCGATGCGGTGCTGGATGCTGCGACTGAAGCGGGCATTTCAGGCCTGACGGTTACCGAAGTCCGTGGTTATGGGCGTCAAAAAGGTAAGACCGAAGTTTATCGCGGCGCCGAGTATGAAGTGAAGCTTTTGCCGAAGGTCAAAATTGAGGCCGTTGTAACCGATGACATGGTCGAAAAAGTTGTCGAGGCACTAGCTGGTGCCGCTAATACGGGCAAAATTGGCGATGGCAAAATCTTTGTGGTCGATGTGGAGATGGCTTTGCGCATCCGCACGGGCGAAAAGGACGCAGCCGCGATCGCAGGCTAATTCCACAAATCTTGTCATAAGAGAAAGGGCAGCCAAAGGTGCTGGCCTTTTTCATGCCTAGAACTGTGTACGGTCCGCCCAATTCGGACGTGAAAGCCGTTCGCGCGCTGCCTCGCCATGCTGGCTATCGGGCGCGCTGGGTCTCGCATACCAAGAAAACAGAACTAAACTGCCAACAAAGGGCAAGAAATTCAAAAGCATCCATATCCCAGATTTTCCGACATCATGCAGGCGGCGCACACTGGCTGAGAAGATGGGTAGGAAATGCAAAGCCCCAAACGTCATGGTCATGGTGCCGATCCGGATTTCGGGCGTACCATCGGTCAAAGCGGACAAGAAAACCGCACTATCAACAGAAATCGCAAGGCAACTCAGTGCCAGCACCATCAACAGAAAGTACCAATAAGCGCGTCGATTCATGCGCCCCGTAAAATCCAGCATGTGGCTCAGGGCATGCAGATAATAAGTCACCATTGCGTGATGATAACTTTGTGCCCTTAGCAAAGCTTTGAAAATGTTTGAGCAATTTGAGAGGAGTTTCAAGGCCGCCCATCGCGCCCAATAAGGAATCATGGCCTTGGGTTGACTTTGAGGTTGTGTCGAAGTTTCTGAGGTCTGAAAATTGCGATGAATGCGTTGGCGCAACTTCACCTTTCTCACAATTGGCTGAGAGCTTGGTTTGCTATTCTCACACTAATCCTAGCTGGCATTGCCATCTATCTTCAACTTGGCCTATCGAACTATTTTCTGTCGCGCTATGCGCTCCTTGAACGCCAAGCCACTGCGCCAATTGTGGTTTTGTCAGAAGAGCAGGGTGCCGATCAATCTATAAAGATATCCGATGAGGCGATTGAGCGCGTCGTTCGGAGCCCCGATGTCGGAGCTTTTGAGCTGGTCCGCCAGAAGCGGGTCTATTTGGGAATGGGTCCGTCCGGTAAAGGCCTTCGGGTCAGTGTCATTGACCCTGTGGCACCTGCCTTATCAGCGCCTTTGATCATGCCCGATGAAGCCAAGGTTTTGTTGCAGATACCGAATTCAGTCCTATTGACGGATGAAGATGCACGCGCGACCGGCCTTGGATTGGGTGACGAAGTTGTTCGAGAAAATGTAAGGTTCCGCGTTGTCGGCCTCATGGATGGCAATCTGGGACCGGGGGGCAGCGTGACCTCTCGGGGAACTTTAGAGGTTTTGAATGCTGCGATAGATCGGAATCAAGAAACTCCAGTTTATTCCATCTTGGTTGCGCCAAATAAGGGCAAGTTAGTCGGCCAAACGATTGCGAGTTTGAACCGGGACCTTAAGTCTGTCGGCGCACAAGCCATGAGTCGGGAGCGACTTACTCAAAAAGTGATTGAGGACTCGCTGAAGGAGCAGGGCGACATTCGCGCCTTTGTCTATTTGGCGACTTTTGTGGGCGTCATCGCCCTCTTGATTATCTCCCAAGCGATACATGCCATGATGGCAGGCCAGCGCGTTGAATTTGCGACATTGCTTGCCATGGGCGTTCCAAAGTGGCGCGTGGCGTTTCTGGTGTTGGAACAAACAATCTGGATTGGGCTGATTGCGGCCGCCTTCGCGATTTCCGGTGGCCTTTTAGGCCAATTGGCGTTGGAGAAGGTCGACGTCTATATCCTGCTATACCCAGCACAAATTCCATGGGTGACAGGTGCGATTATCGCCACATCTTGCTTTGCTGGCTTGATTACTTTGCCCACTATTTTTGGTCTTAAGCCTGTTGAGTTGTTGCGATGACAGAGGTTCCTATCCTATCGGCAAGCGCAATTACAAAGTCCTTTGGGCGCGGCGCAGGCACCGTGCGGGCTTTGCAAGATGTTTCGTTTTCAGTAGCACGAGGCAGTTTCACGCTCCTCAAAGGGGCAAGTGGGTCAGGCAAGTCTTGCTTGCTGGCGGCCCTGTCTGGGCTTCAAGAGCCTGAGAGCGGTGTGATTATCGCCAATGGGACGAATGTGTGGGGCAAGGGGCGGCGATCGGCAGAACGTTTCCGTCGCCACAATTGCGGCTATGTTTTTCAAACCCCGGGGCTGTTTCCATCGCTGACAGCTTGGCAGCAATTGTTCGTTCCCTTGCGACTTTTAGGGGTCCCAGTCATGGAAGCAAAAGGGCGGGCTTCCCACTATTTGGATTTGGTGGGCCTTCTCGATCGCGCTCAGTCAAAGCCCAGTCAATTGTCAGGCGGCCAAAATCAACGGGTTGCTATCGCACGCATGCTGGCAAAGCGGCCTGCCTTCATTTTCTGCGATGAACCTACGTCGGCACTCGATGGTCGCAATGCCATCATGGTGTCAAAATTGCTCCGCGACGCCACGGAACATCAAGGTGCGACCATCCTATGCGCTACCCATGATGATCGGCTTGTGCCCTTTGCCAATCGGGTTATCGAGTTGGAAGAAGGCCGCTTGGTCTCTGATACGGCGGAGCCTATGCCATGAAGTTGTTACATTTTTTCGGCACGGTATGGGGGTGGCTGACGATTGCCTTGGTCGCAGCCTTGTGGGCGTTCGCCATACTGACTGCCCGAGAAAATGAACGCACAGACTTCAACTTACGCGTTTGGCAGGGCGTGGACAGAAGTCATACCCCCACCCGTTAAACTTTAGCCCCCGCTTGCGCCTCCTGGGCCATACGTTCGGCTTGGGCGAGGCGGCGTTCTTCGTGTTTGAGCAGGGTCTCTTTCAGATAGCGACCGGTCCAAGAGCCGGAGACCAAGGCGACTTCTTCTGGGGTGCCTTCGGCCACGATTAAGCCACCGCCATCTCCGCCTTCGGGGCCCAAATCAATCAGCCAATCGGCGGTTTTGATTACGTCCAAATTATGCTCAATCACCAAGACACTATTGCCCTGATCCACCAATTCTTGCAGCACTTCCAGAAGCTTACGTGTGTCTTCAAAGTGCAGGCCCGTTGTGGGTTCATCGAGAATGTAAAGCGTACGCCCTGTGGCGCGACGCGATAATTCCTTAGACAATTTCACCCGCTGGGCTTCCCCACCCGATAGCGTGGTTGCTTGCTGGCCGACTTTCACATAGCCGAGGCCAACCCGTACCAAAGTCTCCATCTTGTCACGAATGGAAGGGACGGCTTGGAAGAAGCCTGCGGCCTCTTCGACTGTCATATCCAGCACTTGGGCGATGGATTTATTGCGATAGGTGACTTCCAATGTCTCGCGATTATAGCGCTGGCCATGGCAGACGTCGCAGGTGACGTAGACGTCGGGCAAGAAATGCATTTCGATCTTTTGTACGCCATCGCCTTGGCAGGCTTCACAGCGCCCGCCTTTGACATTGAAGCTGAACCGGCCGGGGCCATAGCCGCGGGCCTTTGACTCAGGCAGCGCCGCAAACCAGTCTCGGATCGGGCCAAAGGCACCGGTATAGGTGGCGGGATTAGACCGTGGCGTGCGGCCAATTGGGCTTTGGTCAATATCAATCACTTTGTCGAGGTGATGCAGGCCTTCCAGCGCTTTATGGGGCCCGGGTACTTCATTTGCACCATTCAGCCGGCGGGCGAGGGCTTTGTAGAGGGTCTCAAGAATAAGGGTGGATTTGCCACCTCCTGACACGCCTGTGACACAGGTAAAGATACCCAGCGGAATGTCGACCGAGACGTTTTTGAGATTATTGCCGGTCGCCCCTTCAATGCGCAGAAACTTTTTCGGATTGCGACGGCGGCGCTTTGGTGGGATCGGAATGGCTTTCTCGCCGCGCAGATAGGCCCCGGTGAGGCTGCCTTTGGTGGCTTCAATATCGGCTGGCTTGCCTTGTGCGACCACTTGGCCGCCATGGATTCCAGCAAGTGGACCCATATCCAGGACATGGTCTGCCGTCAGAATGGCTTCCTCATCATGTTCAACCACAATGACACTATTGCCGAGGTCCCTTAGACCTTTGAGCGAGGTTAAGAGGCGGGTATTGTCGCGCTGGTGCAGGCCGATGCTGGGCTCGTCCAAGACATAAAGCACGCCGGTTAGGCCCGAGCCGATTTGGCTTGCCAAGCGAATGCGCTGGCTCTCCCCACCCGATAGGGTCGCTGAACCGCGGTGAAGGGTCAGATAATCCAAGCCCACATCGACCAAGAAGCGCAAACGCTCTTTGATTTCTTTGAGGACCCGGGTGGCAATTTCCAATTCCTTCGGCGTGAGACGGGTCTCCAAGTCGACAAACCAGTCGCGCGCGCCCCGGATTGAGCGGGATGAGACCACCGAAATATCTTCGCCCCCAACACGCACCGCGAGGGCCTCAGGCTTAAGGCGTTTGCCGTCGCAGGTCGGGCATTTTTGCGCGGATTGATAGCGGCCCAATTCCTCTCGCGACCAGGCCGAATCCGTCTCGCGCCACCGCCGCTCAAGATTGGGGATGACGCCTTCAAATGTCTTGGTGGTTTCGTAGCGCCGTGCGCCATCATCATAGACAAACTTCACCTTCTCCGTGCCCGAACCATACAGGACAAGCTTTTGAAAGCTTTCCGGCAATTTGGTCCAGGGGGTTGTCAACGCGACACTGGCATGACGGGCAAGGGCTTGTAAGGTTTGGGTATAGAGCGGGGATGCCCCCTTCGCCCAGGGGGCGATCACGCCATCATTTAAAGTCTTGCTGCTATCGGGGACCACGAGTTCTGGGTCAAATTTCAGTTGTACGCCAAGACCATCGCAGGTCGGGCAGGCCCCAAACGGATTGTTGAAGGAAAAGAGGCGGGGTTCAATTTCTGGAATGGTAAAGCCTGAAACGGGGCAGGCAAATTTGGCAGAAAACAGCATCCGTTTGGCCGCACCCTTATCGTCTTTTTCATCGGCGAATTCGGCCAAAGCGATGCCGTCGGCGAGGCGCAAGCACGTCTCAAAGCCCTCGGCCAGACGCTGTTCGATGCCGGCACGGACGGCAATACGGTCCACCACGACATCAATATCGTGCTTGAGTTTCTTGTCGAGATCGGGGGCATTTTCCAGCTCATAATAGTCACCATTGATTTTGGCGCGCACGAAGCCCTGTTTAATCCAGCTTTTGAATTCGGTCTTAAACTCACCCTTGCGGCCGCGTACCACGGGCGCCAACAAGAAGAGGCGGGTGCCCTCCGGCAGGACAGCGATTTTATCCACCATCTGGCTGACGGTTTGGCTTTCAATCGGCAGACCAGTCGCTGGGGAATAAGGCACGCCAATGCGCGCCCATAAGAGGCGCATATAGTCGTAAATTTCCGTCACTGTGCCAACGGTAGAACGTGGGTTTTTGGATGTTGTCTTCTGCTCAATCGAAATGGCGGGTGACAAGCCTTCGATAGAGTCCATGTCTGGCTTTTGCATCAGCTCCAGAAATTGGCGTGCATAGGCCGACAGGCTTTCGACATAGCGCCTTTGGCCTTCGGCATAGATTGTATCAAAGGCGAGCGAGCTTTTGCCAGATCCCGATAGGCCTGTGATCACCACCAGCTCCCCACGAGGGATCTCAACGGTGACGTTCTTCAAATTATGTTCGCGCGCGCCGCGCACACGGATAACAGGCGATTCAGACATGTGTGACCTTGATTACGCAAACCCCAGAGCCAGAGACCCCAAAGCTAAAACAATGTCGCCCTGATTAGCGCGTGCAAACCAGCTTGACGAATAGAACATTATGTGAACATCTTACGCTTGTCCACGGCATGCACAGTTTTACATGCTTATCCACAAGGGGAGGCGGTTTGAGTGTCACCCCTCTCTTCTGGTTTGGACATGAGACCTGTAGCGTCAGTTTCAATAGGATACGATGCCAAGATGCGACAGGATGAGTCGCTCACGGCAAAAAGACGGAGTTAGGGCAATGGCGGGCAGCGTGAACAAAGTGATCTTGGTTGGAAATCTTGGGCGTGATCCTGAAATTAAGTCGTTTCCATCTGGGGACCGCATCGCCGAGTTTTCGGTGGCAACCAGCGAGCGCTGGAACGACAAAGCCACGGGCGAAAAGAAAGAGAAGACCGAATGGCACCGAGTAGTCGTGCGTAACGACAATCTGGTAAAAGTCGTCGAGAATTACATCAAAAAGGGCAGCAAGGTCTATGTTGAAGGCCAGTTGCAAACCCGCGAGTGGACCGATCAAGCTGGTCAAAAGCGCTATTCAACCGAGGTGGTCATTGGCCGTTTCAAAGGCGAGATCACCATTCTTGACGGTCGTTCCGGTGGTGGCGATATGATTGAAGACCGCTCGGATGGCGGCTTCGGTGGTGGTCGATCCATGGGCGGCAATGGTGGCGGCTATGGCGGGGGATCCTCTGCACCGCGGGCCGTTCAAGGCGAGAAGCGCTCGTTTGCCGCAGACCTTGAGGATGATATCCCGTTTTGATCTCCTGAGTTTCAAAGGTGAGGGGGCTAAATTTGCGTCCCCGTCGGGTTTAATGCTGGCCGCTCAAAGGCTGCGCAGGCCTCTAAAGTGGCGTCTATGCCTTTTAGAAGGGTCGCAGGCGTCACAGGCTTCGCGATGTGGAAGTCACAACCCGCCCCAAACGACTGGGCAATATGGTCTTTCATGGCGTTAGCGCTGACCATCGCGATGGGGGTGCGTCGAAGACCTTTTGTGCGTTCAAGTTCACGGATTTGCTTTGTCGCAGACAGACCGTCCAAGATCGGCATTTGCATGTCCATCAGTACGAGATCAAAGCGCGCATTTTGCCACATCTCAATGGCTTCCTGGCCATTTTGCGCGATCGTCAAAGAAATATTGTGTGGATCTAGGATCATGGCAATGACCCGCTGGTTCACGGGATGATCTTCAGCTAGCAAAATTGAAAGGTTGGATGTGCTGCTGGTCCGGCCCACCTCCAAAACCTCTGCCTCGGCGGCATGGGTCGCCGACGGGGTTGCAACCAGAGAGGCTTTTGCTTGCACCCGTGGCAGGGGTAGAATGACCGAGAAAAGGCTGCCAATGCCTGCTTCTGAGGTGACGAGGAATTGCCCGCCCATCATGTCTGTGAGGGTCCGGCAGATCGAAAGGCCTAGGCCCGTGCCGCCGAAATTCTTGGTAATGGAGGCATCGGCTTGCTCAAAGCGCGCAAACAGGCGTTGTTTGGTTTGGTCATCAAAGCCAATGCCTGTATCTTTGACGCTGATCATAACTTGGCAGGGGCCATCGATTTGATCTTTCGCGGTAACGCTGATATCGATTTGGCCGTGCTGGGTGAACTTAACCGCGTTGGAAGCCAAGTTCGATACGATTTGCTTTACGCGAACCCCATCACCCTCGAACAGGCCCTCGGTGCCTGGGCCGAATCTCAGATGGAAGTCCAAGCCTTTTTCCTCGGCCCGTATTCCCATCACTTGCGCCGTCGCCTCAATTGTTTTGCGCAGATCGAAGGGCTCTGGCTGCAGGGCAAACTTGCCGGCTTCAATTTTGGACACATCAAGAATGTCAGACAGCAGCAATTCAAGGGTTTCGCCGGAGGATTGGATCAAATCGACCATTTCGCGCTGATTTTGCGTCAAATCCGTCCGCGACAGAGCGCCAACCACGCCAATGACCCCATTTAGTGGCGTGCGAATTTCGTGGCTCATATTGGCCAAAAAGCTGCTTTTGGCGCGATTGGCCGCTTCGGCTTGCTCGCGCGCGGCCAATAGCTCGGCTTCGGTTGCTAAGCGCTCGGTCACATCCCGTGCAGTTGCATAAATAAGGTCATCGACAACTCGCGCCCGCCATTCGACACTCCGCACGGCCCCATCGGGATGCACATAGCGGGCAATGAAGTCAATCAACTCGCCAGTCTTCACAAGTTGCTGCATGGCAATGGCGGTATGTTCTTGATCGTCCGGGTGGATGAAATCCGTCGACGAGCGGCCGAGCAGTTCGTGTTCGGGCCGCCCAAGTACTTTTTCAGCCGACTTGCTGAGGCGGATCATTCGGCCCTTGCTGTCGGCGATGCACAAAAGTTCGGAGGATACATCAAAGAAGGTGGCTGAATGTCCAAGGGCTTCTTTGAGTTCTATTTCGGTGCGTTTACGCTCTGTAATGTCGTAGAGCATGCTCACAAAGCGCGGCCCACGCGTCTGGGTTGCGGGCAAAGGCACAACCGTCGCATCGACCCAGAAATGAGACCCATCCTTGGCGCGAGTACACACTTCCCCTCGCCAGGAATGTCCAGAATTGATCGTGTCTCGCATTTCCCGGAAATAGGATGGGTCATGTATGCCTGATTGGACCGCCTGATAGCTCTGCCCGATCAGCTCTTCGCGGCTATAGCCGCTGATTTCGCAATAACGATCATTGACGAATTCAATGCGGCCAAATTGGTCAGCAACCGAGATGATAGAATGCTCGTCCAGCGCAGATTGATAGGCATTGAGATTAGCCAAAGCATCGTCAGCGCGCCGCTGGGCTTCGACCAAGTCGGTGACGTCTGTTTCAATGGCTTGGAAGCCTTCGAGTTGCTTTTTGTCGTCAAAAAGGGGTTGGATGTCGAGATTGATCCAATAGTTTTTACCGGATTTGTTTCGGTTTAAAAGGGTAGCGCTGGCTGCTTCGCCGCGATTGAGGGCACCAACCAATTGGGCGACCTGTTCCGGGTCAGCTTCTGGAGAGAGGGTCAGTTCGCTGGGCTTTTTGCCAAGGACTTCTGCGCGACTATAGCCGGTAAGAGCCAGATAAGCGTCATTTGCCCAAATGATTTCTCGCTTCGGATTGGTGCGGACCACGGGGTTGCGCGCCAATTCTGCAAAGCGTGCGAATTCCCGGTAGCGGATTTGTGCTTTTTGGACGACGTCGCGGTCTTGGCGCCAAAGTTCAAAAATCAAAATGAAAGCAATACCAACCAGAATGATGGTGACCAGAAGTCCGGTTTGAATGCGCATTTTTGCGGACTGAATGTCGGCAGATCCGGAGTCGAGGGCTTTTTTGATTTCGCGAATATAGGTGCTTTTTAGGTCTGCATAATTCTGTGACGACAGGATCATGAGAGCCTCATCTCTTTTGCCGTCTGCCACCAGAGCTAGAGACAGGCGTTCAAGATCGATCAATTTGGTGTTGGCCAGTTCAACTTCACCGAGGTTTTCTTTTACCCCTGACGGTCCGATGGACATGGCTTTGACAATGGCTGCCTCCAGATGGGGGGTGTTTTCTTTGTAGCGCGTGGCCCATTTGGGATCGGCAGTGGTGGCATGCATCAAGGCAGACATGGTCAAGACTTCGTCGAGACGATTGATCTCCCCGGTGGCTTCGGTGAACAAAATCTGGCGCGTATTGATTTCGCGATAGGAGGCAAATTGCCATGCCGAGGCCGCTGCGAGGAGCAAAATAGCAAACGTCACAGTCACTAGCCTGGGGATCGATTTCATGCGGCCATCCTAAATCTGACGGGAGAGGATAGACCACATGGAGTTTCTGTTGAGTTAAATTGCTCTTTTTTTGAGGGATTATCTTGGTTTTTTGAGCTTAGGCAGATGGATGCATTTTTCCTTTCATACGTCATTACCGGACGTGCCTTGGAGCGGGTACAAAATTTCCGACTCGACTCACCGCCGTCTTCGTGATTAGAACAAATCAAGAACATTGAGAACAGAAAGGTATGTGAGTTCCCGCCATGAGACCGGATTTGACCGCTTTGCGTACCCAGATACGGGCCATTGAAACAGAGGGCCGTCCGGCCTTGAGCTGTTTGCCAACAGGCGCAGATGGGTTGGACCTGGCCTTGGGCGGTGGATTGGCTTTGGGTGGTGTGACCGAAGTGGTTCCGGCTGCTTTCATGGATGAACCTGCAAGCCTGCACTTTGCTTTTGTCTGCTTGGCCAGGGCATTGCAGCAGCGCTCTGGCGATCTGGTGGTGATTGAAGATGCCAGTCGCGGGCCTGGATGGGGGCCTGCTTGGGGGCAATTCTATGGGCCAGGCTTGCAGAAGCTTGGGATATGTCCATCGCGTATTTTGTTGGTTCGTGCCCCCGATGTGAAGGGCTTCCACGCCTGTGTGGAGGATGCGGCCCGCACCTTTGGCTTGGCCGCCATTCTGGCTGTCTCGGGACCTAAGGCCGGCTTTAGTCTTGCCGGCGCGCGGCGGGTCCAACTGGCAGCAGAGCAGGCCCATAGTTTGGTTTTGGCGGTCCAAGGGCTGCGCACTTCTGCTTTTGCGCCAGCACGTGCGCGACTGGTTATCACCTCTCGCCCCTGCCGACCTGTACCTCTGGGCACGGCTTTGCCGGGGCTTGGACCCCCGGCTTGGAGACTTCACCTTGAGCGCGCCCGCAATGGCGCGCGTCCACAATCCTTTGACTTGGAGTATGATGATGCGACGCATAGCCTGTATCAGCCTGCCACGCTGGCCAACCGATCGCCTCAGCCGCACTGCCTCTCTGCTTAAAGGCGAGGGGATAAATTTCTCGCGTACTAAGCCGTGTGCCACGGTTACGCGCAGTGCGGGCGGCATCCGTCTGATTGCCCTCAATCGTGCCGCACAAGAGGTAGGCTTATCCTCAGGCATGATGCTGGCTGGGGCTAAGGCCTTGGTGCCAGACATTTGTGTTGCCGACAGCGATCCTGTGGGGGAGGGGGATGATCTGCTCGCTTTGGCGCGCTGGGCCATGCGATGGAGCCCATATTGTGCGCCAGTCAAAGGGCTTGAAGGCACGCATGCGCTTTTCCTCGATATTACGGGCTGCGCCCATTTGTTTGGCGGGGAAGCCGCCATGTTGGCTGATATGGTCATCAAAATGCAGGCGCTGGGCTTAACAGCGCGGGCGGCTTGCGCGGCGACACCGGGGGCAGCCTTTGCCCTCGCACGCTTTGCGCCAGAGGCGCGCCATGGCTTGAGTGCGCCAGACGGGGCGGCTTTGCGCGCCTTGGTTGGGGCTTTGCCGGTTGAGGCTTTGCGCCTGCCAAGCACCACCATTACGGGCTTGCGGGCTTTGGGGTTGAAGACCATTGGCCAAGTCGCCACCCAATCCTCTGCTGCTTTGGCTAGACGATTTGGTATTGATCTGGTGCGCGCTTTAGACCGGGCCCGTGGGCTTGAGGAAGAAGCCATTGATCCGGTTGCCGAGATTGTGCCGCGGCGTATCCGTTTGCGCTTGGCCGAACCCTTGATGACCCGCCAAGGCTTGGAGTTGGCAGGGTCGAAGGCTGCAGGAGAGATATGCACGCTTCTGGACTCCTATAATGAAGGCGCACGCCGTTTAGTTCTCAAGCTCTATCGTGTGGATGGGGTCGTCTTACAGCTCGTTGGCGGGTCTGGGCGCGCCCATCGCGACGCGGTTTTGTGGGCGAAGGTCTTATGCGAACGGATTGAGGCAGAAGCCAATGGCGCGGGGCTTGATTTGGGCTTTGGGATTGATCTGATTGAAGTTTGTGCCCCTGTCGTTGAAGTGTTGGAAGGCCAAGTCATGGACTTGGACCCCGTGGCTGCGGCGGCTTTAGCCAGTGCCGATGCGCTGCATCGTTTGGCTGACCGCTTATCGGCCCGCCTCGGTGCGGGGCGGGTGACGCGGATGGAGGCGGTGGCCCATTGGGTGCCTGAACAGGCCGTCCGCCCTGTAGCTTTTGCCGATCGACGGCCGCAGGCGAGCCGCTTCCCCGAAGCTTTGGCGGCACGCCGCCCCGCTTTGCTGTTGGAACGAGCTGAACCGATTGATGCCATCGCCGAAGTGCCAGACGGTCCACCCCGCCTGTTTCGTTGGCGCGCCTTGGCCTTCAAAGTCGCCTGTGCTGAGGGGCCAGAACGTATTGCCTGTGGTGAGGCCCATGACCGCGACTATTACCGCATTGAGACCAGTGAAGGCCGCCGCTTCTGGCTTTATCGCCAAGGCCTGCCCGGCAAAGTCGATCACCCCAAATGGTATGTGCATGGGAGTGCGGCATGAGGCTTATTTGCTTCATTTTGATCAAACTCAGGTGCGGCTATGCACATCTTTGAGCCTTTGGCGACAACCAGTTTCTCCTTCCTGAAAGGGGCCAGTCAGCCCGATGAGATGGTGTGGGCAGCCCATGGTCTTGGTCTGCAAGGTTTAGGCATTGCCGATATCAATACGGTTGCAGGCGTGGTGCGTGCCCATGTGGCCGCCAAGGAAGCTGGTATTCGGCTGATTGTTGGGGCGCGCTTGGTGGAGCCCGATGGCTTTGAGACAGCCATTTATCCCAAAGATCGGGCGGCTTGGGGCCGCTTGACCCGATGCTTGACGCGCGGCAATCGCCGCTCTCGCAAAGGCAGTTGCACCCTGGAAAAGGCCGATCTGCTGGAAGCCATGAATGGGGCTTGCGCCATCCTTGTGCCCCCCGCCATCCTCACCCAAGCTTGGCTTGATAAAGCCAAAACCCATTTGGCCGACGCCCCCCAAACCACAGATCTTTATGTCGCCGCAACCCGGCCTTTTGACGGGACGGATTTTCAGCGTCTGGCCCAATTAGTTGAACTGGTTCAAGGTACGGGTGCACGCCTGATTGCCACGATGGATGCGCTGTTCCACCATCCAGAGCGCAGGCTGTTAGCCGATGTTCTAGCCTGTATCCGTACCAAGACGACATTGGAGGCTGCGGGCTATTTGCGCTTACAAAATAGCGAAAAATGCCTGAAACCAACTGAAGAAGTCATTCGCCTCTTTAGAGGGTTTGAATCGTGTCTTCATGCACATAAGAAACTTTTTGATGCGATCACTTTCTCCCTAGATCAACTGGCATATGAATATCCCGACGAAATTGTAGCACCGGGGGAAACCCCGATGGATAGTTTAATTCGCTTGAGTGAATTGGGCGCACAAGATCGCTATCCAAATGGGGTCCCAGAACGGGTGCGGGCAGCCTTGGATCATGAATATGTTTTGATCGCAGAATTGAGTTACGCCCCTTACTTTCTAACTGTTTATGACATCGTCGCCTTTGCGCGCAGCCGGGGCATTGTGTGCCAAGGTCGGGGGTCCGCGGCTAATTCGGTTGTATGCTATTGTTTAGGGATAACCGCGGTAGATCCCATCCGCGTCGACCTCTTGTTTGAACGCTTCATCTCTGCCGAGCGGCGTGAACCGCCCGATATTGATGTCGATTTTGAGCATGAGCGCCGCGAAGAGGTCATCCAATATATTTATGACAAATTCGGCCGCCATCGGGCTGGCATTGCTGGGGTGGTGATCTCCTATCGTGGCCGTTCTGCCTTGCGCGAAGTTGGCAAAGTCATGGGCTTGAGTGGGGATACACAAGAAGCTTTGGCCAAGTCCGTTTGGGGGTGGGGGCGCGGTGGGGTTGACCCGGCCCTTATTCAGAAGATGACGGGCCTAGATATTACGACCCCCGTGATCGCCCGGACCTTGACGCTTGCCCGCACGCTGCACGGATTTCCCCGCCATTTGTCTCAGCATGTCGGTGGCTTTGTCATCACGCGTGGCCCGCTTGATGAAGTGGTACCGATTGGCAATGCGGCCATGCCCGACCGCACCTTTGTGGAGTGGGATAAGGATGATCTGGATGCTTTGGGTATTTTGAAGATTGATGTGCTGGCTTTGGGCATGTTGACCTGTGTGGCCCGCGCCTTTGAGTTTTTAGAGCAGGATTATGGTGTGCGGTTGGGGCTTGCCGATATTCCCGCTGAAGACCCTGCAGTCTATGATATGATTTGTGCCGCCGATACGGTCGGTGTGTTCCAGATTGAAAGCCGGGCGCAAATGTCGATGCTGCCACGGCTGCGCCCCCGCACTTTTTATGACTTGGTGATCGAAGTCGCCATTGTGCGACCAGGGCCTATTCAAGGCGACATGGTGCACCCCTATCTGCGTCGCCGCCAAGGCCAAGAAAAGGTCACTTTTCCCTCGAAGGCGCTTGAAGACGTGCTTGGCAAAACCCTCGGGGTGCCGCTGTTTCAAGAACAAGCCATGCGTATCGCTATTGTTGCGGCTGGCTTTACGCCCTCTGAGGCCGACCGTTTGCGCCGCGCCATGGCCACTTTCCGCAAAGTCGGTATCATTCATGAGTTTGGCAAACGTCTGGTCGATGGCATGGTGGCCAATGGCTATGAGCAAGATTTTGCTGAGCGCTGTTTTCGCCAGATTGAGGGCTTTGGCGAATATGGTTTCCCGGAAAGCCATGCTGCTAGCTTTGCGTTGATTGTTTATGTGTCAGCTTGGTTGAAGAAGCATTGGCCGGAGGTCTTTCTAGCCGCCATTCTCAACGCCCAGCCTATGGGCTTTTACGCCTCAGCCCAATTGGTGCGCGATGCCAAGGAACATGGGGTAGAGGTGCTGCCGCCAGATGTGGGCTTTTCAGATTGGGATAATGTGTTGGAAGCCCGTCCGGGTCGACAGCGCAAGGCTGTACGTCTGGGCTTGCGGGAGATTAAGGGCTTCAAGGAGGCCGATGCCGCCCGCTTGGTGGCGGCGCGTGCTGGGGGCGGGCCATTCCTAGATGCGGAAGATTTAAAGCGGCGCGCGCGCCTGAATGGCCGGGCGATGGATTTGCTGTCCGACGGGGATGCGATGGGCAGCTTACACTTGGACCGTCGCCAAGCGCTTTGGCGTGCGAAAGGACTCGCAGAACATGCTTTGCCCTTGTTTGAGCTTGCCAGCGAATATGGCCCAGAAGTCGACCCTGCTTTGCCAGACATGCCGTTGAGTGAACAGGTCGTGCATGATTACGCCCGTCTGCGCCTTAGCCTTAAAGCCCATCCGGTGTCCTTCTTCCGGGCGGAATTGGCAGAAAAGCGCTTCATTACGTCCCAAGCTCTCAAGACTGCCCCCAATGGGGCGCGGGTTGATATTGCAGGGCTTGTTTTGGTGCGCCAAAAGCCTGGCACAGCCAAGGGCGTTTTATTTGTGACGCTTGAAGATGAAGAGGGTTCTGCCAATGTGATTGTTTGGCCGAAGATTTTTGAGCGTTTCCGACGGGAAACTTTAGCCGCAAAATTGATGGCGATCCGAGGCAGGCTCCAACGAGAGCATGGCGTCATCCATGTGATTGCCGACCGGGTTACCAATTTGAACCCCCGTTTGGCTGAGTTATCTGATGGTACGCGTGACTTTATCCAAGCCCTTGCCCGCGCCGATGAACACCAAAGCCCGCGCGAAGACCCAAAGTTAACCCAAGCCACTAATCGGGCGCTGGCCCAACAGCGGGCGACACGCGCCTTTGCCAATAGCCGCGATTTTCACTGAGAGCGGTCCCATGCAACGGAGGAAACACACAGCACCCCCCTATCGCCACCTAAGAACTCTATTTAAAATTGATAAATCTTATAAATGCACCAGAAGAGTGCAGTGCAAACGGAGACGGCGATGACTCAGATTCAAAGCCTAACTGCCGCGGTTTTACTTGAGTTGCGTGCCGCAAGGCGTGAAGGCGACCTCCATCATATCCTGACCACTTATGCCAAGGCTTGTGGCTTTGGCTGGTATCAATTGGCCCCAGGGCCGCATAATCCGATGCTTGATCCAACAAGCCTTTTAAACTTCGGCAATTTTGATCCCACGTGGCGACGCCAATATGCGACCGAGCCCAGTTGCCGGTTTGATCCAGCCCGCAATCAAGCCATCCAACGGGCAGGCTCTGTCCAGTGGCAACGCGCCTTTACCTCTGCCCGCAGCCCGGAACAGCGTGACTTTGTCCGCGCCAGTCGGGAACAGGGCTTCCGGGACGGCATCACCACGCCCGTCCATGGCCCTCAGGGCTGTGTGGCTATCATGATGTTTGCAGCCCCACGCCTCATCAAACTTGACCCCGATGATGAAGAAGCCTTGAGCCATATTGCCATGGCGTTTTACCAGCGCGTGCGACGCCTGACCGCCGCTGCTTTGTTTCAACCTGCAGAGCCTGCCCATTTGACCAGCCGAGAGATCGAATGCTTGCATTGGGTTTTAGAAGGCAAGACCAATTGGGAGATCGGGGTTTTAACCGGCGTGACGGCGCGCACCGTTCAGTTCCATTTGGGCAATGCCTCGCGCAAATTGGGTGTTGTCAATCGCGTCCAAGCGGCTGTGCGGGCATTATTGCGCGGTGATTTGTCGGTGCATCATTTGAACCAAGCCCGCCTAGAAGCCAAACCCGAAGACCCTTATGCCCGCCGTTATCCCAAGCCCGGGCCGCATTCACGCCAAAGTAAGACTTCACAGGCATCTTCTTTGACTACTATTGCCACGTCGTTTCGTGCATGAGAGGTTTTTGCATTGCCCCCTATTTTGGCTCTCATGATGGTCGCGCTTTCGACCACCGCGTCGTTTGCACCCGACTCTCCTACCGCCTCGGAGACTCCGGCCCAATCAGGTCCCTTGATGCCGGGGCTGAAAAATGCAATCGCGACCCCAGACGGGGCGGTTCCGCTGGACTGGGCTGGGCCCGCGGCCAAGCAACCCGGTGCGGATGCGAGTGTCGAAGCCTTTGATCCCACGGCGAGTTTGTTCGGCCCCTCCAATCTATGTGTCGTGACACCCGGACAACCCACGCCTAGCTGTGCATTAGCCCCAGAGGAGAATTTGAAGGTCACCTCGGACATTTTCACGGGCGATGTGAATCCAGATTCTACCTGTCAAACCCAAGAAGATGTCCGCATTGGTCCTGATAGGAAGCCGCAACGTGTGTTTGCCACGGTCTGTGGCGATGAGGCAGATTCTTGGAACTATCGGCAACGGGCTACGCCCGCCAGCAGGGCCAATCCGACCAAATCGACCAATCGGGTGATTGGTCCAAATGATCTGGTGCCGCAAAAAACCCCTTGATCCTTCAGCCATTAAAGGCAGGCGGGCAGGGCCTTTATCGCATCTGCCCGCTTGAAACCTGTATCCAAACAGGTTTCAACACCGTGTGTCCTATCCGCTATCCTCCTTCCGTCCATTACCCTTTGAGCACGGGCCGCCGTGCTTTGATGTGGGCCTTGCGCCGATTGAACCGCACGCGTGGCTGATGCCAGACGACCAATCCCATTGGATTGGCCCGAAAAACCAATTGATGGATGCCGAGCCTGATGCAGTTTTTGCCAGCATAACAGGCTCGATGCCAGGGCAGATCGAGGCTGCAGCTTTGGTCGCATCGGCCTGTGGCCAGAGCATTGATCCCGGTGAGCCGCCCCTATTTGCCGCCAGTCGATTGGTTTCCGATGATCTGGTTTTGATGGAGATGCGTGACGGGGCTTGGACCAATACAGCGCTGTGTTTGTGCAGCCCAACCTTTTTTTCGGCCCATGAGGCGATTGGCAAGAGCCTTTTTGGGCTCCACCGACCGGTGCCGGGCGGCGATCCAGGCTTGGGTGGACGCATCTCTCGTGTGTTCTCCTTATTGCGCGATGAGCTTGTGCTTGAGCGACATAATTGGACCGTCCAATGGCGTGACGCCCGATACACCCCAAACGGTGGCCCTCTGCGTGCAGCGGCAGCCGCAGCCGGCCTTGAGGAAGGGCGCGAGGCGCTTCATGTACGGGTTGAACGACAAACAATCCGCCGACTTCCAGAATCTGGTGCCGTCCTGTTTACCATCCGCATTCGCTTGTATCGACTGGCAGATCTCCTGGGTGAAAGCGAGCTCGCGCAGGCGTTTCAACAGGCTTGGCACGAGGCCGGTCCAGAGGTTCGTGCTTATAAAAAGTGGGAAAGCCTAGAGCGCCATGTTGCGGCCTTACTTCGCGATTATGCAAGAAATCCTTGACCCTTCTGCGTGTTACGCGTTGCTTCGGCGCGTGCGTTCGTTATTGTAGTTCATCACAGGCGCTTGGCGCGAGTCCTATCCAAATTGGAGCAACTCAATTTCTGCTGTAGAACCGAGGGTCACTTGAAAGCTTCCAAAACAAACTTGTTCCTGTTTGCCGGCATGGCAGCAAGCTTAGGCAGCCTAGCCTTGGCCCAGACAGCAGGACAAAAGCAGCCCAAATCAAAGCGTTCGCAACCTGCGCCGGTTGTGCAAAAGATGGCTCCGCCTGTGCCTACACCCGCGCCCGCGCCGATCGAACCAGCCGCCACCCCGGCTGTTGAACTCCCCGCACCGGTTGCCCCGCCAGAACCGTCGCCACCACCGCCGCCGGTCACAGATGAAGCCGCGCGCGCCTCGATCAAGGCGGGTAGTGCGGCAAGTGCGGCTGGCGATCTGCGCCAAGCTGAACAAGCTTTCCGTGCGGCTTTGACCTTAGCACCCCCGGGAGAAGCAGGCGATGCCGTCGCCCTTGAAGCAGCCAAACGCCTCGGGTTCCTGGCCTTTGAAAAGCGTGACCCCCGCTCGGCAGAGACCTTTTTTGGGGCTGAGGCTGTGTTGGCGCGACGCTTGTATTTCTCGGGCAAAATCTCACCCCGTGCCTTTGCTGACTCTGTCCAGCGCTTTGCGAGTGCGACCGGCTCTATGGGTCGATCGGGCGAGAGTGCGGCTTTGTCTTTTTACGCCCAGGAGATCAAATCACGCGCCCAAGCCGAAGTTTCATCGCAATTGCTCAATCGTGATACCAATGACCCGGCCGATAGTGTCGGCAATGTGCGCGTTGCAGCCAGCGGCTTGTGTGTTGTCGGACGTGACCCGATTTTGAAAGATCGCGTCAGTTGTGAAGATGAAGAAGGGGCTCGCGGGGAGGCTTTGGCTTTGCAGGCGCGCCAGATCAAGGCCAGTGCACCGCCGCCACCTACCAAGGCTGAACGTGAAGCCAAAGAGGCGAAAAATAAAGCTAAGGGCGGTTAAGCCGATCCTGTGCGTGGCTTAATCGGATTTCGCATGGGGTCAAAGCCTAAAGCTTTGACCCAAAAGCCCAAAGCCCCGGGATAAGTCCAAGCCCGGGGAGGACCTAAGTCGACGTGCAAAAAGCTGCGGCCATAGCCCAAGCCCGTAAATCCAGCATTGACGGCCGCTTGTAACAGGCGTGCTCGATTTTTGTCCGTCACCGCAATATCGGCAGCAATGGCTTTGGTATGGTAGGAATTTGGGACACCACCCACCGCGGCATTGTGCGCCCGACATCGGTGACCCGAGCGAATGAGCAAAGGCCCCATTTTTCCCCGCATTGCCTCTAACGCGTCCATAAAGCGCGGGTCATGAAAATACTCCCCTGTGCAATGTTTGCGGCATGGGCAAGCCAATTCTAAAGCCGAAAAATGCGGCCAGCGCCAGCCGAGCTGTGCTGCGGGGGGAGGGGATGAAAAAAGGGCCATGTGTCACTCCTTAGAAAGAAGACGACACCATGGCCCCCTAATCAGGTCAGTCGGATAGAGTGACCGCTTAAGTCTCGATTAGCGCATTGGCGCGGCCAAAACGCGCGCTTTTGCGGCCTCATATTCAGCCGCCAAGCGGTCGACCAATTCGCCAGCCGTGGCGATTTTCTTGATGGCCCCAATGCCTTGGCCGCAGCCCCAAATATCCCGCCAAGCTTTTTTCGACTGATTGCCGCCCGAGCCAAAGTTCATCGCTGAGGGATCGCTTTCTGGCAAGTTTGCTGGGTCAAGGCCAGCTGCCACCACCGAAGGAGCCAGATAATTGCCATGCACGCCCGTAAACAGATTGGAATAGATAATGTCGTCAGCACTGCTGTCGACGATCATTTGTTTATAGGCTTCTTCGGCATTGGCTTCGGCAGTCGCGATAAAGGCAGAACCAATGTAGCCAAAGTCTGCGCCCATGGCTTGGGCCGCCAAAACAGCACCGCCATTGGCGATGGAACCTGATACGCACAAAGGCCCGTCAAACCACTCACGAATTTCTTGCACCAAAGCAAAGGGTGACAAAGTTCCAGCATGGCCACCAGCACCAGCCGAAACCGCGATCAGGCCAGTTGCGCCTTTTTCAACCGCCTTTTTCGCAAAGCGGTTGTTGATGATGTCATGCAAAGTGATCCCGCCGTAAGACTGGATGGCTTGGTTCACATCTTCGCGCGCACCCAACGAGGTGATGACGACTGGCACTTTGAACTTCACGCAGGCCTCAACGTCATGCATCAGGCGGTCATTGGTTTTGTGAACGATCTGGTTGACGGCAAAAGGGGCTGCTGGGCGGTCTGGGTTTTTGTCATTCCATTCCCCCAATTCGGTGGTGATCTTGTCCAGCCATTCTTCCAAGACAGGCGCTGGGCGCGCATTCAGCGCGGGGAAGGAGCCGACGACGCCAGCCTTGCATTGCGCAATGACGAGATCAGGGTTGGAAATGATGAAGAGCGGCGCTCCGATCACAGGGATCCGAAGACGAGATAGAACTGCAGGTACCGACATGTGAACTCCCAGAGCAGTGTGGCGGGTGCCATTATGGCTACATTTATGAACCCGTCTTGGCGCGTCCTGCGCTGCGATGCAAGTAGAAGCGCGCGCCTAAACTGGCATTGGCCACAAGAAGTTTAGCGCCGCTACCGATGCGTCTGATAGATATCCGATCACATTTCCGAAACATTTTTGATCTCGTATTAAATTAACCGCTATTTTGAGTGGACTTTACCTAATGGCCCCAACAAGATAACCACTCGGCTTGGGGGAGTTGTATGAGCGCGGAAAAGCCCGGCATGGATGGCTCTATGGAGCCACTTCCAGAACTTGGTTCGGAAAACACCAGTTCGGATCTGAAGATTCGGCCAGATTACGACAGCTTACCTGATCAACCTCTTGGGTTTGATAACACAGAGACGGTAGGCCTTGGTTGGGCGTTTGATGCCATCGACCGCAGCCCGACGGAGCATATGCCGTCCTGGCAAACAGATATGGGTTATGAGTCGAAAGAAGACAGAGATCGCCGTGCCAAACACAAACAGTTTTTGAGCGGGCTGGAAGCAGCTGGCGTTCATGGAGTCATCGTCGATCAAACCGGCCATGTTCATGCAGGCACATCAAAATGGGCCCGTCGGATCGAGGCTTCCAGTACCTTACGCCTGAAAGATGGCAAGTTGATTGCCTTGGCCGCTCGCAGTGTGACCGACCTCCAGGCAGGGCTTGGTGTTTTGTACGACGGCTATCAAGGCAAGCATTTGTCCTTGCCGTTGCGCAACTTGGATGGCTGGGTTGTCGATATGGTCCGCCTGTTTAAATGTGAGGCGACCTTAGGCTCCTATGTCGCGGTGTTGCTGCCCAAGACGACCCAAGACGAAATGGCAACCATTACGGGCCTTCAAGTCTTTGCCGGGCTGACCAAGTCTGAAGCCAATATCGCAACCCTGTTGTCGCAGGCGCGGATGGTTGAAGAGATTGCTGCAATTCGCAAGACATCTGTGGCCACTGTAAAGAGCCAGATCAAAAGCCTCCTTGCGAAATTGGGCTTGCGGCGGCAAGCCGACTTGGTTCGACTGGTATCTACCGCAAGGTGAGGTCTTGACGAGGCGGGCTTAGGCCTGCACTTGCCATCCTATGACCCATCCATTCGCACTCGCTTCTGGCTTCACTGACCCTGAATTTGCGCGCTGGCAAGAGCTGGCTGAAAAAGCATTGAAGGGGGCTCCGTTTGAACGTCTCACCGGGCAGACCTATGATGGTGTGCCCATTCGGCCGCTCTACACAGCCGATGATGCGCCAAGCCCGGGTGAACGCACCGGGGTGGCGGGGCATGCACCGTTCATCCGTGGTGCAGACGCAGTGCGCGATGCTTTTTTGCCATGGGATATTCGCCAATCCATTTTGACCCCAGATCCCCATATGGCGAACCAAACCGCCCTGCATGATTTGGAGCGCGGTGTCTCTTCCATAGAATTTGTGATTGATCCCACTGGCAATTGCGGGGTGGCAGCCAGCCAGGTGGCAGACTTCCAAGTTTTGATTAAGGGCGTATTGCTGGGCTTGGCCACACTGGCCTTGGATGCACCTGCGGATCCCTTGGGGGCCGCGCGGGCTTTAGCCGATGCCGTGCCAGAACCCCAACGCGCGACAGCCAAGCTTGCCTTTAACCTTGACCCCATGGCTGCCCGCATGAACGGTCAAACGGGCTGTAGCCTTGAAGCCGCTGCGGGCTTTGCCGTCCAGACCCAAACCCTGTTTCCTTCTGCCACCTGCTTGCGGGCCGATGCGCGGCCTGTTCATGAAGGCGGTGGGTCTGAGGCGCAAGAATTGGCGGTCTTGATGGCTTCGGGCATCGCCCATCTCCGCGCCGGTGAGGCTATGGGTCTTACCCCTGAGGCAGTCACTTCAACCTTGTTGTTCACGCTTAGTGCAGGGCCTGATGTGGTGGTAGAGATTGCCAAGCAACGCGCCGCGCGCAGGCTGTGGGCCCGCGTGCTTGAGGCGTGTGGCGTGTTAGCCCCCATGCGGTTGCAAGCGGTGACGTCTGGTCGCATGCAAACCAAGCGCGATCCTTGGACCAATATTTTGCGCGCCACTTGCGCCTGTTTTGGGGCAGCAGCGGGTGGGGCGGACGTGATTACCGTCCTTCCCTTTACAAGCGCCTTGGGCCTCGCTGACGAGAATGCTCGCCGCATCGCCCGTAATACTCAATTGATCTTGCAAGAGGAGAGCCATTTGGGCCGGGTCACCGATCCTGCTGGCGGGGCTTGGGCGATGGAAGCCTTGGCAGAAGATTTAGCCAAAGCCGCTTGGCCCTTGGTGCAAGCGATTGAGCGGGCAGGGGGTCTACCATCTGCTTTAGATCAGGGCTTGGTGCAAGGCTGGGTTGCCCAAACGCGTGCCGCCCGCACGCGCGATATCGCCAAGCGCAAGACCCAACTCATTGGCATTAATATCTATGCCAATCTGGACGAAGTCTTGCCCGCCACACCCCCCATTGCCGCGACTACGGCGCCCGCAGCCCCGCTGGCAGGCGCGATCCCGCCCATGCGTTTGGCGCAAGATTTTGAAGCTTTGCGTGACCGGGCAGACAGCCTTCACCCGAAGATTTTTCTCGCGACCCTCGGCAGCCTCGCCAAGTTTAGCGCGCGGGCTGGCTTTGCCCGCAATGCTTTTGAAGCAGGCGGCATTAAGGCCTTGGGTGCCGATATGGCTCATGCTGATCTTGCTGCGCTGGTTGCAGCCTTTAAGGCCAGTGGTACCTCGATCGCCTGCCTGTGCGGCGATGATGCGACTTATGAGGCAGAAGCCAGCGACGCTGCTACCGCGCTCAAAGCCGCCGGCGCCGAGCAGATTTGGCTGGCCGGCAAGTTCAACGCCCCTGCCATTGATCGCAATCTGTTTGCCGGGGCTGATATTTTGGCTGAACTCACCTACGCCATCTCGCTTCTGGAGGAGCCCGCATGAGCAAGCTACCCGACTTCAGCACGCTCAACTTGGGGGTGCCAAAGCTGGCCTCTGTAGCGGCCAGCACTTCTGCCAGCGCAGAGATGTGGCGTACCCCGGAAGATGTGTTGGTCAAGCCATCCTATAGCCCTGACGACCTCAAAGGGCTTGACCATTTGGGCGGCCTTCCAGGCATTGCCCCCAATATTCGTGGGCCCTATCCCACGATGTATGTCCAACAACCGTGGACGATCCGCCAATATGCGGGTTTTTCCACGGCTGAAGATTCCAACGCCTTTTACCGCCGCAATCTGGCTGCGGGGCAGAAGGGCCTTTCGGTTGCCTTCGACCTTGCAACCCATCGCGGCTATGACAGCGACCACCCCCGCGTGCTGGGCGATGTCGGCATGGCTGGCGTGGCCATCGACAGCATTTATGACATGCGCACGTTGTTTGAGGGTATCCCGCTTGATCAGATGAGCGTGTCGATGACGATGAATGGCGCGGTCTTGCCCATTCTCGCACTCTATGTTGTCGCCGCTGAAGAACAGGGGGTCAGCCCGGATAAATTGTCGGGTACCATCCAAAACGACATTCTCAAAGAATTCATGGTACGCAACACCTATATTTATCCGCCAGGCCCCAGCATGCGGATCATTTCGGACATTTTTGCCTTTACCAGTCAAAACATGCCGAAGTTCAATTCTATCTCCATTTCCGGCTATCATATGCAAGAAGCAGGGGCGACAGCAGACCTAGAGCTTGCCTACACCCTTGCCGATGGGTTGGATTATATCCGCGCCGGACTTGAGGTGGGATTAGATATTGATGCTTTTGCGCCGCGCCTGTCCTTCTTCTGGGCGATCGGCATGAATTTCTTCATGGAAGTTGCTAAGATGCGGGCGGGGCGGGCCTTATGGGCGCGCTTGGTCAAGCAATTCAATCCCAAAAGCGAGAAGTCTCTGGCACTGCGTACCCACAGCCAAACCTCTGGCTGGAGCTTGACGGCGCAAGATGTGTTCAACAATGCCGTGCGCACCTGCGTCGAGGCCATGGCGGCCACCCATGGCCATACGCAAAGCTTGCACACCAATAGTTTGGATGAGGCCTTAGCCCTGCCGACAGACTTTTCGGCCCGCATCGCCCGCAATACCCAATTGGTGCTGCAGGAAGAGGCCGGATTCTCCCGCCCGATCGATCCGTGGGGTGGTAGCTATTATGTCGAAAAGCTGACGGCTGATCTGGCTGAGCGGGCTTGGAAACATATTGAAGAAGTGGAAGCCTTGGGCGGCATGGCCAAAGCCATCGAACAGGGCTTGCCCAAATTGCGGATTGAGGAAGCTGCCGCCAAGACCCAAGCGCGCATTGATACCGGCATGCAGACCGTGGTGGGCGTCAATAAATTCCCGCTCGATGAACTTGAGGACGTGCCGGTCCTGAAAGTCGACAATACGGCTGTTCGCATGAAACAGCTGGAGAAATTGAAGCGCTTGAAGGCTGAACGCACGCAGGCCGATGTCGATGCAGCCTGTGCGGCTTTAACCGCAGCTGCCCGTCATGGCACGGGTAACCTCCTCGATCTTGCCATTAAGGCCGCTCGGGCCAAAGCGACCGTGGGCGAAATCTCGCTGGCATTGGAAGATGTTTATGGTCGCCATAAGGCAGAAATTCGGATCAATTCGGGCGTCTATGCCCGCGAAGCTGACCCCGCAAACCCCGTCTTGCAACAGGCTCGCGACGCCATAACCGCCTTTACCAAGGCCGATGGGCGCCCGCCTAAAATCTTGGTCGCAAAAATGGGTCAAGACGGTCACGATCGCGGTCAAAAGGTGATTGCTACCGCCTTTAGCGATCTGGGCTTTGATGTTGATATCGGCCCCTTGTTCGCCACCCCCGAGGAAGCGGCCCGCCAAGCGGTGGAGAATAATGTGCATGTCATCGGCTTCTCCTCGCTGGCAGCAGGCCATTTGACGCTGTTACCGGCCCTTCGCCAGGCCTTATCGGCGGAAGGCCGCAGTGACATTATGATCGTCATCGGCGGCGTGATCCCGCCCGATGATGTGCCCATTCTCAAACAAATGGGTGCCAGCGCGGTCTATCTGCCAGGCACCGTGATTGGCGAAGCGGTTGTCGATCTGATCGGCACCTTGAGTGGCCGCTTGGGCTATTAGGACGCCTTTTCTCCCAAGGTCCTCCCCGCCGAAACGAAGAGGAGAGCGGGGACCTTGTGGGACTCGGTTGCGCCGTAAGGCATAGCATTGAGGATAGCTGTTTTGTTCTAGAAGGCTTTGGTGCAGGCCCGGCCTGCCCCAAAGGCCATACGTTATTGTTCGTGGGCGATTTGGTGGACCAAGGGGATCACCAAAGTGCGTCCAGATAAAAAACCTAACCAAAACCACTGTCGTCCCCGCCGGAACGAAGTGGAGAGCGGGACCTCCTTACGCTTTTGCGCCACAAGGTCCCGGATCGG
>NZ_NCSQ01000031.1 GCF_002105465.1 Aquidulcibacter paucihalophilus
ATGCGAGGCTTGGATACAGGGGGATAGGTTTTTATCTATCCACTCCACACTCTCACGGGATGAGGGGAGATTCCATCTGGACCCATTTTGGTGGAAACGCTGTTTCACCAAAATGGATGATCGAGGATGGCCGCGACATCTGGGTCGTCAAGTGCCCGTTTTCTTCGAAAACGGATCGCCTTGCGACGCAGCAAAGCTGCGCACTTGACTACCCCGATGTCGCAAAAACAATTGAGGTAGCGGNCTTCCCCGCCCCCTCAATGCCACCCGCGCCTGGGTGTGCGCTACGAGCCGGCACCGCCGCGAGATTGCGCCATAAGATCATGGTCGTGGCTTCGCAATCGAGGATGACACCATGAGGACCTAAAGCCCCCTGCCCCAGCCTTACGCTCGCGCTGTCTCCGACAATTCCTTCAATTGCGTATTTGCGATGGCGAGTTTGGCGAAGCTCCAGCCGCCTTGGCTGGCGCGGAGTTCGCCAAGGGCAGAGCTGGTACGGCGAAGTTCGGCTTCATTCAGTTTCGACCAGCTTTCGACGACCGTTTTCGCCCAGGCCGCACTGGTGCCCGTTTGGCCAAGCTTTTGGGCGTGATCACACACAGTGCCGGTAAGGCCTGCTTGTTCGCCCATAAATTCTTCGATCAGGCGGCGCGTTGCCACACGGTCCCAATGGTCCGGGGTTGAGGTTTGACCTGCGGCAGCGCGGATCTCGTCAAAGCCGACAGCAGCCCCCAAGGCGTGATAGAGGCGGGCGACGGCTTCAACGGGCAAGGCCTTTAGTGCCGCAATATCGACGATATCGGTTGCTGAGGTCAAAGGCAGGAGTCCGGCGATCGACTTGGACAAGGCTTCGGGTGCCCCTGCGGTCTTCAGCGTCTTGCAACGTGCCTCAAGGCGGGCCTTTTCAAACGGCGAGACCACGTCATAGATCATGCTGGCCAAACTTTGGACGCCGGTTGCATAAGTGGCGACCAGATCCCCAACCGAGCGCAAGCCCGCCCCATCGCCCCGGCTGGCCCGGCGGGCAAGCCAGAAGCTTTGCCGGCGCAGAACGGTTAAAATCTCCATCATCAAGTCCAATTGGACCGAGGCGGGAACCTTGAGGTCCAGCGCATTGACCGCATCAATCGCCTCATCCAAGCCAAAGATGGCCCGGGCAGCCGCAAAGGCCCGGACGATAGAGCCAGTGTCAGCAACCGCACTTTCGCGCACGCGGTCCATAAAGGCCGCCCCGCCCAAATCGACCATTTTGTTCGACAGGACGGTTGCAATAATCTCCCGCCGCAAGCGGTGGTTGGCCATAGCGTCTTTGAATTGGCGACAGCCGGGTGGAAAATAGGTCACCAGAGTGTCTTCAAACCATGGATCGTCTGGCGCGTCCGACGCGATCAAATCGTCAAACAGGGCGAGCTTGCCATAAGCGGTTAGTACCGACAGCTCTGGCCGTGTCAGGCCGGTCCGATTGGCGCGGCGGGTGCGGAATTCCTCAGTCGACGGTAGGAATTCAACTTTGCGCGACAAGCGACCTGAAGCCTCCAACCGCTCCATGAAGCGCTCATGCGCATCGAGGTCTTGGCGGGCGGTAGCCTCTTGCAAGCTGATGGCCATGGTCTGAGCATAATTGTGCCGCAGGACGTGGATGGCGACATCGTCTGTCATCTCAGCCAAGAGGACGTCGCGGGCTTCCAAAGTCATGCTGCCAGCCCGAACCAGACCATTGAGCAAGATTTTGATATTGACCTCGTGGTCAGAACTGTCGACACCAGCCGAGTTATCGATGGCATCGGTATTGAGGCGCACGCCCGCTTGGGCTGCTTCGATGCGACCGCGCTGGGTCAGGCCTAAGTTCGCCCCTTCGCCGATGACTTTGCAGCGCAAGGCTGCCCCGTCCACGCGGATAATATCATTGGCCTTGTCGCCAACTTCTGCATGGCTTTCGCTTTGGGCTTTTACATAGGTGCCAATGCCGCCAAACCACATGAGGTCGCAGGGCGCCTTGAGAAGCGCATGCATAATATCGGTGGGCGAAGCTTCTTGGCCTTCAAGGCCGGTCAAGGCCTTCAACTCTGGCGAGAGCGGGATGGATTTGGCGCTGCGCGAGAAAACGCCGCCGCCCTGGGAGATCAGATTGGGGTTATAATCAGCCCAGGATGAGCGCGGCAAAGCAAACATGCGCGCCCGCTCCGCATAGCTTTTGGCCAAGTCTGGATTGGGGTCGATGAAGATATCGCGGTGGTCAAAAGCGGCCACCAATTTGATCTGCTTGGACAAAAGCATGCCATTGCCAAACACATCACCCGACATGTCGCCCACGCCAATGACGGTGAAGGGTTGGGTCTGGGTGTCGTGGCCCATTTCGCGGAAGTGGCGCTTGACGGCTTCCCAGCCGCCACGTGCGGTAATGCCCATCTTTTTGTGGTCATAGCCCACTGAGCCGCCCGAGGCGAAGGCATCCCCCAACCAATGGCCATAATCGGCGCTGATGCCATTGGCGATATCGGAGAAGGTGGCCGTGCCTTTGTCGGCCGCGACCACCAGATAGGGATCGTCTTGGTCCCAGCGCACCACGTGGCGCGGCGGCACGATGCCGCCATCGCCTGCAATATTGTCTGTCAGGTCCAAGAGGCCGCGCAAGAAGGTTTTATAGGCCTCAATGGCCACGGCTTGGATTTCATCGCGATTGCCCCCTCGGGGCAAGGTTTTGGGGAAGAAGGCACCTTTTGAGCCTACAGGCACAATGACGGCGTTCTTCACTTGTTGGGCCTTGACGAGCCCCAGGACTTCGGTTCGGAAGTCGTCACGACGATCCGACCAGCGTAAGCCACCGCGTGCGACCGGGCCAAAGCGCAAATGGGCACCTTCGACTTGCGGCGACCATACCCAGATTTCGCGGTACGGCTTGGGATCGGGCACTTCGTCAATCTCGCGCGTGGCGATCTTGAAGCTCATATAGGACTTATGGCCACCGGCCGCGTCGGGCTGATAATAATTGGTGCGTTGGATCGCCATGACCAATTGCGCCAGACGGCGCAAAACCCGGTCTGCATCCAAGCTGGGCACGCCATCGAGCATGGTAAGGATGGTCGCCATCTCGGCCTTCGAGGCGGTCTCTCGAGTCTTTTTCGCGCCAAAGTCAGGGTCAAAGCGGATTTTGAACAGGTTTAAAATGGCGCGCGTGATTTCTGGATATTCAGCTACGGCCTGTTGTTGCACGGCTTCAGATGGATCAAGGCCGGTTTGTCCACGCCAACGGGCCAGCGCGCGTACGAGGGCTGCCTCCCGCCAGGAGACGCCCAGCTTTAGGATCAGACGGTTGAAGCCATCATTTTCAGCCCGGCCCGCCCAAATGGCCGAAACCGCCTCTTCAAAAGAGCCTTCCACAACTTTAAAGTCGAGCGCGCGGCCATTAGCGGTGCGCATCGAGACATCTTGCACCCAAACTAATTCTTCGCTGTCGCCCACGGTGCGCTTGATCTTGTGGGGGGTTTCACTGACGACATAAAGGCCCATGCTTTCGAAAATGGGCACAGCAGCCGAAAGCGCGGTTGGGTCGCCCATTTTATAGAGCTTGGCGCGCAGAACGGTTTCGTGGTCATCGTCGCGGCGATAGGCGCGCACGCGCACATCTTCGCCTTGGACTTGTTCCAACTCTTCAATATCGCGCAGGGCTTCTGCCGCATCAAAGCCATCACGATAGCCCGCAGGGAAGCCCGCAATATAGCGTTGGAAGGCACGCGTTTTACCTTCAGCCAAGGCTTCGACGCCATCTTCCCAAGTCCGGGTGATCTCTGCGATACGGGCTTCCAGCGTCTCGACATCTGGGTTGGGATGCTGGTTGGGGGTAACGCCGATCACATAATGCACGCGCGCCAGCGGGGCATCGCCAAACAATGGATAGAAGGCAGACAATCTGCCGCCATAGGCCTCGGTCAAGGCGGTGCCGATCTTGGCCCGCACGTCGGAATTATACCGGTCGCGTGGCACAAAAACGAGGATTGACATAAAGCGGTCAAAGCGGTCTCGGCGCACAAAGACTTTTGTGCGCGGACGGTCCATCAGATGCTGGACGCCCAAGGAAATCCGACGCAAATCCTCTTCGTCGATCTGGAACAATTCATCGCGGGGATAATTCTCCACGATATTGCGCAAGCGCTTGTCATTATGGCTGCCGGGGACAAGGCCAGCGCTGGCGATCACACGCTCTGTCTTGCCGCGCAGCAAAGGCACATCGCGCACCATCTGGTCATAGGCTTCAGCGGTGAACAAGCCAACAAAGCGATCTTCGCCCAATACCTCGCCATTTTCACCAAAGCGTTTGACGCCGATATAGTCCATCACCGTGCGGCGATGCACCCGCGACCGCAAGTTGGATTTAGCCACAATGATGGGTTGGGGCTCTTCAATATAGGCCCGGACCGCATCACTTAAGACCGAAGGCTCGTTCAAGCGACGTAACACCATGCGCAAAGGATCGCGCAAAATGCCAAGGTTAAGGTCTTCGCGAATATCGGGTTCGTCCTTGATCCAAGCACCATTCTTGTCGCGCGGATAATCGTAGGAACGCACGCCAAAGAAGACGAAATGGTCTGCTGCCAGCCATTTTAAAAAGGCGATCGACTCGGCAATTTCATCCGCAGTCGCTTTGGTCTTGGCAACCGCCAATTCCTTGATCGCATTATTCATCCGGCTTTTCATGGCCTGATAGTCGACAACCGAAAGGCGCACATCTTGCAGCGTCTCGCGCACGCCCATCAGGATGGCATCGCGCTTTGAAGGCGGTGTGGGTGGCAGATGGACTTGGATGAAGGATTCGGTCAGCGGCACGCCACCGGGCACGCGCATCCCGTCTGGATCGCGGCTTAGGGAGACAATGGGGTGGAACATGGCGCGCACTTCCACGCCTTGCGCCCCGATCTCGCCCATAACGCTATCGACTAGAAACGGCATGTCTGGCCCGCAGATCTCTAATATATCGCGACCTAAGGGCTGTCCTTGCGCGCCTTTGGCCTCAATCAGGCGGATTTCTTGCGCATCGGCGCGCTTGTGCGAGGTCCAGCGCCAGAAGCCATCGGCAAGCGCCGCAAGGTCGGCTGACGTTAGGCCCTGCACATCGTCTTCCGTGGCGTCTTGGGCAATCTGGGTCAGGAATGATTCAGCTGCGGCTTCGAGATGTTCGCCTGACTTGAAGCTTGGAAAAGCCAGCGCCGCTGAAATCAGATCATCTGGTGAGATCCGCCGATCCGTTGCGTCTACCGACATCGCTATCCTCCCGTGCCTGCCATGCAGGCGATACTTTACATCCCACTCATAACCCAATCGGAGCTCGGCGGGTTTTAGGCCAGGTTCAGCCCGGTTTAAACCTTATCATCGCTGGAAGTTGTGGTTTCTTCCTTAACGTCATCCTGATTGGCTGCAGCAGAATTGGAGGGTGGGGTCTCTTCCTCATCAACACTGGAATCGGGATTGCCATTGTTAGACAACATCACGGCGATCCAGCGGGTGGATGGGAATTGGGCCAGCACGATCATCAACATCACCGTCATGGGCACGGCAAGAAAGGCCCCAGGTCCACCCCACAGCTTACCCCAGAATACCAAGGACAGAAACACGACGAGGACCGAGATATTCAGGCTATCGCCTGTCATGCGCGGCTGAATAACATTACCCACCACAAAGCCAATCCCTTGTGTGCCCGCCAGGATGACCAAGGCTGGCACTGGGCTTGAGAATTGCACCAAGGCAAATAGAGCGGGCAATAAGCTACCGGCTGCGCCGCCAACCACGGGAATATAGCTCAAGACAAAGATAATCGTGGCCCAGAACAAGCCATTTTCCAGCCCAACGACGGCGAATAAGGCCCAGCTGGCGACCGCAATCATCAGGCCCGTAATGGTCTGGACCCACAAATATTGCTCCATCGACTTGGCTATGGCTTTGCCGATTTTTGCGGCGCGGGCGCGCTCTTTCTCATCTTGAAAAATCTGCTCAAGCCTGGCGGGCATGCTAGCTTGGGCGGCAAACAAGCAAGCGACATAAATGATGACGAACAGGGCTTGGCCGCCAAAGCTTTGCAACGCATCGGCAACCCCACGCAGGATCAAGCCCGGATTGAGATTGGCAAATAGCTGGCCAACTGTCGGGGGTGTACCAGACATACGCAAAAAGGCATGACCTTGACTGATCAACTCATCCAGACGCAGCTGATAGGCCCCGAGCGAGCGCGAAAAGGTTGCGGCATATTCAATGACGAAGCCAACGATGGCGGCCAGACTGATAAACACAATCAGAATAGCAAGTGGCACCGCCGCAGCACGGGGTAAGAACTTAATGCGCTTGCTGAGCGACTCTGCAAAGGCGTCGATGGTCAGCCATAGGAAAATGGCTAAGGCTAAGGGCGTGAGCAAATCAGCAAACCAATAAAGGCCCGCGATAATGGCCGCGGCTGCTACCAGCATCCGCGACGCACTCGATGAAGAGTCAGATTTCGTCATGGGTGCAAAAAGACCTGCATCGCACCCGAGGTCAACCCTATTTGGTTGGATCCACTTTCTGCACGGTCCCGAGTTGGGCATAATGCACCTTGGCCTGTTGAACCACATAGGCGCGGATGTCTTCCATCTCTTTTTGGTTCAACCAGGAACTGAAGGACACCATGCCGCGGCTGGCATTGGCCCCATCCCAGACGATGGATTTCCACGTCGCCGCATCTTGGATGGCAGGCGAATAACGCAAGTCCGGCAAGAGGCCGCCCGTGGCACTATGGCCGTGGCAGACTTGGCAATGGCGCATATAGATATCAAGGCCCGCCTTTGGATCACCAGCCACCGAAGTGGCGGAAAGATCAAGGGCGCTCTTTTCAGGCATCTCATACCTCGCCGCCGTGGCGGTGCCACCCAGTTTGAAGACCATCAAGCGGCCCTTCAGGCTGATCGGCCGATCGGGTGCTGCCAAGGGGGCTGCGATAATCGCCCCGCCATAACCAACCATCACCGCCACATATTGCTCCCCATCCAAGCGATAGGTGACAGGTGGAGCGATAATGCCATTTTGGGTTTCATAGGACCAAACTTGCTTACCGGTTGCGGCATCAAAAGCTTCCAAAAAGCCTTCTGACGTGCCTTGGAAGACGAGACCGCCCGCCGTGGCTAGGATGCCAGAGTTCCAGGGGAATTTGCGCGGCGCCATCCAGCGGGGCTTGCCCGCCACTGGGTCCCACGCCACCAACATGCCGGTCAGCATCGCGCGCAACCCTCTGCGCTGGCCCTCATCATCGGGCAGAGCCGCCAAGCTCATATTGACGCCCGTATTCCACGCGCCCGCAACCTGGCGATAGGGGCCAATCTGATCGCCAGACACGGCAGGCACCAGCATGGCCGGCACATAAACAAGATTTTCTTTCGGATTCATCGCCATCGGGTGCCAATTATGAACACCAAAGGGGGCTGGAAACACCAAGGCCGGTGCCTTGGCGAAACGGGCCGATGGGTTTTCATTGGGACGGCCCGTCTTCAGATCAACCGAATGGGCCCAAGGGATTGGCATGCCAGCGGGCACATCGGCTTCTTTCGGCATAGGAAATAGGGCATTGGCAGACAAAAGCTCGCCCGTTGCCCGGTCCAACACATAAAAGAAGCCATTCTTCGGCACCTGCATGATAACTTTGCGCGGCTTGCCGCCAATGGGCAGCTCCGCCAGCATCAAATGCTGCGTTGCGGTAAAGTCCCAGGAATCCCCCGGTGTGGTTTGATAATGCCAGACATACTCACCCGTATCGGGCTTGACCGCGACGATGGAGGAAACAAAGAGATTATCGCCCTTCCCGCCAGAGCGAATTTTGTGGTTCCAAGGTGAGCCATTGCCAACGCCAAAATAAAGAAGGTCGAGTTCTGGATCATAGGCCATGGCGTCCCATACGGTGCCGCCGCCACCGGATTCCTTCCACGCCCCATCACTCCATGTCGCATTAGCCTTTTCTTTCAGGACTTTGTCCGAAACCGCACCATCGGCTTCTCCTTTGGGATTAGGCGTCGTGTAGAAGCGCCAAGCCATTTCCCCAGTCTCGACATCATAGGCGCTCAGATACCCGCGCACGCCATATTCAGCCCCGCCATTGCCGATCAGCACTTTGCCCTTCACGACACGCGGTGCCCCCGTAATCGTGTAGGACTTGCCTTGGTCTACCGTGACTTTCGACCAGATTTCCTTGCCATTTCGGGCATCAATCGCGATCAGACGGCCATCGAGCGATCCGACAAAGACTTTACCACCCCACACCGCCACGCCGCGATTGACCACATCACAGCAGGCCTTATGCGCGGTTTCGCCCGGGACCTTTGGGTCATAGGCCCACAAGAGCTTGCCCGTTTTGCCATCAAAGGCAGAGACTTTTGACCAAGACGTGGTGGTATAAATCACCCCATCAACCACGATGGGCGTGGCTTCATGGCCACGGTCGGTATCAAACTCATGACTCCATGCCAGACCTAATTTCGAGACATTGGTGAGATTGATTTGATCCAAGGGGCTAAAGCGCTGCTCGTCATAGGTGCGGCCATAGCTCATCCAATTATCGCCATCGGCTGCCGCAGCAGTCAGGCGTGCCGCATCAACTTTGGCAGCTGGGCTGTTGGATGTATCGGGGGCGCAGCCAGCAGCCACCACTCCCATAAGCAACGCACTGGTTGCGACGAGCCGTTTGATCATGTTTTCCTCCCTGACCGGTGGTCTGCCTGTGGCAGGGCCATCTCTTGTCGTGGGTGAAACAGTATCGGCTTTAGGGAATTGGGCAATAGGCTAGGATGTGCCCGAGCTTCAGCACGCAGGATCAGGCTGGATTTGCACCAGTCGTCCGTCCTTGTCGACCACCGCGCGATAGAAGCAGGACTGAAAGCCCACGTGGCAACACCCGCCATCGCCATCGACTTTCACCTTCATCACCACCGCATCTTGGTCGCAATCGATGCGCAATTCTTGGACATGCTGCAATTGGCCCGAAGTCTCGCCCTTCTTCCACAGGCTTTGGCGCGAGCGCGACCAATAATGCGCAATCCCGGTTTCTAACGTCAGGCGCAAGGCTTCGGCATTCATCCAAGCCAGCATCAAGACTTCACCCGTCTCTGCCGACTGCGCCACAGCCGGGATCAGGCCGTCGGCGTCAAAACGCGGCATCAAATCAAGGCCGCGCTCTAAAGCTTGGGTGGAGCCAGCCTGTGGGAAAGAAGTCGAAGCGGCCAAATCTTTGCCTCAAATCAAGGTTTAGACGCTAAAGATCAACGCGCCCAGTGTTGGAGAGCTTGTTTCTTGCACATCTATGATCATACCCGCAATGGGGCGCTTGTGCTGCATGCCAAAGCCCGAGACTGGGCCCGCCACAGCGCGGCCCGTACCGCAGCCTTTGAGTTTTTCATGTTTGGCATCAAACAGGCTTGGGCCTGCCTCTATGGCGGCACCATGTTGGCGCTTTTGATCCTGACCATGCTGTTCTGGCCTGAAGAAGGGGCCGTGCTGAGCCGGTTCGACTTTCTGTTTCTGGCCGCCATTGGGTTGCAAGTTTTATTGGTGACCCTGAAGCTGGAGCGCTTGGAAGAGGTCAAGGTGATTGCGGTCTTCCATGTCGTGGGCACGATCATGGAGCTGTTCAAGACCCATATGGGCTCTTGGACCTATCCCGGGGACGCCTTTTTCAAGATCGGCGGCGTACCGTTGTTTACCGGCTTTATGTATGCGTGTGTCGGCAGCTACATGGCCCGCATCACCCGCCTGATGGACCTGCGCTTTAGCCATTATCCCCCCATTTGGACAACATGGGTGCTGGCCATCGGGGCCTATGTGAATTTCTTTACCCATCATTTTGGACCCGACATACGGATCGGCCTTTATATGGTTTCGGTCGTGATCTTCTTCAGGTGCCGGGTCCATTTCACGCCGGATCAAACGGCCCGCTGGATGCCGATGCTGTTGGGCTTTCTTTTGGTCTCGTTATTCATCTGGTTTGCCGAGAATATCGGGACCTTCACCAATACTTGGATCTATCCCCACCAGCAGGATGGCTGGCACATGGTGCCTTTTAGCAAGATGGGCGCTTGGTATCTCTTAATGCTTTTGAGCTTTGTGTTGGTGACCCAGGTACACCCGCCAAGGCCGCCAGAGCTCCAAACAAAAACGCCGGACCCTTAAGGGCCCGGCGCGTTCGCACAACAAATCGGGGAGGATTTAGTTGTAACCTGCCAAACGCAGGAAACGGTCTTTCAATTCCCGGTCGGTCTTGAACACGCCGGTGAATTGGGTGGTGATGGTTGCCACATTGGGGTGATGCACCCCACGTGTGGTCATGCACTGGTGCTTGGCATCCAAAAGGACGGCCACACCGGCAGGGCGCAGCGCATCGGTGATGCAATCTGCAATTTGCGCGGTCATGGTCTCTTGAGTTTGCAAGCGCTTGCCGAAGATTTCAACCACACGGGCAATCTTGGAAATGCCAACGACACGATTGGTTGGCATATAAGCAATATGAGCCCGACCCAAGATGGGCACCATATGATGCTCACAATGGCTTTCGAGGTCGATGTCGCGCAGCATGACGATGTCGTCATAGCCTTGGACGTCTTCAAACGTGCGGCTCAATTCTGCCGCTGGGTCCATTTCATAGCCAGCGAAGAATTCGCGGTAAGCTTCGACCACGCGCTTTGGTGTATCGATCAGGCCTTCCCGGTCTGGGTTATCGCCAGCCCAGCGCAACAAGGTACGCACGGCAGCCATCGCCTCGTCGCGGGTTGGTCGGTCGGCTTGTGACACCTCAGAGATGAGGCGCGGATCTGTAATCGCGTCCATGAGCTTATGCCCCTTTCAAAGGGGTCGGAGGTCGAGCCGGAAATCCGGTCTTAACGCCCGCCCTGTTTTCATTTCATGCGTCTACACATGTAGGCGCACCGTTTATGCCGTCTTCGCGTCAGCATCATTTCAGTCTAAAGGACTGGAGCAATAACAAACACTCAAACCACTGAAGAGTCTACGTTGGCTCTTCGTCTTGGATCACATGATGCGTGAAATAGAACTGTTCAATACCCTGCAACGAGAAAAAGTGCGGTTCGTGCCGCAAGATCCTGAACGCGTCACGCTCTATGTTTGCGGCCCAACTGTCTATAATTTTGCCCATATCGGCAATGGCCGCCCGGCCGTGGTGTTTGATACGCTGTTCCGGCTTTTGCGTGCCATTTATGGCGAAAAGCACGTGATTTACGCGCGGAATATCACTGACGTTGACGACAAAATCAACGCAGCTGCCTTAGAGCAAGGTGTGGATATCAGCCAGATCACCGAAAAATTCACCGCCATTTATCGCGCCGATATGGCAGCACTGGGCACACTGCAACCAACGCTTGAACCTAAAGTCACCACCCATATGGATGACATCATTTCATTGGTTGGCCGCCTATTGGATAAAGGTCACGCCTATACGACACCCGATGGGGTTTACTTCCACGTGCCTTCCATGCCGACCTATGGGCAATTGTCGAACCGCAATCTGGATGACAATGAGGCCGGTGCCCGCATCAGTGTCGATGGGAATAAGCGCGACCCAGCAGACTTTGCTTTGTGGAAGGCTGCTAAGCCAGGCGAACCGGCCTGGCAGGCCCCTTTTGGTGCTGGACGGCCTGGGTGGCATATCGAATGCTCCGCCATGATTGAGACCAATCTAGGTACGACCATCGACATTCATGGTGGCGGTCATGATTTGATTTTCCCGCACCATGAAAATGAAATCGCCCAATCGGTCTGCGCCCATGAGGGGGCGCCGCTGGCAAACATCTGGATGCACAACGGCTTTTTGACCATGAATTCCGACAAAATGTCGAAGTCATTGGGCAATGTGGAATTGGTGCATGAAATGGTAGAGCGTTGGCCCGGCGAAGCGCTGCGGCTGGCGTTGCTGTCGGCCCATTATCGCGCGCCCCTGGATTGGACCGACGAGTTGATCTTGCAGTCGATGAAGACTTTGGACCGGCTCTATCGGGCTTTGGACAGTGTGTGGAATGAGCGGGTGGAGCCTGTCCTGCCCGAAGGCATTTTGACCGCCTTGTGCGATGACCTCAACACGCCCAAGGCACTCGCAGAACTTTCTATGCTGGCGCGCAAGGCCAATAAGGCCGAGACTTTTGAGGATCGCAAACGGGCCAAGGCGGAACTTTTGGGTGCCGGGCTTCTGCTGGGCATTTTGGGGCAAGAGCCACAGGCGTGGCTATCGCGTGCAGGTGCTACGGTTGAAGACGGCGTGACAGCCGAAATCGAAGCCATGGTGCAAGCCCGCTTTGAAGCCCGGGCCAACCGCAATTGGGCAGAAGCCGATCGGCTGCGTGCTGAATTGGCTGCGCGCGGGGTTGAGGTCACCGATGGCAAGGACGGCGCAAGCTGGCGGTTTATTTCGTGAGCCTACGCCCCACCCATGTCGTGCTGGTTGTGTTTGGCGCTTGTGCTCTGACAATCCTTGCAGGCTGTCAGCCGGCGAAAGATCCGTCGACAACGCAGGCGCACGTCGAAGCCCATCCCGATGCAACCGCCACCGCGGATGTGGACAAGCGCGCAACCCTCGCCCTGAAGCAGGACTTGGTGACCCGCTTTCCCCAGAATAGCCCAACCGCCGAGGTTGAAGCAGGCTTGATCAAGGATGGCTTTGAGTGTGGTCCAAACCCGATGAAAACGGGCGAACGGGCCTGTTTGAAGGCTGAGCGTAAAGGCGGGTGCGAGGAAAACACCATTGTGCGCAGCCAACCCTATTTGCCCGAAAAGGCGCAATTCATTCGTATTTGCGAGATTGTGAAGTAATCCCCAAACTTGCCCCTAAATTTGCAGGGTCAGATAGGCTTTGCCGGTCAAGGCGATGAGCGCGCCAAAGGTTAAGGCTGCCCGCAAGGGCCGGTACCATAAGGGCCAACGGCGCGTGCTGCCGCCCGTCGACACAAAGTCCCAAACCCACATCAGCACAAATCCACCCGCCAGCATGCCAAGCCCAACTAAAGGCGCGACATATTGGGTGACTATGGCCAGTGCGGCGACCAAAGACGGCAGCACCGCAGCCGTCAGGGTAAGGATGCCCGGTGCTTCAGGCCTCGCCCCAATCTCAAAGCCCCAGCGCGCCCCACCCAAAAAGGAAAGGATCACACCAGCATAGGCGAAGAATAAAGTCGTAGAGACCCCGTCATAAGGCGAAGCCGCCAGGAGGCTGCCCGCCAAAGTGGCAAAAAATGGCACCAAGCCCAACAGACCAAGGATCCACGGGGTCTTAGGGGCAACATCTCGACGGCGCATGCTTATCTCCTCGCGCTGACACAGCGCCTCAGGGCCTAATGCGCAAAACCTCAAACCGATTTTAGCGACACATGGGCTTCACATTATAAACTAGATCGACCTGGTGTGCCTCCTAACTGGCGCACGGCGATCTAGGCCTCAACCTGGTGCAAAGCGCCTGACGATGCCCGCGGCGGACAGACCCGCCACAAGTGCCAGCAGCACCCCTGCTAGTCCATGCAATACAGCATGATCTCTTGCAAATTCAAAGAGGGCACGTTCTGTCCCAACCTTGCTGACCACTAGGGTGGTGAGTGTGGATTGGGCGGGCCGACCATTGCGAAACACCATGACTTTGGCCGTATAGAGGCCGGGAGGTGTGCGATCTGGCATCTGAATATCGGCGCGGAATAAGCCACCTTTAAGGAGTTTCACGCCATTGGGATCATCCACATACAGCTTCTCGCGCTGGCGTTGTGCGACAAAGGCATCGACCAATTCATCGGCAAGAGGCGAGTCAGCGCTGGCCTTGGCAATATCCAACTGCCCCTTAGGTCGCAGGCCATACAGCGAGAGCGTGTCGCTGGGGGCGATCTGTTCTAGCGGCCGGGCACTGGCGACGCCAAAGAACGTGGGTGCCGCGGCAAAATTGATCTGGTCTTTGCCGATCCAAAGCCCCGCAGTGCGCTTGCGCTTAGCGATCCAAGCCGGACGGTCTGGGCCGCGAACCGCAACCACAATATCGGTACGCCCAACCGAGCCCGCCCGCACAGAGCCGAAAACCGTGACCTTCGCCCCGGTAAAGCTTGACGTCACCAAGACGGCATCATCAATCAGCGCCGCCGAAACCTGCGTGCTTTGCGCCTGGGCGGCAGGGCCGACGATGAGGCCGAAAACCAAAACCATCCAGATGGAGAGACGCGCCATCATAGGCCACCCCCGGGGGAGGACAACTCAAACAAGGTTGAGGGTACAAAGACGAGGTCCGCCGCAAGTCGTAGCGCCACCAGAAGGACCAAGGCCCCCAGAAGTGCACGCAATTGCTCTCCCTTCAGCTTGCGGCCAATGATGACGCCAATTTGTGCGCCCATCACACCACCGACAATTAATAGGCCCGACAAAACAAGATCGAGGCTGCCATTGGCCGCTGATTGCAGAAAGGTGGTGGCCGAGGCCGTAATCAAAACTTGTAGGGTTGAGGTACCCACCACCAGATTGGGCGGCATATGAATAAGATAGACCAGAGCCGGGATCAGGATGAAGCCGCCGCCCACGCCCATAATGGCCGACAAAATACCGACCCCGACCCCAATGGCCAAAGGCGGGATAATGCTGATCACCAGTTTGGACCGGGGGAAGCGCACCTTGAACGGCAAGTGATGAGCGAGGTCATTGGTCGCCCGACGAAAGCTTGGCGCAGGCCCACCGGCACGCGTTTTGGCCATTGCGCGTAGGCTTTCCCATACCAAGCTGGTCCCTAATGAGCCAAGCAAGATCGTATAAGCGATGCGCACGGTGGCTTCTGCCGCACCTTGCGACTTCAACCAACTGAACAAGAGCGAGCCAATGCCGACACCGATGATCCCGCCGATCGAGATCACAAGGCCCATACGTAGATCCACACCTCGTCGCTCAAACTGGCCAAGGACAGAAGACATGGACGAGGCTGCCGCCAAATTGGCCCCCGCAGCGACCGCCACAGGCGCTGGAATCCCCATCAGCATCAATAGCGGCGTCATCAAAAATCCACCGCCAACACCGAAGATGCCAGACAAGCAGCCGACAACCAGTCCCAAAGTAGCCATGAGCCACGGACTTACTGCCATTTCCGCAATGGGCAGATAGACTTGCATAGACGCCGCCCCGATGAGTTACAGGACCATAGGCTGCGTCGGATGGCGTTTCTATGGCGTTTGGTCACATTTGCAGCAACCACAATCGCCTTTTAGGCCCAAAGGCTCAACCGATCCGCTTTTTAGTGGCTTTCGGCCCGATCAAAAGCCAAGCAATGAAACCCAGATAGGGCACAAAGAGCACCAGTACCGACCAAACCGATTTGCCAAAAGGCCCGGTGCGATCATTCTGGAGGATGTTGATCACAGCCCAGAGACCCAAGACGAGGGAGAATAGAAAGCCAAAGGTGAAGCCATTATTCCATTCCATTCCGAACATGTGTCAGTCGCTCCTACATGAAGGCCCTGCATTTGCCTTGCACTTATGATATTGGGACCGACCACGGCAGACGCAATGGCCGTTGAGCCGCGCGCGTCTTTAGAAAGCATTGCCCAAGTTCCATGACCACTGAAATCTTGCCAGACGCTGATTTGCCCGTCTCCGACCCGCGCGGGTCCATCGAGACGATCACTTTGGGCTGTCGGCTCAATCTTTATGAATCTGAAGCCATGCGCAATCTCGCAGAAGATGCAGGGCTGTCGAATGTGGTCCTCGTCAACACGTGTGCGGTGACAGGCGAAGCCGTTCGTCAAGCGCGCCAAACGATCCGCCGGGCGCGCAAGCAAAAGCCAGATGCGCTGATCGTGGTGACCGGGTGTGCGGCGCAAATCGACCCTGGCATGTTTGCCTCCATGCCCGAGGTCGACCGTGTGATTGGCAATGCCGAAAAGGCCGAACCCAAAACCTTTGCCGCCCTCGCAAGCGGACAGAGCGAGCGCGTGCTGGTCAATGATATTATGAGCGTGCGTGAGACGGCCGGCCATCTGATTGATGGCGTGCAAGACCGGGCGCGCGCCTATGTCCAGGTGCAAAATGGCTGCGATCACCGCTGCACCTTCTGCATCATCCCATTTGGACGCGGCAATTCCCGCTCGGTCCCGGCAGGGGAAGTGGTGGCCATGATTGGCCGTTTGGTTGCTAAGGGCGTGCCCGAAGTTGTGCTTTCCGGCGTGGACATGACGTCTTGGGGCGCGGATCTTCCCGGCCAGCCCACTTTAGGCGATCTGGTCCAGCGCATTTTGAAATTGGTGCCCGATTTGAAGCGCCTCCGCCTGTCATCGGTTGATGCGGTAGAGATCGACGACACCTTGTTCCGCTTGTTTGCGGAGGAAGAGCGGATGATGCCGCATCTGCATCTTTCGCTTCAGCATGGGGCAGACATGATTTTAAAGCGCATGAAGCGCCGCCACACCCGCGAGGATGCGGTCAAGCTTGCTGCCCGCTTGCGCGCGGCCCGCCCCGATATCGCTTTCGGGGCAGACTTGATTGCTGGCTTTCCCACCGAAACCGAAGCCCATTTCGCCGACTCTTTGGCCTTGGTCGATGACGTGGGACTGGCCTTCTTACATGTCTTCCCCTTCTCGCCGCGCCCAGAAACACCTGCCGCCCGCATGCCGCAAGTGGATAAGGCCACGATCAAGGCTCGCGCTGCAATTCTGCGCGAGAAGGGCCAGCAAGCTCTAGCCGCCTATCAGGACAGCCAGATCGGCACCACCCAGACCGTGCTGATTGAACGCGATGGCAAAGGCCGACTGAATAGCTTTGCCGAAATCCAGGTGCCTGGCGGCCTCGCCGGTACCTTGATCCAAGCCCGCGTCACCGGTCGGGCTGATGGCTATCTTCTGGGCGAGCTTGCCTAAACCCAAAAGAGCTAGGGCTTGCGCCCCTGAAACCGGGCTAAAGCCTGTTCTGCGGCTTCTCGTCGAGAAAAATTAGGTGATCTCAGCCAGGTCTCTGCATCGGGAACACCTTTTGAAATCGCCAAAGGGTCGCGCAGAAAGGCCAAAACCGCCATCAAGAAGGGCGTGCTTTCAAGCCCAGTTTGGACGGTCTTTCCAATCGGCAAACGGCAAACCAATTGATAGGTCTGAACATCGGAATCATAGGATGAATCGACCACCTCCATCTCATCGAAATCCGCGAGACCATAGGTCTTGACCGAGGTTTTGTTGAATAATTGATAGGTGATGGTCACCTGTCCGGGGCGTATCTCCCAAGTCTGATCGGGGCTAAGCGCAGAGCCTGCCATGAAGGCCAAAGTTACGGAAAGGCCGCCCAAGACAATGATACCGAAAAACAGGGTCAGGATTGTTGGTGGCCAGAGGGCAGGCCCCAGCTCAATCAACAACAAAAGGGTGCCCAAAAGACCAAACCCGCCAAAGATCAGGCGAATGGGCGTGGGCATGATATGGGACAGGACGATTGGGTCGTCCCCGGCACAAGGCAAAACTTCCATAGACACAATCATACCCCTGCCGCCTTAAGGAGGGGTGTTGATTTTTGCAAAATTTTTGCAGTTTGAAGGGACCTCTTTCCTGGGTTTTGGCATCCTCTCAGGGCGGGCCCTAGGAACGGGGACCTCAGGGGCGAGGGTATGCGCGTCACGTAGCGGGGCTGAGGGCGTGGGTTTTCTCGACTGAAAGGCTTTGGTTTAGGCCCTGCCTGCCCCAAAGGCCGCGAGTTATGGTTTGTGGAAGATGGGACAAGGCACGTCCGCTTCGCGCCATTGACGCACGTTTGGTTCCCAAGAACCAAGTTGCGCCTTCTCATCAAGAAATAAGGCCCGCTTCCTGTTTGAAAAAAGGCGGGGACCTCGGGCGGCCCATTTCCAAAGGAAATCTGAACTTGACGCGACAAATCGCCCGATCGCGCTCGAGCAAGCGTTTTGGTGGGACGGAAGGATCACCAAAACGCCTTTGACAAAATCATCTTAAAAACCGTCACCCCCACCAGAGTGCGCGGCCCTTATCTTACTGGCGCGCCAAAGCTGGGGCGATGGTTTCGACGGTGTCGGTCCAGACACCCACGCCTTCCGGCAAGCCTTTGAGCAGGGCTGGGTCATTTAATCCACCCAAGGAGGATTGAGAATTCTTCGGCGCGGGCCCCACCAAATAGACGCGGCTACCTACCTTGGCCATGCGTTTGGCAAAGTTGGATCGCCAGCCCCAGATGAGCCCTGTATGGCTATGGGGCACCAGGATTACGCTGCGCTTACAGGCTTGCGGCACAAAGCCTGACCAACCCCACGCAACATAGGACTTCAAGCAATCGGCAACTTGCTTCTTGGAAAAGGCACGAAACTCAGGTCCTGCAGCCTTCACATAGGTGGCAACAGGCACTTCATGCCCATAGACCATGACACGATCTGGTCTGATCTGCCGCTGTGAGAGATAGGCGGCAAGCTTGCGGCCCTCTTCAGGGTCTCTACTCTTGATGTTGATCAAGAGTTGCGTGCTGGGCAGTGCCTTTAGCACCTCTTCAAGATTGACCATCAAGCCCACGCCCTTCCCCCGCAGCGGAAAGGTCGCCCCTTGATCGGCGGTATAACCGTAGCCGACGTCTAAGTCACGAAGATCGGCCATGGTCTGCCTGCGGGTCACGCCTTTGCCATTGGTGCGGCACTCCAAGGTCCAGTCGTGGAAGACGACGAAATCGCCATCTGTTGTGGGATGCACATCCACTTCAATGACATCCGCGCCCAGCGCCACAGTCGCCAACAGCGATGGGATGGTGTTTTCGATGAAGTCATGCGTGGGGGGCGTGATGCGCGTCGCTGTGCACGTATCGCGCTCAAGACCTTCTCGCGAATAGGTCTGATGCACCCCGCGATGGGCCAAAATCGGGTGAGATTTTTGCACCAATTGTTGCGCGGCAACCGGGCTCCAAAGGCCCAAGAGGATGACCCACCCCAGACCAAACTGGACGGGGAAACGCAGCTTTTTCATTCAGACCTCGAGACCTATATTGGAGCCCCCCCAGCCGCTTTAATTCACACTACGGATTTCAAACGGGCTGTCGAGTGAAAAGGTGGGGACTTGGGCTTCGAAGGTTTCGCCATCGTCGGTCTGCATCAGATAGCTGCCCATCATCAGGCCCGAGGGTGTCGAGAGCGGGCAGCCGGAGGTATAGGTAAAGCTGTCGCCCTCACGCAAAATGGGTTGTTCGCCTACAACGCCCGGCCCTTGCACGACGTGAGTGACGCCATGATGGTCAATAATCTTCCAGGTGCGCGCGGTAAGCTGCACGGTCTTTTCCGACAGATTGGCGATCTCAACCGTATAGGCCCACATGAAATCATTCTCGTCGGGATCGGATTGATCGTCGAGGAAAACCGGCGTCACCTGAATGCGGACGCCGCGGGTGGTAGCGGAATATTGGGTCATGGCCTGCCTATACTGCCCCTCATCACCCGGCGCATCCTTTGCTTACAGATCAAAGACAACGCCTTGCGCCAATGGCAAGGTGGTGGAGTAATTGATCGTTTGGGTCTGGCGGATCATATAGGCTTTCCACGCGTCAGAGCCAGCTTCGCGGCCGCCGCCGGTTTCTTTTTCTCCGCCAAAGGCCCCACCAATTTCAGCGCCCGAGGTTCCGATATTGACATTGGCAATCCCGCAATCCGAGCCCGAGTGCGACAAGAAGGTCTCCGCTTCCCGCAAGTCCGTGGTGAAGATGGAGGAGGATAAGCCTTGAGGCACATCATTTTGAATGGCGATGGCCTCGGCCAGCGTGTCAGCCTCCACCACATAAAGGATGGGGGCGAACGTTTCTTTCCCCATGATGGCAGTTTGGCCCGGCATTTCAACGAGGGCGGGCTGGACATAATTGCCCTGCAAGGGTTGGCCGCCCACCAGGATACGTCCGCCTTCGGCTTGGGCCGCCTCCAAGGCTTGCTGCATACTGGTCACCGCAGCGGCATCAATCAACGGGCCAATCAAGGTTTCAGGCTTGCGCGGGTCACCAATCGACAGGCTGCGATAGGCGCGGATCAGGCGCGCAACGAGGTCTGCCTTTACATCGGGGTGCACGATCAAGCGTCGCAGAGTGGTACAGCGCTGACCGGCTGTTCCCACGGCCGAAAACACAATCGCCCGCAAAGCAAGATCGAGGTCAGCACTTGGCCGGACAATCATGGCGCCATTGCCGCCCAATTCTAACAAGCTGCGCTTCAAATGCGCCGCACAGGCCTTGGCTACTTCGCGGCCCATACGGGTCGAGCCTGTGGCCGAGACCAGACGGATCAGCGGATTTTCAACCAGCTCTGCCCCGATCACCGCATCCCCTTGCAGCACTTGGATCAGACCAGCGGGAGCTTCGGCCCCAAATTTTGCCACGGCGCGGTTAAAAATGGCGCAGGTGATTTGGGCGCAAAGTGGGGTTTTTTCCGAAGGCTTCCAAATCACCGGATCCCCACAGACCAGCGCCAACATGGCATTCCACGCGAATACTGCCACGGGAAAGTTAAAGGCGCTGATGACCAAAACCGGACCCAAGGGCTTCCAGCGTTCCAGCAGATGATGACCGGGCCTTTCCGACGCCAAAGTCAGGCCCGCCAATTGCCGCGACAGGCCGACCGCATAGTCGGCCATGTCGATCATTTCCTGCACTTCGCCCAAGGCTTCTGAGCGCGTCTTACCCGCTTCCAGCGTCACCATATCGGCAAGCTCTTGTTTGCGGGTACGCAATTCCTGCCCCCATAGGCGCACCAATTCGCCCCGGCGCGGCGCGGGAATGGACCGCCACGCCAAATAGGCCGCTTGGGCAGTTTCGCAGGCTTCACGACAATCTTCGGCCGAGGCCGCTGGCACTTCACCCAACTTCTGGCCGTCAATGGGAGAGATAGAGGCGATCAACATCTTAGGACCATGGTTCAAACAGTTTGGACAATTTGAGGCCTTGGCCTTGATAATGGCTGCCCACATCGCCGTAACAGGCTTGGGGCGCAGACGACAGAGGCTCATAAATCAGGCGGGCCACGGGCTGATTATGCTCCAAAACAAAGGGCACGTCACGCCCGCGCACTTCCAACACCCCCCGCGCACCGGCACTGCCATAATCTTTCGCACCAAAGCCCGGATCAAAAAAGCCTGCATAATGGGCCCGGAATTCGCCAAGGTCTTCGGCGGTTGCCACCATTTCTGCGGCAACATCCTTCGGAATCGATAAGCCCGACTGGCTGGCCAAAATGTAAAACTCCCCGGGGTCCAGCACCAAACGACCATCGCGCGCCGTCAAAGGCTCAAACCAGTCGCGCGGCGCATGGCCTCCCACTTTCGCAAGGTCCAACAGGGGCGCATGGCGGCGCGCCCGATATCCTATAACCGGGCCGAGGGAGCTGTGGGATAGATCCAAGTTCAGATCGAGGCGCTGAAGCGTTGGCGTCTGGCCCTTTTTCAAGCGCAACTGAGCCAAGCGGTCGCCCGGGCGGGCGAGGATGGAGAAAGTGCGCGGGCAAATCTCAACCCACAGGGGGCCCTGATAGCCTGCGCGCACGCGGTCAAAACTCGTGGCCCCATCGGCGATCACGCGCACAAACACATCGATCCGCCCGGTCGAGCTTTTGGGGTTGGCCAAGGCATACACCGTCTCTGGGAGGAGGAGGCTTTCTTGCAAGGGGGCGAGATAGACGCAGCCTGTTTCCAACACCGCCCCTTCGCGCAGATCGAGCTTGTGCAGCACCAAATCGCTCTCGCTCAAACGCTGCGACACCGTACGGCCTTGGCCAGGCAAGAAGCTGGCACGGACGCGGTAAGCAAAATCGCCCAAGCGCAAGTCGAGGCTGGCGGGCTGGATTTGTCTGTCGGCAAAGGGGGTGGCGGCCGTAATGGCACCGCCATCGGCCAAGGCCTGCAGAATGTGGTCGGGCAAAACCCCGTCAGCGATGGAATCGATCATTCCACTTGCATAGCGGGTTTGAGGCGTTTTCTCTATGCCCCTGTGTCGGGGGCGCGCGGCCTAAGCCAGTTCGGCAATCGCCCAGCGCGCATCGACTCGATAAGAGGCGAGGAAGGCTTCAACCTTGGCCCCATCCAGCCCATCGGCATTGGAAAGTTCGGCCGCATGAATACCGCCGGCGACAAACAAACAATCCAGCTTCTGGCCATGGGCACCAGCAACATCGGTCTGCACCCCGTCGCCAATGCACAATAGGCGCTCGCGTGCCAGCGGCTTACCGGCAAGGCGCTCTGCCGCAGCGATGGTTAGGTCATATATGGGCGCATAGGGCTTGCCTGCCATGATAACGGGGCCGCCCAATTCCTCATAAATGTCGGCCAAGGCCCCAGCACACGGGATCAAATGACCACCAAATTGGACTACCCGATCGGGGTTTGCGCAGATGAAGGGCAGTTGGCGGGCCGCCAATGCAGCCAGTTCTTCGCGATAGCTTTCGGGCGGCTCCGTCAAATCATCGCGCAGGCCGGTGCAAATGACGTAATCGGCGGTTTCAGCTGGGCGGAAATCAACCGGCAGGCCTTCATAGAGACCCTCATCCTTGGACGGGCCAATCTTATAGCCACGGGGACCCCGCTTTTCGATCTCGGCGCGGGTCGCATCTCCGGACGTCACAATCGCATCCCAGGCATCGCGGCGCACGTGCAGCGCCTCCAATTGCTTGGGGATGACATGGGACGGGCGCGGCGCGTTGGAGATTAACACCACAGGCTTGCCCAGTGCGCGAAACGCTGCCAGCGCATGACAGCCTTCTTGATAGGCCGCCCGCCCATTATGGATCACTCCCCACACGTCACACAGGACGGCGTCATAGTGATCCGCAATATCGGCGAGGGCATGGATGATTCGTACAGTCATGGCCCCTGATACTGCGACTTGAGGAGAAGGTCGAGAATGGTGGGTGTGGGTTTCTCCCAACACCTTTTGCCCCGCGAGGAAGAGACCTCCGGGGGTTTGCCTTGTGCTTGGCTGAAGCAAGCA
>NZ_NCSQ01000058.1 GCF_002105465.1 Aquidulcibacter paucihalophilus
TCGCGGGGCAAAAGGTGTTGGGGGTGGGGTGAGGCCCCCCCTTAACGCTGTCATCCCGGACGGCGAAGCCGATCCGGGATCATTTTCTCCATGTGTGCATCTGCGTAACGGGGTCCCCGCTCTGCGCTTCGCTCCGGCGGGGACGACGGTGGTTTTGGTTAGGTTTTTTATCTGGACGCGCTTTGGTGATCCCTCTGGTCCACCAAACCGCCCGCGAACAATCGAATTTGGCCTTTGGGGCAGGCAGCGCCTGCACCAAAGCCTTCTAGAACAAAACAGCTATCCGCGATGCCATCCCCGATGGGGCAGTCCAGGCCTAGACCTCGTGCCGGAGAGTCCCACAAGGCTCCCGCTCGCAACGCACGCGCTGGCAGCCATGACATCGCATGCCGAGGGTGATAGGCAAAGCAAAAGGCCCCGGTCGTTTGACCGAGGCCTTGCACGGGAGAGATAGAAAACAGGTTTAGTCGGCTTTTTTCTTGGCGGGCGCCTTCTTCTTTGGCGCTGGCTTTTCTTCGGCAGCGGCTTCAGCAGGTGCTTCCTCGGCAGGGGCGGCTTCCTTTTTGGCCTTCGCCTTGGCAGGTGCCTTTTTGGCAGGCTTAGCCTCTGCTGCCGGGGCCACTTCATCTTCGCTTTCAAGTTCAGCGCGGGTTACCGTCACGTCGGTGACCTTGGCCATTTGCAGCACGAAGTCGACGACCTTTTCTTCATACAAAGGCGCGCGCAGGCTTGCGACCGCATTGGGGTTCTTTTGGAAGAACTCATATACTTGGCGCTCTTGGCCGGGATAACGCGAAGCTTCGGCTTGGATGGCGCGGGCCACTTCTTCGTCCTTGACTTCCACGCCATTGACGCGGCCGAGCTCTGCCAAGACGAGGCCCAAACGGACACGACGCTCAGCAATCTTGGTGTATTCGGCTTTCAACTCGTCTTCCGACTTGCCTGCATCTTCGGGATCTTCATTGCCGGCGGCCTTATCTTGCGTCACTTGAGCCCAAATAGCTTCAAATTCAGCTGCCAACATTTTGGGTGGCAAGTCGAAGCTGTGGGTTGCGTCCAATGCGTCAAGCAACGAGCGTTTAGCCTTTTGACGCGACAATTGCGCCAATTGATCTTCGATATTCTTCTTGATCGCGTCCTTCAGGGTCGCAAGATCCGACAGGCCGATAGTCTTGGCCAACTCATCGTCAATCTTGGTCTCCACAGGCTTTTTGACTTCAACCACGGTGACGTCAAAGGTAGCAGCTTTTCCGGCCAAAGTGGCGACGCCATATTCGGCTGGGAAGGTTACGTTCAAGACCTTCTCATCGCCTGCCTTCACGCCAACCAATTGCTCTTCAAAGCCTGGAATATAGGTGTTGGAGCCCAGAACAACGGTCGAGCCATCGGCCTTGCCGCCGTCAAACTCAACGCCATCAATCTTGCCAACGAAGTTGCAGACAACCGCATCCCCATTGGCGGCCTTGCCCTTTTTCACTTCAAAGGATTGCGACTGCTTGGCGATCTCGGCCAAGGCTTCGTCGATTTCCGCTTCGGTGGCTTCAGCAACTGGGCGAGTGACTGACAGGCTTTGCAGATCGGCTGGGGTGAAGTCTGGCATAATGTCGAGTTCGACGTCGAAGGTCAGGTCGGCTTTGCCGTCCATCACATCAGCCAGATTGCCCAAATTCTTCACATCGGGCTGGCTCGCTGCGCGGATGCCATTGGAAGAAACGGTGCCCTCAATGCCTTCTTGCACCAGTTCATTCAGCAATTCACCCAGGATGGACTTGCCATACATGCGCTTCACATGAACGACAGGGACTTTGCCTTTCCGGAAGCCCTTGATGTTCAATTGAGGGGCCAATTCTGCGATTTTGGCATCGGTACGCGTGGCAATCAGACTGGCGGCAAAGGTGACGCCATAGACGCGGCTGAGGCCTTCTGCAGATTTTTCGACGATTTGCATGATGATGTCCTAAACAGGAAGCGGATTACGCGGGTTGATGGAATGATGTGGGGGCGGCTGCCCGCATGGTGCGCGCCTATGCCACGATGTGGAGCCCGTGTCTATGGGAGGTGCAGTAACTGGTGCGGTCGGGCCTTTGGACCGAGAAGCTGTCCAATCCGAACGTCAACCGTTTAGGGGATCTTTTGGCCAGCATGCAGGGCGACTTCATTCCAACTGTCCCCAGTGCCGCATGTGGCGGTAAATTATCTAAGGCTGAATAGTATTTTACGTTGACCCTAAAGGCGGTGCGTTGTTAGAGGGATGTTTTTAAATCTTGAGTTTCAAGGATATGGATCATGTCAATCAGTGACCTTTCCCCACCGCAGGGCTTTGCAAAATCTGACCCATTGCAGTGGATCAGCAATGATACATTCAAGGTCAAAGACTATCTCTTCCAATCATCTCACTTCGGAGCAGAGCGCAAAGACGCCGAGGCAATCGGAGCCTTCTGGATCATGAAAAATCCAGATTTATTAGCCTTGTATTATGATTGGGTGGTGCCTTTAGCGCCCAAGAAAGTTGTTGAAGTGGGCGTCGCCGGTGGGGGTGCTGCAGCCTTGTTGATGGAGTGGTTCCATCCTGAAACGCTCTGCCTTATCGACATCGAGGACCATACGACGCCAAACTTTAAAAACTATCTGAAAACTGAATCCGGCAAGAACATTCGTTGCTTTTTAAATGTGGATCAAAGCAATAAGACCCGCTTGGAACAGGTGATAAAGAGCGAGTTTCAAGACGAGAAACTGGACCTCGTTATCGACGATGCAAGCCATCTTTATGAGCCCAGCCTTGCAACCTTTGAAACCTTGTTTCCAAAGCTAAAGCCAAATGGCCTCTATATCATTGAGGACTGGGGATGGAGCCATTGGCAAGGCGATTATTGGCAAGGCGTTGATGCACCTTGGAGAAGTCTTGCTGGCCTGTCCAATCTGGTGTTTCAATGCATCATGGCCAGCGCCTCCCGGCCTAGTTGGATCACCAAGGTTGTGAGTACACCGGCGGGAACTGTGGTATTTCGGGGGCCAGACGAAATTCCCCCCCAGACACCTATTGAAGACTATTATTTCAATCGCGGAAAAAAATTCACCCCCTTCTAGTCGTTTTGGGCGGTGAGGCGCGATTGTATGGGGCGGACGACTTAGGTGGCTGAAAGCGGCAACCCCAGATTATCTCGTGCGCAATAACCCAAGGTTTTTCAGCTCGAAAGCCAGTCACGTCGAAGGCTGGTGCGGTCGGGGGGAGTCGAACCCCCACGCCTTGCGGCGCTGGAACCTAAATCCAGTGCGTCTGCCAGTTCCGCCACGACCGCGTTCCGCTGGCGCTTTTGGGCCAAGCTGGCGCGCGGGTCAACCAAGGGGTGCAGGTAGGGCTGCCCTGCCCTATCTTCACCTGCGAAGCTAAGGGCCAGAGACTATGACGCAATCTTAGTAAAGTAAGGGGATTCCTCGCAAAAACGGTCAAATTTGCTGGGAATCTGTTGCATATTCTGAGATAAGGCTAGCCAAGAACCTCGCAGGGCCAGAAAGTAACATGTCCGACTTTGATGTCGCTTATGACAAAAACGCGGATGTCTTGTACATCTCAACCAAGCTGACGGGGCCGAGCTACACGTCGGAAGGCGAGGATGGCATTGTATGGAGCCATCAGGTCGCCGATGGCCGTTTGGTGAGTATGACGGTGCTGAATTTTAACGCACGCTGGCAGAGCCGCCTCGCCCAATTGACCGAGCAACTCACCGAACAATTATACGCCCCGGGCCCTGTAGGTCCGATGGGTCACGCCGGTTCAGCGAATTGACTATGAAAATAGATAGATTGAAAAGACCTAGGCCATCCAAATCTTCGTCAAAGCGACTGTTTGATTGTTAGTACTTCTTCATTTTTTCAATCTCTTCGGAAACCAAGGACTTTGGTAATTCATAAAAGGCGAACAAATCGTAGAGTGGAGATAGCCACTGGTGGATAATCTCTGGCAAATTGGATCTGACAAAGCCAGGCTCCACAGTGGTTTTCAGTTCAATGCTGTTCTGCCGAGCAATGCGTTCATACCAAATGTCTCGACTGCCTTCCAGGCTCATTAACGAGCGATCAGATAGGCCTTCAAAGCGTGCCAAAAAGTCTATCGACACCGTTTCAGTAGACAGATTGCTAGAAAGCTGTGCGGCATGCAGCATGACCTCTCCCATTCGCCAAACTGGTAAGGTTAGATCAAATACTTGGCCTGGCACAATTGAGCGCCCTAATGCACCATGTCGCTCCGGACTTAAACTATCTTCTAGATATCCTCGCAACAAGAAGGCAAATCCCCTCGGTGAAATACGCCAAAAATCAGAATGGGCCGGATCAGACTGCTCACGCTCCTGTCTTTTTCGGCCAAGCCAACACTCGACCGCTCCATCACTTTGATAGGGCGCAATCTCAGTTGGGTTTGGCAACCAAAATGGTGGCCAGCCGGTATGACGGACGACACTGCGTTTAAGAACTTCGAGAAACTGAGCCGGCGGAAATGATTTCAAGTCACCGTTGATCCGATAGGCAACCCAATAGTATCCGTTTGGACATCTGGCGGGCGCATCGGCCGGCAACGTATCCACCAAGGATTGCCAGTTCTTCAAGCAATCAGCTGCCCACGCGTCTAATTCCGCTACCCCTGAACTCGCTGTTGAAGTACTAACCGAGCCCGAGATTACACGCCGAATTTGATCAAGCAACTCGTCGCGGCGATTACTAATGCATCTGCCCAAGAGTTGATCCCATTCAACAGAGGTTAATGGCACCTCACTTTTTGGACCAGCCTTTCGTATATAAATCGCATTGTTCTCAACTTTCTGTCCATTTGGACCAGATCGCTTTGCCCTTATGGGTACTCCGTGCCCACCGGGTATCGAAACAATAGGAAACAAACTTCCACTGAATGGCCCACTAGTTGCCTTCACAAGCCGTGATGATACGTGAAACGGCGGGTCAGCAAACGATTGAATTATACCATTTAGTATATCCTGCCGGTATCCGGCTAAACTTTCAGGCCGATTTAGGGATTCCACTGCTCCCTCTTCTCGCTCATCTAGCCCGATTATTATGTAGCCGCCACCGTGGTTGGCGAGAGCTAGTGCTGCTTTTGCAAAATTCGCTTTATCCTCAGCGTTGTCTCGTAAATCCAACCAACCCTTCAATTCAATTTCAAGGGTTTCTATGGGGCCAATTAAAAGCTCACTTAGACGGTATCGTAGATCATTGCTTTGCATAAACTAAAGGCTACCTTAAATTTAAGATATATCAATACCGCCAGTCAATTTTTGATTGGGGCCGTGGATTTCAGCAAAACTACTTTGGCAAGTACCGGGAAGTCTGCTTTATTCAAGCCAGTCCCCCTCGGAGCCAGAAGCGAATGACTGAGTTCAAAGTCACCTACGATCAGCGGGCCGATGTCCTTTATGTCACGACTGGGTCGAATGGGCCCAGTTTGGCGACAGAGGGAGACGATGGAATTGTTTGGCGATATTTGAGTGCGGATGGTCGCCTTGTGGGCATGACTGTTCTGGATTTTGAATCCTATTGGAAACAGCATTTGACCCAATTGACCGATCAATTAGCGAACAGATTTCAAGTTCCAATAGACCTAGCTCAGACAACTTTATCGAGCCAAGCCCGTTAACTCAGCCAATTAAAGCTGGCCATAATCACCCTCGATGCCGAGTAGGGCGCGGCCTGCGAGTTCGAGGCTGCCGGGGGCGACCATGATGTGCTGGGTGGCGACATGGGCGTCGCGGAAACGGCGTTGCAGGGTGCAGCTCTCATAGACAGAAGTGCCGCCGCCCAAATCATGCATCATGCGGGTGATGTCGGCACTGGTGCGTACCGCGTGGGTAGCCGCAATGCGCAGGTTCGCGCGGTCTTCCAGCGTCAAGGCCCCCGTGCGGCTGGCCCCTTCATAAGCGGTCTCGGCGCTATCGAGCAGATAGGTCCGCGCGGCCCGCAATAGGCCCTCGGCCTTGGCGACTTCGACTTGGGTAGAGGCCCGCTCTGCCAAGGGGCGACGGGCACCTGTTGGCACTTTGCCACCGGCAAGCCCGACTAACTCATCAATCGCGCCACGGGCATTGCCAAGTGCGACGGCCGCAATCGACATGGCGAGTAGCCCAAACGCCGGGAACGCATAAAGAGGCCGCTCAATTCGCGCCTTATCGTCGCTCAGGGAAACCGAGCGGTCTGCTGGGATCAGGACGTCGGTCACCGCCAAGTCGCCACTACCCGAGCCCTTCATGCCAAACGCATGCCAAGTATCGATGAGTTCAACTTGATCGCGCTCAAACCACATCATGCGCGCTTGGGGTGGCCCATCACCCACGGTCAAAGCTCCACCGACAAGCCATGCACAATTGGCGCTGCCTGAGCCCCAATTCCACCGCCCCGTCACACGGTACTGATCGCCCTCGCGCACCGCCTTGCCCTTAGGTGCAAACACACCGCCGGTAATGATCGTGGGATCTGCCCAGATTGTGCGCGCATGATGATCTGGCAGATAGGCTGCATTGATGGCCGTGGTTGCGCCAATCATGATACACCAACCGACTGAAGCTTGGGCATTGCCCATCACCTCAATGATCTCGATCATCCGCGCTGGCGCTAATTCGAGACCGCCATAATCTGCGGGCAACGCCATGCGGAAAAAGCCTGCGTCGGCCAGAGTTCTGGCAAGGTCAGCGGGTAAACGACGCGCAGACTCAATCTCATCGGCACGTGCGGCGACTGTGGCTTTCAGGGCATGGGCTTGGGCAAGTAGGTCGGTCATAGGGCTACACTGACCCATTCCGCCCGGATCGACAAGGACCTTGGGAGAGACGAGAATTACTCCCCCTCGTCTTCTTCCATCTCATAATTGCCAAAGACGTTTTGCACGTCGTCATCATCTTCCAAGATGTCGATCAGTTTGCGCAGGCTGGTGGCGGCATCGCCCGTTACCTCTATGCGGGCATGGGGCCGCCAGACGACATTGGCCGCCTCTGCATCGCCAAAGCGTTCGGCCAAGGCGGTGGAGACTTCGCTCACTGTTTCAAACGTACAGGTGATGGTATGGCCGTCCGCATCGCTTTCCACGTCATCGGCGCCAGCCTCAAGGGCGGCTTCCATCATATCGTCTTCGCTGGCAGCAGAGGCAGGATAAAAGATCTCGCCCACGCGATCAAAGCCCGAGATGACCGAGTTGGTTGTGCCGAGATTGCCGCCCGCTTTGCTCAGATAGCTACGGATATTGCCGCCGGTACGGTTCAAATTATCGGTCAAAGTCTCGATGATCAGGCCAATGCCGCCGGGGGCATAGCCCTCATAGCGCACCATCTTGTAATCTTCGCCACCCGCTGCAGAAGCTTGGCTGATAGCGCGTTCAATGCGGTCTTTGGGCATGGATACAGCGCGTGCATTGGTAACCGCCAAACGCAGACGGGGGTTCATGGCAGGGTCTGGAGCACCCAGTTTCGCGGCGGTGGTGATTTCGCGGGCGATCTTGGTAAAGGCTTTGGCGCGCAGGGCATCCTGACGCCCTTTACGGTGCATGGTGTTCTTATATTTCGAATGGCCGGCCATGGTCGGATCTATCTCTTGAGTTTGGTAGGTGGGTTGCGGGCTGCGATGTAGCAGGGTGTGGTGGAAGTTGCCACAAGATGGTGCTGTTGGACGCGTGACTAGGCATCCACCAGTGGCACGGTTTGCTTAAGCCCAACCCCGACACGTATGGGCTCAGCCCGCAAGGCAAGTCCTGTCTTATCATCGGTCTCAACAAAGATGCCGGATGCTAAGCCCTGACCTTCGGCAGGCTCGTGGCGCTGATAGGGCATGCGAGAGGAAAGCTTGCGCACCGCGATATGCTTATTCATGCCGATCACGCTGTCATAATCCCCGCACATGCCAAGCTCTGTCTGAAACGCCGTTCCGGCTGGCAGGATGCGGGTGTCGGCGGTGGGCACATGGGTGTGGGTGCCAAAGACAAGGCTGGCGCGGCCATCGAGGAAATGGCCCATGCCCTGCTTCTCGCTCGTGGCTTCGCCATGCACTTCCACGATCACTGCATCGGCAACCAGACCCAAGGGGCTTGCCTGCACTTCACGCTCCACCGCGCTGAACGGGCAGTCGAGCGCATCCATGAAGACGCGGCCCATAACGGTCACGACCAGCACATTGCGGTCGCCCATTTGAAACAGATTAGCCCCGCGACCGGGAGCCCGTGTCAAAGGTGGATAATTGGCTGCCCGCAAGAGGCGTGGCTCGCGATCAATATAGGCAATCGCCTCACGCTGGTCCCAAGCATGATTGCCCAGGGTCAAACAATCGGCACCGGCCTCAAACAATTCATTGGCGATAGATTCAGTCAGACCAAAGCCGCCGGCAGCATTCTCCGCATTCACGCCAACAAAATCGAGGCGTAAGCGCCGCTTTAAGTCCGGCAAGCGCTCGCAAAGCGCCACTCTGCCAGCACGGCCCACCACATCGCCAAAAAAAGCAAGTCTCATTCTATCCCACTCTATGCTGCGATGGGGTATGCCTTAATCGGCGTAATAATCCAATCCAAACGCTGATCATGGGGTTCCACAGGCATGTACGCAACTTCTTGGGCGGCAAAAGCCAAGCCTACCGCAAGCACGACACCTTCAGCGCGTAAGGCCTCTAAGGTACGATCATAATGGCCCTGCCCTTGCCCCAAACGATTTCCCAAACGATCAAAGCCCAAAAGGGGGACCAGAACCACATCGGGCCGAACCTGTGGCAGATGGGCTTTGGGCTCCATCACGCCCCATGCGCTTTTTTCAAGGTCGCTTGGATCATCGGGATCGCACAGATGAAACGTCAAACCCGCCCCCTCACCGCCCTTTGGCGGCGTGCGTGGCAAACAAAGTTGTGCGCCTTTAGCAGCCCAAGCCCGCATCAACGGACGGGGATCAATTTCGGTTTTGAAGGGGATATAGCCGGCAACCAAGCGGTCCTTCACGTCCGCAAGCAAGGCAGAAGCTTGCGTGACAAGCCCAGCCCCTGCCTCGAGCTCTTGAGACTGGGCTTTGATACGGGCGGCAATCAAGGCCGATCGAAGTTCAGATTTGACTTCAATCATCGCTGCCAAACCCATCAAAAGGCCGAGGAAAAAGAAGAAGGTTGGTGGATCCGCAAGGACCGTGAGAAGGTAACTCGTCCCCGTGCGACCTGGATAACCAGGTGGGTGCCAGATGACAGGAACCACGGTTCCAACCAGCGCCAGCTCCCGACGAGTGAGTTAGGTCGGCGGGACGTAGACTTCCCACGCGAACCACAGAACCACCACAGGCTTAGGTATGCCTGATGGAGCTGGCTTGCAAGGGGCTAGCTCTTCGCCGCCAACAGGCGTTCATTCATCAAAGACAAGATCTTCTCATTGGCCGCAACGATGGAGCCTGTCTCCATAAAGTCGCCGCCATAGATTTCAGCGCAAACCCCACCGGCCTCGCGCACCAGCACTACGCCAGCCGCAATATCCCACAGCTTCAAATCATGTTCCCAAAACCCATCAAATCGGCCCGCTGCCACCCATGCGAGATCGAGCGAGGCGGCCCCAAACCGGCGAATGCCGGCCACGCGCTGGGTGAACTGGTGCAATTCCTTGAACATTTGCGCGTGCCCGGGCTTGCCCTGAAACGGGATACCGGTCGCCAGAACGCACTCACTCAAGCTCTTGCGCGCCGCAACCCGCAACCGCTTGTCATTGTGGAAAGCCCCGCGGCCGGTTTCGGCCCAATAGAGGTCATCGGTAATGGGATTATAGACCACGCCAGCCACCAAGCGGCCTTCGCGTTCAAGGGCGATGGAGATCGCCAAATGTGGAATGGCGTGGACGAAATTGGTGGTGCCATCAATTGGGTCGACAATCCAGCGATTGGTCTTGTCGGTGCCCTCAACCATGCCGCGCTCTTCGCCCAGAAAGCCATAGCCAGGGCGCGCCTTGCTCAGCTCTTCAAACAGGATTTTTTCGGTCTTGAGGTCAGCAGCGGTAACAAAATCGGAAGGGCCCTTTTTTGCCAATTGCAGGTTTTCAACTTCACCAAAATCTCGGCTGATGGCTTTGCCAGCTTTGCGGGCGGCGGCGATCATAACGGTCAGAAGCGGACTGACGACGCTCATAGGGGGCTCTCTTCACGATGTTAAACAGCAGTTGTTGAGGGCCCATACCCCATCTGGGCGCGATTGGATAGGGGGCGAAGCGGTGGGAAAGCCCCTACAATACCCCGTTAAATCAGCGCCTCAATATCGCGCGCGCCATGGATAACATGCTCAATGATCAAGAAATCCTCAGCCACTCGGTAAAAAATCATGTATTGCCAAAGTGGCACCACCCGAATTCCAGCCATCAGATCTGGCCTTGCCTCCCCACTTTCAGGAAACAAACGAAGTCGATCAATAACACTTGCAAGCTGCTCTGTGAAAAGCACATCACGCCCTGGACGAACTTGCCAAAGCTGATCTTGGATGGCGCTTAGTTCTTCGATCGCCACTTCAGAAAGCTGAAAATCAAGCCGTGTCATGTGCGGCAAGATCAACATTACGCTTCGCAATGCGACCTTTAAGGCCCTTCATGGCGGTTTCACCGTCAACTTTGGGACTATCGACACCTCTTTGAATTTCGGCCTTGAGCACTTCAAGCTGCTCAGCGCGGCTAAGCGCATTCACATGCCGATTTGCTTCATGTTCTTCCAACAAACGAAGACCTGCGCGCACCACTTCACTAGCACTGGCATAGCGCGCGCTTGCCAATTGCTCTTGGATAAAGGCGTCGAAGTGGGGCCCGAGGGAATAGCTGGATGACATATCGCGCTCCAAATACTAAGCTTTAAAGTATCAAAATTTGATAGTTTGGCAAATGGATTTCAAAGGCTAACTTTATGGCGACCTGAAGCTGCGTCAGCTAGCCCGCCCGTGACATCACTCCGCCCGCCGTGGGCCTATCCACCCCCGTTGTACCCGGAAAACTCAACGGCAGACCGCGCGCGGAGCGGACGGCGAGGAGGGCGAAGCATTCGGCTTCAATCGCATCGCCACGAAGGCCAATTGTGTCGGCATCTAAGACTTGAACGCCACAGCGGGCGGCAATTTCAGCCATCAGCACCGGGTTCTTACGCCCCCCCCCTGCCACCACCAAGCGCTTGGGCCGTGTGGGCAATAGGCGCAACCCAAGGTCCAGACTGGCCGCCACCAAGGCCGTCAAGGTCGCAGCCCCATCTTCCAGCGATAGGCCGCGCACAAGGCCTGCATCAAAATCATAGCGGTCAAGCGATTTGGGGTAAGGCGCGTCAAACCAAGGATTGTCCAAAATCTCCAACAGGCGGCCCTCATGGACGCGGCCCGAGGCAGCCAAGCGACCATCCTTGTCATAAACGCCCTGGCCATGGGCCTCGACCCATTCATTCAACGGGCCATTGGCGGGGCCGGTGTCAAAGGCGGCCAAACTATCCCCGCCGTCCCACCACGTGATATTGGCCACACCGCCCAGATTGAGAATGGATGTATCCCCTCCCAAACCAGCATGGCGTAGGATGGCGGTGTGGTAGATAGGGGCGAGGGGTGCCCCCTGCCCGCCCGAGGCGACATCATGACTGCGAAAATCCCAGACGGTATCCATCCCCGTCAACTCAGCAAGCTTTGCCCCATCCAGCAATTGCCGTGTCCGGCCGCCTCCCCCAATTTGCGGGCGATGCAAAACGGTGAGCCCATGGCCCCCAACAAAAGCAATGTCTTCAGGCCGCATCTTGGCTTTTTCCACGAGTTTCAAGACCGCGCCCGCATAAATGCGTGTGATCAAGTCTTCGGCCTCGGCGAATATCAAAGGCTCTGGCCCCTGAAAGTCCCACGCGCGGGCTTGGGTGATGGCCTCGGCCAACAGCGTGCGATCGGCGTCGGAATAGGCAAACAACTCAAACGGCCCAAACTCTGCCACGCTGACCCCATCGGTACGGATCAACGCGGTATCGACAAAGCCATCCAGCGCGGTGCCCGTCATCAGGCCAATGGACCAGACAGATTGTTCTGGACCTGAATTTTGCTGACTCTGCATCTTGTGGGCTTCCGGGCTTTGAACTTTTGGATCAGACCGTGCTAAACGCGCTTTTCTCTTCCATGCAACCACCAAATCAGAGGATGACGGCCATGACCCATAAATCAGCGTTCGTTCAAACGCTTATGGAGCGCGGCCATTATTATCAAGCAACCGATCTGGAAGCTTTGGATGCCGCAGCCCTTGAAAGTGAGCGCGGTGGCCGGGCTTTGACCGGCTATATTGGCTATGATTGTACGGCACCCAGCCTGCATGTCGGCAGCTTAACGCAAATCATGTTGATGCGCCGCCTGCAACAATGCGGTGGCAAGCCCATCACCCTAATGGGCGGTGGCACCACGAAGGTGGGCGATCCGTCTGACAAGAATGAGGCCCGTCCGGTTCTAACCCAAGAGGTGATTGACGCCAATAAGGCTTCGATCCAGACGGTATTTTCGAAATTCTTGACCTTTGGCGACGGCCCGCGCGATGCCATTATGGTGGACAATGCCCAATGGCTGGATGAGGTCAAATGGCTCGATATGCTGCGCGAAATTGGCAAGCATTTCACCATCAATAAGATGATTGCACTCGACATCGTCAAACGGCGGCTCGACCAAGAAGTGCCGATCACCTTTCTTGAATTCAACTATATGCTGTTGCAGGCCTATGATTTCCTCGAGCTCTCGCGGCGTTATGACTGCAATCTGCAAATGGGTGGCTCTGACCAATGGGGCAATATTGTCCAAGGGGTCGAGTTGTGTCGCCGCGTGGATGAGCGCCACGTTCTGGGCGTCACCCAGCCCTTGTTGATGAATGCGGCTGGGCAGAAGATGGGCAAGACGGCCAATGGTGCGGTCTGGCTGAATGCCGACATGCTCTCGCCCTTCGATTATTGGCAGTATTGGCGCAATGTCGATGACGCCGATGTTGAGCCGCTGATGAAGCGTATGACGGATCTGCCGTTGGACGAAATCGCCCGCTATGCGGCTTTGGGCGGGTCTGAGATCAATCTGGCCAAGATCGTGCTGGCCACTGAAACCACCGCCATGCTGCATGGCCGGGGAGCGGCTGAAGCGGCCAAAGCCACAGCGGCAGCGCAGTTTGGTGGTGGCGGGGCCGAGGGCGGCTTGCCATCCATAGACCTATCAGAAGCCCCCACCTCGCTGGCAGCTTTGTTCGTGGCAGCAGGCCTCGTCGATTCTAATGGCGAGGCCAAGCGCCAAGCCAAAGGCGGTGGCTTGCGGGTCAATGACGCCGTGGTGCAAGACGTCACCGGGCCAATCCCTGAGGCACTTCGCGACGGCCAAGAGGTCAAGCTCTCACTCGGCAAGAAGCGGCATTTGATGGTAAAGCTGGCGGGCTGAGCGATCAGCCCGCTAAACGGCGGCTTTGCAGGGTAGAGGCCAATTCGTCGACCAAGTGGGTGATCTTCTTCAGATCATCTCCTTCAGCCATGAGGCGCACCAAGGGCTCTGTGCCCGAAGTGCGTACCACCAAGCGGCCACCAGACGCCGTCAAAGCGTCTTCAGCCTTTTTGACATGGGCCTGCAAGTCAGGGTCTGCCAAAGGTGACGATCCACTATAGCGGATATTTTTTAAGACCTGTGGCGATGGGGTGAAAACCGATAAGGTCTCGCTCGCCGACTTATCATGCGTCACCATCGAGGACAGAACGCGGAGAGCCGAAACCAGACCATCGCCGGTGGTTGCATAGTCCAATAGGACGATATGGCCGGATTGTTCGCCGCCAAGGTTACACTCATCCGCCCGCATCCGCGCTACGACATGGCGATCACCCACGCCAGTCCGGATCAGCTGGGAGCCTTGGTCTGCCAGATAGCGCTCTAGGCCCAGATTGGACATGACCGTCGTCACCACACCAGACCCCCGCAGACTCTTGTCTGCAATCATGTCGCGGGCGATTGCCGCGATAATCTGGTCGCCATCAATCTCACGACCCTTCTCGTCGATAATGATAATCCGGTCGGCATCGCCATCCAAAGCAATGCCAATATCGGCGCGCCGTTCCAGCACGGTCTGCTTAAGAAGGCGCGTATCGGTGGACCCACAACCAGCATTGATATTGCTGCCATTGGGATTGACGCCGATTTCAACAACTTCAGCACCCAATTCATATAAGGCCCAGGGTGCCGTTTTATAGGCAGCACCATTGGCGCAATCCACGACAACACGGAGTCCCTCAAGGCTCATGCCACGCGGGAAAGCCCCCTTGGCAAACTCAACATACCGACCACGGCTATCCTCAAAGCTTTTGACCAAGCCAATTTCATGGGGGGCAGCGCGCACGATCCGATCGGGCTCGTCCAACAGCTTTTCAATTTCCTGCTCTTGCGCGTCGCTCAGCTTAAAGCCATCGGCACCAAACAGCTTAATGCCATTGTCAGCAAAGCCATTGTGAGAGGCTGAAATCATCACGCCAAGGTCGGCACGCAACGAACGAGTCAACAGGCCAATTGCAGGGGTTGGGATAGGGCCTAGGATCTTCACGTCCATCCCGACCGCAGCAAAACCCGCAACCAGTGCAAATTCAACCAAATAGCCCGAGCGACGCGTATCTTTACCGATAATGACATTGTGGCGATGCTCGCCCTTTTTGAACACAGTGCCGGCCGCCATGCCGAGGGTCATGGCCACTTCGGCTGTCATCGGCCATTTGTTGGTTTCACCGCGAATGCCATCGGTCCCAAAATAGCGACGAGCCATCGTGTACTTCCTCTTATGTCAGTCTAAAGGCTAGGGGTATAAGGTTAAGTTTGGATGTTAGCGTGCCACCCTCACACAGGTTCGCCAAGCGAAATGTTCGGCGTTTATGCCCCGGCCGCAGGTAACAGCTCGGCGGCCAGAGGTGCGAAATTCCACCGCCAAGCCGTTTCATCCGCCAAAAGTGCACGAACCAATGCCACGTTCATCTCATGGCCCGAACGCTCTGCCACATAGCGGCCCTTGATCGGCGCGCCAGCCAAAGCCAGATCACCAACCGCATCCAGGGCCTTATGGCGCACAAATTCATCGGCAAAGCGCAAGCCTTCTTGATTGACGATTGTATCGCCATCAATCACGACCGCATTCTCGAGAGAACCACCGAGGGCTAAGCCCTTGGCCTGCATTGCCTCAACCTGATGCATAAAACCAAAGGTGCGCGCAGCACCCAACTCATTGGCAAAGCTTTGTGGGGTGCAGTCAAACACCACCCGCTGGCGGCCAATGGCGCGCGTGGTGAATTCAACCGTGACGTCCAATTCAAACCCATCAAAAGGTTCGAGGCGCGCAAGTTTGTCACCCAAGCGAACTTCCACAGGCTTTACAACTTCTAGCATGCGACGCGGCGCCCCCAAGGCACGCGTCCCAGTCATCTCAATCATCTCGATGAAGGGTTCCGACGAACCATCAAGGATGGGCACTTCAGGGCCATCAATTTCGACAATGGCATTGTCGATGCCCATGCCAAACAGCGCGGCCATCAAATGCTCAACCGTGGCAACGGATACACCCGCCGAATTGGCCAAGGTGGTGCCTAATTCGGTTGTGGTAACCTTATCGACCAAAGCAGCAATGCGGCGCGCAAATTCAGGTGCATCCAAGCGCACAAACACAATACCATGGTCAACGCCGGCAGGCTTCAACGTCACTCGGACAGGCTTTCCCGTATGCAAACCAACGCCCACGCAGGACGCATGGCCCGCGAGCGTATGTTGGAGGGCTGTCACAGTTTGGTATTGCACGCGCTACGGACCTTCATCTCAATTTAAACGTCTTGCCCCAAGGGACACCTGTCTGCGCTTCCTCTTTGCCGCAGACGCTGTCACCTGACAAACCAAACAATATTTCGATATGTGACAATAGAACGTGAACGCCGCCGCACATTTCTGTACGGCGGCGCTTTTCTTGGTAAACTCTCGAAAAAAGAGGGCGTTAGTTGGCTTGCTTGCGCAGGAAGGTTGGGATTTCGATCTCGTCGTCAAACTCATCGCCAAATAAGGGCTGCGTTTGTGTGATCGATTTTGCGCTGGGCTCAGCACGCTCTTCCCATTGTTCCTCACGGGCGGCGGGTTTTGGACGCCCGAAGATATTGAAACCGTTGAAGCCAGAGCTACGCTGTTGGCGTGGCTCTTCTTGGTATTGAGGCGCTGCAGAACGAGCCTGATAGCTTGGCTGTTCAGGGCGCTGCTGCGCAGCTGCCCCATGCATTGGTGGGCGCGGTTGAGCGGCCTGATAGATAGGACGCGCCTGTTGAGCGGCAGCTGCGGCGTAGTTTGGCTGCGCTTGAGGTGCAGACGGCTGGAAGTCTTGGCGTGGAGCCATTGGCTCTGCTGCAGCTTGAGGCTGCTGGAACAAAGGTTGCTGCACAGGTTGAGGTGCAGGCTGTTGCATCACGGCCTGCGCGGGCTGCTGATAGCTAGGCTCTTGCGCCACTGGAGCGGCTTGCGGCTCTGGCTGACGCTGCACGATGGGCTGATGCACCATCGGCTCGCGACCATTATTAACACGCACAACCGTTGGCGCGGGGGCTGCGGGCTGTTGGGCTGGTGCCGCATTGAAATAGCCGGTGGCTTGTGGACGGCCTTCGGTCATGGCGGCCGCTTCAATACCGGTTGCGACAACGGACACGCGCATCACGCCTTCCAAAGTCTCGTCGAAAGTGGAACCAACAATGATATTCGCATCTGGATCCACTTCTTGGCGGATATGATTGGCGGCTTCGTCCAACTCAAACAAGGTCATGTCATAGCCGCCGGTGATGTTAATCAACACCCCACGCGCGCCTTTAAGCGACATATCTTCCAACAAAGGATTATTGATCGCTTTGGTGGCAGCCTCCAACGCCCGACGCTCACCAGAGGCCTCACCGGTGCCCATCATTGCTTTGCCCATTTCGCCCATCACCGAGCGCACGTCAGCAAAGTCGAGATTGATCAGGCCGGGCATAACCATCAGATCGGTGATCCCACGCACACCTGAATGCAGCACTTGGTCGGCCAATTGGAAGGCTTGATGGAAAGTCGTTTTGTCATTGGCAACGCGGAACAGATTCTGGTTTGGAATGATAATCAGCGTGTCGACATATTTTTGAAGCTCAGCAATGCCTGCATCGGCCATGCGCATACGGCGCGGCCCTTCGAACTGGAATGGACGGGTCACCACGGCGACCGTCAAAATGCCCTGCTCTTTCGCCGTCCGCGCGATCACCGGGGCCGCCCCTGTCCCCGTGCCACCGCCCATGCCAGCTGTGATAAAGACCATATTGGCATCGGCCAAATGATCGAGGATTTCACTTTGGCTTTCTTCGGCCGCTGCCATGCCAACTTGTGGCGTCGCGCCTGCACCCAAGCCTTGGGTGGTGTTCAAACCGATTTGAATGCGACGCTCGGCCTTTGAACGGGCCAAGGCCTGCGCATCGGTGTTTGCAACGACAAACTCCACACCCTGCAAGTCTGCATCAATCATATTATTGACGGCATTGCCGCCCGCGCCACCAACGCCGAATACGACAATCCGTGGGCTGAGTTCAGTTTGGGTGGGGACGTTTAGGCGGATAGCCATTCTAGGCTCCTCGAAGGCTTCGTGCGGGATTGGTGAAAGAATCGATGTCTGAGGATGCCCCCGACATGTTTAAGCAGGAGTTAATTTGATTCATGCAAATGATGAATCTTAAGAAAAAATTCAGCATGATTCACGCGTCTCTGAAAGGCACATGGTGCGGATGAAACCCCTGAAAAATAGACCTCATGTGCTTGTTTTCGATTCTGGTCTAGGCGGCTTGTCAGTCGTTAATGCGATTGTTAACGCACGTTTGGGGGTCGACCTTTTCCATTTGGCGGATACGGCCTTCTTCCCCTATGGCGAGAAGGCTGATGGGGACTTGATCATCCGTGTCCCAAGGGTGATTCGTGCCGGCATTGAGGCGGTTTCGGCCGATTTGGTCATCATCGCCTGCAATACGGCAAGTACGCTTGCCCTCGATGTTGTGCGCGGCCAAGTCGATATTCCAGTGGTTGGGGTCGTCCCTGCAATCAAGCCAGCCGCGGCCAAGACCCAGACGGGCACGATAGGCCTATTGGCAACCCCCAAGACTGTCACCCGCCCCTATACCGATCAGCTGATTACTCAGTTTGCCAAGGGCAATACGGTTCTTCGTCATGGCGCGGTTGGTCTTGCGGGCGCAGCAGAAGCCAAATTGGCTGGAGAAACGCCTGATCCGAGCATCTTCAAGGCATCTATGGCAGGGATTTTCAACCAAGAAGGCGGTGAAACGGTGGATGTAATCGTTTTGGCCTGCACCCATTATCCCTTGGTTCAAGCTGAACTTGAAGCCTGGGCTCCTCGCCCGGTCACATGGGTGGATTCCGGCGAGGCGATTGCCCGGCGCACAGCCTTTTTACTGGAAGGCCAACTAGATGCCGATGCCCCCGTGCTTCGGACAGGGCTGACAACGGGGGGGAAGGATGAAGCAACTCGCCGGGTCCTGTCAGACTTTGGCTTTCAATCAACGCAGGTCTTGAGTGTTAAGTCTCAGCTCTAGCCCCTTTTCGAGGGCCGAAGCTGGCGTTAAGCCTGATCTATGACCCTTTTGGACCGCCTTCCCCCTGTTCGGGGCAAACTCGAAGCCAATGTCACATTGGCCCCCTTTACCTGGTTTCGGGTCGGGGGACCCGCCGAAGTGCTATTTCAGCCCGCCGATGAGGCGGATCTGGCAGATTTTCTGCGCGCCTGCCCAGTCGATATCCCCATTCTAGCTGTTGGTGTTGGCTCAAATTTGATTGTGCGTGATGGTGGCGTTCCGGGGGTGGTGATCCGCTTATCAGCGCGTGGCTTCGGCCAAATTTCTACCGACGGCCTAACCGTCACGGCGGGGGCTGCCTGCCTTGATGCAAGCGTTGCTAAAAAGGCGGCGGAAGCCGGCATTGCGGGCCTTGAATTTTATCGCGGTGTCCCTGGCACAATCGGCGGCGCGCTGCGGATGAATGCGGGTTGTTATGAGAGCGAGACTAAGGACGTTTTAGTCTCATGTGTGGCTTATGATCGCGCAGGTCAGCGCCATGAGATTAGCTGTGCTGACATGGGCTTCACCTATCGACATACCGCTGCCCCCCATGATTTGATTTTTGTGTCCGCCACATTCAAAGGGAAAAGAGATGAGCCTGCCGCCATCCTCGCCCGCATGGAGGCCATCACCCAAAAGCGCGAGCAAAGTCAGCCAATCCGCGACAAAACCGGCGGCAGCACCTTCAAAAACCCTGATCCCGTCCAATCTGGCGGGCGCAAGTCTTGGCAGGTGATCGATGCAGCTGGCCTGCGCGGCTATCAAATTGGTGGTGCGCAAATGAGCGAGAAGCATTGTAACTTCATGATCAATACAGGCGCTGCCACCGCAAAAGACCTAGAGGCCTTGGGCGAACATGTGATTCAACGCGTCAAAGCGACCCAAGGCGTCGATCTGCATTGGGAAATCAAGCGCGTTGGCATCGAAGGCTGAAGCGTTCTAGAAATTATCCTTGAGCCATTGCAGGGCCCGTGCGACAGGATGGCTCGAGGGCTCTACCATTTGAGACGCACTGCTTGCCATATCGGTTGGTCGCTCTACACCCCAACGCAATAGACCTGCAGCCACCGAATAGCCAGGACCTGCGACCGCATCACCCAGCCCTGTAAAGCGTTGCGGACGACCGATACGGACATGGCCTTCAAACACGCGTGCGGCCAATTCACGTACGCCGTTCAACTGACTGCCGCCACCGGTCAACACGATCCGCCTTCCAGCATTAAGCTTATCGAGCCCGCCCGCCCGCAAGCGGTCGCGCAACAATTCCAACGTCTCTTCCACGCGGGGTCGAACAACGCCCGTCAGGATAGAGCGGGGCGCTTGGTCCGAGATGAGTTGACCATCCTCGCCCATGCGCGGCGCATCAATCATCAAATTATCTTCGTTTAAGCTAGCAATCGCACTGCCATGCACAATTTTCAGCCGCTCAGCCGCCGCTGCCGTTGTGCCAAGGCAATGGGCAATGTCGTGGGTGACATGGTCTGATCCGATGGGAACAGCATCTACGTGAATAAGCGCACCAGCATGGAACAAGGCAGCCGTTGTCGAACGCGCGCCCATATCGACAACCAAAGCGCCCAGCTCCAAATCATCTTCCGCCAACGCTCCCAGAGCGGCGGCGTAGGGTGCTGCGACAGAACCTGAAATCGTGTAGGTTGCCCGCTCTACACACAGCACAATATTGCGCCATTGCGGCGTTGGCGCTGTCACGACCGTTACCGCCACGCCCAATCGACGCCCTAACATACCGCGTGGATCGCGGACCTTTTGACCGTCAACAACAAAGAAGCTCGGTGTCGCATGCAGGATGGACCGGCCATCGAGACGCACATGCTCTAGTGCTGAGCCCACCACGCGGCGGCGCTCTTTCGGACCAATTTCGGCATTGGCAAAGGTGATCTCACCATGGGCTTGCTCGGCCCGCACGCCAAAGCCTGAAACCGAGACCACAACTTCACTGACCGTCACACCTGACATGCGCTCTGCTTGCGCAATCGCCGCCTTAACCGCCTTGGTTGCGGCTTCCAAATCAACAATCGCCCCATTACGAACCCCGCGCGCGGGCTGCGTACCGACCCCAGCTACCCGCAGCGGGCCTGTGCCTTGGCCCGTACTTCCAATGAAGCAGGTGATTTTTGACGCACCAATATCCAAGGCAGCCAGCATGGCCGCACGGGGTGCGGGTGTACGACTTTCAACAGCAGCACGTTTGGTTAGAGAGGACATGTTTGTCTCATTTTGGTGTGTATCAAACCCTCTGCGCGGACTTCGCCGCATCTTGAGGTTTCGTCACCGACAAACGTTCTGGAGTCGGGCGGAGAATAAGGGTGCCGGACGTTCTAAGGTCCAAGCGGGAGAATTCACGGTCTAGGATTTGATGGCTGGCCTGCAGCGCGTGCAATTGGGCTAAGGCCTCAACCATCCCCGTCTCCGGTAACAAAATGTCAGCACCTGATTTCAAGCGCAGGGTCCAACGGCGATCGCCGATCCACATGGCTGCAGATGTGCGCTCAGCAATGGTTGGATATGCACGCAGGGCTTCAAACAGAGCGGGCGCTTGTGGCCCTGCATTGGCACCAACAACCAAAGCATAGCCCTTGGCCGATTTGGTGTTTTTAGCTTCACCCAGTTTGCGGCCTGTGCCGTCCATAAACGACAATTTGCCCTGATCCTGCCATAGCGCCGTGGCTGCACGCGGCGTAATCAGGATTTGGATTTGATCCGGCCAGAGGCGACGGACCACCACGCTCTCAACCCAGGGCAATTCCGCCACGCGCATCCGGACTTCAGAGGGGTCGACCCCAAACATAACATCATCGGCCATCACGCCGGATTTCACTTCAGCCTCAGCGCGCTGATACTCACTCAAATGCAAGCCATTGGGCGCTTGGACATTGACCACGCGCACAGCAAGACCGGCACCACGGGCCGCATTGCCAGCACTTGTTTGAATGCCCCGCCCCATATCATCCAAGATACCAAGGCCCGCCGCCAACAGAACAAAAATCGAAAAAACCGAAACGATGGTAAAGCCAACCAAGATACGACGTGTGGGGCCGTCATACTGGGCAGCCCGCATACGGGCATGGGCCCAAGCGCCCAGCTTCATGGTCCAAGCGTGGCTATCGGTGCGTCGCGGCGACCGCGGGCGACCACGTGGAATTGGGGCGCGCTTGGGGGCCGCACGGCGCGTTTGTCTCATCGCGGGCATGACGCGTCCTCCAACATCCATTTCACAAGATCACTAAACGACAAACCGATATAGGCTGCCTGCTCAGGGGCCAGAGAGGTTGGCGTCATCCCGGGCTGGGTATTGATTTCCAACACCACCAAGCGGTTGGTGGCAGGATCATAGCGAAAGTCCGTCCGTGTCACCCCACGACAGCCCAATAATTGATGGGCGCGAACCGCATCTCTCATCGCCTTCTCATGGATTGCAGAAGGCAGATCTGACGGATTGACATGGTGGACCGAGCCACCTGCGGCATATTTGGCGTCATAATCGTAAAACTCATGACCCGTGCGGATTTCGGTAACCGCCAAAGCCCGGTCGCCCATAACGGCGACAGTAAGTTCACGACCCGCGATAAACTCTTCAACCAGCACTTCATCGCCAGAACGCCAATCCGGGTCGAGCAACTTTTCGGGCGGCCTATTTTCGCCCTTGCGCACAATGAATACGCCAAAGGAGGAACCGTCCGCATTGGGCTTCACGACATAGGGTGGCTCAAGGGGATGTTCGCGGGCTGCGTCTTGGCGTGACATCAGTTTGCCGGATGGCACATCAAGACCCGCACCGGCGAACACAGCCTTGGCCTTTTCCTTGTCCATCGCCAGAGCCGAAGCCAGAACGCCAGAGTGCGTATAAGGAATGTTCGCGATTTCCAGCACAGACTGGATCCGCCCATCCTCGCCCCAAGGTCCGTGCAAAGCATTTAGCGCAATATCTGGCGAGACAGATTTCAGGACCGAAGCAATGTCGCGGTCGACATCGATTTCCACAACGTCAGCACCCAGCGCGCGCGCGGCATCGGCGCAGGCTTTGCCGGAGACAAGCGATACAGGTCGCTCGGCAGACCAGCCACCCATTAACACCCCTACCCGCACGCCCTTCATGCTGCGCTAATCCCTTATAAGTTGAGGCACTGATCGGCACCCAACGCAATGATTGATGAGACATGAAGGATTGAGGTGAATGGTAAGTTAAAGCCCACGCACATAGGTGCAGAAATGATTCGGGATTTTGACTGAAATTTCAGTGGGCTTAGTTCGGCTCACAAATCGCGGTCTTACCGCTCTCCAAACAGCCGTAAATATAGGGCGCGCAGCATGCCGGCGGTCGCGCCCCAGACATAATGATCGCCGTAGGGCATGGCGTAATAATGCCGGGTCTGGCCATTATAGTCGCGCGAATGGCGTTGGTGGTTGGCGGGATTCATAAAAAAGGCAAAGGGTATTTCAAAAATGGCATCGACTTCGCGCGGATCGGCGACAAAGTCTGCTTGATGGGAAACAAGACCCACGATTGGTGTAACCCGAAATTGCGTCACGGTTTCATAGGAGTCAGAAGCCCCTAGCACCCGCACGTGACTTGGGTCGAGGCCCACTTCTTCGCGGGCTTCGCGCAAGGCTGTGGCAATTGCGTCGGCATCTTCCGCTTGCCGCCTGCCACCAGGGAAAGCGATTTGGCCGGAATGGGTTGGCATATCGACCGAACGGCGCGTTAAAAGGACCGACAAGCCTGCCTGACGCGTAACCAGCGGCACCAGCACCGAAGCATCACGCAAACTTGGCTGGGCAGGACGCTCGTCTGACAAATCAAAGTCCGAATAAGGTGGCCGGCCGACCAAGGCCTCTGGCGGCGCTAAGCGCTGTTCAAGCAGGGCAATCAATTCGGCTTCGCTCATCCCTCGATGCCTTCCACCAGCCCCAGATCGAAATCTACGCCTTGACTGGTCAAGGTCAGGCGTTCGCCTTCCAGATCAGCCCATTCAACTAATTCATAGAAAGGGGCGCGCAGGATGCGGGCGTCTAACCGCCCGCGCACCCGTACATAGGGCCGAGGTTCACCCGTTTTGGCATCATGATCGACCCACAAGGGATTGCTCGGCCCAACCACAATTTGATCGCCGACATTGGTTGTCACAATGATGCTGGGTCCCAGGCTGGTCTCAATCCGGTCGACGCGCGTACCTAGAAAATGGGCGTCAGCAACATGGACAATCACTTTCTCGCCCGGCGTCACCAGATAGGTCTGCCCATCCTCATCCTTGCGCAAAATGGTGGAAAACAGATCGATCATCGGCTGGCGAGTGAGGCGAACTTTTTCGTGCCACCACGTGCCGTCCGCCCGAATTTCCATGCCGATGTCGCCGCAATGGGCGGGATTCCACTGTTCCACCGGCGGCAATGCCCGCTCGCGCCTAGGCTGGCCTTGCAACCGCATTAATTCTGCCAACAAATCTGCAAGGGGACGTGGATCACTCATGTGATCAATTTAGGTTCGTTCTAGGGGGATGACCAGATGAGGGTGCACTGATCGACAGAAGAAACCTCTCTGAAAAGACACTCGCACAACACCCTTGAGTCAGGCTAGGCTAAATCCATGAGTGATATTTCCCACCAAACCCCTTCCGAAGACGCTGCCGATCAGACCTCAGGGCGCATTGATCGCGCACTTGAAACCATTGCAGCGGTCCGTGCCGGCGTTGGGGGTGCCATCCTTGGGCAAGAGCGGGTGATTGATCTGACACTGGCGACCATCTTAGCCGGTGGTCATGGCTTGTTGGTTGGCGCACCGGGGTTGGCCAAAACCCGACTGGTAGAAGCTGTTGCCGTCGCCACGGGGCTAGATTGGGGCCGGGTACAATTCACACCAGACCTTATGCCGTCAGACATCATAGGGTCGGAAATCCTTGATCAAGACAGTGAGGGCAAACGTAGTTTCCGCTTTGTACGTGGCCCAGTCTTCACAAGCCTTTTGATGGCAGATGAAATCAACCGGGCAAGTCCACGCACCCAATCGGCCCTTCTCCAAGCCATGCAAGAAGGCCAAGTGACTGTCTCTGGCGTAACCTACAGCCTGCCAGAGCCCTTCTTTGTTTTGGCCACACAAAACCCGATCGAACAAGAAGGCACCTATCCCTTGCCGGAAGCGCAGTTGGATCGTTTCCTCCTGCAAATTGATGTGCCCTTCCCGGATCGCGAGACCGAGCGGCAAGTTCTGTTGGCGACCACAGGCGAGGGTGATTTGAGTGCAAAGGCAGCCATAAAGCCCGGCGAATTGGCCAATTTGCAAAGCTTTGTGCGTAGCATGCCAGTGGGCGAAAAAATCTTGGATAGCGTGCTCGACCTCGTGCGGTCTGCTCGACCTGAAAGTGCGACTGATCCTGAAATACGCAATCTTGTGGCATGGGGACCTGGCCCACGCGCGGGTCAAGCACTGATTAAGGCCGCCAAGGCACGCGCTTTTCTACGCGGCCGGGTTAGCCCCAGCTTGGATGATGTAACCGCGATTGCCCGCGCAGCCCTAGCCCACCGTATGGCTTTAACCTGGCGCGCTCGCGCGGATGGGCTAGACCTCGCAAACTTGATTGATCGCTTGGTTCTAGAGGCACTGCGACCCGCATGATGGCGAGCCAACAGGCGCTTATCCCTGCCAAACTGGCTGGCGATGCCCAAGATTTGGCAAATAGTCTGCCTGCCCTTTTGATGGATGCGCGCAAAACCGCCGCCAGCCTAATCCTTGGCGCGCATGGACGACGGCGCGCAGGCATGGGTGAAGCTTTTTGGCAGCACCGGGAACTTCTTGAAGGCGAAACCTTGCGCCACGTGGATTGGCGACGGTCTGCACGGTCTGACCGGCTCTTTGTGCGCGAAATGGAACGCGAAAGCCCAGCCTCTTTGCACATTTGGGTCGACACACGCCCATCTATGTTGTGGCGTAATCAAACCAGTCGCCCCACGAAAGCAGAGCGCGCGCTGATTATTGCTCTGGCACTTGCCATGGCAGCCAAGGCGGGCGGTGAACGGGTTAGCACATTATTTGGTGGCCAAATGTTTGGCCAAGAGGAAACCTTTCTTCAGGCCCTTATGGTCAGCGGGGGCCAGTTTGACGCCCAAGCAGCCCTCAACCGCGACGGACAGGCGCAAATCCTGATCGTGAGCGACGGATTAGAACCCATCGAAATCTGGGCAGAACGTCTTCGCAGATTGTCTTCTGCAGCCCAGCCGGTCTTGTTTGTTCTGATCCGCGACCCAGACGAAGAAACTTTCCCCTTTGAAGGTCGCGTGGCTTTCACTGAGCCCGGTAGCGCTACGCCGGTGATTATTGGCCAAGCCGGTGCTGCGCGCGAGGCGTATCAGCGCGCCTACCATCTGCATTTTGAAATGCTTCGTGCGGCACTTAGCCGAACACAAGGCAGTTTGCTCAGCCATGCGACAGATCAATCAGCCTTGCCTTTGACGTTGCAAGCTGCGGCGCTATTGGATGGACGCGGCGCTTCCAGCCAAGGGGCGGGCTAGCCATGTTGACCTTTGGTCCTCTTGGAATCACGACCCCTTTGGCCTTGCTAGCTTTGGCGGCTTTGCCTCTGATTTGGCTGGTTATTCGGGCCTTGCCGCCGGCCCCGCGCGAACAGGTGTTTCCGCCCACTGCCCTTTTGGCAACATTGCCCAATACAGAAGAAACCCCGAAAAAAACCCCGCCCTGGCTCGCTTGGTTTCGGATGTTGGCTTTAGGCCTATTTGTGCTCGGATTTTCTGGTCCAGTACTCAATCCAGTCACCAAACCCGATACAAGACCGCTGTTAATCGTTATAGATGATGGGTGGACCTCGGCCCCTGCTTGGCGCGCGGTTACAGATGAGGCCGCCCAAGTCGCGCGGGCATCGAGTGGGCCCGTACGTTTGTTGTGGACCGCGCAGGGAGGCAATAGCGCGAGCCCGCTGGAAGTCTTAAGCCCCAACCAAGCAGCAGCCCGCATTCTAGCCGCCCAGCCTAAGCCAGTCTTGCCCGATCCATCTGGCGCTTTAGGCGCGCTGAAGGATCTTCCAACCGGTCAGCGCATCCTTTGGATCTCTGATGGAATAGCCCACGCCAATAGCCAAGCGTTTGCAGAAAGATTGACACAAATCGGCTCGGTACGTTTGCGCAGTGTGGCCGAAGGCGCGGTTGCCATTAACCGGGCTGCAGCCACGTCTGAAGGCTATAGTCTGGGCCTCGTCACCGGTCCCGCGACCAGCCGAACCCAAAGGCTGGAGGCGGTCAATAGTCGCGGCCAAAGCTTACGGGAAACGCGTGTAGCCCCCGTACCAACAGGGGTCAGCTTTGCTTTGGAATCGGTTGTGATGCGCGATGTCGCCGCCCTTCGGACCGCCGACGCCCGTTCGGCTGGTGGCGTCTTCTTACTCGATGCCTTTGATCGTCGTGTCCGCACGGGCCTGATTGCCGAGCGCCAAGATGATCAACCGTTATTGTCAGACGCCCATTATTTGGAAGGGGCGCTTAAGCCCTATACGGATTTGACGCGCGCGAATCTGACCCGCCTGATCGATGCGGGTCTGGACGCATTAATCCTGCCCGACGCGGGCGAACTTGGAGCGCAAGACAGCCAAGCCTTAGAACGCTTTGTAAGAAATGGCGGCCTGTTGATCCGGACAGCCGGTCCGAAACTTCTGGCAGCTGGGCCAAGCCCACTTATCCCAGCAGCCCTTGCCCCCGAACCGCGCACGGTCCGGGGCAGTATGACATGGGATAATGCGGGCAAGATCGGCGTGTTTGACCCGACCAGCCCTTTTGCGGGCTTGACTGTTCCCGATGATGCCCGCGTTACCCAAATCGCGGTTTTGGCACCAGAAGCAAACGCGGGCGGCACTGCCTCGGCACGCGATCAGCAAGCTTTACAGATTTGGGCACGCCTCGCCGACGGAACGCCTTTGGTCACTGCACGTGAATTAGGCAAAGGCAAAGTCGTGCTGTTTCACACAACCGCAGGTCCAGCCTGGAGCGATGTTGCCTTCTCGGGCGTGCAAGTTGCCATGCTACGCCGCGTTCTGGCGCAAGCAGCCTCTCGTGCCATTCCCGCTAATTTTGTTGTGGGTACAGCGCCGTTGAGGCCCGTCTTGGTGTTGGATGGATTTGGGACGTTTCGCGCGCCAGATCCGCAAATTCGACCGATCCGACCCGAAGAAGTGCAAACGGTCCAACCCAGCCTTGATCGCCCCCCCGGCATTTATGAAGGCGGGGGTGTCCGGTGGATTTTGCAAGCTGCTGCACCCAATCTGCGCTTGGACCCCTTGCCCGACTTGGCCAAAGTCGAACGTGTGGCCGAAGCCGAAAGGCAACCTCAATCTCTGGCGGGACCTTTCCTGGGCTTGGGCATGGTCCTTCTGCTCATCGACATGATTGTGAGCCTCTGGCTCGCAGGCAAGCTTGCGGAGCTTAAGCGGCTGGCCAGATGGCGGGGTCGGGCCAAAGCAGGAGTATCCATGGCAGGCCTGCTCGTCTTCGGCTTGATATTTCTTGGTGGGGCGCCAGACGCAAGTGCGCAAACCACAAAGGCCAAACCACGGCAGGGAGACCTCTCGCTCGCCTATATCAAAACTGGGGACGGGGCACTTGACGCCCAAACCCAGCGCGGCCTTGAAGGGTTATCGCGGGCGCTACGGGACCGGACTTCGGTTGAACCCGGTCCAGTCATTGGCTTAGATCCGAGCCGTGATGACTTGGCCCTCTATCCCATCCTATTTTGGACTTTGGGGGAGGCTGCCACCGAAACCCGCCCCGAAGTGGCCAGTGCTCTAGATCGCTATATGAAAAATGGCGGCGTGTTGTTTGTAGACTCCCGCGGCGGCGGACGGACCCCCGCCATGGCGCGCCAAATCACCCGTGCAGCCTTAAGGGGAATTGAAGCGCCACCTCTGGCCCCGGTTCCTGATGGCCATGTCCTAACAAAAGCCTTTTACATCCTCCAACGATTTCCGGGCCGATATCCCGACGCAAAGCTCTGGGTCGAGACCGAAGCTTCGGCTGCTGCCAGCGCTAATGACGGCGTTTCCCCTCTCATTCTGGGCGATGGAGACTGGGCTTCTGTTTGGGCGAGAGCGCCGAAGGGTCCATCCACGGGCGTGTTGCAGGGCTTTGAAGGCGTGGGTCCGACCACGAATGAACTCGCCATCCGGGTTGGTATAAATATCGTGCTTTATGCGCTGACCGGCAATTATAAGGCCGACCAAGTGCATGCGCCCGCCTTGCTGGAACGGCTAGGACGCCCGCAGGTGCCGCCGCGATGACTGAGATTGACCTCGTCAAACTGGGTCTTGACCCATGGCTGCCACCCTATTTCCTTTTCGGCTTGGCACTTGTGGGCATTGGGCTACTGGCACTTTATGTCCGCTTGGGTGGCAAAGCCCCCCTGACCCGCTTCGGCTTAGTGCTGGTTGCGTTCATCGGCTTATCCGGGCCTAGCCAAGTCCGCGAAGAGCGTGTGGCCCTAACCGACATTGTCGCAGTTCTGGTGGACCGATCCGAGAGCATGTCCTTGAGCGACCGCGTAACAGGTGCTGAGGCTGCTTTAAGGGCCCTTAAAGCCAAACTCGGCCAAGTCGAAAACCTTGAAGTCCGTGTCACTTATTTTGATGGTGGTGGCGCAGGTACAGCCCTTGCCGCAGGCCTCGATCAAGCCTTTGCCGATATTCCGCCAGACCGGGTTGCAGGGGCGATTGTGATCAGTGATGGCCGGTTTATCGATGGGGAGGATGCTGCCCGCCCCTTCCCCGTGCATCAAGTCCTTGTCGGTGCCCCGCAAGAACGGGATCGCTGGATCGATCTGAGGTCGGCACCGCGGCAAGCACCCATTGGTGAAATTGCCAAGGTGATTGTGCGGGTCGAGGATCGCGACGACTCAGTTCCTCTAACGGTGCGGGTTGGCACGGACACACCACAAACGCTGACTGTGCCAACCGGCGAAGATATCGTCATTGAAGTGCCCATCGTGCAGCGCGGCCTTGTACCCATTGCAATTGAGACACCGGGCGTATCGGGGGAAGTCTCAACGGCGAATAATGGCCTTGCACTTTCCATTACCGGTGTGCGAGACCGATTGCGCGTCATGCTGGTGACCGGGCAGCCCTATGCCGGGTCGCGAGCGTGGCGAAACCTCTTAAAGTCCGACCCGAGTGTTGATCTGGTCCAATTTACTATTCTGCGTCCCCCCGAAAAGCAGGATTTTACGCCAACAGAGGAATTGTCGCTGATCCCCTTCCCGACACGAGAACTTTTCCTCGAAAAGATTGATAGCTTCGACCTAGTGGTCTTTGACCGCTTCTCGCGCCTGTCAGTTTTGCCAGATGCCTATCTCGATTCCGTTGCTCAATGGGTGGAAGGGGGGGGTGCCTTCCTGATGTTGGCAGGCCCTTCTGAAGGGCTGGATGAAGGGGTGCAATCCACACCCCTTGGCCGCATTCTCCCCGTCCAATCACGCGGTGAGCCAATTGAGACAGCCTTCCGCCCAGCCCTTACCGAGCGCGGCCGCACGCATCCGGTTTCCGCAAGTTTGGCTGAGCAATCCGATTCATGGGGCAAATGGTTACGCGTGCAGCCTTCCACCGCCACAGGGGACATCTTGTTGCAAGGCGCAGGCGAGCCCTTGCTTGTTCTGGGCCAAGTTGGGCGTGGACGGGTAGCCGCGGTGATGAGCGATCAGGCGTGGTTATGGCGGCGTGGCTATGATGGAGGCGGCCCGTTTGATGAATTGTTCCGCCGCACGGCACATTGGCTGATGAAAGAAGCAGATCTAGAAGCCGATCGCTTGGTTTTGCGCAGCCAACCTGGTCGCCTTTTGATGGAACGGCAAAGTGGCGCGGACCCAGGGCCGGCACAAGTCAATGTTTCGGGGCAAATCTTCCCAGTACCGCTTTTGCCCACCGAGACTGGCGTTTGGCGAGGTGAGACCCAAATGGCCAAACCCGGCTTGGTCTATGTGCAGTCCGGTGACAAGAGCGCTTTCATTGTCGCGGGGATTGGCAATCCAAATGAGGCGCGTCTTTTGTCAGCCGACCCGAGCGCCCTGTCTGGACCACAAGCCAAACAGGGGGGCGGCAGTGTGACGTGGGTTGGCAAGGCCGGCACTGACCCCCTCCCGGAGATCATGCGCCTTGGCAGTCGCCAAAAAGCGGGTACGGAAGGCTTAAGCCTGCGGCGTGCTGGTGCGACAAGCGTCACGGCGACCAGCCGCGACGCGATCCTGCCGCCTTGGGCCTATGCGATGATCCTCGCAAGCCTTGCCCTGTTGGCGTGGTGGCGTGAGGGCAGGCTGGTGGTTTCCAGCCGCAAATCGTGACGCCTATGCGTTTTTCAGAAGCTTGCCTGCTGGCGCGATTATGTCCGCCCCCTGCGCTGGCCGCCAAAGAATGCGCTTAGGATCAGCCGGGCCAGGTAAGGTCACTTGCCCCTTTGGCGCTTGGCTAAAGCCAAACGGTTCAAAGAAGGCCAAATCTCCAACCAAAATCACCGGCAGGCCTGTTAATCGATCGCTGGCTGTCAGGCAGGCTTCAACCAATTCGCCGCCCAAGCCTTGACCTTGGTGGTCCGGCGCAACGGCGATAGGGCCTAAAAAGAGAATCTCTTGACCTTGGTCGGTCACAAGCGGCCATAAGCGACATGCACCGATGAGATGGCCACCAGACATAGCCACAAAGGATACGTCTCGTCGACTTTGATGCCCTTCCCGCAGGCGTGCGGCTGCCTTCGCATGGCGCCCGGGTCCAAAGGCTAAAGCATAAAGTGCCTCAACGGCCGCATCATAGCTTGCGGCATCGGGCAGAAGGTCAAACTTCGCAGGCAATTTCAAGATCACTTTTTTAGTGAAGACGGAGGGGTCGGCGCGCGACAGGCACGCGTGCGATGCTTTAGAGGACATGCGGGCCGGGTGAAAGTCGCAAATCACACCTCTGGATTCGCGCCCATCCTCACACGGGCAAAATTTCATCCAACCCTGTTTGAACCAAAGTCCGATGCCGAACGTAAAGGATGCATGACAACCTTTAAACTGCACCCCGCCCTCGCCCTTGTTCTGCCGATGCTAATGGTCGCCGGGGTCACAAGCCCCAGTCAGGCGGACACGCCCGAGCCCAGCTTTAAACGCATAATGCGCGAAGGTGCCTTTGAGATACGTGATTATGACAGCCAAGTCGTTGCCGAAGTGCGCGTGCCAGAGGGGCGTGGCGATCCCGCAAACGCCGGCTTTAGGCCGTTAGCGCGCTATATCTTTGGGGGAAACAAGCCGCGGGCTTCCATTGCCATGACCGCCCCGGTCACCCGCCAGCAAGAGGGGCAATCCATCGCCATGACAGCTCCCGTCACCCGTCAGGATGCAGGTGCGGAGTGGAAAGTGCGTTTCATTATGCCCGAAGGCTCGACTTTGGCGACCATGCCCGTACCCAATGACCCCAATGTCCGCCTCTTGGAGGAACCCGCTAGGCGCTATGGCGTGATCCGCTTTTCAGGACTTGGCAGCCAGGCAACCATGGCGGAAAAAAGTGAAGAATTGCGCGCGTGGCTAATCGGCAAAAAACTGACCCCAGTTGGGACCCCAATTTATGCATCCTATGATCCACCTTGGACGGCGCCGTTTCTGCGCCGACACGAAGTATGGCTCGCCCTAGCCGCACCGGCCAAGCCCTAAAGGCTCATCGCGTTTGTTGATTGGCGGAAAGAGTGGCTGGGGTGCTAGGGATCGAACCTAGGAATGTCGGTACCAAAAACCGATGCCTTACCGCTTGGCGACACCCCAAGAGAGGCAGGCAGATAGACGCGCTTGGGCCGCGGTGCAAGACTTTTGATCACATAAGCACTGCCATCCGAGGCGATCAGCTGCAGCAAGTCGTCTCAGCTTTCCTGTAGGGTTGCAATGTAGCTTTGGATGAGACGATCAAGTTCACCTAGCCAATCGGCGCGCTCATCTTCTGGCACGTCAAAGGCAGCTGCAATTGCGGCGTGCGCTTGGATCGTCAACATCTTCGCAACACGCGCTAAACGTGGTTTTTGGGCTGCGGCGGTAAAGGGCGTTAGGACTTGAACCATGGACTGGGCGACAACATCATCTTCAAAGAACGTGTAGCCTTGACCGGCGAAGAGGCGTTCGGAGGCTTCAGCCAAAATGACATAGGCTTGATTGCGCGCATAAAAATCAAGAAATGGTGCCAAAAAGCTACGGGCTGCTACCGCTAAATCTGCGGGCCTTTCTTGACTTTGTTGCTCTACAATTTGCTGAGCTAGAGCCGATAATTGCGCGCCAAAGCGTTCCATGAGCGCAGTCAAAAGCGCTGCTCGGTTGGGGAAAAATTGATAGAGCGAGCCCGGCGAGGTCGCCGCCTGTTTGGCAACCATATCCATTTTCAAGCCCTCAGCCCCATGCACCAGGATCAACTCTGCCGCTGCGTCCAAAAGAAGATCGACGCGGCGTTGGCCGCGGTCTTGGCTTGGTGCTTTGGCTTTGGGAGCCGCGCTGACCGTCATCACTTTACCCCGTACTTGAAAGTCGCTTGACAATACGAGATTATTCTCATATTTGCAAACACGACATTAATCTCACATTTTGGAGAAATGGTGATGACAATCCTTAACCGTCGTGCCCTGCTCGGTGGCCTTGCTGCATCGAGCTTGGTAACAAATGTCTCTGCCGGAACGATCACCGATACCGATGTAATCATTATAGGCGCGGGCGTGGCGGGCATATCGGCGGCGCGTCAGCTAAAGGCCGCTGGCATTCGAACTCTCATCTTAGAGGCGCGAGACCGGATCGGCGGGCGCGTTCTGACGGACACTGAAACGCTCGGCCATGCGTTCGACCGTGGGCCTTATTGGCTGCACAATAAAGCAACCAATCCTCTGGTTCCCTTAGCACGGCAAGCTGGCATCGGCCTTATTGAGAGTAGCTACGAGAATGGAGGTATTTTCGATAAGGGCATTCCCAGTACCAATCCATCCTGGAAGGACGCAAATGAGGCAGTCGTGGCGTGGGAAATGCGCCAACTTCTTCCTCTCGCCCGACTGAATGACCGGGCCTTGGGGGCGACCTTGCCCAATCCGACGCCAGCGCAACGCCACGTGGCCAATATCTTTGCCGTCGAAATGGGTGAAGACCCCAGCCTTGTCTCGCTGCAAGGCTATTATAATCTCGAGGCGGGTGCAGATTTGATCCCCGCGACCGGCATGGGCCCCTTCGTCCAAGGCTTGGCTGGCGGATTAAATATTCGCCTCAATAGTCCGGTCTCGACACTGCGTTGGGATGGCGCGCACGGCGTCACCGCCATCGGAAGCTTTGGGCAAGTGACCGCGCGAAAGGTCATCATCACCGTGCCGACAGGCGTTTTGGCCTCAGGCAGCATCCGGTTTGACCCAGCGTTGCCAATTGCAAAACAGACAGCCCTTGCAAACCTGCCCATGGGTGCCTTGGAGAAGGTCGCTATGGTCTTGCCCTCACCCGTGCCAGATTTGCCCGAATATGCCCTATCCAATAGCCATATCCAGCAAGGCCAGTATCATGCGCTGGTGAGCTCGCCCAACAAGAGGCTGATGACCGCTTTGATCCCGGGACCCATGTCGCGCGCCCTACACGCCGAAGGCGCTAATGCGATCGAAGCCTTCGCGCTTGAATTACTCAAAAATGTGATCGGCTCACAGGCACAGGTCCTAGCGCGAAGCTCTACCAATTGGCAGGGTGACCCGCTTGCCTTGGGCTCCTACCCTCACCAAACAATTGGCCATGCCAATGCACGAAAGATCTACTCCCAACCAGTTGAAGATCGATTGTTTTTTGCTGGTGATGGCGGCGACGACCCTTTAGCCGTGACCGTAGGCGGAGCCTGGCGTCAGGGGCAAAAGGCTGCTCAGACCATTGCCCGTCAGCTATCGACAAAGCGGCGATGAGCGGCACGGTCGGCTTGTAACTGCCGCTAGGCGACACCTGTAATTTCCTATATCACAACGGGTGATAAGCGTGCCTACCAGACCTATCTCTTAATCGAGAAGTCGCAGGCGCGATGGAGGACAGGGTGAAGCAATTTTTTATTACGATCGCAGGCGTCTTTTTGGGCCTCGTCTTATTCTTTATCCTGATCCCAATCATGCTGATCGCCTCAGCCGTCGGCTCTAGTGCCCCGGTTACGCCATCTCATACGGTTTTAAGCCTTGATCTGCGCGAGCCCATAAGAGACGTGCCAGCCACCAGCCCGTTTGCAGGGTTTGCCGGCGGTAATTCGGTTGTTGAAATCGTCCGGAAGCTGCAGGCGGCTGAAACAGATAATAACGTCAAAGGCTTATTCGTGCGCGCGAGCGAAGGTGGATTGGCCCCTGCCCATGCTGAAGAAATTCGCCAAGCCATGCTCGACTTTAAAGCAACCGGCAAATTTGTGGTCGTACACGCTCAGGGCTTCGAAAATCCGACGCTTTCCAACTATGTCGCCGTATCCGCTGCCAGCGAGATGTGGATGCAAGGCACCACCGATTTTGCAGCCACAGGCATTGTTGCCGAAACCATGTTTTTGGGCGGATTCATGGAGAAGTTCGGGATACTGCCGCAGTTTGAGCAATTCAAAGAATATAAGAATGCGGTCAATACCTACACCGAAAAGACCTTTAATGCGCCACATCGCGAAGCCACAACGGCGATGTTGGGCAGCATTTATAACGCATTCTTGGCCTCAACCGCCTTTGATCGCAAAATCCCTGTAGAAGGAATGAAGGCGGCACTCGATCAGGCCCCCTTATCCGCAGAGGCCGCTTTGCAAGCCAAGTTGATAGACAAAATCGGTCAACCCGAAGACGCGATGGAGGCCGCCCTTGCTCGTGCTGGTGGCCGCAACAGGGCTGAGTTTGTTGACCTCGCCAGTTATCAATTGCCCCTCGAATCGGGTCCTGTAATCGCCTTGGTTGGTGGTGAAGGCGCCATTGTGACTGGGGAACGAAGCGGCGATCCGTTTGCACAGGAAAGCAGCATCACCAGCGACGATTTCGCCGCTGCCATTCGCGACGCAACCGATGATGCCTCGGTAAAGGCTATTGTATTCCGCGTGTCCTCGCCCGGTGGTTCCCCCAGCGCATCAGACCAAATTTGGGCAGCCATTGAGCGGGCAAAGCAGGCCGGCAAGCCGGTGGTGGTGTCGATGGGGGCCTATGCAGCCTCAGGCGGCTATTATGTTTCCACGGGGGCTGATGCGATTCTGGCGATGCCATCGACCATTACGGGCTCAATTGGCGTGTTTAATGGCAAGTTTGTCATCAATGAGGCGCTCAATCGTTATACCGGTGCCAATATCGCATCCATTCAGGCTGGGGGTGATTTCGCAAACGCCTATTCGTCCGCGACACCCTATACCAATAGCCAGAAAGCTGCCATGAATGCTGCGGTGACACGCATCTATGACGACTTTACGGGCAAAGTTGCAGCCGGTCGGAAACTTCCTCTGTCGCGCGTACAAGAGATTGCAAAAGGACGGGTTTGGACCGGGAATGAAGCCAAAGACCTTGGCCTTGTCGATCAAATTGGGGGCTTACGTACCGCGATCTTGAAAGCCAAGGCCTTGGCGCAGATTGAAGCGAAAGAAAGCATCACCTTGAGGACCTATCCCAGCGTCGAAGATCCTCTAACAGCCTTTAGTCGGGCCTTTGGTGCAAGTGCCGAAAATGCCAAGGTTATGGCCCGCGCCGCCACAGTGATTGGCACGTTAGCTGGTGATGAACGTCTATCGCAGATTTTGAATGAGGCCTCTCAAGCCAGAGGCCCCAGCATGCATGAGCCAGTTCGGGTACATTGACACCTCAGTCAGCTATTCCACAGCGAATTGCCGCGCGGCTTCGGTCAAAGTCTGAACGAGAGCCCGCTCTTCTTTCGAGAGAAGCGGGTTCCAGACGTCGAAGATCAATACAACGCGCAATTCATCGCTGTCATTGCGCGCCATATGTTCGAGCGTATCGTCAAAGATCAGCACTTTGCCCACTTCCCAGCGTCTTTGCTCAAAGCCGACGCGATAGACGCACTTGTCTGGGACGACCAAGGGCAAATGCACCACGAGACGGGCATTTGTTTCACCATGGTGGGGCGGAATCTCAGTATGGGGTGCAAGGGCTGAGAACATCGCATTCGGGCAAAGCCCGCCAATCTCAGCCATCTCCACATGTTCCAAGGCCGCTGCCGTCTTGGGGCAGGCTGCGAGATTAGCCTCATCGCGGACGCCACCGCGCCACAGCGAAAGACTGCTCCAACGTTGCGAGTGATTGAGTTCCGCCCACTGGTTCACAGGGTCGCCGGGTTGATAAGCGATATAGGGCTGGAAGGCCTCTTGTTGGCTCTGCAACGCGGCCTTTAGCTCCTCAGTGATGGCCTCCGTTTGCGCTTCCAAGACAGCAACCCACTTAAAATCCTTGGGATCATAGAAGGGAATTGCGGGAAGGCGTGGAACATGAAGCTGGTTGCAATCTGAGTGATAGGGCTTGGTTTGGCCCGACATAATCGAAATGGCCTCCTGCCATTGTCCAGAGAGCCGCCCTGCCCCGCCAACAGCCTCTAGCAAGGTGATGGCATAGGCTTCTTGATAGTCCCGCACCAGTTTGGCTGCCCGGGCTAAGCTTGGTGCCAGGCTGGATGGCCAATGTGCTTCAGGCGGCGCAATCTTCAAGACATTGCGATAGGTAACAGCGGCCAGCTTTAAGCGGCCTTGGCGCTCATATAATGCCCCTTTTGCCAAAAGAGCAGGATAGAAATAAGCGTCTGCCGCCAAGGCAAGCTGTAGCGCTGCAAACTCTCCCTCAACCTGGCCGAGCTCGCGGCGGGCGTTGGCCAACATCAAGGCAATCATCGGATCTTGTGGGATTAGGGTGCAAGCCCGCGCCAACGCATGTTCTGCTTCGAGAAATGCACCGCGTTGAAAAGCATGAATACCCAAACGATGCAGCGCTAAACCATGGTCTGGGGCCGCTTTGGCGACCTCGCCCCACAAACGTTCTGCCTCCGCCCAGTGCCCATCGCCAGCGGCCTTTTCGGCTTGCGCCACCCAAGCATCAATTTGTGCGGTCATCTACATTCCCCTCCCCGCTTTATGAAACCATCACAGAGGCGAAGCAAGCTCAGGCAATGCAAACAAAAACGGCGGGCCCCGAGGGACCCGCCGCCATGTTTCAATCTGAAAAATCAGATCAGAACTTCACATTGACGCCAAGCGCATACACGCGGCCCAAAGTGTCGTAGTTCGATGGGAAGGTGTTCCCCGAGTTGTACGAAGTCGTACCGGTTTCGTTACCGATGATTGGTGGATCTTCGTCGAACACGTTAGCAACCGAAGCGGTCAACGAAATCGCGCTGTTCACGTCCCAAGACGCTGACAGGTCGATGTAGTTGTAAGCTTTGATTTTTTCGAATTCGTCGAAAATGCCAGCTTTCAAAGCTTCTTCAAGCTTGATTTCGCTGGAATGACGCCAGTTGTAGGACAATTGGAAGTCACCAACAGACCATGTGGTACGCTGTACCGAACGGAACTGGTGGGTTGGATCGCAGCTCGAGCCATAGAAACCATTGCAATCAATGATGTCCGAAGTTGGCGTCGTGCGGGATTCGTTCTTGGTGTAGTAGTTCGCATTGTAGGAAATGCGGATCGAACCCCACTTGCTGTCGAGACCCAAGGACTCGAGGTCGAAGCCGGTGTTGATACCCAATTCATAACCAGAGGCTTGGCGATAATCCAAGTTAGTTGTTAGCAATTTGATACCTGCACCTGGCGTTGCCAAGTCGCCGTTGATACGGACGATCAACGAACAGAACGATTGCTGACCATTCTTATAGCAGCCATCGAGCACTTCTTGAGGTTGGCCGAGACCAATCGTGTCCGTGATCTTGATGTCATAATAGTCAAGGGTCACAGCGGTGTTCTTCAAGAAGCCACCGAGGTCAGGACGCCAAACGAAACCGACGGTCAGCGTGTCACCTTCTTCTGGTTTCGGTGGACGGGTTGGATCAGAACCTTCAAAGGTACCGATCTGGCCGGCCACGATGTCTTGAACGGTCCAAACTGCGCTTGGTGCTTGGCCGGTGGCTTCGCACAAGGCGCGCAAAGCTGCAGTACGTTCTGCAACTGGTTGAGCGATCGAGCAGGGATCGCGACCAGAGTTTTGCAGACCGGTGACGAATGGCGAGAACAACTCACCAACGTTAGGCGCACGAGCGGCCTTTTGCTTCATGGCGCGGAAACGGAACCGATCGTTCAGAGCCCAATCCAAACCGGCTTTCCAGGTCGTGTTCTGACCGGTCAGCGAGTACTCTGCCAAACGATAGCCGAGTTCGAGGTTCAACGACTCAAACAATGGCTTGTCCGAAACCAAAGGCACACCAATTTCGGTGAAGACTTCGTTGACGTTGTAACCACCAGCGACTGGCAAGGTGTTTCCACCAGCACCACCCAAGCAGCTGGTTGGCGCGAGCTTCAAGCACTCGTCTGGGGTCGTCTTACCGGTTTCGTTGCGATATTCGTAGCCGAGAACAAAGCTAACTGGAGATTCTGCCATTGGGCTTTGGAAGCCATGCAGCGGACCACCAACCGACACGTTTGCAATGCTCTGCGTGTAGTTTTGTTGCTCAAGAGCTGTACCCGAAGAATAGGCTGCCATGGCTGGGGTGATTGAGCCGAAGCCACCGAACAGGTTGATGGGGACGCAGGTCGAATCGCCATTGGCGCACAACGTGGTGCTGGTTGCATTCAGAGCATTCTGAATGTTGGCAACGTTGGTGTAGCCAGCCGACACGTTGGTACGGTCTGCTTGACCCATTTGGACCGACGCATCCCAAGTCCAGTCAGGCAAATACTCGCCGAGGTCACCCTTCAAGCCCAAGAGGAATTGGAAGGTGTTGTTGTCATAGGTGGTCGAACGCTCGCCAAATTCAACGGTACGGCGACGGATAGAGAGCTGCAGCTGGTCAGCCTCGTCAACCACGCCGTTGTTGTTGACATCGATCCAGCGGCCGGTTGTGACGCCAGGTGCCACCGCTGGCGTGGTGCCAACAGCAGGCGAACCGGTACGGAACAAGTTGGCTTCTGCGATGATTTTGGCGCGGGCCTGTGCCGACAAGAATGGGTTGTTCAGAGGAACCATAAACAGGTTACCGAACACGCCCGATGGTGCGATCTGCTGACGAACGTTGGTGGCAGCAAAGGTTGCACGGCCATAGGCTTCAACGTGATCGTTGATGTCATAGCGCGCAATTGCGGTCGCCGAATAACGCTCTTGTGGAGTTTGGTAGTAGTTATAGGGGTTGAAGTTGAAGCGCGAGCAGTTCGCACCCAAAGTACCATTGTCCAAGAACTGGCCGCCGCCACCCATGTAGGTGATGCGGGTTGGAATACCCGTGGTCGAACCACCGCCGGCGGAGTCGGCATAAACGTTTGGACCACCGCAACCAGCAGCTGCGGCTGGCAAGGAGCCTGCGCGGCCTGCGCCGGTCGAGGATGAAACACCCACCAAGCCGAATGGACGCATAGCCAAGGTAACAGCGTCACGTTGAGTCCAGTTCAAGGACAAAGCCACGTTGCCGCGACCATCGTCCAGATTGGCACCCATAGCAACCGAAGCGGTTACGATTTGGCCGTCATTGTCGCCGGTGATCGAACGCTTCAAATCGACTTCAATACCTTCGAAATCCTTCTTCAACACGAAGTTCACAACGCCCGACATAGCGTCCGAACCATACACAGTCGAAGCACCACCGGTCAGAATGTCCACGCGCTCCAACATCGCTTGTGGCACGGTTGAAATGTCAACGATACCATCGATGTTGTAGGGGGTCATACGCTTACCGTCCATCAGGACGAGGTTGCGTTCAGCGCCGAGGCCACGCATGTTGACCGAGGTCACACCAGCGGTACCGTTGTTGACGTTTTCACCGTCGCCTGGGATCGTCGAAGGCAGCGAACGAAGCAGCTTTTCAGCTTCTGCGACCTGGTTCAGCTGGAGCTCAGCACCACCAATCGACGTAATCGGGCTGGCCGATTGCACGCCGGGTGTCGAAATCCGAGTACCGGTGACGACCACAACTTCAGCCGCCTTCTCCTCAGTAGCAGCCGCCGTTTGAGCGAATGCTGGCGCTGCGAAGCCGAGGCCTGCAACAATAGTGCTCGCGAGCAAGAGCTCGCGGGTCATCGAAATTTTCATATTGGAACCTCCATTTGTCCCCTGCCCGGTTGCTTTATGACTCAGCTTTTTCAGGCAATAGGACGAGAGTTAACCAGCACATTACAAGTCGTCAACGCTTCAATGACAGGTAAATGACGGTGTGTCCGCAAATTGTTGCTAAAGTGTCTCACTTCGCCGAGGGCTCGGGCAAGAATGCCTAAAGCACAGCCAGTCACACGAAATTATTTACCTCAAACTCGGGAAAACTGTCATAAAACCCCGGGAAACATCGGGCTCATTAACGAAAAAAGGCGGCCCCGAAAGGCCGCCTTCTCTCATTCTGACAATCAATCCGACGATTAGAAGCGACGGATGATGGTTGCGTTGTACGAACGGCCGAACTGGTCGTACTGCGAGGTCAAGGCCGAGTTGCCCAAACGCGCGAAGAACACAGCCGTCGAAATTGCTGGTGGCGCTTCGTCGAATATGTTGCGCACACCGCCAACAATGGTCCAATTGTCCGAACGATAACGGACGCTGAGACCATGGGTGATAGTGGTTTCGGTCTTGGTCTTGTAGAGAACCGAACCGATCCCATTGAACGAAAAACGCGACCCTGGTGCAGCCACGACTGGGTTTACACCGTTGTTAAAGCGGGTTTCGTTCGACTGACCGATAGCATCGATATTCCAGCTATAGGTCCAGTCTTTGCGCTCAAAGCGGATTTGAGCTTGACCGACATAGATGGGTTCACCGATGTCGCCAGCTTGCTCCAGCAATTCCGTGTCTGAGAACAGACCGGTCTTGTTGGACAAGGTCCAGCGGTGCGCGGTGTCGATCACCAGATCGCCGAAGGCAAAGTCCTTACGATACACTGCCTTCAAGTCGATACCTTCAACTTGCGTCACGTTGATGTTCACATAATCGTTCGAGACCGTCAAAATCTGCCGGAAGCGAGACGAGTTTGGGTTGGTGTCGCGCGTGAACAACCGGCAGAATTGGTCAGCCCGAGATTGGTCAACCGCGGCAAAGCAAGAGCGAACAATGTTCCCGGCACCGAACTGGGCAACCTGATCGGTTACCTCAATTTGCCAATAGTCCACACGCAAATTCAAATCGATCTTCGACGGGGTATAGACAAAACTGAAGATGTCCGAGCGGGATTCTTCTTCCTTCAGCGTACCTGCCCCACCACCCGTGAAGATGGTTGCCGACTGGCTGCTGCCGTTGGTGGCACCATTGTAATCACCGGGGATGCCGGCGGCCAAGCAACGTGCCTTCAAGATCAAATTGTTACTGTTGTCGTGGTTGATACAGGGATCAATCGAGGTCTGACCCAAGAAGCCAGTTTGATCGCCCAAGAAGAGTTCGAACAAAGCAGGTGCGCGGTAGGAGGTACCTGAAATTGCTACCAACGCAAATTCTGGCGTGATTTTCCAGTTGGCCGTGGCTTTCCAGGTCGTATTTGAATCATAGGAGTCATAATTGGTGAAGCGATAGGCCAAATTGACTTCAAGATCTTCTACCAATGGCTTCTTCGACATGAGAGGTGCCGAAAGCTCCGTATAGACTTCCGTTACGGTGTCTTCGCCCTTGGTGATACCGGCACTTGTCGTCAGCGCCACATTGCCGCGCAGGGTTTCAGCCCCAGGGACGTCATTGATACTATAAGTTCGATAGTGGGCCCCAAGAACAAGCTTTACGGCGTCAGAGGCACCTGGAACTTGGAACACATCACCAGAAACATTGGCTTCAACCACCGTTTGTTCGTAGACAGTTTTCCCAGTGTTTGCATTGTTGAAGAGGTAATTGAATTCTTCGGCCGTATACTCGCCGCGCAAAACCCGTGGGTCGAAGAAATTGATCGGCAAACAGGTGCCGCCCGACAAAGCTGGCGTGGGGCAACTGACAGCACCTGTGGCCGGGTTACGCGTTGCGTTGCTGCTTGCGGTCAAGCGATCCGAAAGAATCGTTGTGCCGGAATATAGCCCTTCACCGCTGCTGGTTTGTGCGTAAACCTCCCAGTTGCCATTCTTGAAGAAACCGGCCAAGCCATTCCCCGTTTGCCCCTTGATGCCACCGATGATTTGCCAAGTCTCCACGGTTTGCTCGCTATTGGCGGGGCGGGCGATAACCGGCTGAACATTCACCCCAAATGGGTTAAAGGCATTGGTGGCTGGGATGGTGAAGAACAATTGTGCTGCAAACTTCTGGCTCGACTCACGCTTGGCATAGAGCGCTTCACCATAAACCTCCACGCCGCCCAGAATGTCCAAGTCCCGTGCCGCAGTGGCGTAGAAATTGGTGCGCTTGGATGGCGAGATAATGTCGGTATCGGTTTGGAAGGGGTGTTCAAAATCAAGCTGGTTGCCGACCGGTGCACCAATCGCCCCGAATTGGGGATTGAACAGGCGACGGAAACCCGGGAGCGTCAAGATAACTTGCTGGCTCGCACAGGTGACGGTCGCCCCAGCTGACGTCAAACATAGGGTCGAGCTACCGGGAATTGGGCGCACGGACGGGTTGAGACCAACCGTACGGGCGACAACACTGGAGTCAGCTTTCCACGTGCCACCCATCAATTGCACACCATTAACAACTGTCGAACTGTTTCCTATTGGTGAGAGCCAATTATATTGTTGACCAATCCCATAGCACTTAGGCTGGCCAGTTGCGGGGTCGATAAAGTCGGCGCGTTGGCCGGTTGCTGCATCGAACACATAGTCTTGTTGGCAATAATCACGGTCGCCGTACTTCAAGGCCTTTTGCTCAAAGTAGCTGCCGCTGACCATCACGTTCCAGCGGTCGGCGGTCTTGCCCCACAAAGCGCCAACGGTGAATTGCTCACCAGCGCCTGCTTCGGTCAAGTTGCCCGAAGCGGTTGCTTCAAAGCCGTTGACGTTGCGACGAACGATGGCGTTGACAACACCGCCCACAGCGTCCGAACCGTAAATTGGCGAAGCGCCCTCGTTGAGAATTTCATAGCGGCTGATTGCCAAGTTAGGAATGGTTTGCAGGTCGACTGCACCCACCTGACCGCGCACACCTGATGGGGGCAAACGGCGGCCGTTCAACAAAACGAGGGTGCGCTGAGCGCCCAAGCTGTTCAAACCAACGGTTTGGATCCCTGGGCCACCTTCCACGATGAAACCCGAGAAGAAGTTGTTGATCTGACCCGAACCCGCAGCAGCGGTAGACCCTTGCAGGATTTCAGCTGCATCAATGGTACCCGACAACACGGCGTTATCGTTTGTAATCACCGTCAAAGGCGACGCTGTATTAAACGTATCGCGACGGATGCGCGAACCAGTTACCACGATGGTTTCAGCTGCTTTGGCAGGTGTCGCAGCAGGAGCTGGTGCGGCAGCTGGCGCGGTTTGAGCGCTGGCAACGGCTGGGATGAAGGTCAGTGCGGTCAACGCGGTTGCGCCGATCAAGGAAGCACGAACGGATATTTTCAAGGTATTCCCCCTTAAGTAACCAAAATCCACTACGCAACCCTCAGGTAATCCGAGGAGAAAAATTGCGGATTCTGCATTGAGGGCTGTAGAGCGCGAACGAAAAAAGGTTGCAAGGACTCTTCCTGCCCAAACACCACATGTTCATCACTTGTGAAAAATTTGTAACATGTTTGCCACACTCTTGTGCATTGCAGGTGTTCGCTGTTACTCAGGTTGCCCTTTACACCGGAGCGTATAAATACCTGCCAAGGCTGCGCTCCTGTTGCCGCCGCAATCATGTCTCGAAAGCACGACTTTCCATGGGGTCATCACATATGTTCGCAAAACGACTTGCACTTCTTGTATCAACTGCGATCTGCGTCGCTGCTGCCGCCACTAGCACGGTGCAAGCGCAAAACTTTAAGCCTACTGGCCCTGCTCTCCCCGTTGACGTGATGTCTCGGGACTGGGGTGTTTGGAGTGCTCGAATCAGCCCAGACGGAAAGCACATTGCCGCATTAGCCGGGATTCCCGGGCAAAATCCTGTAATTCGCGTCTGGTCGACCGACGACATGAGCAAAACCCCAACCCAATTTGGTTCCAAAACCATGCGGTTCACGGGCTTTCAATTCATGAACAATTCGAAGCTCTTGGTATTTGCCAATCAACCGGTCGCCGCTGGGGCCAATTCGGATTGGTATAGTCGGGCAGCTATTGCCAATCTCGATGGTTCTTCCTTTTTAGACATTTCGAATGAAGAAGCCGCAACTACGCGCGATGACGATTTCATTATCGGATACTCGCTGTTTAATCGGCTGCCGAAAGAAGAAAATGTTGTCTTGATGGAAATCCAAAGGATTTCCGGCTCCGAAATTGTTCGGCTTAATCTGAATACCGGTCGCAAGGACCGCTTCGCGCGAACAGGCGATAATGAGGAATTCCTGTGGTCTGATAGCGATGGCAACATCAAACTTAAAGGCGAGCTTAAGGCCGCCAATGGTGTCTACACCTATCACTTCTTCTTTCGCGAAAATAATCAAGCACCTTGGCGCGAGCTAACCGGTATTCGCTATAATCTGAATGCCCGATTTGATTTACGCCCGGTGCATATCTCCAACGATAACAAATCCATATATGTTATCACCAATAGAGATTCGAACTTCAGCGTGCTTGCGAAATATGATCTTGAAACCAACACCTTAGGACCTCCAATTGTCCAAAACACAGAGTTTGACATATCGTCGGCAAGTTTCGGTACCGCTTCGGACGAAGATGCACTGACCCAAGACCCCTTGCGCAGCTTTTGCTGGGCTGGGCCGTCGACAGAATGCAATTATCTCGATCCCATCGACACGCGGATTCACGCCTTGCTGGAGCGCGCGCTCCCTGACACCATCATCTCCTTTAATTCCCGCAACGGCGGGGCAAATGTTCTCGTCCGAGCCACGGCACCAAATGTGCCCGATACCTATTATCTGCTGAAAAACGAGCGACAACTGATCAAAATTGGTTCGTTGCTAGAAGGGTGGGATCGCAAGAATTTAGGCCCTGCGGAATGGGTAACTTACCCCGCCCGCGATGGCTTCCAAATCCCCGGTATCTTGTACTTGCCACCCGGCTACAAGAAGGAGCGTGATGGCCGCCTTCCCCTGGTGGTCATGCCGCACGGTGGTCCATGGGCCCGCGACGACATGGACTTTGACATAAGTTATTGGAGTCAGATGTTTGCGACCCGCGGCTTTGCCGTACTGCTCCCCCAATATCGCGGCTCAACCGATTTGGGCAAAGCGTTGTGGAAGGGCGGCGACAAGCAATGGGGTGCCTTGATGCAGGATGACAAGGACGATGGCGCTAAATGGCTTGTCGACCAAGGCATCGCTGATCCAAACCGCATGATGATGTACGGCTATTCCTATGGCGGGTTTGCAGCCGCGGCCGCAGCGACACGCTCTGGGGGCCGATCAGCGGGCTTATGGCAATGCGCGATTTCCGGGGCGCCCGCCATCGATCTTGAACGTATATCCAACGACTGGGGTGAAAACAGGCTTGCGCGAACACTCCAAGGCGTCACGGTCGCAGGCTTTGACCCCATGGATCACCTCGACCAGGTTAAAATTCCCTGGCTGATTTTCCATGGCGATTATGATCGACAGGCCGACACCATCCATTCGCGCACAACCGCTGCGCGCATGCGTCAAGTCAACCCAAATGCGAATTTCCGCTACGTGGAAATCCCCCGAATGGCCCATACTTTGGGTGAAATGACACCGCAACATCGCACCCAATTCCTCAGCCTGATCCTTGAATGGATGAGCACGAATTGCGGCAATATCTCCCAAACCTTCAAGGAGCCGGGCTTGAAGACGACGCTGACTAAGCGGGCCTCAAAATAGCGGCATTGAATGGCCAAGAACAAAGCCCGGCAGGATCACCTGCCGGGCTTTTTTATGCTTGAAACGCGTGAGGCGCGTTAGGACTTTGGCGCGGTACCGGACTTTTGTGCATCGGTGGTGCACAGATAGCGGGCGCGGTGGATATCGACCGCATTATCGACCCAGCCTGTGACCCGAGGGCTGACCAGATTGCGGTTAGTCAAGAACCACATTGGCATAAAGCCATTTTCTTTCAACACAATGGCTTCAGCCTGCTTCATCAGAGCCGCACGCTTTTGCGTGTCTTTCTCGACATCGGCAGCATCCATAAGTCGGTCGAACTCTGGATTGCTATATTTGCCATAATTGAGCTGATCGGTGCTGGTTTGGAACAGATAGACGAAGTTTTTGGCATCATTGAAGTCAGAGATCCAACCGGCATCGCCCAATTCAAAATCACCAGTGCGTAGCTTTTCATAATTGATCTGGGTTTCGGCACCCAAAATCTCAACCTGTACCCAGGGGGCAATCTTTGCCCAATTTTGTTGCACAACAGGTGCCACGCGCGGATTATCGCCAGAGTTGCGGAAGCTGAATGTGAACTTCAATGGCTTATTGGGCCCATAGCCGGCCTCTTCCAACAACTTCTTAGCGCGGGCCAAGCGGGTCTCCATGCTTTGGCCTTTAAAGTCCGTCGTCATGGCACCGGTCTGATAGTCGGCAATTCCCGGTGGCACGAGGCTATAAGCGGGCTGTTGGCCGGCCTTCAGGATTTCCTTCGTGATGAATTCGCGGTCGGCCGTCATCGAGATAGCGGCTCGGACGCGGGCATCATTAAAGGGTGCCTTGCGCATATTGAAGATATAATAGGTCAGGCCCGTATAGCCATGAATGCGGGCATAGCCGGGCAAATTCTTATTGATCTCTTCCAAGCGAGAGCCCGAGAAATTGGTGTTGATATCAAGGTCACCTGTGCGGACTTTGCGTTCGGCCGCATTGTCATCCGGGGTTGGATAGAAGAAGAGCTGATCTAAGCAGACATTGGCATTGTCGTAATAATTGGTGTTGCGCACGAGATGCACAAAATCGTTGGGCTTCCACTGCTGCAACTTATAGGGACCATTACCAACGAAGTTTTCCGCCTTAATCCAGTCCTTCCCGACCTTTTCCACGACATGTTTGGGAATGGGGAATGACGTGTAATGGGTCAGAAGTCCGGGCAGATAGGGCGCCGGATGCTCAAGCGTGACTTCCAAGGTTTTTGCATCAATCGCCCGCACGCCCAATTGGGTTACATCTTTGATGCGGCCATCATAGATTTTCTCGGCATTTTTGATGACATAAAGGATCGAGGCATATTTGGCTGGCGGGGTGGTGGTCATGATCCGCTGCCAGGCAAATACAAAGTCATCTGCCGTGACGGGCTGGCCGTCTGACCATTTGGCATCACGCAGTTTAAAGGTCCAGACTAAGCCATCGGGGCTGGTTGACCATTCAGTCGCCATACCAGGAATTGGGCGGCCTTGGGGATCTTCGGTGGTGAGGCCCTGCAGCATGTCACCAATGATCCGGTTTTCCCACGTGCCTGAAGCCTGATGGGGATCGAGAGACAAGGGTTCCGCACCATTACCAATATGCAGGGTTCGGGCCTTGTCTGCGGCCGCGTCGCCCCCGCCGCCACCACAAGAAACCAAACCTAAACTCAGCACCAAAGCAGTTGTTGCAGCGGCCAAAGAACGGCGTGTGATTTTCATTTCGTTGTCTCTCCCGATCGGGTTAGTGTGGGACTTCTATAGCGCGCGCGCTCGCATATACTATGCAAACAGGCAGTCGGACATCGCCCTTGTTACGATTTGTGAAGGTAACGTGAAATGAACAAAATCAGTACCACGCTCATTGCAGTAGGTTTCATCACATTTAGTGCAGCTGCTTTGGCTCAATCCAACCAGACTCCCGCAAATGCAGGTGTTTCACCGCTGGAACCCATCTATGCTTGCGCCAACAAAACCGACCCCACGGAGCGTCTGGCCTGCTATGATGCTGCCGTGGCAAGCGTTCGTGCCAAAGAGGCAAAGTCCGAAATTGTGACGTTTGACAAACAACGGGTCGAAAAGGTTCGCCGCGAAGCCTTTGGCTTCTCCCTCCCCTCGCTCCCAAAACTGGGCTTCCCCGCCTTTGGCGGCGGATCGAAGGGAGAAGGCAAAGAGCAAAACGGCCCAACCGCTGCAGCTACTGAAGAGATTGAAGAGCAGAGCTTTACGGTCGTCAGTACCCGAGAGTCCGCGGGCCGTGTGGTCATTACGTTAGAGAATGGACAAGTTTGGCGTTTGGTAGAGGCCGGCGAGCTCAACGCACCCAAACGGCCGCCCTATAACGTCAAGATCCGCACCGCTGCGATGGGCTCCTTCATCCTGACCGTTGAAGGTCGCAATAAAGGCTATCGCGTTCGCCGCGTTGAATAAGGTGGGCCTGGCCGAGCGGCGGGGCCTGGATTAGCGGTCGCGCGGATCAATCGCGTCGCGCAGACCATCACCAATGAAGTTGAAGCAGAACAACGTGATCATCATAGTCGTGGCAGGGAAGATCAACAGCCACGGCGCGATTTCCATTTCGCGCGCGCCGATTGAGATCAAGTTACCAAGGCTGGTCATCGGCTCTTGCACGCCAAGACCCAAGAAGCTCAAAAAGCTTTCGGTCAGGATGACGGCAGGAATGGTCAAAGTTACATAAACCACGACAGGGCCAAGAACATTAGGCACGATGTGGCGGGTTACGATATTGGCACTGGTCACCCCAGCAGCCTCAGCGGCTTCAACAAATTCCTTCTTACGCAACGAGATCGTTTGGCCGCGCACAATCCGCGCCATCGTCAGCCATTCCACCGCGCCAATCGCGACGAAAATCAAAATCAGATTGCGGCCAAACACCACCATCAAGATGATGACAAAGAAGATGAACGGCAGCGCATAGAGCACATCAACGATGCGCATCATGATCTGATCCACGCGCCCCCCAATATAGCCAGCCGTAGCCCCCCAAATCACCCCGATCAACAGCGAAACCCCGGTTGCGACTAAGCCAACCGCCAACGACATGCGCAGCCCGTATAACAAGCGTACAAATAAATCTCGGCCCTGCGGGTCAGTCCCGAAAATGTGCAAATTCTCCCACGTTGGGGCCTCAAGTACGCGATCATTATAGATGGTCTCGTAATCATGCGGCCAGAAGAATGGACCAAAGATTGCCATCAAGGTCAAAAAGCCCAAGACAATCATGCTGCCGACAGCGGCCTTGTTACGGAACAAGCGACGACGCGCATCATCCCACAACGAGCGTCCTTTGACAGCGGCTTCTAAAAGCTCAGCCTTTTCTTGGGGTGTGGTCAGAAGTGTCACTCGTATTTAACTTTCGGGTCCAAGAGGCCATATGCGAGATCGGCCAGAAGATTAAGCAGAATGATGAGGCCAGCATAGAGCACGACAACTGCCATCACCACAGGGTAATCGCGTTGCAAAGCGCTGGTGACGAAGTTTTTGCCAATGCCGGGCAGTTGAAACACCGTCTCCACGACGACAGAACCCGTAATCAAGCCTGCGCATGCAGGGCCCAAATAGGAGACAAGTGGTAATAATGCGGCGCGCAGCGCGTGTTTGGCGAGGACTTGTGATTCCGGCAGGCCCTTTGCGCGGGCAGTGCGAACGAAATTGGACCGCAACACTTCAACCGCACTGGAACGCACCAAGCGCGAAATAATGGCGATTTGCGCCAACGACAGGGTGACAACCGGCAAGAGCAAGGTTTCAAAAGTCATTTTGCCGAGATCTAGGCCTGCAGTTGGGAGCCAGCCGAGATAGACCCCAAACACCAAGGACAGAATGGGCCCGGTTACCAGTGAAGGAATACAAATGCCGGCCATGGCGATCGCCATGATGGAATAATCAGGCAGGCTATTCTGCTTCAAAGCAGCAAACAGGCCCATCGGCACGCCAACAAAGGTCGCCAACAATAAGGCAGCCAAACCAATGGTCATCGAAACGGGGAAGCCCGAACCAATGATCTCGCTAACCGTCTGGTCCTTGTAAATCAGCGAAGGACCCAAGTCGAAGGTCGCCAGCCCCTTCAGATAGTCAAAAAACTGTATGTAGAGCGGCTTGTCAAAGCCGTAAAACGACATGAGTTGCGCCCGAATTTCAGGCGATAGCGCGCGCTCGGTATCAAAGGGGCTGCCAGGGGCCAAACGCATCATAAAAAAAGCCACCGCTATGATGACCAGCATGGTGGGAATAGCCACCATCAGGCGTCGCATCGTATAGGCTAACATGGCGTTTTTGGTCCTTTTGAAGCTTGTATGGACCAGCCAGTAGTGGCGTGGGGTCCGCCAAACAGCAATTGATGATGGTTGCCAGATTGTCAACGGAGGATGCCAGCATCCATTCTGACAAGAGCTTGATTGAGAAGGAAACTAAGGCCCCCTGCCCCATGATCTGATTTCAGACTATCGGCGCTAGACCGCGCCAAAGGCATCGGCTATGGCCAATGACAAAGGAGAGCGTCATGAGCCCGTTCCGCACAATCACCCCAGATTTCTCAGCTTCCCCGCAAATCAGCGTGGCTGACGTTGCTCAAGCCGCTCGCGATGGCTTTACCGCAATTATTTGTAATCGGCCCGATCATGAGGATGGCGGCCAGATTGAGGCGGCCCAAATTGCAAAGGCCTGCGCAGAACACGGCCTATCCTTCACCCATATCCCCATCTCCGGCGGCATCCCGGAAGAAGCCGTACCGCTGATGCGGGAAGCTTTGGCAGCTAGCTCTGGGCCCGTCCTCGCCTATTGTCGCAGCGGGACGCGCTCGACCAATCTGTGGGCGTTAGCGGAAGCCAGTGCAGGGCGGACGCCGGAAGAACTCGTCGAGGCCGGGGCACGCGGTGGCTATGATTTAAGGGGCTTAATGCCCCTCCTGCGATCTCTGTCACAAACCCGCTAGACGTTTTTCAGGTCAGCTGCAGCCTCATTCGACAGCGGTGTAACCGCTGTAACAAGAGGGGCGTATCCTGATGCCAAGACCCTGTCACAATTTGAGCGGATGGTTACGTGTATGAAGTCGAATCGCTTAAGGCTGAAGCGTGTTCAGTCTCTGCACCGTCTCTGTCTGCCAAAGGCCTGTTTATCTTGACAAATCTCTTGCGTGATTTTGAGTGGAGTTGGACCGGCGTCACCGTGCGCAAAACTGGTGCGCGTGTGCCATTTGATGCCGCACATTTGAGTGAGATTTTCCACTGGTGTGTTTATTTCGTTCGCGTTGTGCTCAGTCCGCGGCCAAAGGACGGCCCGCTGATTGGATTTGCTCCTGATCCCGCGCGACCCTGGTATTTGATTTGGCCGAGCCTGTATTTAACAGGCGGTCGGGCCGCTCAGCCCGGGGAGACGCCTCATGTCTGGATGCATTTTGAAGACAAAACCCACAGCGAACCCGTCGCTTTGCCCAATGATGGTGTCGCGCGCTGGAACTTCGATGCCCATGATCTAAGCAAATCACGCGTGGCGGCGGCCTTTGAAGAAGCTTTTGGCTACAGCTTAGCGCTAGACCCGCGCCAGCACGAGGGATTTGCCGTTGAAAAGGGTGAAGCAAATGGCGTTCATGATGGGCGTATCGTCACGCTACCGTGCGAGCCAAAGCCCGGCAAAGTCTATCAGAAGCTGATTGATAATCGCGGCGACGACGGCTTGATGGAGGATTTACGGACCCCTACCGTCAATGGCCAACCCGCTTTGGTCTATATCAAGCGCCGGCCCGAACAGGTCCGCTTCTCCAATGACAATAGCCAGTGCTGGTTACGCAGCGTGGATGAGATTTTCTCACCCGATGAGATCGCGTCCATCAAGCACTTTTGTAAGCTTTTGCGCTTGGATTGGGGCGGGCTGGACATTTTGCGCGACCGAACCAGTGGCTTGATCTATATCGTGGATGCGAATCGCACCGACATGGGCCCGCCAATCGCGCTACCCCTATCAGATAAACTAAAGAGCACTTGTATTCTGGCGTCCGCCTTGAAACTAAGCTGCGAGAAGGTCCGGTTGCGTGCTGGTGGAGGCATATAATGGCTGTTGCGATTCCTTTTGTCCGCGACTTCAAATTTGAGTATGGACGTGTCGAACAGGTGAGCCCGCTTATCCGGCGGGTGATTGCCAATAATCCGGGACCTTTCACGTTTACGGGGACAGGCGTTTATATCATCGGCCATGGTGATGTTTGTGTCCTTGATCCAGGTCCCGATTTAGCCGACCATTTTGAAGCATTGAAACAAGCGTTGGAAGGCGAGACGATCAGCCATGTCCTTGTCACGCATTCGCATATGGATCACAGCCCTTTAGCTCACCCCTTAGCACGATGGGCAGGATGTTCGGTCCTGGCATCAGGGGAGGTCCCCTTGCCGACCGAGTCTGAAGTTCGACTTGAGGCGGGCGACGATACGCGCTTCCGGCCCGATTCCGCGCTGCATGACGGCACCTTGATCGAAGGCGATGGCTGGACGATTGAGGCGATTGCGACACCAGGGCATACCTCAGGCCATATGTGCTATGCCTTGCTTGAAGAAAATTGCCTCTTCTCTGGCGACCATATTATGGGTTGGTCGACGACGGTCATCAGCCCACCCGATGGCGATATGGATGCCTATCTGACGAGCCTCGAAAAAATTGCGGCACGTCAATTTGCCACCATTTGGCCCACGCACGGGCCGCCAATCACGGATCCTGGCCCATTTGTCGCGGCCTATCGCGACCACCGTCTTGATCGGGAAGATCAAATCCTGGCCTGCTTAGCTTCTGGCCAAAACAAGGTCAAAGATATGGTGCCGGTCATGTATGCTGCAGTCGACCAAAGACTCTGGCCAGCGGCCTGCCACTCGGTCATGGCGCATATAAGCCGTTTGGTCAAAATCGGCCGCGTCACCTGCGACGGTGCCCCCTCGATGGAGTCCAGCTTCCATTTAGCCTGATTGGCCTAGAAATTGGGAATCGTGCGCTTTTCGCCGTTGGGATGGACAATCACCAAGGTTTGGCGGTCATATTCCAAATTGGCCTGAAGTTCGCGCAAATGGTCTTCTTCACCCGCCAAGATGTTGGTATAGCGCCATTTTACACCGTCGTGGAAGACCACATAGCCGCAAACCTTGGTTTCGCATTCTGGCTTTTTAATTAATTCGCTATAGCCAGCGACCAAGGGCGGGCTACGCTCATCAAAGCTCTGCGCCCGCACTCTAAATCCCCATACAACGACGACATCCACGGGACGGTCTGATGCCGATGCGCTGGCAGATGCACCCGCTACAGGTACTTCGGATGCTTCGCCTGCCTTAGCGGCTGCAGTGGTCGCTTTGCTCGCTGTCGCTGCAAAGCTGGTTGTCGCTGCGCCACAGGCTGCCGCAGCAATCAAAGATGCACAAAGAACAGAAGTGAGTTTCATAGTTTCGGTGATCTCACCAAGCGGAAAAGGAGTCAATTACCGATGTGTAATTTGGAGACAAACTGCACCCGAATTACCCCTTCACGGCCGCCAACAAAGCCTGAATGCGTTTAGCATTGGCACCTAAATCGGAAATGCCAACCCGGCTGACAGAGCGCATATCGATAGAAGAGCCGGCACCATCGGGGGTCACGACCAGAACCACATCATCCTTAAAGCCGAACCAAAAGCTCTCGACGCTTGCCTCAAGCCGGAGCTTGGCGGGATCTTGTGTCACCAGTGTCCAACCCTTGGCCTTCATGGCAGCCTCTGCCTTTTTATAGGCTTCTGCGGATGGGGTGGTGGCAAGTTTAAGCGTTTGGACCGCGGGATAGGCTTCGGCCTGAATCTGATCCAAGGACCGGCCAGACCAAGGCGAAAGACGGGCCTTATTGAAAGGCACGGTTGCATCCTTGGGGGCCATAATCGGATTGGATTTTGGCCCGCGTGCTGCCATCACTTTGTCAGAAAAAGTCAAGGGATTGGCGGTGTTGGTTGAGATGTCATGAATAGGCGGCACGGCGCGCGCCGCAGAAATTGCAGAAAACGCCATGCCCGCGGCACCCAGCGCAACCACCCACATAAAGCCTAAAGCGGCAAAGCCGGCACGGGGTTTAATGAAGACAACCAAGAGGCTGGTGATAAAGGTCAAGACGATCAGAATGCCAATCAGCGGCACGCCCATGCCGCCAATCATCTTCACTAGGCCAATGGTCCAAGGCCAGAGACCAAATTTGGTGCCAAGGGCTGCCACCATAAACCAGATGGGCACGAAAATGGCCAAGGCCACGCCAATCATCAAAACGATGTTGCGGGCTTTTGCAAAACGGGATTGCGCCTCAGCCATTTTATCCTCCTACAGGCAGCGGGGCCGCCGAGACGGCGACCTATCCCACCCACGTTAGAGTGCCCCTGATCCGAGGTAAAGGTAGGAAGGGCCAGAACCCCCGTGGTTCTGACCCTTCTGGCTGTGCTTAGGAAGCCTTTGCGGTGGGCAGATCGTAATTGGCGAAGGTTTCGCGCAAAGCCAATTTGTTGATCTTGCCGGTTGCGCCCAATGGGATGGCCTCCACAAATTGGACGTCGTCGGGCATCCACCATTTGGCGATTTTGCCATCAAGATAGGCGAGGACCTCTTCCTTGCTGGGGGACGCCCCTTTGGCTGGCTCGATAATCAAAAGCGGACGCTCATCCCACTTGGGGTGATACTTGCCGATGACGGCAGCAACCGCAACGCCAGGGGCCCCAACGGCAACGTTTTCAACATCGATGGAGCTGATCCATTCGCCGCCCGACTTGATCACGTCTTTCGCGCGGTCGGTAATCTGCATGAAACCCGCTTGATCAATTGTGGCCACATCGCCGGTATCAAAGAACCCATCCTGATCGAGGATATTGCCGCCCTCGCCTTTGAAATAGCCTGCCGCAATGGCAGCACCGCGCACCACCAGATTGCCGAAGGTCTCTCCATCGCGCGGGGCCTCAACACCATCACGCATGATCTTGATTTCAACACCAAATGGCGGACGGCCTTGCTTCAGCTTGGTCTTGATCTTTTCATCATGGGTCATACCGTCGGAATCGGGGCCGAGCGAGCCCAATGTGCCGAGTGGCGAGGTCTCGGTCATGCCCCAAGCATGCAACACTTCGACACCATATTTTTCTTCAAACAGACGCATGATGCGCTCTGGCACGGCCGAACCGCCGATGGCGACTTTCTTTAAGGTCGTGAGTTTGGAATTAGTGGCTTCCAAATGTTGCAGCAACATCATCCAAACGGTTGGGACGGCTGCCGAGAAAGTCACGCTTTCGGTTTCCAGCAATTCATAAATGGACGCACCGTCCATTTTAGCGCCTGGCATCACCATCTTGGCGCCCGCAGCCGGAGCCGACAACGCCACACCCCACGCATTGGCGTGGAACATCGGCACCACGGGCAAGATCACGTCGCGGGCACCCAGGCCCATCACGTCCTTCTGCATGGTTAAAAGCGTGTGCAATACATTGGAGCGGTGCGAATAGAGGACGCCCTTTGGATTGCCCGTCGTACCCGAAGTGTAGCAGAGGCCGGCAGCAGTATTTTCGTCAAACCCGCCCCATTTGGCTTCCACGCTATGGCCTTCAATCCAGGTTTCATAGTCGATTGCACCCTTTAGAGTGCAGGCAGGCATATGATCCTTATCGGTCAGGACGACATAGCGCGTCACAGGGCTCAACTTATCCTTCAGGGCCTCGAGAATGGGCAGGAAGGTCAAGTCGGTGAAGATGATCTTATCTTCGGCGTGATTGACGATATAGACCAATTGCTCCGGGAATAGGCGTGGGTTCAAAGTGTGCAGCACAACGCCCAAGCCCATGGCGCCATACCAAATTTCCATGTGGCGGCCAGAGTTCCACGCCAAAGTCGCAACCCGGTCGCCCAACTTAATCCCTTCAGCCAGCAATGCATTGGAGACTTTTTTTGCGCGGGTATTAATCTCTCCATAAGTCGTGCGAACGATTGGCCCCTCGACTGAGCGCGTCACAACCTCACGGCGGCCATGATTGATCGCGGCATGATCCATAATCTTATCGACGGTCAGTGGCCAATTTTGCATTAAACCGAGCATAATTTTCTCCCAAATTTTTGGCTCGCCGAAAGGCGGCAGGTGCGCCGGCCAGTTGCGGTAAATGGCCGATTTTGGCCCTTCCTAAGGCTTGAAGCGCCCACGTCAACTAGCCAAGGGCCAGCGCATCATCACAAGGCTGTTGATTAAGGTATGTCGGCACCAGTGCGGTACATTTTCGGTTTACAGACGAACAAATTTCATGCTTATTTAAGATATGTATCCCACAAAACCACGCATCTTGTATGTTTGATCAAATTAGCCTTGACCTTTCGGCTGCAAAGCGCAGACTAAAAAAGCGTGAAAGCGGTTGAGGTTGGTGCAGAGCCAAGGATTTGAGAAACGTCTCATGAGCGACGAGATTAAACTTCATGTTATCGCCTACCAAGAGGCAGACGTATGGCTGGCCCAAGGGGTTGAATATGATATTCTCGCACGTGCAGACTCTTTTGATCTGCTGCCGCAAGCTTTTTCAGACGCTGTGGCCAAAACCATCGCAATCGGTGCAGCCTTGGATCGCGCACCTTTGGACGGAATCAAGCCTGCGCCAGATAAATTCAAGGCTATGCTGCGCGCCTCAATCCCTGTCCAAGCGAAGGACCCTGTGCTTATTGGCAAAACTGCCCCTCCTTTGGATATTACATTCGCCAAAGTTGCCTAGATGGCGGCCCATCCATTTGGGAGTGGCCATCTTCCGACCTGGGCAGACGTCATCGCCCTCTTCATCCAAATGGGATGCAGCGAGAGACTGCTTCCCGGCTCACTGGTGGATGAAACTGGCGCAGACAAGCCCGTGCGCTTCCTCTTCAATTCAGAGAACAAAACTTTCGCGTCAATCGAGAATTATGGCGATCAGACCAAGATCACACGCTCTGAAATTGAATTTCTGGAGCGCACCTTAGACATCACAATTCCCAAATCCCCCAAATGGGGCCTTTGATGTGCCTACCCTGCCTAAGGCAGAAGCGATAGGTTTTTGCCCACGACGCGGTCAACCATGCGCGGAGGTAGGAAGCGGGCAAGCCACCAATTCACAAGCTTATTGGGAACAGGCGCGTAGCGGGTTTTGGGCTTGGATGTCGTGAGTGCCTCTTCCACCAAATTGGCAACCACGCTGACGTCAAGGCCTTCTTGGTCCATGGCGGCCAAGGATTGGGTCAAGCGCTCGAGAGGCTTACCCCAAATCGTGTCACGATATTTATTGCCCCCGACTGCTGCCCCCTTCTCCCATATCGGCGTCTTGACTGCACCTGGGCCTACCACAATCACATCAATACCAACCAACAAAAGCTCCCGCCGGAGGCTGTCAGAGAAGCCTTCAACGGCGTGTTTGGCGGCCACATACGCGGCAGTGAATGGATAGCCGAATTTGCCCGAGACCGATGTGATATTCACGATCCGACCCTTGGGCCCGGTCCGGCTTGGGTCAGCGCCCAAAAGTGGCGCAAAGACACGGCAACAGCGGACCACACCCATGAAATTAATATTCATCACTTGCTCGATCTCGTCCAAGGGCTGGATCAAGGCAGGCCCCGGCAGCGCGATCCCGGCATTGTTCACAAGACCTGCGAGCGTGCGACCTGCGAGTGCATCACCAATGGTCTGCGCGGCAGCTTCAATGGCATCGAGGTCCGAGACATCAAACAGCACAGCTTGGCCATTGGCACCAAAAGCAGCATTTAGGGCCTCGGCGTCGGCCTGTTTACGAACTGAGGCAAATACATAATGGCCTTGGGCCACCAGCCGGTCAGCAATTGCCCTACCAATGCCGGTCGAAGCCCCTGTGACCAGAAAGGCCATTTGATCTGCACGCATGATTGAAACTCTCTGAAACGAAAAAGGGTTGATCGCTCTACGGATAAAGCTTGGAAGTGGACCATGTTGCCGAAGCATCGGCCCGCATAAACTCTAACCGATCATGCAAGCGAAATGGACGGTCGCGCCAGAACTCAATCCGTGTGGGCACCAGGCGAAAGCCTGACCAAAAGTCCGGACGGGGGACTTCACCAATGCCGAACTTCAAGGCGTAGCTCGCCACTCTCTTCTCCAATGCAAAGCGGTCTTCTAAGGGACGCGATTGCGTACTCGCCCAAGCGCCAATGCGGCTATCGCGGGCGCGTGAGGCAAAATAGGCGTCGGCCTCTTCTTGGCTGACCGAAGTAATCGCGCCCCGGACGCGCACTTGCCGACGTAGGCTTTTCCAATGAAAGCAGAGCGCGGCTTGGGGATTCTCAGCCAATTGCTGGCCCTTGTAGCTTTCCAGATTGGTATAAAAAACAAACCCTTGTTGGTCAAAATCCTTCAAAAGCACCATGCGCACATCCGGCAGACCCGTCGTGTCCGACGTTGCCAATGCCATCGCATTGGGATCATTTATCTCCGTTTCCTTGGCCTCTTTCAGCCATGTACCAAACAGCTCGAATGGGTCAGAACCAGGGTCAAGCACAGGCACGCTATCCACAGCCGCGGCTTGATATTCGGCCTCAGACGGGGTCGGGGGGATCAGGGTGTTGGAGGTCATCCATGCTATGTAGTGCAGCGCCTGCCAATCGCCAACTCGCGACCTCAAATGGATCTCACGGGGAGTTGAAAAATTGCGCTGCCCTGCCTGCAGAAATCACGCGTTAAAAGGTGAAATTTAACGATTGAATTTACACGTCGTTAACCGTGCCGAGACGATGGTCTGACCCATGTCTTCACCCTATGCCATCCTCGGGCTAGAGCCCAATGCTGATCCTCGTGCCGCCAAGGCCGCGTTTCATGCTGTCGCCAAATCCTGCCACCCCGATGTGAATTCGGACCCTCAGGCACGACAACGTTTTGAAGAGGCCCGTGAAGCTTACCGCGTCATCACCTTGGGTGCGGCTTCGGCGGATATTGGCCGCGTCGGCAGCCCGCGCGCTGGTCGCATGACGGAAATTGATCTTGAAGTTTCAGTCTGGATCGCCGCCCGTGGCGGTTCGGTCAAAGGCTCCTGCCCACTTGGCAAAGCCAGTGTCCGTGTCCCGGCTGGTGCTCGTTCTGGCGACCGCATCATTGCCCGCATCGGCAAGACGGATGTGGCCTGCGTGATCCGCATTGAAGACACCGACGGTTTTGAGATTGATGGTGGTAACATCGTGACCACGCTGACTCTGTCGGCTGCGCAGGCTAAATCTGGCGGTGGCGTTGAGATCGAAACGCCCATGGGTCGTTTGCGCCTCAATGTGCCCAAGGATACCCAAGACGGTGACCGCCTTTTGGTTGCTGGCCGCGGTTTGCCCGCTACCAATGGCCGCCCAGCTGGGGACCTCTATCTTGATGTCGAAATCATCGAAACCATGACAGACCGTGCGGTTGCAGCCTTGGACAAAATCCTCGCCAAAGCCCGTCGCCCGCGTGCTGGCGGTGGCCTGTTTGGTCAAGATCAAGTCGCCTAAACGCGCGCTAAACCGGCTTCAAAAAGGACACTTCGGCTGCGCCATAGCTACGGCTATCAATCGTTTCATAGCCCTCAGCCTGAAGTGGCACCTCGCCTCGACCGCGCTCCAGCATGATGAGCGCGCCATCATGTAACCACCCCTGCCGCAAGCCTTTAAGGGCTGCCAAATCAAAACCTTTGGCATAGGGCGGATCGAGAAACACCAGATCAAAAGGGCCATTGGCTGACGCTGGCATCGCCCCCAAATCCGTCGCATCACGCTTCCAAATGCGGCTTATGCCTTGGGCCGAACAAGCCTCAATATTGGTGGCAAGTGCCGCCCTCGCCGCAGGGTCAGTATCGACGAACAAACAATGCGCCGCGCCGCGTGATAAGGCCTCCAAGCCCAGCCCGCCTGTTCCAGCAAACAAATCCAGCACCTTCGCCCCAGCTAGGCCGGACGACCATGGGGCGTGCTCCAAAATATTGAAAATAGCTTGACGCGCCCGATCCGAGGTCGGCCTTGTTGCATCCCCGGCAGGCGCAACCAAGGCCTTCCCTTTCCACCGCCCTGAAACAATTCGCATAAATTCAGCCTCTAAGTCGTTTGGGCCAAATGGCGGTCGAGTTTGTCATGTAGCTGGGTGATATGTTGGCGCAACAGGGCAATTTCATGCTCGGCCTTCACATTGACCTCATAATCCATGCGGGTGGTCAGGCGATCTTTCTCGGCCTGGCGGTTTTGGGCCATCATGATGATGGGCGCTTGGATGGCTGCCAGCATCGACAGGATCAAGTTCAAGAAGATGAAAGGATAGGGATCAAAGCGGGCTTGGCCGTGCAAAATGACCAAGTTCAACAGCGCCCAGATGACTAGAAAAACACAAAAACCGATCACAAAACCCCACGAACCGCCGACCTCCGCGACCCGGTCTGCCAGCTTCTGACCAAAGGTAGTTTGCAGCTCAAATGCTTCGTTTGCATCCTGCGTGCTGTGAACGCGGTGCGCAATGGCGCACACCAAAGCTTGGTCCTTCGCAGAAAGTCGTGCAAATCCACCCTCTTCGAGGAGGATTTGACCCAACATATGCGCATGACTAGGGGGCTGATCAGCAGGAACGGTCGCTGAAGTGTAAGATTGGGTCATGGTAGGGGCTCCAAATCAGGCTAATCATCTCTATATGACAAAGATGCGAACCACAATTTTTTAGGATCGGTCCCATGGCAGCAGTCACCATCTATACCAAGTATTTTTGCCCCTATTGCGAGCGGGCCTTAGCTCTCTTGGAAAAGAAGGGTGCCGATATCACCAATATCGAAGCCGCTTCCAACCCGGAGGTCCGCGCCAAGATGAATGAATTATCCGGGCGCAACACGTTTCCACAGATCTTCATCGGCGGAACCCATATTGGTGGCTGCGATGACTTGATGGCACTCGAGGCCAAGGGTGGTCTCGATCCCTTGTTGAGCGCCTAGCCTTGGTTAAGGTCGCGCTCCTCCAATTGCGCACGCCGGCACGCTTGGATGCCGCGCGCGCGCAGCTTGAACCCTTACTGACCCGCGCCGCCAAGGCTGGGGCCAAGCTGATCGTGACACCCGAAGGCACCAATATCCTACAACGCGACCGGGCCCGCTTTGATGAAGCGGCCCTTTTTGAGGATGAGCCAGAGGCGCTGGATTGGTATGGCGAACAAGCCAAGGCCCATGGGGTGCATCTGCTGATTGGCTCGGCCCTATTAAAGCGACGCAGCGGCAAAGCAGCCAATCGCAGCCATTTGTTTGGCCCGGACGGCAGCCTTTTGGCCACCTATGACAAGATCCATCTCTTTGATGTGAATTTGGGTGCCGGGCAAGAAACGCGCGAAAGCCAAGCCTATGAGCCGGGCGACAAAGCCGTCGTCGTGGAAACAGACTTTGGTACTTTGGGCCTGACCATTTGCTATGATGTGCGCTTCCCGCATTTGTATCGGGATTTGGCAAAAGCCGGGGCCCAAATTATCGCGGTACCCGCAGCCTTTACTGCCCCCACCGGCAAAGCGCATTGGCATACTTTGTTGCGTGCCCGCGCGATTGAGACGGGTGCTTTCATTCTGGCCGCCGCCCAAGGTGGTAATCACGAGGATGGCCGCGCCACTTTTGGCCACAGTCTGATTGTTTCCCCATGGGGTGAAATCATTGGTGAACTTCCTCACGATAATCTGGCTGTGTTGTTTGCCGAACTCGATCTCGAGCGCGTTGGTAGCGCCCGTGAGAAAATTCCTTGTTTGACCCATGACCGTGACTATCAAAGCCCATGATTAAATATGCGCTTCGCTGTGATCGGGCCCATGATTGGGAGGCCTGGTTTGATTCCATCTCAGGCTATGAAACCCAAGTCGAACGCGGCTTGGTTGAATGCCCCTTATGTGGCTCAAAGGCCGTTGAGAAAGCACCAATGGCCCCGGCAGTCCTGTTGTCAAAATCTGCCCGCCCTGCCCCACCTGCTGGGACTGAGACGCCCGTGCCGCTGACCAATGCTCCGGATACTTTGAGCTTGCCAGAACCTGTCAAAGCCTTCTTCCATGGCTGGAAGGAACATATCGAGAAGAATTACGATTATGTTGGCGACGCCTTTGCCAAAGAAGTGCGCGCGATGCATAAAGGCGAGACAGAAGAGCGTCTCGTCTATGGCCAAGCGACGGCCAAAGAAGCCAAAGAGCTGATTGAGGACGGTATTTCCGTCGCACCTTTACCCGCACTTGCAACTCCAAAGCCCGTCCGCGGGTATCATTAGGGCGCAGGACTTTGGCTGTGGGTGGACCCCCCTCAGCGATTGACAGCCAAGCCTATGTGCCTGACTCTCCATCTTTCGGAGAGGGAGAATGGGTATGAATCGTCGCGATCTATTGGCACTTGGGTCGGCGAGCCTATTGGGCGGTCCAGTTTTGGCCTCACCCCCCTCCACTCGAACGATCTTAACAGGCGGCCCCATCTATACAGGCGTGGCGGGTCAAGCCCCCGCGCAGGCCGTTGCGATTGAGGGGAGCACAATTGTGGCTGTCGGCAGCTTGCGCACGGTTCGCGCCGCCCTGCCGCGTGCCAAGGAGATTGATCTGGCCGGGGCAGCCGCTCTACCGGGCCTCGTCGACAGCCACGCCCATATGACGGGTATTGGCTTGCGCGAAATGACCTTAAACCTTGATAGCGTCAAATCCATTGGGGAGCTTCAGGCCAAGCTTGCTGCTTGGGTGGTCCAAAATCCAACGGGGCCAATAGCCGGGCGTGGCTGGATTGAAACCCATTGGCCCGAAGGCCGTTTCCCGACCCGCCACGATGTGGATGCGATTGTGCCAGACAGGCCTTTGCTTTTGGGTCGTTCTGATGGCCATGCCGCTTTGGCAAATACGGCCTTGCTGAGACTTGCCGGGATTGATGCAAGCACGCAAAGCCCTGCTGGCGGGCAAATCTTGAAAGATGCCTCGGGCGAGCCAACTGGCATGCTGATTGATAATGCCCAAGCTCTCGTAGAAAGCCGGATGCCAACGGCAACGTCAGACATGATCCGCCAAGCCTTGGTTAAAGCAGACCGCCTTTATGCCTCACGCGGTTGGACGGGCCTGCATAATATGAGCGTATCGGGTGAGGATTTGATCGCTTTGAAAGCGCTAGCGCTTTCTGGTGAGGTTCAATTGCGGGTCGATAATTATCTCGACATCCCCTTTGCCACCGAGGTTTTGTCACGCGGGCCGAGCGTCGATGCCACGGGGCGGATTGGCACGCGCGGGGTGAAAATCTATTCCGACGGGGCCTTAGGCTCTCGCGGGGCAGCCCTGCTTGCACCCTATGCCGATGCACCGGATTCAGAAGGCCTGTTGTTGACACCAGAAACCCAAGTCCTAGCCGTGCTGGAGCGGGCCAAAAAGTCCGGCGCACAAGTGGCCATGCATGCCATTGGTGACCGCGGCAATCGGCAAAGTCTGGACTGGTTTGAACGCGTCTTGGGCCCTGCCAGAACCAATCGCCGCTGGCGGATTGAGCATGCGCAAGTGGTCTCGCCACCCGATATGCCGCGTTTTGCGAAACTGGGCGTGATCGCGTCCATGCAGCCATCCCATGCCATTGGCGACCTGTTCTTTGCCCCCGCGCGATTGGGTCCAGACCGCCTTAAAGGAGCCTATGCTTGGACAAGCCTATTGAAGACGGGTGCTGTTGTTTGCGGCGGCTCTGACGCGCCAGTTGAACAAGGCGATCCGCGCATTGAATTCTATGCCGCGATTTATCGCCATGCGCTCACGGGCTATGTCGGCCCGGATTGGGGATTGGAAGAGCGCGTATCCCGACAGCAAGCCCTTACCATGTTCACCCGTTCTGCCGCCTATGCCGTGGGCGCCGAGCGCCGCCGGGGCACACTAGCCGTCGGCCAAGCCGCCAGCATCAGCGTCTTCTCGCGCGATTTCATGGCCGCCAAGCCCGCCGACATTCTCGACGCCAAAACCGTCCTCACCATGGTCGACGGCAAGATTGTGTATGAGGGTTAGGGCTGGGTTAGTCGTCGGCGCTGTTCAGATAATTCATTAAGTCGTCGACGCGCTCAAAGCGCTTGCCCTTCCCGGCTCGCGCCTCATCCATGGCCGCTTGCGTAGCCTGATTGGGGACCTTCACGTCAAAAGGCAAAGCCCGTTCAGCCGCGACTCGCACCAGCATCATGCGGATGGCGTCCGAAACCGACAGCCCCATTTTTTCGAGAACTTCTGTCGCTTCTTGCTTCAGATCTGCGCTGATGCGCGCCCGCACAACTTGATCGCTAGCCATGATTAACGTCCAATCAGATATTTGTAGCTACAATATAGCTACAAATATCGTACATGGAAGTGAGTTTGTTGCTGCTTTGGGCAACGAAAGCCCAGTTTGTTCAATAGCACTTTCGGCTAGGCTCACACAGCGAACTCTTGCAATGCCTGCTCCATGTCGGCGAGGCACACCGGACTATTTGAGTGGGTGCCACCAAAGGCTTTTCAGTATTGCACATCATCCATGCACTCGAACCCGGTAAAATTCTTCTTCTCATTGACGACGACGCTAGAACACTTGCCATCGTTCTCGAACTTGCATGAAAAGCTAATTTCGCCAAATTTTTCGCATTTTTGACCAAGTGTCGATGCAGGCAGACTGGGCTCTGAAATATTGTAGCTTGGTCCCATGCCAGCCCCGAACTGAACGTCATATGTTAAGAGCGACCACCCAGCGTCCTCACCAATTGGATCGCCATAGCGAAACTGGCAAATTCCAATTTCCTGCAGAAAGCTCTCTGAAGACTTACGCTTTAGCGTGCTTGCTCGTTGCTGAATGAGTGTCTGCGCGCACAATTCTTGCATTTGCGAAAGACCACTTGGTGAGATTTCACAAGCGGACGCTTCTGAAAAGACCCGTTCTTTGCGTTGGCAGTCTTTTTGGGCGGCGGCAACCTTTGGCACTAGTGACGCATCAACTGCTTCTTGCTTGGTCCCGCCTTGAATCGTCCAGAGAGCAATCACGAAGGCAACAACAAATAGTCCAGCTAGCAAAACCCGCCGATGTCGTTTCATTCGGAAAACTTTCACGCAAAATCGGCTAATACGAGTCGTGACCCCCCGGTATTATATCACATCGAATGGTTCTCCAACTTCACATTGTGAGGATTGGCGACACCACCCCGCCCCCTGCAATCCATCCCGCAAGCCACTTGGCGTTGCGGCCATGGCTGCCTATAGATTTGCCAACACAATTCTAAGCGGCACGTCAGGTGCCTGGACGGGAAGTTATGGCTAGCGTTAACGACATTCGGACCGCGTTTTTGGACTTTTTCAAATCCAAGGGTCATACAATCATGGCCTCAAGCCCGTTGGTGCCGCATAATGACCCGACCTTGATGTTCACCAATGCCGGGATGGTGCAGTTCAAGAACGTGTTCACAGGGGCCGAAAACCCGCCGCAACCGCCACGTGCGGTGACGAGCCAAAAGTGCGTCCGCGCGGGTGGTAAGCACAATGACCTCGACAATGTCGGCTATACGGCGCGCCACCATACTTTCTTTGAAATGCTGGGCAATTTTTCGTTCGGCGATTATTTCAAAGAAGATGCCATCAGCCATGCGTGGGAGTTATTGACCAAGGACTTTGGCATTAATCCGGCCAAACTGATCGTGACCGTCTATCACACCGATGACGAGGCGCGCGCACTATGGCGCAAGATTGCAGGCCTTTCTGATGACCGCATCATCTCCATCCCCACCAGCGATAACTTCTGGTCAATGGGCGATACGGGCCCTTGCGGGCCCTGCAGCGAAATCTTCTATGATCATGGCGACCACATTTGGGGTGGTGTGCCGGGCAGTGCCGAAGAAGATGGTGATCGCTGGATTGAGATTTGGAACCTCGTCTTCATGCAGTTTGAGCGCCATGCCGATGGCAGCCAAACCAGCCTACCAAAACCCAGCATCGACACTGGCATGGGGCTAGAGCGGGTGTCGGCCGTCCTACAGGGCGTACACGACAATTATGACATCGACCTGTTCAAGACCTTGATTGCCGCATCTGAAAACCTGACCGGGGTGAAGGCAGAAGGCGATAAACGCGCCAGCCACCGGGTGATTGCCGACCATATTCGCGCCTCCAGCTTCCTGATCGCCGATGGGGTTACGCCTTCGAATGAAGGACGCGGCTATGTGCTGCGCCGCATCATGCGCCGTGCCATGCGCCATGCGCATATGCTGGGTGCGAGTGAGCCATTGCTGCACCGCTTGGCCCCAGTTCTGATCCAAGAAATGGGTGGCGCTTATTCAGAACTGCGCCGCGCAGAAGCTTTCATCACCTCAACCCTAGAGCAGGAAGAAGTGCGCTTCCGCCGTACTTTGGGTCGCGGTCTGTCCTTGCTGGAGGAAGAAAGTGCGGGGCTATCCAAAGGCCAAGAATTGCCAGGCAAGGCAGCCTTCCAGCTCTACGACACCTATGGCTTCCCGGTGGACCTGACCCAAGACGTGCTGCGTGCACGCGGGATCGGCGTCGATATGGCAGGCTTTCATGCCGCTATGGACGAGCAAAAGGCTTTGGCACGGGCCGCTTGGGCTGGCAGTGGCGAAGCGGGGACTGATGCCATTTGGTTGACCTTGAAGGATGAACAAGGCGGCAGCGAATTCTTGGGCTATAGCCAAAGCGAAGCCAGTGGCCAGTTGGCCGCTATCATTGTGGGCGGTGCTAAAGTTGATGCGCTGGCTAAAGGTGACAGCGGCGAGCTCGTCTTCAACCAAACCCCCTTCTATGCCGAAAGTGGTGGTCAAGCTGGGGATCACGGTGTGATCCGCTTTGATAATGGTGCCGTTTTCGAAGTCGAAGATACTTTGAAGCGTGCCGGGGCCATCCATGGCCATAAAGGCAAATTGGTAGATGGCGCGATCAAAGTGGGCGATGCGGCGCTCTTGTCCATCGATACCGCCCGCCGCAATGCCATCCGCGCCAACCACAGCGCCACACACTTAATGCATGCGGCGCTGCAAAACGTCTTGGGCCCGCATGTGACGCAGAAGGGCTCGCTGGTGGAAGCAGACCGCTTGCGCTTTGACTTTGCCCATGGCGCTGGCCTGTCGCGGGCAGAAATTGATGCCATTGAGGCTGAGGTCAATGCGGTCGTGCGGCAAAATACCGAAGCCTCCACGCGTTTGATGACGCCAGATGAAGCCATTGCCGAAGGCGCGATGGCGCTGTTTGGCGAAAAATATGGCGATGAAGTGCGCGTGCTGGCCATGGGTCGCAAACTCGATCACGCGCCCAAGTCCTATTCGGTCGAATTGTGCGGCGGCACCCACGTCAGCCGCACGGGCGATATTGGAAGCTTTGTGATCGTCTCAGAAGGCGCCGTGGCTGCAGGCGTGCGCCGGATTGAAGCCGCCACGGGCCAAGCTGCGCTGGATCACCTGAAAGCCGAAGCCGCCATTGCGCGTGCCGCGGCAGAACCCTTGAAAGCCCAATTGCCCGACCTGCCCGCGCGGATCGAAGCCATGATTGCAGAGCGTAAGCGGCTGGAAAAAGAACTGACCGACGCTAAGCAAAAACTGGCTCTCGGTGGCGGCGGTGGTGCCGCAGCGGCGATTGAAGAGATCAAGGGCATCAAGCTCGACGCCCGCATTCTCGATGGGATCGGGGCAAAGGACTTGCGCCCCATGGTCAACGAGGCAATCCAAAAGCTGGGCACTGGGGTTGTGGCCTATGTTGCTGCAGCCGACGGCAAAGCCGCGATCGCTGTGGCCAGCACGGTCGCCAGCGTCAGCGCGGTTGATCTCGTCAAAGTGGCCGTGGCGGCGATGGGCGGGCAAGGCGGTGGCGGCAAGCCTGACTTTGCCCAAGGGGGTGCGCCGACGGCGGATACCGCCGCAGCTGGTTTAGACGCCGTGAAAGCGGCGATGGCCAGCTAGATGAAATCGCTGGACTTTCTGATCCTCATCCCGACCGATCCCACCTATGTGCCCAGCGAGGCGCAAGCCGAAGCAGGGGCCGACGCGCTCGAGGCCCTGCTGCCGCGCGCGCAGGAAGTCACCTATGACATGTTTGACGATGTGCGCTTCATAGATGCAGGCGAGGCCTTTGAGGCCATCACCTGCCCGCTCTGCAGGAAGGATGCGCAAGCTTGGTGGGAAGGCGCAATGGATCAGGCGGCGGAGGCCGAGTTTGAGGATTTGGCCGTAGTGGCAGCCTGTTGCGGCGGGCAAACCAATCTGAACGCGCTGATCTATCAGCCCGCTGCCGCCTTTGGCCGCTTCACCTTGGTTGCCGCCAATGCCGGTGTCGGCAAACTCGCCCCCGAGGCTCTTGTCCCGATTGAGGCGGCACTGGGCTGTGCGGTGCGTGTGGTGCGGCAGAAGGTTTAGGGGCAGATCCCAATAAAAATTTTTCCCCAAATAGCCGAGTGGGCCCTTGCGCTTCTGGGCGGGCCACCACACATGCACAGCATGACCGACGAACACGCCACCACCACTTCGACCGAAGCACCAAACTCCACCCCTGCCCGCTTTGCGAGCTTTGAGGAGTTTTACCCCTTTTATCTGTCTGAGCACCAAAATGTGATCAGCCGCCGCCTTCATATTGTGGGCACGGGCCTGGTTTGTCTGTGTTTGCTCAATGTCGTCCTGTGGGGCGTCGTCGGCGGGTTTGAATATTTGGTCGCAGCCCCCATTGTCGGCTATGGCTTTGCTTGGGTTGGCCATTTCTTCTTTGAAAAGAATAAGCCCGCCACCTTTACCTATCCCGCTTGGAGCCTGATGGGCGACTTCAAGATGTTTGGTGAAACCATCACGGGTAAGCGCGCTTTCTAAGCGGCCTATAGGCCAATCCGCACCCTGCAGGGGGCAAGCATCATGCATTGCCCCCTCGCCCAAGCATCCCTATTTTAAAGTGATGCTGATTCTTCTCTCCCCTGCTAAAAACCTAAATTATGCGCCGGTCGAGCTAGAGCTTCCGGCTACCAAGCCGCGTCTTGAAGCCGATATTGCCGCCCTTGCCAAAGTAACGGCCAAGCTGAAGCGTTCAGAGATCGCGAAGCTGATGCATTTGTCGGACAATTTGGCGGAGCTGAATTATCAGCGCTTTCAAGCTTTTGACCCGGCACTGGAGGGACCGGAGGTGTTGCAGGCAGCCCTCGCCTTTAATGGGGACGTCTATCAAGGCTTGCAGGCACGCGATTTAAGTGCGGAAGACCTTCATTGGGCGCAGGATCATGTGCGTATTCTATCTGGCCTCTATGGCCTCTTGCGCCCGCTCGATGTGATCGCGCCCTATCGGCTAGAGATGGGCACGCGGCTGAAAACCAAACGTGGGGAAAGCCTCTATGATTTCTGGGGTGACCGTCTGTCCAAGGCCATCAATGCCGATTTAGCGGGCCAACCCACGCCTACGGTCTTGAACCTCGCTTCCACCGAATATTTCAGCGCCGTCTCGAAAAAGGCTTTGAAGGCGCGCGTCATTACCGCGCATTTTAAAGAGATAAAGGATGGCGAGGCCCGCGTTTTGAGCTTTTATGCCAAGCGCGCACGTGGCGCGATGGCCCGCTTCTGTATCGAAAATCGGATCATCGACCCTGAAGGCATCAAGGCCTTTGATCGGGATGGCTATCGCTATGACGAGACAAGCTCTCAGCCCGACATGTGGGTGTTTTCGCGGCCGCAACCTCCCGGCAAAGTGGGCTCGCTTTGATGAGCAAACCTTCTCTCAATATTGCGCTCCAAGGTGGCGGCTCGCACGGGGCCTTTGCGTGGGGGATTTTGGATGGCCTGTTGGAAGAAGGCCGGTTTGATATTGCCGCCATCACAGCCACCAGTGCGGGGGCGATGAATGCTGTCGTCTGCGCCGATGGGCTACGCACAGGCGGCAATCTGGGTGCGCGTGAGGCACTTAACCGATTTTGGGAGAAAATCAGCACTGCGCGTGGGCCCTTTAGCCCAGTCAGCCTGAATGCCATTCGCAAAGCTTTTGACCCATTTGGCCTCTTTAAGGCGGCAAGCTTTCAATGGTTTGATGCCTTGACCAGCGTCGCCAGCCCCTACGAGTTTAATCCCTGGAATTTCAACCCATTACGCGACACTCTTCAGGATGTGGTGGACTTTGAAAGCCTGGTGAAAGACCCGCCCCTTAAGCTCTTCATCGCTGCCACCAATGTGAAGAGTGGGCGGGCAAAAGTGTTTCGAACCCACGAGGTTAGCGCCGATGTGGCCTTAGCTTCAGCTTGCTTGCCCTATTTGTTCCAAGCGGTTGAAGTCGATGGGGAAGCCTATTGGGATGGCGGCTATATGGCCAATCCGGCGCTGTGGCCGCTCTTTTACGAGGCGGGGCTGCCCGATGATGTGCTGTTATGCGCCCTCAACCCCCAAACCCTCGACACCGTGCCCAAGACCAGCGCGGCCATTATGGACCGGCTGAACGAGATCACCTTCAATGCCAGCCTGATTGCCGAATTGCGCGCCATCGCCTTTGTCCAGCGTCTGCTGGAAGATGAGGAGATGGGCAGCAAATTGAAGGACCGCTATCGGGCGGTGAAGGTCCATGCGATCAAGGCTGATGATGCGTTGAAAGGTCTTGGAGCTGCCAGCAAATTCAACACCGACTGGGATTTTCTGACTGGCCTGCGCGATCAGGGCCGGGCGGCTTGGCAAGCTTGGTCTAAGTCCTGCGGCACGGCGGTGGGTCACCACAGCACGGTCGATTTAGCCAAGGACTTTCTTGACCGCTAAGCTTTGGTGTCTTCGGCCTCTTCGCCTTCACCAAGCACGCGACCTTTGGTTTCAGGCAAACAGATAATTGCGATTAAGGCCAGAACCACCATGGGCATGATGGCGATTAAGGCATGGCCCAAGCCGCCCAATACCGGGATCAGGAAAGCAACCAAACTGCCGCCCAAAATCGCACCGCTTGAGGCGCCAATCTCGGATGTGCCAGCAACGGTTGCCCGCGCCTTGGTGGGGATAAGCTCTGTCATGGTTGCCCGCAGCGCTACCGAGGCAGCAAACCACGCCATGTACCCAATGCTGAGCGCCCCACCGACAAAGCCAAATGTGCTGTTGAGATAGACGCCGGAGAGACCCAGCACGCAGATCAGGGTCGCAATCATGGCAACCGGCTTGCGCCCAAATCGGTCTGCCAGTCGCCCGCCCAAAAAGGTTCCAACAAGACCAATCATGCCTGCGGCAAAGGAGACAAGCGCCACTTGGCTCGGCTCCCACTTGGCGACCGATTGTAGATATTGCGAATTATAGGACAAAGCGGGCGAGATCGGCAGCCAGAATAGGAAATAGGCGATCCCAATCAACAGCACCGGTCGTCGATATATGCGGATCAGCTCGAATTGATTGGCTTGTTTTGCTTGATTTGCGGCAAGGAAAGCAGCGCTTTCTGGAAGTGCCAAACGCCAAATGATGGACAAAAGCGCAGGAACCGCCCCAGCCGCATACATAAAGCGCCAGGCATCGGACTGGTCGGCAAAACTGCCATAGACCGCCAATGCCACCCCGTCGCCAGAGGCACCCAGCAGGGACAAGAGGCCCAACATCCAAGCCCGAGCTTGGGGAGGGGCGGCTTCTGCCAACAGCACAACCGCCAACAATTCATCGACCATCGTGAACAGGCGGGTAAAAAAAAGCCCACCCGCCAACATCACAGGGTTGAGCGCGGCGGCGGTCAACAGCGCGGAAGCTGAAAAGCCCAAGATCGCCATCAGGAAAAGCGGCTTGCGGCCAATCCGGTCTGCCATCAAGGTCAGCATCACAGCTGGGATTGCACCGACTTTGGCAAGGGTACCGATCAGGATCGAAGTCTGGTCGTCATAGCCAAAAGCCTGCTGGAATTGCGGCAAGGCCAGCGTGGAAAGCTGGAAATCATAGCGACTCGCCATGAAGGCGGTGCCAACCACAAACAGTAAAAACCAGACCTCCTTGGAAATCTTCGGGCGGTTACCCGCATCAGATGGACCGGACTGGGGTTGTGCCTCACCACGCATCTCAATTCCCTCGCTTTTCGAATATCGCACGCAGGGTTGGATGGGCTGGAAAATCCGGTCCGATTCCAAACGTCTAGGTTAAAGTCTAACGCCATTTGTGCAAGCTTGTCTTCCTCAAAATACCACCCAGCCTACCAAAGTTTCAGGCAACTGGCTCTAGGCACGCTGCATCATCATGGCTGACCTTATTGACGCGGTCGCTGACTTGGCGCGGGACCATCACACCGTCAGCGGGCGGGACCAGCATCTGCTTTAAAACCTCTGGCGGGGTGCTGGCCGTCAACCACATGCGCCAATGGTCGGGCTCTATCACCACCGGGAACCGGTCATGCAGCTCTTTAAAGCTCTCACGGGCAGCGGTGGTGACAATGCTCATCGACAGCAATAGACCGCCCTCTTCGTCCTTGGCAGCCTCCCACAAGCCAGCAAAAGCCACGGGCTGACCATCTGACCGGGCGATGAAAAAAGGTGTGCGCTGCTTGCCGTCGCGCTTCCACTCATAAAAGCCATCAGCGGGGATCAGGCAGCGCTTGCGGGCAAAGGCAGTGCGGAAGGCGGGCTTGTCGGCCACGGTCTCGCCCCGCGCATTAAACAGGGGTCCCGTCGGTGGGTCTTTGGCCATCCAAGCCGGGCGTAAGCCCCAGCGTGCTTGCAAGATACGTGTATCGCCGGCCTGCCCGATTGCCACCATCGGGGCCATTTGGGTTGGGGCCACATTCCAGCGCGGGGCAAAATTGGGCCGATCAGCAGACCCGAAGAGGGTTGCCATCGCATCAGGCGGTAATGTCACAGCATATCGTCCACACATAGCTTCCATGCTAGCACAAAGCCATGACCCTGGAAGCCAAACCTGTTCCCGTGCCTGCGGTTGGCATTGTCTGCTTTAATGAGCTTGGCCATGTCCTGTTGATCCGCCGCGGCAATCCTCCACGACAAGGCGAATGGTCTATGCCCGGTGGCAAACTGGAGTGGGGGGAAAAGGCGATGGATGCGGCGATACGCGAACTGGCGGAAGAAACAGGCGTGACCGCCGAAATTCTGGGATTGATTGATGTGGTGGATGGAATTTTCACCAGCCGCTCCACGGGCGATGTCACGCGCCATTATGTGCTGATCGACTATGTGGCACGCTATCGCTCTGGCACGGTTCGGGCGGGCGATGATGCCAGTGAAGCGCGCTTTGTCGCCCTTGAGACCTTAGACACCTTTGGCTTGTGGGACGAGACAATCCGCATCATTCACGCAGGCCACCGCCTGTGGCTTACCGCCTTGCCTTCGGCCTAAGGATTGTGCTCGCAGGCTTGATCTTTCGGTCGCTCACCCTTTAAGCGCCACGCGAACTGACGATAGCCAAGGGGCTTATCAAAGCGATAATGCTTGGCAAACCAGGCATCAAAATCTGGATCCTCGCGCAAATAGGACAAGGTATTGAAACTAACCAAGCGATTGGCAAAGACGCGGCCATATTCTTCCACCACGACATCGGGCGGCCGACAGGTTAGGTCAGCGATATATTCACGCCGCACGCGGTCCAGCTCCATCTTGCGGAACGCCTCTTTCTTGGGATCTGCCTGGGGCACTTCCAAGCCAACCAGCATCCACATGCCATAATGACGCGAGATAATCGGGCGATCGAGGATACGGACGATGTAAAAGGCGTGTTCCGGCGAAATAGACAGAATGGCAATCCGGCTCTCTTTCGGCTCATTATTCACAAACTTGCGTAAGGTTGGGAAGACAGGCTGTCCCTTGGTAAGCAAGACACGGTTGATCGGCTTATAAATGGCCTGATGCGACAGAAGGGCGAGGCCCAGAGCGGCGAGGGTCGCAACAACCCAGCGACGCTCTGCCACCATTTTGGCTCCAATACTGACCACCAACATCAAGGACAGTCCTTGAGCGGCCAGCATGTGGTAGCGCCAACCCTTCATCTGCAGCCATATGGCCAGCAACATGGCTGTAAGGGTAACCAGAAGGCCTAATGTGAGCGACCGCTTATCCCAAGCCAAAAGCGCCATGATAAAGGGGATGATAGCAAAGCTCGTCGTGCCCAAGATAAAGCTCAAGCGGCGGCTTGGGGCGAGCTGCATGACAGGGCCAAAATTGGAATAGGCCACCATCACCATTGGTACAATGCGGGAGAAAAAGTCCTGCGCAAACAGGACGAGCGCCATGGTATAAAGCACCGCAGCGGCTGCTAGCCCTAAGGTCTCAAAGCGGATTGGCCGGTAGGCACGGCGCAAGCGCGCCATCATGCAGCCCTCGATCAGCAAAGGCACCAGGACAAACACATGTTTCAGCGCAAAGCCATAAGCGGAAAAACCCAAGGTGATCAGAAGGGCTGCCGAAGAGATCGGCTTGCCTTCCATGCGGGCCACCGCAAGGGCCGTCCACAATACCGAGGCGACAAAGAAGGCATGTTCACGCTGCCCCGTCTCGCCCAAGGGCAAAATCAGATAGGACAGTGCAAAAGCCAGCAATAAGACCTGACGCTGACCTGTCGGAACCAACTCCCGCGTCAAGCGATTTAAGGCCCAAATCGCCGACATAGCCAGCCCCGTCACCCCAACCACCAGGACGTGATAGGGGGCGACGCCGAGAAGTGTGCCCACATAATACCAAGGCAAAGCTGCCCAAAACCATAAAGGTGGGTTGGTCTCAATCACATCTTGATAAATGACTTTGCCATGCGCCATTTGCTCGGCCACATAGAGCCGCCAGACGATATCGCCTGTAGGCGTCAGCTGTAGCATCGACCACAAGCCCACAACCAAAATACCAGCCAACGCCAAGCCAAAAAGCGTGGTCGCGGTCGTGTTGGTCGCACTGCCCGTGCGTGCGCCAGACAAAAGGGAAGTGGTAAGTGTCATGCGAGACTTGTTTGACCGGGATGCAACTGTGGGATGGAAGAGCGCGCTTTAGCAGGTTCAAAGCCAAGCTAGAACACAATTTACTGCGCAACTTTGCGAAAATAGCCGTTAAAGTAAGCAAATTTCTCATCTGACCGCAGCAAATGCATAAAATTGCAGCTAAAGCTGACTTGTTAATCCACTGTCATCCAGCCCTTTGCTAAGGGAGCGCGGTTAAGTCCATCCTTGATTTGGATGGCAGGGAGCCTGAGTGCATGGAACGTTCCGCCTATACAGAAATGGCAGCCATTGACGAAAATCACTGGTGGTACCGCGCCCGCCGGCGCATCGTGGCAGAAATGATCACCCAACATATTGCCAAGCGCCCCAATCTAACCATCGCAGAAATTGGCTGTGGCACAGGTTCCAATTTGCCGGTGCTCGCCCGCTTTGGAACCTTGACGGCAGTGGAGCCTGATGCCGATGCGCGCGCCTATGCCGCCACCCGGGCCGATGCCACCGTCTTGGAAGGCCGGTTGCCAGATGGCCTACCCCTCGCGGAAAAAAGCCTCGACCTCGCCGTTATGCTCGATGTGTTGGAGCATGTGGATGATGATGTGGGCGCGCTGAAGGCCGTCGCCCAAAAGCTTAAGCCAGATGCACGTTTCTTATTGACGGTTCCGGCCATGCCCTCGCTCTGGAGCCCGCACGATGAGGAACATCACCATAAGCGTCGCTATACCGCCCAGACCCTGCGCCAGGCGATTGAAGCAGCTGGCCTCAAGATTGAGATGATGAGCTATTTCAACACCCTGCTTTTGCCCCTGATTGCCGGTGTCCGCTGGATGAAAAATCTGACGGGCAGCAAGGAAGTCGATACTGGCATGCCATCGGCTTGGCTGAACAAGCTCTTGGAAGCTATATTCGCGTTTGAACGCCATCTGATCGGACGCCTCCCCCTCCCCCTCGGCGTCTCGCTGGTCGTGATAGTTAAGGCGTAGGGGCGGCGCGCTTACAAGGCGCTGGTAGAGGAACGTTCCGGTTAAGTCGCCGGATGGGGTATGGGCCAATATTGGGCTCGACCAAATAATGATTGCCAAGCCAAGCCTTGAAGGCTGGATCTTCGGTCAGATAGGCGATTGAATCAAGCCGAATGGCGTTTGGCGTTCTGACATAACCGACTTCCCCAATGATCAAGTCGGGCCGGCTGCACTGAACATCTTCGATAAATTCTGCCCGTACCCGGTCCTTCTCGACTTTGCGGATCGCTTCGAGTTTGGGATTATTGTTTGGGGTTAGAAGCCCAGGCACCATCCACATCGAATAATAACGAGACCAGTAAGACCGACCCGCATCTGCCAATGGATGAAAAGCATAGTCCGGCCCAATCGAGAGAATGAATATCCGGTTCTCTTTGGGCTCTTTGGCAACGATTGACTTCAAGAGCGGCTCGACAATTTGGCCGCGGGTTTGAACATTGCCAATCGCTGGCATGGCAACCACCGTCCAAATCAGGGTCAGCGTGGCAACAAGGGGTAAGGCAATCCGGGTGCCACCGTCTGGATTGAAGAAAGCCTTATGGACAACCATGATGGACAGCATCACCGACAGGCCGTGGGCTGCGATGAAATGATAGCGCCATCCTTTCTGCTGGAGCATGACGATTGCCAAACAGACAACGATTGCAATCGCCAAAGCGATACAAAAGTCGCGCCGTTCCTTGGTCAACAGCATGATGGCCATGGGGACAAAGACAAATAAACCCTGCATCGCCAGGCGAACTTTGCGCTCGTAGGACGAGAAGGCATTCCATGGGCCAAAGGCATAATAGGCGGTTTGTATCAAATCCAACATGCGCCCCAGAAAGTCGGGCGTAAATGTCAAAGTGGCCGCGGCATAGGCGATGGCACAAACGGCCAGTGTTAGATTTTCCGGGCGAAATGGCCGCCAAGCCCGTTTTTGCCGCCAGAGGAGCCAAGCTTCCAATACAAGCGGCAAGAGCACGAAATAATGTTTCAGCGCAAAGCCATAAGCACTCAAAAGCCCAACCAAAATGGCAAGTGGCAAGGCAACTTTTTGGCCTTCAAGCCGGGCACACAGCAAGGCAATCCACAGACTACAGGCCATCATCAAGGATTGTTCACGCTGGCCAAAATCGCCGACGCTGACCAAACACATGGCCAGAAGAAACCCAAAAGCGGTCGAGGCCGCAGCCGCACTTCCAAGCGTCTTTTTGGCCACATGATACAAAAGGGCGGTGGCCGTAAAGATCACCATCAAATTGAGACCCATCAGCGCGTGATAGGCTAAGATCGGCGTATGTTGCGCCACCCAAGCCGCGGGTAAAGCCGCCCAGAACCAAAGCGGCGGATTGACCTCCAGCAAGTCGCGGTAAAGCACTTTGCCGTCTAATAAACCGTCTGCAATATAGAGGCGCCATAATAGGTCGGGGCCTGGCAAAACAACCAAAGACAAAGCAAGGCCCAAAACGACACATGCTAACCCACCGACGACATACAGGGTGGAAACACGCTCAACTTTTGTCATGGTCACCTTGTACCGGCTTGGCTGTATGGTCTGCATAGACCCAGAAGTTGAAGAACAGGAAATTGGTGCACGCCACAATCACCATCACAATGGCCGAAACCACAAGGTCGGGCAGATCATAGAGCTTGGTATTGGCTTGGCTGATGAGGGCTGCGATCAAAAAGCCAACCCCGACCGCAAAGAGATAGCGCCATAGGGTTCCGGGTTTTGTCTCTCGATGGCCAAATGTGAATTTCCCATGCGCTGAATATTGAAACAAAAGCGCCGCGCCATAGGCCAAATTGGAGGCAAAGAAACGCACAAGGCCGAGATAGACCATCAGATTATAGACGATGATATAGACAAGCGAGGTCAAGCCCCCGGCGACGACATAGCGCAAACCCAATATGGCCTTGGCTCTCAGATCAGCCCCGGTCATGGAAGCCAATGAAGCGCTTGACCAGATAAAGCGGCCTTTCTTTGGAGGCCATATAAATGCGGCCGACATATTCCCCGATCATGCCCAAAACCATCAATTGCATCCCGCCCATAAACATGACGGCGATAAACAAAAGGGTCCAACCGCTCACCCATTGATCGGTCAGGAGGCGGTTCAAGATAGCGTAGACAATGCCAACATTTGACAGAACGAAGATGGACAAGCCCAGCGTGATAACAAAGCGCAACGGCGCCAGCGAGAAGGACAGCATGCCGTCTAGGGCAAACAAGACCATTTTGCGTAAGGGATATTTGCTTTCACCCGCCGCACGGGCCGCCCGACGATAAGGAAGCGCGGTCTGGCGAAAGCCAACCCAACTAATCATGCCACGCAGAAAACGATCGCGTTCCTTCATGGAGCCAATGGCGTCCACCACTTGCCGATCGATCAAACGGAAGTCGCCGACGTCGAGGGGAATATCAACGTCGGATAAGGAATTCAGGCCGCGATAAAAGACGCGCGCTGTGGCGAGCTTAAAGGCGCTCTCGCCCTCGCGGTCCGTGCGCTGGCCATAGACCACATCATAGCCCTCGCGCCATAGCTTCACCATATCGGCTATCAATTCAGGCGGGTCTTGCAGGTCGGCGTCAATAATCACCACGCAATCACCGTTGGCTTGATCCAAACCGGCTGTTACTGCGGGCTGATGGCCGAAATTACGTGACAGCATCACCACACGTACATGCGGATCACCTGCTGCCAGTTCGTTTAGCTTAACGGCTGTTTGGTCGCGGCTGCCATCATCGACATAGATGATTTCATAGTCGAGGCGCTCGGCAGCCCACAAAGACTCCAGCACGGCTTTCAACTGTGCGTGAGACAGACCAATGACGGCCTCCTCATTGTAGCAGGGAACGACAATACTGATCTTAGCAGACCCATCACGGGTCACGCGAACGACAGAATTTGGCGACGAATCTGAATAGGACATGGAAGTATTTCATAGCGAGTCCGCGCTTTAAGCACAAACCATTCAACACTTGCGCCCTGATGGGCGCTTGCTAGTGTGGGCGGAATATCCACACACAAAGACTCAGGGAAACACCATGGCCTATCAACCCTTTAATTTAGCTGGACATGTCGCATTGGTTACAGGCGGCAATCGCGGTATTGGCCTTGGTATGGCAGAGGCGCTGGCTGCCTGCGGGGCCGATGTCGCCATTTGGGGACGTAAAGCTGCTGCCAATCAAGAAGCTGTCCAAAAACTCGCAGCCCATGGTGTCAAGGCCAGGGCGTGGGAGGTTGATGTCGCCCACGAAGATCAAGTGGTCGCCGCTATGGCCGACACGGTCGCTCAAATGGGCCGCATCGACACGGTCTTTGCCAATGCTGGCGTTGGCTATGGCGCGCCAAGCTTTTTGGATATGAGCACCGAGACCTATCGCAAAACCTTAGCGGTCAATCTCGACGGCGTTTTCTTCACCTTGCGTGAGGCGTGCCGCCATATGGTCGAGCGGGCTAAAGCAGGCGACCCAGGTGGGTCGCTGGTTGGCGTTGCGTCTCTTGCCGCGATTGAAGGGGCCGCACGCAACGAAGCTTATGCGGCCACCAAGGGCGGGGTTATCTCCATGATCAAGTCCATCGCGGTTGAGCATGCGCGCTATGGTGTGCGGGCCAATGCGATCCTGCCCGGTTGGATTGCCACCGACATGACCGAGATGGCACAAAACTCCCCCGCCTTTGCCGAAAAAGTCATCCCTCGCGTGCCCGCGCGCCGCTGGGGCACACCAGACGATTTCGGTGGTATCGCCGTCTATCTCGCCAGCCAAGCTTCCGCCTATCATTCGGGCGATACGTTGGTGATCGACGGGGGCTATTCGATTTTTTAAGGCTAGCGCCTGAGGCGGAGGAACCTATCAAAAGGGCTTCGCCTCCCCCTTTTACGGCGGAGGGGGCAAGCCCCCGGCCTGCAGGCCGTTAGTTTTTCGCCTTATCGACCATTTTGTTCTTGCCGATCCCACCGGTCGCGCTGGCGCGACCGGCGTGTTCTTTAAAAATCTTGGATCGGCAAACCGGTTAGTTCTTTGCTTTGTCGACCATTTTATTCTTGCCGATCCCACCGGTCGCGCTGGCGCGACCGGCGTGTTCTTTAAAAATCTTGGATCGGCAAACCGGTTAGTTCTTTGCTTTGTCGACCATTTTATTCTTGCCGATCCCACCGGTCGCGCTGGCGCGACCGGCGTGTTCTTTAAAAATCTTGGATCGGCAAACCGGTTAGTTCTTTGCTTTGTCGACCATTTTATTCTTGCCGATCCCACCGGTCGCGCTGGCGCGACCGGCGTGTTCTTTAAAAATCTTGGATCGGCAAACCGGTTAGTTCTTTGCTTTGTCGACCATTTTATTCTTGCCGATCCCACCGGTCGCGCTGGCGCGACCGGCGTGTTCTTTAAAAATCTTGGATCGGCAAACCGGTTAGTTCTTTGCTTTGTCGACCATTTTATTCTTGCCGATCCAGGGCATCATGGCGCGCAGGCGGGCACCGACGGCTTCGATCTGATGCTCATCACCCAGACGGCGGGTCGCTTTGAAGAAGGGCGCGCCAGCCTTGTTTTCCAGCATCCAGTCGCGGGCAAAGCCGCCATTTTGGATATGCTCCAGCACGCGCTTCATTTCAGCCTTGGTTTCAGCCGTAATGATGCGTGGCCCGGTGACATATTCACCATATTCTGCCGTGTTGGAGATCGAATAATTCATATTGGCGATGCCGCCTTCATAGATCAGGTCTACGATCAGCTTCACTTCGTGCAAGCACTCAAAATAGGCCATTTCAGGCGCATAACCTGCTTCCACCAAGGTTTCGAAGCCCGCGCGGATCAACTCGACCAAGCCACCGCACAAAACAGCCTGTTCGCCGAACAAATCGGTCTCGCATTCTTCGCGGAAATTGGTTTCGATAATGCCCGAACGACCACCACCGACAGCCGAGGCATAGGCCAAAGCAAAATCAAGGGCTTTGCCGCTTTCATTATGTTGCACCGCCACAAGGCATGGCACGCCGCCACCCTTCTGATACTCACTGCGCACTGTGTGGCCGGGGCCTTTTGGTGCCACCATCACCACGTCCACGCCCTTGGGCGGCTGGATCAGACCGAAATGCACCGAAAAGCCGTGCGCAAACATGAGGGTTTGACCAGGCTTGATATAGGGCGCGATTTCAGTTGCATAAAGTTCTGGCTGGATCTCGTCAGGAGTCACAATCATCAAGGCATCGGCCTTTTGGGCGGCTTCTGCGACGGTTACAACTTTCAGGCCAGCCGCTTCCGCCTTGGCCGCTGAGGCAGAACCTGCCTTCAGAGCAACCCAGACGTTCTTCACGCCAGAATCCTTCATGTTCAACGCGTGGGCGTGGCCTTGGCTGCCATAGCCAACCACCGCGACAATCTTGTCCTTGATCAGGCCAAGGTCACAGTCAGCGTCATAGAACACGCGCATTTTTTCTCTCCAGATTGAAATTGTAGCGGCACAATAGTGCAAGCCAAGTTGAATTTGCCCCGGGTTAAGAGCGTTTTTTTGCGTCGAGGTCAATCGAAGCCATCAGCATATGGGGGTTCGATCTCAGCTAAGTCCTCAGTTCCGTGGCGCTGATGCCGGTGGGCGAGGTGCCACGCTGGGTGGCTTGCGCGGTAGCGGCCCTGCCGCAGCCGCGGCTTGTGGGCCAGCGCGACCGGCGGCCAGCTCGGTGACAATCAACCACCCCCCCGCTTCGCGCCGCCATACGGTCACATAACGCCCAAGGCTGAGCTGATTATCCCCGCGCCGGATCACATAGCGCCCCCAAGATGAACCAGAGCCACCGGCGGCCATCGCACTCTCTGGGCTGCGTTCGAGAGTCACATCGGCAGGAAATGTCCCAAAGCGCGCCTGTGCGCCCGCAGCCCCCGCTGGAGACGAGCCAGATGCATCATGTAACACGCCTTCAGCCGACATCATGGCTTCATAGGCTTTGAGCGGCCCATTTGCGACGAGATTGGCGGCAAAGGCGCGATCAATCGTGAGCAATTCTTCGCTTTCATCGACGGGCTTTGCCGCTTCAGCCGCTTCAGCTGGCAAAGCCTGGACAGCCCGCAAGCCTTCGGGCGAGGCAAGGGCGGCATCAGGTGTCGCCTTAGCCGCTGCCAAGTTCTGAGCTTCTTCCTCTGGCGAGAGGGGGGCGGTGCTTTCTGGGCTTGGGGCAGCAGCGGCGGCAGCGGGTGCGGCAGGAGCGGGCGCGCGCCATTCAGCCTTTGGCGCAGGTGCTGGCTTTGCCGCTGCTTTGGTTTGATTGGTGGCCTTTTTGCTTGTCTGCGCCTGTGCGGCAGGCAGCCCGACGGCGCAAGCAAGAATGAGGGACCCGATTATGGCGCCAGTCAAGCGTCTCATATACCCCTCCCCTAGTTTGGTTTGTTCGCAGGCTTAGGCGCAAAGCCTGCTTGCGGAGCGATCAGGCCTTCAACCGGCAAAGCACCTGGCAGGAAGGCGAATCTTTTGGCGAAGACGGCCAAGAGAGGCTGCACCCGCTCATCATCATAGCGGGTTGAGACACAGCGTTCCCGCTTGGGCGCGCGCACTTCGATCACCGCGGTGGCTTGGCCTGCGCGGGCCAAAGTCTCGATGGTACGTTTCAACTCGCCCCAAATTCTGGCGTCCTCAAACGCATAAACCAGGCTCGCCGCATCGGTCACATCCAAAGTTCCGCTGGCGCGGCTGATTGCCTTGCCGTCCCACCGCACCATCTCATAGCGCCCGGGTACATCTTCCGGCGTCCGAAAGGTGATGGAAATGCTTTCCCCGCTGGCAGGCCGCAAAACCGAAATCCGATAAGCCGCCCTATCATCTGCCGCTTTGGCAAAGGGCGTGTCGATCCCCATGGCTTTCAAAATGGCCGGATCAGCCAATTCACCATTCACGGGGCTGTCGCACAAGCGCATGCGCGGGTCGCCATCGACGCCCAAAAATAGGGCCTTTTGTTCAGGCTCGCGCTGGCCCACCAGAAAAATGGTTAGCCCCAAAGCCGCAGCAATCGCCAGCATGATGAGATATCTCAGAGAGCTTTTCATCTATCCATCCAAACGTGAACTTTGGGCCAAAACAAGGCCAATTCCCGAACCAAAGCGCCTTGATGCCGGGCCCTAAATCACATCCCGACCCCGGCGTATGGTGGCAACGCCCGTGCGCGAGACTTCAACAAGGCCAAGTGGGCGCATCAAATCGATGAAATCATCCAGCTTTTTTGAGGAGCCAGTCAATTCAAAAGTAAAATGGTTCAAACCTGCATCCATGATCCGGCACTTAAAGGCGTCGGCCAAGCGCATGGCTTCTACCCGTACATCGCCCGTGCCAGCCACTTTGATCAAGGCCAGTTCGCGCGCGACGGCATCGCTATCGCCATAAAAGTCGATCACGCGCTTAACCGGCACCAATCGGCCCAATTGGGCGCGTATCTGGGTCAAGACGCTGGGCGTTCCCGAAGTGACGATCGTAATGCGCGACGTATGGGCCTCATGATCGGTCTCGGCCACCGTCAAGCTTTCGATATTATAGCCGCGCGCCGAAAACAGCCCGACCACGCGGGCAAGGACCCCCGGTTCGTTGGTGACGATGACCGCCAAAGTGGTGCGGATGATGGGGCTTTCGCCTTCAGGAATGAAATAAGCTGAACCGGGCTGGGTCATGAATGGGTCTCGACTGGCTGAGTTCAGATTGCTTTAGCGATCATAGAGGACACGTGCAAACGCCACTTGCCCTTGTTCGTTCAAATCCATCAGTTCGGTGGCTGTCGCCCCTGTTTCATCTTGGTAGATCAAAGCTAAGCCCTGCCGATCTTGGCAGATGTTGAGTAGGGTAAAGCGCAGATGCGGCCGGATTTGAAAGGCAAAACTAAAATAGGGGCGCAATTCTTCCCGACTGGTGAAGAACGTCTTTTCGCCCTTAGTGCGAAGCGCGACTTTGGGGGAATGAAACACGACATCCTGCGCATAATGGGCGAGGATTTTTTCAATGTCGTGGGCATTCCAATCGGCGATCCAAGTGGCGGCAAACGTGGCAGGGTCGGTCATCATGCCTCCCCATCCCCGTCAAACTCCCCCTCATTCGGGTCCCAGCCTTCGCGGCCAGAACCGTGAACTGGAACCGGCGCACGTGGTGGTGGCACATTCAGGGTTTGTGCGGGAAACAGCATCGCCCAACCTGCAACCGGAGCAGCCACCCAGAACGGGAACTTTTTCAAGATCAATGGTTGCTCCTCTGATTCTAGTTGGATGTGCTGACAGCAGATTTTAGTCCCGGCTATCGCATGCTGACACCTTTATTCTCAGCTTTGCATGTGGATTAGCATCCACCAAACTCGGGCGGAACTAGGCCTACCTAGCCGCCATCGACACCGCTGCGTCTGTCCGCAAACTCACCCGCTGCACGTTATCAGCCCAAGCGGCGCGCCATGAGATTATGGGGCGGTAGCTTCTGAAGTCGAGCCGGTTCGTTTGGGAACGGTTTTGGTGACCATTTTGGATACGCAAAACCTTGTTTCAATTCTCTTTTACCCGTTCAATCGCATCAAGGGACGCTTCGCTTCTACCCTTGACCCGCTTGAACTGGTGGCCACATCGCCGGGTGTCTGAGTCCGATTGCGGCAGTCAAGGCCAGAGAGCGAAGCGTGCCTTGACGGCCGGAAGAGGACGATTTCACACGCGTCCCGCGCTTTGCGTGCAGCAGGGTCTGCACCAAAGCGCGTCTGGACAAACCTGTGTGACGGCAGCTAGCCCCCCCCTACACCAACTGCCGCCCCTTCTCATCAATGGCGGTGCCGAGGTCTTGGCCATCATCGCCCAGCAGCATTTCATTATGCGCCGCGCCCGATGGGATCATGGGGAAGCAATTTTCATCCTTGGTGACGCGGCAGTCAAAGATCACCGGGCCATCATAGTCGATCATGTCCTGGATCGCGGCATCAAGCTGGGCTGGATCCTCACAGCGTATGCCTTTGGCCCCATAGGCTTCGGCCAGCTTCACAAAATCGGGCAAGGAATGGGAATAGCTTTGGGAATAGCGCTCTCCATGCAGCAATTGCTGCCATTGGCGCACCATGCCCATCCATTCATTATTGAGCACGAAAATCTTGACTGGAAGGCCATATTGGACCGCACAGCTCATTTCCTGAATGCACATTTGGATGCTGGCTTCCCCGGCAATATCAATCACCAGCCCATCCGGATGGGCCATCTGCACGCCAATCGCGGCAGGCAGACCATAGCCCATGGTGCCAAGCCCGCCTGAGGTCATCCAGCGATTGGGCTCTTCAAAGCGATAGAATTGGGCGGCCCACATCTGATGCTGGCCCACTTCGGTGGTAATGAAGGTCTTGCGGTCTTTGGTGAGTTCATAGAGCCGCTCAACCGCATATTGGGGTTTGATCACCTCGCCGCTTTGGCGATAGGCAAAGCCTTTGCGTGCCCGCCAGCGGTCAATCTGAGCATTCCAATCGGCAATCTGAGCTGGCTTGCCAACGCGCGCCTGCCACTGGGCCAAAAGGGCGGCAATTGCTTTGCCTGCATCGGCGACAATGCCAATATCCACCCGCACATTCTTATTGATGCTGGAGGGATCAATATCGATATGGATTTTCTTCGACCCCGGCGAGAAAGCATCTAGACGCCCGGTCACGCGGTCGTCAAAGCGCGCGCCAAGACAAATCATGACATCGCAATCATGCATGGCCATATTGGCCTCATAAGCCCCGTGCATGCCCAGCATCCCGAGCCACTGGGGGTCGCTGGCTGGAAAGCTGCCCAAACCCATTAAGGTTGAGGTGACCGGGAAGCCCGTTGCCGCCGCCAATTGGCGCAATAGGCGGGAGGCTTCTGGCCCGGAATTGATCACCCCACCGCCGGTGTAGAAGATTGGCTTTTTGGCTGAGGCCATCAATTCAACCGCTTTTTCAATCGCGATCAGGTCTGGATTGGTTGGCGGGCGATAATTGGGCGACAAATCATTGGGCTTGCCGCGGTAGAGCGCCTTTTTGAATTGGACATCCTTGGGAATGTCGATCAGCACAGGGCCAGGCCGGCCTGTGGTGGCAACTTGAAAAGCCTCATGCACGATCCGCTCCAGATCATTGACGTCCTTGACCAGATAATTGTGCTTGGTGGCAGACCGTGTGATCCCGGTGGTATCGCATTCTTGAAATGCATCTGAGCCGATCAAATGCGAGGGCACTTGGCCAGTGATGCACACCAAGGGAATCGAATCCATCAAAGCATCGACCAAAGCCGTCACCGCATTGGTGGCACCCGGCCCGGAGGTTACCAGCACCACCCCGCACTTGCCCGTCGACCGGGCATAGCCTTCTGCGGCATGGCCGGCACCTTGCTCATGGCGCACCAGCACATGCTGGATCTGCTCTTGCTGATAAAGCGCATCATAAATCGGCAGAACCGCGCCGCCAGGATAGCCAAAAATCGTTTCCACGCCCTGCTCTTGCATGGCCCGCACCAGAATTTCGGCACCCGTCAGTTCAATCGGTTCAGGCTTTGTCATCGTGCTGGTCTCAATTTCTGTGTCGTACATCGGGCGGACTTCCAAGTTTTTGTGCTTATGGCGGTTTTCTGGGCATGAAAAAAGGGGCTTGGTGAGCCCCTTGTGTTGCAACGCCGCGATTTGGTGAGAGGACTATCCCTCACCAAGCCGCGGCATTCTAACGAGTACACGTGCGACGTTGCGCATGATGGAGTTTCCTCAAACTTCGACGAAAGGCATAAACATGCGCCGCGCCTTGGTCAAGTAAAATTTCTTAGAATTTAATTCCGTCGCATACCGAAAAATTGGATTTTAAATCCAAGTACAGCAGAAATACACACAAAACCGTGTTCTGCCCATTTCAGTTGTTTGCAAGTGGGCAAGTTTGGTTAAGCTGAGCCCTAAATCAAAGTGCTTGAATCAATCCAGCACAAAAAGAAATACGGGGAGATGTCATGTCAGATCAACGCGAAGCCGTGGGCGCGTGGAGCCCAAAGGCAGATTCCGATGCGACCGTCAGCACCCCTCCCCAATTGAGTGCAGCCTATATCCGCTATGCCCTCTGGATGTTGTTGATCATCTATATCCTCAATTTTCTCGATCGCAGCATTGTTGGCATTCTGGCTGAAGAAATCCGGCGCGAATTGGTGCTGGATGACTGGCAGATCGGCATTATGACGGGCCTCGCCTTTGCGTTCTTCTATACGGTCTTGGGTATTCCCATTGCCCGTTTGGCCGACCGCAGCGACCGGGTGAAGATCATCTCGATTTCTTTAGCGGTGTGGAGCGGCTTTACCGCTTTATGCGGCTTGGCCCAGAACTTCACGCAAATGCTTTTGGGCCGCATCGGCGTTGGCATTGGTGAAGCAGGGTGTACGCCCGCAGCCCATTCCCTGATTTCCGACTATGTGCCAGCTGACCGACGCGCCCGCGCCATTGCCTTTTATGGCCTTGGTGTCCCAGCTGGCAGTTTATTAGGGGCTGTGCTCGGCGGTGTCATTGCTGATATTTGGGGTTGGCGTACGGCTTTCTTGGTCGCTGGCTTGCCCGGCGTCGCCCTCGCCCTTGTAGCTTGGTACACGTTAAAGGAACCGCGCCGCACCTTGGGCTTTCCAACGCATGCGACCACAGGGGAAGGCAGTGTATGGTCAACGCTAAAGGCGCTGCTCAAATCGCGGGCCTATGTGTTTGTCACACTCGCCTCCGCCAGTGCGGCCTTTGTCAGCTATGGCCAAGGCGTCTTCACGCCAGCCTTTTTCCAACGGATTCATGGCATGAGTGCGGGCGAAGTGGGCATTTGGCTCGGGATTTCCTCAGGGGTAGGTGGATTGATCGGAACCTGGCTCGGTGGCTATTTCGCTGACAAATATGGGGCCAAGAACCCTGCCGCCTTCCTATATGTTCCCGCCATCGGGATGGCGATTGCAAGTGTGACCTTCACGCCAGGCTATATGTCAGCGTCTTGGCAGACGGCTTTAGTGCTGATCTGGATCCCCGGAGTTTTAAACTCGCTTTGGTATGGGCCTGCTTTTGCTACCGTCCAAAAAGTTGTGCCGCCAAACCAGCGGGCGATGGCGGTTGCCATCACGTTGTTTGTAGTCAATTTGGTAGGCCTTGGCGTCGGGCCTTTGTTTGCAGGCGTTTTGTCGGATGCTTTGCGCAATCTGATGTTTGATGGCAGCGCCTTGGGCGTAGGAGATTTTGCCACGGCTTGCGGCAAAGCAGCCGCTACGGCGGGCGAAGCCGCCTGTGTGGTCGCGCGCCAAGAGGGCTTGCGCTGGAGCTTGATCATCGCGTGCCACCTTGGCTTGATGAGTGCGGTGCTATTCTGGCTTGGCGGACGGGCCCTTTTGCCAGCCAAGGTGACAACATCTTGATGAAGCCCACCCTCGACCATGCAAATAAATCGCGCCATGGCATTGCTTTTTTCCAAGTCGGCCCGATGGTAGGCCGATAAGAAAGGCAAGCGTTAGACCTGCCTAAAAGGGGAACGACCGGATGGACAAACCTTCAGACACGATTATCGCCTCTGGAACGACTGGCTCACCTGCGGCCTTTAGCCAAAGTTATGTGCGCTATGCCCTGTGGATGCTGTTAATCATCTACACGCTTAACTTTGTCGACCGCCAGATTGTCGCAATTTTGGCAGAGCCGATCAAGAAGGATCTCGGCCTTACCGACAGCCAATTAGGCCTTTTAGGCGGCCTTGCCTTTGCTTTCTTCTATACCTTCCTCGGAATACCGATCGCGCGTTACGCCGAACGGGGAAACCGTGTCCGGATTATCTCGGTCGCTGTGGTGGTCTGGAGTGGTTTTACCGCTCTTTCTGGGGCTGCCCACAATTTCACCCAATTATTGTTGGCGCGAATTGGTGTCGGGGTTGGGGAGGCAGGCTGCACGCCCCCTGCCCACTCCTTGATCTCTGACTATGTCGGACCTGAAAAGCGGGCATCGGCGTTGGCGTTTTATTCATTGGGTGTTCCCATCGGGTCTGCCCTAGGCTTTATCGTTGGGGCCTTGATCGCGCAGCAGTTTGGCTGGCGGGCAGCCTTCTTCGCGGTGGGCCTGCCGGGCGTTATCTTGGGTATCATTGCGTGGGTTACGTTGAAAGAGCCGCGTAATTTAGGACTTGTTGCCCAGCCGAAAGCAGGCAGCGCGCCTAGTTTTGGTGATGCATTAAAGGAACTGCGGAAGCGAAAGTCCTATTGGTATGCCGTATTTGCCGCGACCACGATTTCCTTCCTTGGTTATGGCCATGCTTATTTCCTGCCATCCTTCTTGACCCGCGTGCATGAAATGGGCCTGGCAGAGCGTGGGGCAGCCATGGCGGTTATGACCCTGGTTTCAGGGGTTGTTGGCACCTTGATCGGCGGCATGCTCGCCGACCGGGCCGCCAAGAAAGACACCCGCGCCTATATGACGGTCCCGCTGATTGCGTTTGTTATTGGCATTCCTTTCTTCTGGATGGCCATGTTTGCTGAGACGGCGATGATGGCGATTATCTTCTTGGCGATCCCGACCTTGCTGAACTCGCTGTGGTACGGACCTGTTTATGCTGCGGTTCAAAGCCTGGTTCAGCCGCGCACGCGGGCAACGGCGGTGGCGATCATGCTGTTTGTCGTCAATATGATCGGACTGGGTGCCGGCCCTACCGCGATTGGCTTCTTCTCTGACGTGTTTGCCAATCAGCATTTTGCCACATTGGGGGCGGGTGCGGACTATGCTGTCTTCTGCGCAAAGGGGGCAGCAACTGCAGCCAATGCCATGTGTGCCGCAGCCCAAGCTGAAGGCATTCGTTGGTCGCTTTTGGCAACGTCCTCGGTGGGCGTTCTGGTCATCTTCTTCTTCTGGATGGGCCGGAAAACCATTGTGAAGGACCTTGCAGATACGGCGGCAGAAGCAAAGGCCGCTTGACCTGAGAGGCAACAGCCTCGAAACAGGGCCGCCGAGTAGCCTCGGCGGCCCTTTTTCCTGCACGATGGACTGCTACCTATGATCCCCCGCTATGCCCGACCTGAAATGATCGCCATCTGGGACGCTCAAACCCGTTTCAAGATCTGGTTTGAGATTGAAGCCCATGCCGCCGATGCGCTAGCCGAGTTGGGCGTGATCCCGAGGGAAGCAGCCAAGACCATTTGGGATAAGGCAGGAAATGCGGTCTTTGATGTCGCGCGGATTGACGCGATTGAGGCCGAGACCAAGCATGATGTGATCGCCTTCTTGACCCATTTGGCCGAGATTGTGGGCCCTGACGCCCGCTTCGTCCACCAAGGCATGACAAGCTCTGACGTGCTCGACACCTGCCTTGCAGTCCAACTGGCCCGTGCCAGTGACTTGTTGATTGCAGGCGTCGACCGGGTGTTGGCCGCCCTTGAGACGCGGGCAAAAGAGCATAAGCACAGCGTGCGCATTGGGCGTAGCCACGGCATCCATGCAGAGCCGACCACATTTGGTGTCACGCTGGCTGGCTTCCATGCTGAGTTTCAGCGCGCCAAAGCCCGCTTGATTGCGGCCAAGGCCGAAATCGCGACTTGTGCGATTTCAGGTGCGGTCGGCACCTTTGCCCAAATCGACCCACGCGTCGAAGCCCATGTTGCCGCCAAAATGGGCCTCGCGATTGAGCCCGTCTCCACCCAAGTCATCCCGCGCGACCGCCATGCCGCTTTCTTCTGCGCCTTAGCGGTTGTGGCTTCCTCGATTGAGCGTTTGGCAACCGAAATCCGCCACATGCAACGCACGGAAGTGCTGGAGGCTGAAGAATTCTTCTCGCCCGGGCAAAAGGGCTCTTCGGCCATGCCGCATAAGCGCAACCCCGTTCTGACTGAGAATTTGACGGGCCTTGCCCGCCTCGTCCGTTCAGCCGCAATGCCTGCCCTTGAAAATGTGGCGTTGTGGCACGAGCGGGATATTTCCCATTCCAGCGTTGAGCGCGGCATTGGCCCTGACGCCACCATCCACCTCGACTTTGCGCTGCACCGTCTGGCCGGGGTGGTTGAAAAGCTGCTGATTTATCCAGAACGCATGCAGGCCAATCTCGACCTGCTGGGTGGGTTGCACAATTCACAGCGCGTGCTCTTAGCGCTGACCCAAGCCGGGGCAAGCCGCGAGGACGCCTATAAGATGGTGCAGGCCAATGCGATGGCGGTGTGGTCACTTCCCAGCCCCCGGCCTGCCACCGCCCTGCTCGACCGGCTTCTGGCCGACAGCCAGGTTACCAGCCTCTTGACGCCTGACCATATCAAAAGCCTGTTCGACGACAGCCACCATTTCGCCCAAGTCGACACGATTTTCGCGCGGGTGTTTGGCTAGGCGTTAGACCACTTGCGCAAGAACAGCCGTCGAGTTTGGGCGCACACGACGGGGCCTCAAGGCAAGCGGCGTGCTGCCTGAAGCCGTTTCAAGTCAGTTTGTTTCCGCTTCAGCCTCATCACTCTTCAGCAAGAAATGGCCGTGCAAAGCCGCGATGGGATCGGCGCGGTCAAATTGCCAAGCCTCAACCCGCACATTGGCGATCCGGCGACCCAGCTTGGTGACATGGGCGCGCGCATAGGTGTCGATGGGCCTTCCAGAGCGGAGATAATCAATAGATATATCAATGACTTTAGGGATTTTCTTGCCACCTTGTGCTAAGAAAATTTGCGCCACGGCGGTCAGTTCCATCAAGGCCCCAACAACCCCGCCATGTAAGGCGGGCAGCATAGGATTGCCGATCAAATCATCCTTGAAGGGCAAAATAGCCGTGAGCTCATCCCCTTTGAGTTCCAATTGCACCCCCAAGAATTTGGCATAGGGCACGGCCTGAAACATGGTGCTGAGCTCGCTTAAATTCACACGCGTGGGGGTGGCGGGTGCATCACTCATTTCGGTGGCCTCCGGTTCTTTCCCATACGACCCGAAGTGCCCATCATAAAGGCCGCTTGGGCAGCGGCCACCGGATCGGTTTCATCTGCGCCATCAAAGGCAAAGGCGCGCACAAAGGCCACGGTTTTGGTCATGCGATAGCAATGGGCTTCCGCACGAATGGTCGCGCCCTTCTTGGCAGGCCGCATATAGTCGATACGCAGGTCGAGTGTGGCCGTCGACATTGGCTCGCTCAGCGCCGCAAAGGCGGCAACCCCGCAGGTATTGTCTAAGAGGGTCGTCACCACGCCTGACGCGATGACGCCGGTCTCTGGGTCCCCCACCAAATCCTCACGCCAATCCACTTCAACGACAGCGCGGGCTTCGGTGATGGAGACAACCCGCATGCCCAAAGCACGAGCTTGCGGCGTGCCTTGGATCATCATGGCCCCGGCCGTGGCCATTCTCTGCCAAAGAGGTGTGTCATCACGCATGAGGCTACCTTAATTGGGTGCGCTGGATTTGGAAACGTGGCAAGACAGGGTAAATGCCCGCCTGATGGAGAGATAAGGATGATTGCCAAAAGCCAACCGCTTCCTGAACGCTTGGCTTTATTCTTGCGCCTTGGTGTCGGCCTTGTCTTCGGGCTAAGCGTAGCCTTCCTTGTGGCCGATAAGGTAAGCCGCAGCGCCGAAACCTATTTGAAACAGGATTGGCGGGAAGTCATCGCGCAGACTTTGACATTGGTGGCCTTTATCCTTTGGGCCGGGGCGGCCGTGATGCGGCGGGTGAGTCTTGCTATCTGGGCCGCACTGGCCGGGGCTGCGCTGTGCTTCATACTCTGGCATATGCGGATTTATTCAGGCGCCAGCAACGCAGGCGAATTGCCCTCCATCCTGATCCTCTTGGCGCTTACCTTCATTGCCAATGAATTGGTGTCGACAGCCGATCAAGCCGGTAAGCCCTTTGCGCCTTATGAATTCTATTTCGATGAGGCGTGGAAACGTGGCGTCCAACTGATCCTGGCCATTGGCTTTACGCTGTTGTTCTGGGGGATTTTGCTTTTGGGTGCGGCCCTCTTGGGCTTTATCGGCTTTAATTGGCTCGAAGACTTATTGAAGAATGAATATTTTGCTTGCCCCATCACAGGCCTTGCTTTCGCAAGCGCGGTTCATTTGGGCGACATCCAACCCAAGCTTTTGGCCAATGTTCGTGGCCTTGCCCTGGGCGTCTTGGCGTGGCTCTTACCCGTCATCACCCTGATCGGGGCGATCTTTGCTGTCAGTCTCGCCTTTAGCGGCTTACAGCCCTTGTGGGATACAAAGGCCGCAACCGCGACACTTTTAAGTGCCTGTATTGGCTTTGTTGTGTTGATCAATGCGGCCTTTCAGCAAGGCGAGACAGACCGCAAAGTCCAAGTGGTTTTGAAATGGTGCGTGCGGCTGGCCGCACTCCTTTTGTTGGTTTTCGCCACTTTAGCTGCTTGGAGCTTGGGCCTGCGGATCAACCAATATGGCCTCACAATTGATCGCACGTTGGCGGGCATGGTGGTGGTGATCGCTTTGGCCTATGGCTTGGGTTACAGCACCGCCGTTTTCTGGCGTGGGCCATGGATGGAGCTTCTTAAGCCCCTCAATATCGGTTTGGCCGTGTTCAAATGCGTTGTCTTCGTCGCGATCCTAACCCCACTCGCCTCACCTGCCCGTTTGAGCGTCGATAATCAGGTCAAGCGCCTCACTTCGGGCCTGGTAAAGCCTGAGACGTTTGATTGGTGGTTCCTGCGCTATGATGCAGGAACTTATGGTACAAAGGCGCTAGACCAGCTGACCCAATCGCCAAATGCGGCACTGGCCAAAGTGGCGGCGAAGGCAAAAGCCAATCTGCTTGGCGAACGCCGTCATTTTCTAGAAGATCGTGAAACGGCAGAGAAAAATCGCCCCGACCTTTCAGCATTCGAAGTGGTCATGCCTAAGGGCGCAAGCCTGCCAGCCAGTTTTGTGGCGCAACGGTTTGACAGCGAAACAATCCAACTCGTGCCTGACTGTCTGGTCACCAAACCAATTAAGGGCGAGCCGACCTGTAAAGCGGCCCTGCTCGACTTGGACGCCGACACCAAACCAGAAGTCATCATCCTCAGCACGTCTGGTGGCATCACCGGATTTAAGCAGAAAGACGAGACGTGGGTTGTGCTGCGCACCGAAAGTGGGGCCACGAACGAGGATATCGTCAAAGGCCTTGAAACCGGTGATATTCGGATGGTCGAACCGCGCTTCAAGGATCTGATGATTGGTGAGGCTAGGGTCCGGTTCCAGCTTTACGAACGTCCGCCCAATGTCATCTTTCATATGAACCCGGTGCCACCCAAGCCCGCCAAAGCCAAATCTGCAGAGCCCGCAGCACAAGCCCCTTCAAAGCCATAACTAACAGCTTTATGCACGGGCGAAGTTATTGAGGAGAGGCACCCCATGAGCACGCGCACCGAAACCGATACGTTTGGACCCATTGAAGTCGCATCAGACCGCTATTGGGGTGCGCAGGCAGAACGCTCGCTGGGCAATTTTAAGATTGGGTGGGAAAAGCAGCCCTTGTCCATCGTCAAAGCGCTTGGCATCGTCAAACAAGCCGCGGCCTTGGCCAATATGAAGCTGGGCAAAATGGATAAGGACCTGGGCGAAGTCATCATTCAGGCGGCCCAAGAAGTGATTGATGGCAAGCTGAATGACCATTTCCCGCTGGTGGTCTGGCAAACAGGCTCTGGCACCCAATCCAATATGAATGCCAATGAAGTCATCTCGAACCGCGCGATTGAGATACTGGGCGGCGAGATGGGCTCGAAAAAGCCCGTCCACCCTAATGATCATGTGAATATGAGCCAAAGCTCAAACGACACCTTTCCAACTGCCATGCATATTGCCTGTGCGGTTGAAGTTACCCACCACCTCTTGCCCGCTTTGACGCATTTGCACGCAGCCCTCGATGCCAAGGCCAAAGCGTGGGCCGACATTATCAAGATCGGTCGCACCCACACCCAAGATGCAACCCCGGTCACCTTGGGTCAGGAGTTTTCGGGCTATGCCAAGCAGATTGAAAATGGCATCGCGCGCATCCGCCAAACCTTGCCTGCCCTGATGGAATTGGCCCAAGGCGGCACCGCTGTGGGCACGGGCCTGGCCTCCCCCGTTGGCTTTGCAGAAGCTGTGGCGCAAGAAATTGCGGGCCTGACGGGCCTGCCCTTTACCAGCGCACCCAATAAGTTTGAGGCTTTGGCCGCCCACGACGCCATGGTCTTCACCCATGGCGCTATCACCACCGTGGCTATGAGCTGCTTTAAGATCGCCAATGATATCCGCTTCTTGGGCTCAGGCCCGCGTGCCGGCTTGGGCGAATTGGCCCTGCCTGAGAATGAGCCCGGCAGTTCCATCATGCCGGGCAAGGTCAACCCGACCCAGTGCGAAGCCCTCACCCAGGTTTGCGCGCACATCTTGGGCAATAATGCCGCCATCGCCTTCGCCGGCAGCCAAGGCCATTTCGAACTCAATGTCTTTAACCCGATGATGGCCTATAATTTCCTGCAATCGGTCCAGCTTTTGGGCGATGCCGCTGTCAGCTTCACCGATAATTGCGTGGTGGGGATTGAACCGCGCCTCGACAATATCGCCAAGGGCCTCGCCAATTCCTTGATGCTGGTAACGCCTCTAAAGGAAAAATATGGCTATGATCTGGCCGCCAAAGTCGCCAAAACCGCGCACAAGAACGGCACCACCCTGCGCGAGGAAGCCATTGCCCTAGGCATTAGCGGCGAAGACTTCGACGCCATCGTCCGCCCTGAGTTGATGATCGCACCGGGGTGAGGTGGACGTCCGAGACGATGCCAAACTCGGATCAGACGGACGAGGCCACTCAAAGCGGGCTTCGAGGCTCTAGATGCTTTGGTTGAACGCGAAGGGCTGCCTTTAGAGAAATAGCGTCTGTTTGGAGGGTGGAGATGGGCAGCCGAGGCCTGAAAGGACCAGTGCAACGCTGCGAGCCTTGAAACGCGCCTGCTTAGGACAACTTTGGTCCGGGCTAGGCCTAACCAAAGGCCGGATTTACTTATTTCTGGGCAATTTGACAGGTCAGTTCGCAGCTTTCCTGCGCCGGTTCGGCAAATTCCCCACATGATTTTGGGAAAATCTGGACCAACGCGCCAAAGCGTCCGAACAGGCCCACAGAAGCGGTTCTGGTAGCCAATAGGGTGCGGCCGCGAGATGATGATGTCGGCCTTTTTAAGGAAGCCAATTCTATAGGTCGGAAAGGACAGCGCGCAATGCCAATAGATCCTCTGGCAGGTCGCTTTGAAAGCTCATCCGCTCACTTGTCGCTGGATGGGTAAAGGCCAAGGTTTCCGCGTGCAGCGCTTGGCGCTGTAAGCGTACCGCTTCTGGCAAAGCGGTGTTGAGGGCACGGGCCGCTTTGGTATCGCCATAGACCTGATCGCCGATCAAGGGCATGCCAATATGGGCCATATGGACGCGGATTTGATGGGTACGCCCGGTCTCGAGCACACACACCATCTCTGTTGCCGCAGCGCCCGGATTGCCGTGCAGGCCGATACCAAAGCGCTTGACGATCTCATAATTGGTGGCGGCATTCTTCCCAGCAGCGGCTGTTTCTGCCACGACCGCCATGCGCTTACGATCGCGCGGGTCGCGGGCAAGCCGCGCCTCCACCCGCCCGGCTTTGCCCCAAGGCGATTTCGGCTGGCCCACGCCAAAAGCCCGATAGCGGCGCGAGATCGTGCGGTCTTGGAATTGCCGCCCCAGCGAGGCTAGAGCAAATTCACTCTTACATACGACCATCACGCCCGACGTATCCATGTCCAAGCGATGTACGATGCCTGGCCTGCCGGTTGCCCCCACCACTTTCAAGCTATCGCCCGCATGCCACAAGACGGCATTGACCAAAGTCCCCGTCCAATTGCCCGGGGCCGGATGAACCGACAGGCCGGCAGGCTTATCGACTACCAACACATGTGCATCCTCATAAAGGATCGACAGGGGGATGTTTTCAGCCTGTGGCTCGGCGGGTTCAGGCGGCGGGACTTCAAGACGATAATGGGTGCCGGCCTTCACCTTGGCCGAGACATTCATCTCTTTAACCCCGTCGCGATACACCCGCGCCGCTTCAATCAACTGCTTGATGCGCGAGCGGGAAAGGGCTGGAAAGGCCTCGGATAAGAACTTATCCAAGCGCTCGCCCGCAGCCTCGGGCGAGACGACGACTTCCTGCAGGCTCGGCGCAACGTCGGGGGCGTCTAGGGCCTCCAGATCGGCAAACTCATCATCTTCCATGCTGGTGATAACTATTGCGCCCGGAAATCAAGTGTCGTCCAAGCCGCAAACCATGCTGTCACAGGATAGACGGCCACATTTTGACGCACGGACTCGGGGTCAACATTTTCCAGGATATCGTCAGGCGTATGGTGGATGGAGAAATATTTGCTGGCATCTTGCTGCAAATCCATCACCGGCACGCCCAAAGGCCGCAAGGTTGAGATGTCGGATTGGCCGCGCGCAGTGTCTGTCCCACGCGCAACACCCAAAGGCGCAAGCGCCTTCGCAATGGCTTCCTTGATAGCCCCTGTCCCTGCACCAAAGCCAAAGTCAACTTGATAGGCTTTACCATCGCCAGAATCGGATTCTGCCGCAAACACATACGTATCGGCTTTGTCCTTCATGGCTTGCGCATGGGCGGCTGCGCCGATCAGGCCCACTTCTTCGGCCCCATACCAAATCATTCGGATGGAGCGCTTGGGCGGGCCTGCGATCTCGCGCACAATCTTGGCAGCGGCGGTTACAATCCCACAGCCCACCGCATCATCCAGGGCACCCGTCCCAAGGTCCCAAGAATCCAAATGGCAGGCCAGAACCACATAGTCATCTGGCCGCTCTGTGCCGCGCATCTCCGCAATCACATTGCCAGACAGGGCGGCGGGTTGAACCTTGGTTTGCACCAGCATGCGCACTTGGGTCGGCCCTTTTTGCAACACACGGCCCAATTGATTGGAGTCAGCATTGGCTAGGATCAACACCGGCAATTTGCTTTGCTGCCCGCGTGCCCCTTGGCCGACATGGACTTCCCGCTCTGAGGTTCCAGCCGAGCGGATCAAACAGCCAATTGCGCCTAAATCAGCAGCAACCGAAGAACATTCCCGCCGCTTCACCACCGCCTTGCCATAGCCGCTGCCATCTTGGGTCACAGGCATGACATCATCGACAAAAGCAATCTTACCCGTCAAAGAGCCCGGAGCAGCTGCCCGCAAAGCGGCCATGTCGGCAAACCGTACCACTTCGCCAACAATGCCCTCTGGCGGCGTTGAGGGCGAGCCGCCCGTTGCGTGGGCCTCAAGGCGTTGGCTATGTGGCCCCAAAATGGTTTCGCTTTCAACCACACGCTCCCACGCGGTCAAGGGGAAGGTCTCAATCCGCGCGTCGGTAAAGCCTTCCTGCGTCAGGCGTGCCACCGCCCAAGCCCGCGCGCGGGCTTCAGCTTCACTTCCCGCAAGGCGCGGCCCAATTTCAGTGCTCAAATCCCGGGTGATGGCATAGGCGCGATCATCCTTGAGCGCCGCCTCAATCAAGGCTTTAGCCGGTGGGCTTGGAATCGGAGTCTGTGCCCCGGCCAGCGTTGGCAACACCGCCACTATAGCTGCAACAAGCCCCGCGCGAACTCTGCCCATCATTTGCCCCTTCATTTCTGGCCAGCATCGTAGTCGTGACCGTGGATATGAGGCAAGCCCATTTACCGTCGAGACCTAGTCGCCAAACGAAAGGCCAGACAATCGGGCAGGATTGATTTGGCCAGTCGGGCGAGGCTTAGGTACATGGCAAGGATACATGGCAAGGCCTATCCAAACATGAGGGCATAGAAAGTGCGACCAGGAATAAAGGTCATGAGCCCAGCTAAGCACAGGCCGAAATAAAGGCCGCGCATCGTTTTCAAATGTCCTTCCACATGGCCTTGGCGGATGTACCAAATGGCGCGCGGCAAGCTATAAAGTGTCCAAATTGACAAGATATGGATTGGGCCGAATTGACCCAGCATGGGGGCAAAGCTTTTCATGAAAAAGCTGGAAAGTGCCGTGGTCAGCATGGTCACGGCCCACACCCGCCCCATCAACTTATGGCTGGGTGTTCCCTTGGGTCCAAACAACACGATGGCACCCAGAACCAAAGAAGTTGTCGCTCCGCCGATATGGATCAGAGTGACCAAGGGGAGTTTTGTGAAGACATGCCAATCTGGCGCATGCGGGATAAAATTCTGGCTTAATATATACGACCAAACGTTCGGTCCAAATACTGAAAGCGCGAAAGCCACGATACCTATGGCGAACAAATGCCCCAGCAGGGGCTGGACTATGGCCAGCAATTTCCCCAGCGGGCTGGGTGCGGCACGTTCGAGTTGGGTATTTGGGGGGGAGGAAATGTCGGTCATCAGCTTAAACTCCAAATCGTGTCAGAAGCTCTTTGCGAGCGACGCAGGCTTTGGTTAGAAGAAGCTTTGGGTGCTTGCACGCGCCATTACGTAGAGAAACTGGCTTCATGCGCGAAACACCAAGCCCTGTTATTCACGAAGCGCCAAACACCAGTTGGACGCACCTGTTTGTCAGTGCAGAGCACCGGCGCGGCTATATCATCAGTGTGGCGTTGGGCAGCCTCTTGGCGGTGTCTGGTGCTTTTGAAACCCAAGATCTGCCGCTTTGGGCACGCTTTGCTTATTGGTTGCCCGTAATGTTGGCGGGTGCCTTTATTGGTGGTCTGATCAGTTGGAAACTGGTCGCGATTGAACGTTGGGCCCGCTCACCTTTGTTAAGTTGGGCCGTTGTGACGGTGCTCGTCGCCATTCCCATGACCTTCATCGTGTGGGCGGTGACAGGGCTCGCGTTTCAAGGACACGTAAAGCTAGCGCATCTACCCTTCTTCTTCCCGACGGTGACGCTGGTCTCGGCCTTCATGTCAGGCATCTTAACCTTCACCAATCAGGCACCACGCGAAACCCATGGCGCGCCCTCGCCTCAGAACGCCGACGACGCCCCTCCCCAGGTTCGCTTCCGAGAGCGCCTTCCGATCGCGCTGCGGGGAGCAGAAATCTACGCAGTCTCCAGCGAAGATCATTATTTGCGCATTCATAGTTCACGCGGTACCGATCTTATCCTGATGCGCTTGAGCGATGCCATTGGCGAGCTTGACGGTATTGAGGGCGCGCAAGTGCATCGCTCATGGTGGGTCGCCAGAGCCGCCGTCAAAGATGTCGAGCGCGGCGATGGCAAAGCCGTCTTTACCCTCATCAATGACACCCAAGTCCCCGTCAGCCGCACCTATGCCAAAGCCCTGCGCGAGATTGGGTGGTATTAGGGGGATTGTACCGCTAAGCCCCGTAACAATCGCGACGTCATCGCTTGTGTCGTCAGCCGCCTCCCAGACCTTGCTTCGCAAAATGCCGCGAGGCCCGGTAGGGTCCCCGCGGGCGGCGCACGCCTAGGCAGAGATGGCATTGTGGCGGCGGGGAGAGTTTTTTGTCTAGAAGCGCTTTGGTGCCCATTCTGGTCACCCAAACCGCTTCATCCAGTGTGTTCGGGCGATTTGTCGCGT
>NZ_NCSQ01000006.1 GCF_002105465.1 Aquidulcibacter paucihalophilus
TAAAAACCCAACTTTGGTCATTGACACATTTCATGTGAGTATGTGCGATCCTTTTGCGTGCCGTCTTCGGTTTTCCAGCGCTCGGAGGTGGCGACGCTGAGGGTTGCGAGTTTGCCGGTCTTGCCGAAGGTCTTGATCTCAATCTTGCCGACGTTTCCGACGATTTCGAAATTGGCCTTATCCATGATGGTCTCTCCGTTTGGTCTGAAGCTGTCCCGTCCGTTGGTGTCCCGGTCCGGGGGTCGCGGTGGCGACGGGGCGTAACNACAACAAGGTCAGACGAGGCAAGTCAGACCGATCAACGGAGACCAAGCAACATCGTGGATCAGGCCAATGCGACAAACATCGTCGACTTTAGGAGGGCATGCCGAGATCAAGACCAAAGATCAATAACTCGCTTTGACGATGATTGGCTCTTAGCAGGAGTGCGGTCAGGACGCTAGGCCGTGTGGACAAAGTATCTGATCCAGAGGCGTGTT
>NZ_NCSQ01000011.1 GCF_002105465.1 Aquidulcibacter paucihalophilus
AGTTTTGTTCTATGCGCTCCCCTCTCCCTGTGGGAGAGGGGAGATTTCATCTAGACCCATTTTGGTGGAAACCGTGTTTCACCAAAATGGATCATCGAGGATGGCCGCGACTTCTGGGTCGTCAAGTGTCCGTTTTCTTCGAAAACGGATCGCGTCGCGACGCAGCAAAGCTGCGCACTTGACTACCCCGATGTCGCTAGAACAATTGAGGTAGCGGTTGGGTGACCAGAATGGGCACCAAAACGCTTCTAGATAAAAACCTAACCAAAACCACCGTCATCCCCGCCGGAGCGAAGCGTAGAGCGGGGACCCCGTTACGCAGATGCACATATGGGGAAAATGATCCCGGATCGGCTCACGCCGTCCGGGATGACACCGTGAAAAAGGTTTTTATCTGGAAGGCTTTGGTGCAGGCTGTGCCTGCCCCAAAGGCCAAACTCACTTGTTGGTGGGCGATTTGACGCGACCAATCGCCCGAACACACTGGATGAAACGGTTGGGTGACCAGAAGGGTCACCAAAACGCTTCTAGATAAAATATCCAAAACGATGTCACCCCGCCGGAGCGAAGCGCAGACCGGGGATCCGGTTACGCATGTGCGACACGAGATCCCGGATCGGCTGCGCCGTCCGGGATTGTCTGTTTGTGATGTGTCAGTATGGTT
>NZ_NCSQ01000172.1 GCF_002105465.1 Aquidulcibacter paucihalophilus
TGGCAGTTACATGACGATGGCCAATGGCGTCGGGCGACCTAGTAAACAATGGGTCGGTTCCAGTGTAAGTCAGCAGCGATAGTTTGTGCCCTTAGTAATTTAATTACAGGTTGCGCGATCCAATATAAGGTTGATGAAAGCGAACTCCCTAGCTTAATGGCTCCAGAGCCCCAGCTTACCGCTCCAAGGGATCGGGGAAAGCAAAACAGCCTTGTATGCCAAGCGGAGCAAGTCGAGCTCGCGCCGGGCGGCGCTTGGTACACTCTTGGCCCACATCCTGCATCAGCAACGTCAAAATTAGAGGTTATGGCGTTAGCGCGACCATTAGAAATTTATGATTGGACTGTTTTGCCACCGGGACAACCGGTGGCAAAGCTTGCAACCAACCTCGCGGTAGAAAGTCAAGTTTGGGATTCGCGAATTGTCGTGTTCCGGTCCCTAGAGACTTCGGCGAGCTTTAATGAAGCAATTTTGGCGGACAAGGGTTGGCATATCAAGAAAATTGATGGTGTCTTGGGCAGTATCTCACTTCCCCAAGATTCTGTTTACTTCAGCTTGAGTAAGATACCAAAAGAGGTTGTGGCGGCGTGGCCGATGGCGCTGGCATCGGAGCATCATAAAAGGACGCCAGAGGGGGAATTTGGGAAGAACTTTTTTTTTGGCGAAAATAAAAGCTTCTTTACAGAGCGGCTTCCAAACGGCGAGTATTGGGTAAAGTTATTGGGTGGAGGTTATCCAACTATTGGACGAATCTCGCCTGAAATATCTCCGCTGAGCTTTCCGCGATTACGGCTAGGATATTTAGGAGACGGCCAGCCAGTTTTGACGTCGCTCGGGTTATTGGCTCCCCTAAACAAAGGTATTTTTGAACCCATTCCCACTCCCTTATATGCTAGAGTTGCCCAGACAGGTGTGGATGGCAAAGTGCGCCTACTCCATTCGCCAAGCCAAGTAATTGCCGTGGACACATCAATTAGAGGCGAAGCCGATGCAATAAACATTGGCCCTCTAGCTGAATGGCTTAAACAAGGGTGGACAATATCTTCATTGGCGTTTGATCCGGCCTCAAAGCGGTCGGCGATGCTGCTTAGGGGTGGTGATCGTTTAGATCGAGCACTTGTGTTGCAGGAGCCGAACAGTTTGCCTCGGGTCTCAGTCTGTCAAAGCAACGAGACTAACGTGAAAGTCTACCAAGGCAATCAAGTTGTTACGCCCCTATACCAACGGGAGTTCTTCGACGGCCCATCTGAAAATTGGAAACTCGGGCTTTGGCATATCAAAGGCAAAAAGACAGGCAAGGGCACAATCATCAGATTTCGTGGTGGTCCAACCGAAAGTGTTTTCCAGCAGGATATAGGCGACATCGTTAAGCCACTTCTTGATCGTGGATACACGTATCTTTCAGTAGACTACTCCGGTTCACGAAACACCAATCCAAATGTATACACTAGGTTGCGTGAAGATCCTTTTGGAGCGCTGAATCGCGATGCCTCTGAAATTGTGAAGTTTTTAGAAGTAAAGAAGCTACAGAAACCATACATTATCATAGCAGAGAGCTTCGGGGCCCTCCCAGCCGCTGCAGTTGCGCAACAATCTCCAGATCTGATAAGCCAATTTCATCTTGCTTTTCCTTTTGGGAAATATGTGCCGCCAACGGAAATTTCTGGCGAGAGTTCAATCGATGAACTAAGCCAATTCGACTATGCTGTGAAAGATGCTTATGGCGGACCATCTCGACTCGACCCTAAAGCCCAAGACGATTTCAACTCCGAAATGAAACGTCAGCTTTCGGGTTTGTGCTTTACCCCGGCGGTGAATCTGTATTTCGGCGCAATGGACCCAAAAGTTAGGCCGGAACATTGGGAAACTGGCTGTCTGAAGACAATCCAAAGAGAGACTTTCCCCCAAACCGGTCACTACTACTCCGATAGCGTGATCAATGCCATCCTAAAGCGGATCCCATAAACTAGCTGGTATTGTATTGATAAAGCATTGAGGCTCCCCGGCGTCGATCAAAGCGCTCGTCGAGTGTCTAGCTTGCCCTCGAGCAGCAAAAAGCCGCCCGCTCAGAATTGTGGTTTTTGGCGTAATCATCCTCTGGTGGACTGTATCCATCCGGCGAGGGCCACGGCGTGGCTTAGGGCGCGGGCTTCCAGTTCCAGGGTGCGAGTTCATGTAGGCGTGAAGCTGGCCATGAGGGCATGTGGGCGAGCAGGTGTGCGAGCCAGGCTTGGGGATCGATGTTATTGAGCTTGGCAGTGCCGATGAGGGTATAGATCAGGGCTGCGCGATCGCCTCCGGCTTGTGATCCTGCGAACAGCCAGGCTTTGCGGCCAAGGGCGGCGGGTCGCAGGGAGCGCTCTGCGGCATTGTTGCTGAGGCAGGCCCGGCCATCGGTGAGAAAGACGCTGAATGCGGCCTGTCGCTTGAGCATATAGTCCATGGCAGCGGCAACGGGTGCATGGCGGGATAGTTTTTGCCGCTGTTCGCCCATCCAGTCGAACAGGTTGGCGACCAGCGGGGCGGACTGGCTGGTGCGGGTGGCCAGACGTTCGTTGGCGGTTGCACCATTGATCTCGCGTTCGATGGCGAAGAGTTCGTCGATCTTCTTGACAGCTTGTGTGGCAAGCGGTGCAGCGGCCTGCACAGCTGACCCTGCCTTGCCCTTTACGGGCAGGCTGGCGATCTCGAAGAACTTGCGCCGGGCATGGGCCCAACAGGCCGCCTCGATGAACGGGGCCGGGCTTCGGGCTTGCTCGAACAGATGGTTATAGCCAGCAAAGGCATCAGCTTGCAGGATGGCACCACCCCCAGTGGTGGGATAGGCCTTCAGATGCGCCTTCGGGTGATCGCCGGAGCGGGTATCGGAGAACTTGAACAGCACAGCAGGCGGGTCGGCTCCCCCAAACGGTCGGTCATCGCGCACATAGGTCCAAAGGCGTGCGGTCTTTGTCTTGCCTTTATCGAGTAATGGGACTGGCGTGTCATCACCATGGATACGCCCGCCAGCCAAGACATGGGCTTCGATGAGGTTGGCTATGGGGGTAAGCGCGTGGGCACAGGCACCGACCTGATCGGCCAGCGTCGATAGCGCGATGGGCACACCCTCGCGTGCATAGCGCTCGGCTTGTCGGTTGAGTGGCACATGTTGGCCGTACTTCTCATACAAGATCATCGCAAGAAGTGATGGGCCAGCCCGACCCCGTGCAATCGCATGAAAGGGGGCTGGTGCCTGGGAGAAGCCTTCGCACGCCCGGCAGGCAAAGCGCTCGCGGACATGCTGGACTACCTTCCACTGGCGCGGGATCACTTCGAGTGTCTCGGTGATATCTTCGCCGACCCTGACCAGTCTGTGTGAGCCGCAGTGATCACAGGCGCAGGGGGATGGTTCGACCACGCGTTCACGCGGCAGATGCTCTGGTAGAGGCGCACGCGCCGGCTTCTTGCGCTCAAAGCCTGCGACCTTAACCACGCCACCATCAATACTGGCATCAATACCGGCATCAGCAGCTGCCTCCTCAGCGACGATCTCGGCCTGGGTGGCGTCGCCAACCGCTTCGACTAAGGCCAGCTCAAGCTGGTCGATGATCTGGCGCGAGCGTTCGGCGCTGCGGCCATAAAGTTGATGCCTGAGCTTGGCGATCTCGAGAGCTTGGTGGGCGGCCAGTTCCTTGAGGGCCAGAGCCTCTGCCGCCATAGCGCGTTCAACAGCCAGCTCCGCCAGCAATCTGGCGATCTCGGCGCGCATCGCGGCTATGTCATCAGGGCGTTCCAACACCTCAGAAGAGAATCATGAAACGGTGCCAAACACCAGTAAAAACGGGCACTTGAAGCAGGAAATATCAGCCCGCCGCTGTCGGTCTCCACGTCTTCTGCGGATGACGCCAGTCGATACCTTCGAGCATATATCCAAGTTGACCCGGCGAGATCATAACCACTCCATCAGCCGGGCTCGGCCAGATGAACCGGCCCCGTTCTAATCGCTTGATATAGAGCGAGCAGCCCAGCCCGTCGTACCACAACACCTTTACACTGTGGCCAGCTCTGCCCCGAAACACGAACAGGTCCCCGCCATGGGGATCACGGCCTAATCCACCCTGTACCATGGTGGTCAGGCTGTTCATGCCCTTCCGCATATCGGTGACGCCTGACGCCAGCCATACCCGCACACCAGACGGAACCGGGATCATCGTAGATCCTCTAGCGTGGTGACCAATGCTGCCAGCGTGGCCGCATCAAAGCCCAGGTGAACCTCAACTCGCCGAGCTCCTGACAACACAATGACAAGTGGGGCACTTACCGGTGCTGGCGAGGGTTCACATAAACCCCCTTGGTCGCCAGTCGCGACTACCGGAACAAATGCCGGCGGCTCCGAAATCCGGCCAGCCCCACCACCATCACCACGAGCCTGCGCACGCCAAACGTAGATCTGACTTGGGTGAACCCCATAGCGGCGCGCAAGCTGAGTAATCACGGCCCCAGCCGCATAACTCTCCGCCACAACCGCCAGCTTGAAATCGTCAGAAAAGCGACGCCGACGACCCGTCTCCACAACATCAAGCCGACGCCCATATCCCGCTGCTACCGTCTGTAACGTCTCCATACGCACAGTACCTAGCCCAGTTCATACCTCACCGGTATGTGGCCCTCGCCGAATGGATACGGTGGACTAGCAGAATCGAATTCAAATGTTTGAATTCTCAACACAAGCCAAATCTTACACCTACCATCTCACGGCGATTGAATTAGTCTGACATTACTTATCTCTGCTGGTAAATCATGAATCACAAATTCATCCAGATCAAAGACTCTTCCTTTGAACAATACACTTCGGTCTTTCACAGGAACTAGGCTGTGCTTGAAACGAGGAACGTTGCCCCCTGACTGACCCACTCCTGGCGCTCCTTCGGAATCTACAGCACCAATAAACAACCCACCAAACCTATAGTGAATTTGGTTCTCCATAAAATCTGAATGCAGTAGTCTCGCAGTTCTAAGCGAGGCGTCAACTACCCTCTCTATGGCGCTGTTGGCCAACCTCTGTTTTTCACCTAATGGCTTTGTATCAGTAACCTTTTTGGCTAGTTCTCTAAACAAGGGCCTGATTTTTGTAAGATCTAAGAATGATCTCCTGGCCATAAAACGGGAAAAAGTAAAGTTGCCTCGACTTGTTGAAGCGTTCTCCTTTTCAGCCCTCAAAATTTTACAGATGGCTGAGGACTCCCCAAACAGGGACAAAGAGTTACTGTAGAACCTCTCAATCGAAAAACTAGAGTCGTCGACAGAAAAGACACTCGTCGTTCCAAAAATGGAGGCTTTTTGCAAATATAAGAAAAGTTCTTTGCTTAGGGTATCAGCGGTGTCCGCATCCGTAAACTGAATGGATTGCTCTCTAAATAAGCCTATAACCGCTGACTTCAATTTGTTTTCTACACTAATTTCAATTCCGGTAAAAGCATCCTGTTTGAAGTCCTGAGAGTGGCGGTTTATGTACCAACCAAGAGACTCAAGTCCCACTTGAATTTGGCTCTGATAATCATTTGATAGCTCGTTGCTTTGACCGACGAGTTGTGACCAGAATGGCCAATCTACCACCCCTCCTAGATCGGCAAAAGCTCCGCTGATAGTTATGTTGTCTGTCGAATACTTGCCAAACCAAAGCCTGCTAGCCAAGGAATATGCGGCCCCCAAAATTAAATCGTTGGATAACCCCTCCAAGATTGTCGTTGCATCGACCTTATGTCCTGATCCGGAAACTACAGCATTGTTCTTGATATGATGTTCAAAGGCTCTAACTGACTTGTTAACGCGCAGCTCGTCGACGGCTTGGTCCGACCCCTCGAAGCCGCTTGTCCCAAAAAAAATACTGCGCTCAAGATGTGCAGGGCGTACGAAAGACTCTCTGACGACAATGCCGCAAGGCTCTAACGGCTGGTCCCTTTTTCTTGCCGCATATGCACCTGTAGCTATTACGGCGACTACAGGCACAACTAAGCCACGCAATTCCCAAAATGCGACTTCAGAGTAAGCCGCCTCCCTGAGGGCCTGATCCAAAAACATTAATCCCGTAGAATGATCCCAGTCGACCCCTTTACTTACCAGCGGAGTTCGCCCAATTCCTTTTGCACCAAGGTCGCCAAGAGTACATGCACGGCCGCTCCCGCCATGTAAGCCTCCTCGGCTTCCACCATATCTGTCGGCCTTCAAAACCAACTGGCTCGCCTTGCAATACCGATGGACTTCTGGGGTTAACGACGTTGCTGCGGCAAATCGCTGGATGACACACTCCTCCACAGTCGCTCTATCGTCGCTTGAGTACACATTGTACCCAGAGCTGAACCAATAACGTGTATTCAGCCAAACCACTTTTGGTTCTGAATATTGAAAAGCGACGCAGTCAACCCAAGTCTCATCAGGAAGATCGGCTGTCGAAAATCTATTTCTTATCATAATATTACTTAAATATTAAGCTACGGCAAACGGTTCTTCCATCTTTCTTCTGGCGCACCCAATTTATTGTTTTGGCATCAACGGGCATTGCGGATATAATTTTGGAACCTAGCGGTCTCACATACCGCAAATCCTTTGCATAAAGGTGCACTATCCAAGCACGTGATCCTTCATTCCACTGGCTTGGGTGCAGTAGGCAATACGGATCTGCTTTGATCTGATTTTCGGAAGCATGTTGAAAAAAGGCCCAAGTTGCAAAAGCTGCCGGCTGATTTCTATTGTCCGTGAGTAAGGTGTATTGCCTCAGACGCACCGGGACTATTAATTGATGTAGCGCAGCGTTGATGCTGATGGTGCCATATCCGGAGGAAGAGAGTACCCGCATCATCGCACCCAAGGAGGCTGACAATTCTGCCTCGGTCACAACGTTTATGCCATCCGATCTTGACATCATTATGGTTTCCATCTCCACTTAAAGATATTATCAGTTGCAATGGAAGTTACAAGGTCGCTTATGATTCTATCCACATTTAAGCTACGATACTGGGATGTCCGAAGGGCTTTTGTGTATGTTTGATAAGCGTTTGAACTAGAAATGCCCGTAATTCTTGGCTAATATAAAATAGAATGTATGGCAAAAAATTCTTCTTGTCAGTCAATTATTTCTAATATTTATGACCCTTGGGAGCGATGCTTCAATGTTTTGGTGAGAAATGTAAGCAATCAACATTCGTCTGTCAGGGAGATTTTTCTCTGAACGACGAATTATAGTCTGCAATTATCCTTGTTTTGGAGATTTGGTGCCCCATGACCCTCTTCCGCCCAGCTGTTATTGAAGCCCAGCGCCGACGTGTCTTCGGCAGTGTGACGCTACATCAGCCTGCTCGGCTCGCGGCATTCACGGCCGTGGCGGTCATCAGCGTCGCAATCGGCACGGCCTATCTGGCGCTGGGCCAATATGCACGCAAGGAGACCGTGGCGGGGTGGATCGCGCCAGAGGCGGGTTTGTCTGCCGTCTATGCGCCGCGTGGTGGGGTGGCGGATGCCGTGCTGGTACGCCAAGGCGATATGGTGGCTGAAGGACAGCCCTTACTGCGGTTTGCCTTGGATGTGTCTGGCACCGATGGTGCCGTGGTGCCGTTGCAGCGGGCACAGACGCGGGCGCGCTTGACCGAGATTGAGCTGCAGGCCGCTGCCAGTGCTCAGCGCTTTGCTGAAGAGAGTCGCAGGCTCGCTGAACGGGCTAGTGCCACGCTCGACCGCTTTGCAGCCGAAGATGCGCGCCTGATGGAGGCGGCACGCGGCAGTGCCAATCGCTTTACCCAGGATGATGCGCGCTTAGCAGATCGTGCGATGGCCGCGCGTGCTGACGCCAGCCGCCTTGAGGCCAGCCGCGAGCTTGCCCAAGGCCAATTGGCCATCTCTGAACGCGCCGAAGCTCAAGCCCGTACTTTGGTGACCAAAGGCTTTATGGCCAGCACCGAGGCTGATCGGCGGGCGCAAGCCACGATTGCCGCCCGCTCCCAAGTAGCTGAGCTAAATCGACAAATTCAATCCCGGCTCGACGAGGCCAAGGATTATGACCGTCAGCGCCAATCCCTGCGTGCCGTCCACCAAGCCGAACTGGCCGACATTGCTCGCCAGCGCGCCACTTTGTCCGCCTCTCGCTCTGGTGAAACCAAAGACCTGATGCGGCAACGCCAAGCACTCGCGCCTGCACGCGCCTCAGAAGCCAGTCAGTTGCGAAGCGCGAAGACACAATTGGAAACAGGGCTGACAGAGCTTTCGGTGCAAGACGGCTATGTCGTGCGTGCCCCTGTTGCTGGCCGAGTGGCTAGCCTCAATATTCGCCCCGGTGAAGCGGCGAATCCCAATGTGCCCTTGATCAATCTCGCCCCCAAGGGCAGCCCGATGGAAGCGCAAATCCTTGTACCCACGCGCGCGGCAGGCTTTATCACCGAAGGCCAGCGCGTGCGCCTCATGGTAGATGCTTTTCCGTTTCAGCAATTCGGGGCCATTCAAGGCGAAGTGCGCGAAATCGCCCGCTCGGCGCTCCGCCCCGGCGAGATCGCGGCCCCCATCGAGTTCAGAGAACCGGTCTACCGCATCCGCGTGGCGCTGACTGGCCCCGGCATCCAAGCCTACGGCAAAGACCGCCCCCTGCAACCCGGCATGACGTTGAAGGCCGATGTCATCACCGACAAACGCACTTTTATGAGTTGGCTGCTTGACCCGCTTCTCGCAGCGCGGGCGCGGGCTGCTGCAGGGTGAGCGGTCATTTCTGATTAGGATGGAAGGTTATTTGATGTTACTTTAAGTCATCATATCTATCATCTTGGCCGCAATTGAGCGAGGGGGCGACGCGACGACGCGCCGTACAGATACTGTACGATATCACTTTGCAATCTCCAGCAGGCGGCACTTCTTCGCATCAATCAATATGGAGAGAAGCGCTCCACAATAAATTTACGAGTTGGCCGGAAGATGCATGCCTACACGATTGGTTTGGTGCACCCGACAACATGGATCATGACAGAGCTCGACCTCAATAAGGAGGATTGATATAGTTCTATTCTTGGTGTGGATCTGCAAATGCGCAAGGCCGCAGAGAGGGCAGAGTTGACAGTTGCAAAACCAACTCATAGCTGCCTAGCTTCAGGCCCTGCTGATTTGGAAATGGGCTGACTGTTACTTGTGCTCAGGTTATTGGCCACACTGCAATCGCTGCACTGCGGCCACGGTTGCCACTAAGTCCGTATCGAAGCTAGAAATGTTTCCACCATTGAGGGTGTCAAGCCGCTGGCAGTAAACTTAGCGGCCCGATAAGTTGTCCTAGATGGCGGATCCGCCGACGCCTTCAAGTGTTGCTTAGCTCTGCTGTCGATTTTAATCACATCAGTCCGAATGTACTCAAAGCCAAACTCTCGGAAGAGCCTATAGCTTGCTGGGTTTAATCCAACCCTCCGTCCCTTGGAATCGATAAAGTCACTTGGAAACTGGCGGATAAATGCGACGGGGTTATAGCTAGGGAAGTGCCTTAATGCTTGGTCGAGTGCCTTAGCGACAGCGATTCTTGGTTGCATCGAGCTCGCGCCAAAGCGCTTGGCCACCGAGCCAATTACAATTTCGCGGTCTTGGTTGGGCGTCGCCACAGCCACCGCATCAATCTCTGGAACATCGGAGTGCGAATTAAACTGGACTGCTAGGAACGATCCAGCGTCCAGCAAGTCTCGCGCATCAACATACAATAGTGAGCCCGCCGCAGTTCCGTTATAGTCAGCCTTGATGGAACTTGAAATAAAGCCGCTAATGGCGTTCGCAACATCTGGTCTGCTCCAGTCTAAGCTTTCAATGGAAGCTGCGACGCGGCGGCCCTCACCTTCTGCACCGCCCGCAACCTTCAAACTTACCCACTCCTTCGTCCGGGCGATAATCGCGTCGGCCTCAGCTTTCACCGTCACGGAGATTCTTACCACATGGCTTCCAAGCCCCTCCGGCATGGGGCGTTGAGCCTGCACCATGATGCCCCCTGCTGCCAAAAACCGCACGAAGCTTGAGGCTTTGCTGGCACCGTCAAAGTAAATATTGACCCAAGCAGCTCCGCCACTAACCACACGTGCTTGGCCAAGGAGCTCCTTCCGCAAGCCCTCTGCTAAAACGACCTCGGTCTGGCGGATTACTTCATTTATCGCCAAGACAAGTTCTGGCCGCCGCACCAATGCCTTGACAATTTGAAAGCCGCCAAGACCCACTGGGTAGGGGTAAGCTGCCTGACCTGCCGCTGCAAGTAGAGTCGGATCAGTTGACAGAAGCCAGCTTTGGCGGATCGCCGGCACAAAGAGAGTTTTGCTGACCGGGATCAGGATTTCGACGCCAGTTAAACCTAGGTCGAGTATAGCTTTGGCAGTTTCGCGAACGCCACTTCCGGCAATCTCAGCGTATGCTAGGTCCAAGCATACGATTGCGCTTGGGCACGCCGCCTTGATTCTTGATACCCAGTTTGGAGCATCTATGACGGTGAGGCCCGGATTTGTGCGGCCAGCTGTCAAGGGAACAAATGGTCGAACGCGGCCAGACAACTCCTGTAGGAGCCACTCGAGGTTCCGCGGGTCATAGCCCGGAACTGATTTTGATCGAAAAATGGGTATGCCAAGCTGTTCTGGCCTAGAATAGCCAGCAAAATCGCCGCTAACCATCACAACAGATTTGCATCGATAAATCGACGGTGCCTCAGTTAAGTGACTCATGCCGCTCCCACCGATCAAGATTGAGTCAATTGGCTGGTCGAGATAGCTGGCGACGTCTTCGCGCACACCAAAAAAGTCCCGTTGGTAAGCAAAGAAATCGGCCGCCCGAGCGGCGGCTTCAACAATCGCCACAAAATCCGGAGCATAGCGGGAAATGCCTGCGCCCACGGTGTTCGAATCGGCGACTATCATAAGATCTGCTTGGGCCTTAGGTTGAGTATCGAGAAATTGATCGCTCATCTTTTCGTCTCCTATCGTTGTCTTGCCATCAAAGGCCAGCAGAAGCCTAAAGACAACAGAAAAGAAAAATTTGTTTAATTTTATTTCAGAAAAAAGATGAACAATTTTCTACTTAATTATCAAAAAGATAAAAATTTCTCATTCATGAATAATCTGGATATCATTGTGCAACTTCCTCGAAATTGATCGCAATATTGACTTCAACTGCTAAACGTGGACAAAATTATCTTTTTGAGAACATAATCTGCAAAATTTGCAAAAAATTTCATTGACCGGCTTTTGTATCGAAGATAGGCTCATTTTTTTTGACCTTTAGGGATGGCTGGCAGATGGCGGCGTACAGACGGCGAGATGCATTAGAAAGACTCTGGGCGACCATGCATCTATGGCATTCCGCAGCGCTTTCAGGTGTTTGGAGAAGGTCGAAAAGGCTCCAAAAGGAACGACTTGCCGACATCATAGGAATGTTTGGAGTTTCAAGCTCATCCGGCTTGGACGACCAGACCAGTGCGGACACCGGCATGTATCGAAGTTCTTGGATTCTGGAAGATGTTCTAGCCTTGCCGGAGGTCGACAAAATTCCCAGTTCATTGCGCCTTTCAGATCGTCTAGTCCTGACGGTGATTGACGATTTCCTTTTGACGGCGCGCACTAATGAAATGACGTCTACTAGCGAGAGCTACAAAAGACGCCGCAATAAACAGTTCGTTCATATTTCAAAACTGTTCGATCTAGACTCCAAGACTAACAATCCAATGCAGAGAGTTAGGCAGAGTTTGATACAGCTGCAGGACGAATTTCTGGACGCGCTTCAGTTCAAAGGTGCAAATTCTGGCGGAAGAGGGGGCGGGATCGCCTCCTCAGCACTTGAAAAGGCATGGAGCGGACCGAAGGCAATTGAACAACTATATTGTTACCTAGAGGGCAAGCAGGAACAGCCATTTATGCGCCATGCTGCCCCGTTTATTGAGGACCACAGTAGAAGCTTAATGAAGGAACAAGTGCAGTCGCTTATTGAACGCAACGGAAGACCTGCCCCATTGATTTGCGTCCACGGACAAGAAATGCGACATGGCTTGGAAGCGATCGCTGCTTCGATTCCGAAATGGCAAGCACTAGGCGATGATCGGCAGATTTTGGTTCTTCCACTTGTGCCAGTTGGGGATGTGCGCGATCCAAAGCGCTTTTCGCATGCGCTTACGTTTGATGAGATTCTTGGAAAGTTGAGCGCTTTTGCCGCGCATGGGATAGATGCGGTTGAGGAAGCCAAGCCTGTCAATGCTAACGAGAATATTTTCCAAGTTATTGAGGAAATTCGACGCAACTTAGCCCATACCCCAAGGATTATCGTTTTTCATGGCTATGAAGAGTTTGAAAGTCGATTTCAGCCGACATTAGCTGCCCATTGCCGTGATGATTATATAAGGTCGCTTGTGATACGACTTCTTGAACCACCGGTTGGACGTCGGCTTGAGGATACCGCGTTTCTTGATTTCGACCGCTTTGCAGAGAATCAAATAATAATCACGACCAACCGGGCGCTTGATTGGTCTCTCATGGCAGAGATCAAGCCTGGTTGGCCCACCGAACCCATCTGTGTCCCAGTGCCTTTGCCGGTCGCGAGGTGGGAAGAGATCCTAGCCTGCCAAGGTTTAAACAATCCGTCTTCGACTATTGATGTTGTCCGAAGCTTTCTTCAGAAATATCGTCCACAAAGCGACCTCCACTATCTTGTGGATTGGATTTGCTCAGAGATAAGTCAAACTCATCCAGTGCCGAAGTCGTGGGCGGGATGGGACCCCCTACGCATTCAAGACGTGACGAACCCCAATAAAGTTCTGATCTCAAATATCTGCAGCTATCTTGAATATTCAAACCCCAAGCTACTTGCCGTTATGTTAGTTGTGTCGCTTGTGCCCGATGGTCTAAGGCGCACGACACTCTTGTCGATTGTTAGCCGTTTGCAGGCTGTCGCTCTCGAAGATTGTATCTGCCTGGGTTTTCGAGCATTAAAGTGCCTAACAGAGAACGACTTAACATTAGCTCTAGGCAGAGCACGGAACATAATTGGGGAATATCGTCCTGACCAAGTGGCTGGACTTGATCCCCAAGAAAATGCCCCAGTTGCAATTGCTTTTCTTTCGTCGCAGATACGAAAAGCTGTACAAGAGTGGTTCTGTGATCGCCTTATCTTTCGCGGTGATCAATCTCAACAGCAATATTTCCATTTGATACAAAGGCTCCTCTTTGATCAATGTCTGGTTCAACTTGATGATGCAATTCAGATGTCCGCTCGCTTCGGCGGAGACTCAATACGCCCATGGCGACGTGTCCTAAGTGCAGTTTACCACGGCGTTCAATCTATTCCTGTGGATTTTGGCGAAGATTATCGTGGAAGTGTAAATGTTCTTCAGTATCGAACGGCTTTTGCAACTGCCTTGCGAGCCGATTTCGGTTGCTCTGATTTTGATGGAAGATCGTTATGGAAATTCATATATCACGTTTTGATTGTGCAGCTTCTGGAAGCGCCACCAAGCTGGAACCTCACGCGGACTTTCGCGCTCGATGAGTTAAAGCTCGCACTGTTGAGCGCATGTGACAAGCCATGGCTATTGTGGGGGGTATCTGCCGAGCATGTCTTTCTTAATGGCTCAATGGTGGAAAGCATCTGGGAGGATGGCGATGTCCAGCGCGATCAATACGATGCATCAATTCTTCATGCCCTTTGGATGAGTAACAAACTAGATCTGGCGTTGACCCGGATGGGCACTCAAGGGTTAAGAGGTGTAACCTCCGACACATCGTGTAAGCGACAACCAATCAGCTTTGCCGTCTTTAAGCGGCAGCTCGATATTCTGTTGCTGGCCAATGACTACAGAGACCCAGGAAACAATATACTGGATATTCAGTATTGGCCGGATCAAATCTCAGAGCTTGCTACAGACATCCAACTGGAAAAAATTTGGTCGCGGCTTTTTAACTTAAGCCAACAGCTCACTAAACGGTTACTTCTGCATTGCGAGGCTCGTCGACTGCCCACGCTTGCCGAATTGGAAACATCAATGGCACCGGAAATTGACGAAGCGCTCGGTGAGGCGGGTCCGCCTTTGATTGCGAGGCTTGAGGTTGTCATTGATGCTCTTCTTAGAGCGGGCGAGTTGAACGCCAATCTGGCTGACTTGGCTCTAAAGCAGGCCACCTCTGGTAATCTCAACCAAAATGATCGAGTCTTCGGATTTTTACGCGCGCTGGGATTTTTTCTCGTAGCGGATTTCGCTTGGCGAAGACAACAGCGTGCAAATCCTTCAATCGGGAGCAAGTTCGCAAATGGACATGGCTCTAGAGTGGCAATTAGAGTGGCACTCAAACTTCGTACGCTTTTGACGTTGCCCGACCGGGCTGTGGCTTTATCACAGTTTGAAACCAATGAAGACCTGTTGCTAATCTTTGCCTTAAGACTCTCGAATCATCTAGCAATGTGTTTGCTTAGGTTTCCTCGCGAGCGTGCCAATCTCTTGATACTGCGTGCAACAATACTTCGCTTAACCGGCAGAACAAGTGAATGGCGGCAAGCACTTCATTACCTTGCGGAGGCTGACAGCATCGTCTTGTCTCTTGGTCAGACAGCTCGTGAGCGGATGAGGGTCGCGCTAGAGCGGCTAAAATGGCATAAAAAGCTAAAGAGCATTCAACCTGGGCATCTCGAATTGGCAGGCACTTGGGTTGATGACTTGATCAACTATGATCTTTCGGTCCTAAGATGCAGGTCTCAAGACCCCGCCTCAATTCCGCTTTGGTTTGCTATCTCTCAAAGAATGGAGCACTCAATCGATGATGCCTAATCGACCCCTTTCGACTGCTTTTTGGACCCAAGATAGCAGCAAAAGAGAAACATAAAAAATCAGCGGTTTAATCAGCTGAAACGGTGTAAATTGCTGCGTTTAACACTTCCGAAGTAACTGATCTCAGCCTTCGACCTAACAGGGCTTCCTTGAATCCGGATTGATGTGGCTTTGAGGGTTAAGCGTTCAGTTTCGGCAAGTCTGAATCCCTCTGATCAATTCACTTAGTAACTTTAACCACTATTTTGGGTTTGCAATTCTGGTCTTGCCAATGCAAAGCTTGCTGAGGGCGTAGAGGCAAAATCATGAGTGGCACACTCGGATCAAGTTATAATTTGGCAACATTTGGTGCCTTCGTGAGTTACAGTCATACAGATAAGGCTGCAGCCGGCCGCTTTCACAAAAAGCTCGAATCTTATCGACTACCAAAGCGGTTGCTCAAAGATTCCGTAAATTCAAACAAAGATGGTTCGCTTGGACCCATCTTTCGGGACCGCGAAGATTTGCCTGCAGCCGAAGACCTTACTGCAAGCGTAAAGCAAGCACTGGCTTTGTCCCGATCACTCTTAGTTCTATGCTCGCCTTCGGCCAAGAACTCTCGCTGGGTGCAATATGAAATCAATTTGTTTCGCGAGTTGCACCCCAACCGACCAGTATTGGCTGCACTGCTATACGGCGAACCAGATGAATCGTTCCCGGTCTGTCTGCGAGCGAACTCGGAGCCGCTAGCTGCTGACCTTCGTAAAAATGGTGATGGACCAGACCTGGGGTTCCTGAAGGTCGTCGCCGGGATTGCCGGAGTACCGCTTGATGCGTTGATCCAGAGAAACGCTCAACGTCAAATGCGAAGCGTGATGGCAGTCACGGGGCTGGTATCGGTAGTTACAGTAGCAATGGTGATTATGACAACTATCGCACTCCAAGCACGTAATGAGGCACGGGTTCAACGGGACGAAGCCGAGGGATTGGTTGACTATCTCTTGAATGACCTGCGCGAAGATTTGAATGGCGTCGCGGGGGTCGCTGTGCTGACCAAAGTCAACAAACGGGCCTTGGCGTACTACGAAAACCAGGAAAGTTTTGAGGACTTGAGCCCTGATAGCTTGGCACGTCGTGCACTTGCAATTGGCAGGCTTGGCGAAGACGCTATGAACCGTCAGGATTTTCCTTTGGCCAGGCGAAATTTTGAAGAGCGGGTTAGAACTACAAAGCGGCTCCTTGTAGAGGATCCTACCAATCAAGAACGCATGTTTGATCATGCTGTAAGCCTCAATAGCTTGTCGGTTCTTGCGCAAGCAGAAGGGAACAATAGTAAGGCGCAGGCTGGTTTCGAAGAAAGTTGGCTGATGTTATCAGCTTTGAAAACCTGGAAAGGCGAGGATCTGAAGCGCCGCCGTGCAACCGCGCTCGTCGCTGGAAATCTATGTGCAATGGATGCCTTGAACCAGAGAGTGGCAAAAGAAACGGTTGAAAAATGCAAAATTGCTGTGGAGCTTGGCAAGGTGTTGGTTCGCGACGATGATCTGCCATCGCGGTCTGCATACGATTTGGTCTTCAACTTGACTTGGCTCAGCGTTGCCCTGCAACAAGTTGGTAAAATCGACGCGGCCGCAAACGCCCGTCGAGATGCACTTGCTCTTACAGATCAATTGGCCCTCGAGAACCCACTTAACCGAAAGATCAAGGCCCAGCGGATGGAAACCTACGGCTACTTGTCCAGGTTCGAGGATCTGGCAAAGCGTCGCTCAATGCTGAAAATCGCGCTATCAATTGGCCGCGACCTAACAGCACTTGACCCTGAACATGAAGCTTGGAAGCAGCATGTGAAGAACTATCAACATAGCCTGCAGGAGTGAGTTGTGGATACAGATGAAAACAAGACCTTTTCGAGCATTTACCTCTTCGTAATTGACCAGCCAGAGGATGGATTTGCTGCCTATAGCGATATCTATCTGCGCAAAAATGCTACGATCGCAGATGCCCTGAAAGCAGTAACCTCCGACGTTTCAAGTTGGGACCGTTACCCCGACTCTGAAAAACTGGACGGACTTGATATGAAGTTCAAAGGTAACGGGGAAACCTTGGTCTTTGTAAAATTGCCGGACCGACTACAAGGTAACCAATTAACCTCGTTTCGTGCTGCCGCTCTAAAAGATCTTTTGGAAATTGCGCGTCCGGGGTTAGATAGCATAATTCAAAATGCTGGTCGCCACCAAGATCAACATGGGGATTATACCATATGCTCATTTACGTTGGATCTTACGGGCATAAAAGCAAATATCCGCAGCGCCAAGCTCGGCAATGATTGCATTAGTTTTCCGGTAATGTTTGATTTCGTTGATTCAAACGATGGCATATCGCCAGTGTTTAAGGTTCCCGAACCGCATTCTAGCAACGTTTCTGGAACAAAAGATGTTATAGGCATCTTCACTCATGGAGGGATTCATCCTCCACGCGCTGCAAGTTCCATTCTGGTTGAGCTTTAATAGGAAGCAGCCGTTGGTGACCGGACTCAAAAGTTATATCCTTCGCCTTGCCCGATCAGGTTCTCTTGATCGGGCTTGGTCGCTGATGGAGCAGCATGGTCTGCTTGATTCCACGATAGATAGCCGTGCACTTACCCTTCAAGCAAGGCTTGTAAAAGATCGAGCTAAGCGCTTGGCTGAGGACGAACGCGTGCATCTCTTCTCCTTGTCTGCGGATCTTTATTGCAAAGCAGCAGCACTTGAACGTTCAAGCTACCCACTCATCAATGCGGCAAGTTTGAGGTTGCTTGCTAACCAACGCTCCGGATCTGCGGACTTGGCACAAGAGGTGCTAAACTTACTTGATGCTGATCCAAACGAGGGTGAAACACCCTATTGGCGCGAGGCTACCCGAGCGGAGGCTCTCCTCCTACTGGGCAGGGAAGCTGAAGCTCGTGCAGCGTTGAAGCTAGCTGTGACGACACACCCGGAAGCCTGGGAGGATCAGGCCGCGACTATTGGCCAATTTGGTCTAATTCAATCTCACTTAAAACAAGATATCAGCTGGCTCGATGATTTTCGACCGCCACCAAGTGTCCACTTCAGTGGCATTGTTGGAATGGCATTTGACGGTGGGAATGTTAAGGAATCCATTAGGCAATTCCTAGCCTCAGAGCGCCCCGGGTTTGTCTATGGTGCTTTAGCGGCTGGGGCCGATTTGTTGTTCGCGCATGAATTTCTTGAATACCGCAATTCGGCTTCTCCATTTGCGGAAATGCATGTTGTTCTGCCTTTGCCGGTGGACCAATTTCGTGAAACATCAGTTCGCGCATATGGGGAGAATTGGGTTCCATTGTTCGAATCTGCACTTGATCAAGCCACAAGTGTTACGATTGTTGGAACCGATGTGTCGCCCTTAAAACTGGCGATCGAACATGCCGATCAGGTCGCAATGGGTTGTACCGTACGCAATGCACAAGTATTTCAAAGCCAAGCGATTGGCTTAACGATCGTTGCCCCGGCAGAAGGGCTGAGGCCACAATTAGCCGCATGGCAGCAATCCGATCGAAGACTAGAGATCATTAATGGCAGCCGCGATCGAAAAATTCTGAGCCAGAATGAAGACCTATACAGCCGCCAAAAACTCATGGCGCTGGTATGGTTCAGTAATGCAAGCCTGACAAAGGTCTCGCCATATATAGACCCTGACCTGACATTAGTCTCAGAGGAATCCGGTTGCTGGCTAGCCTGTGACCAAGTTGTAAAAGCTGGAGATTTGGCAATACAACTGGCCGGCATCGATAAAGCTGCCCGCATTTCGATGCTTTATGCAATCTTCGACCCGATTGATCCGCCTAAAATGCTGCGTGATCGAGCCAAGGTGCTTGCAAACGCTTCAATGCCCGGGACTGTTGCTACAGATAGCAGCAGTGCCTTTGTTCTGACTTTGCAAAGATGGAGCGGAGCAATCAACGAACTTGGGGAAATAGGAACCCAGTGGGGTGTTGAGCCTGTCTGGAGCTTGTCTAAGTTTTAGACAACCAAGTCCTCCAATAATGATCGAGAGTTTATCACAAGCTTTTGAGAGTCACGACTTACAATGCCACGACGAACAAGGGCATTGATCGCTCGTGATGCAGTTTCGCGAGTAGTCTGGGCCTTCAACCCCAAAGCAGCAACCACTGGCGGTGGCGAAATGGTGCTTCCATTTGCTGCTTCATTCAACAATTCAGCATAAACGCGCCCTATTGCGGTCAGTGTGACGCGCGCAGCCATTCGATCAAGCATTGCGTTGTATTGGCGGGCCAAGATTCTAGCCAGGCCACTACTAATTCTAACCTGTTCGTCTACTAGCAACCGCAACTTGGCGGTAGATGCTTCTAAGACTGTTAGCTGGTTTTGCGCAATTATGTCTGAAACCACAATGCTTTCACTTAACAATGCGCCAAAGAGTTCCCCTGGGCCATGTGCTGCAAGCAGCTGAGTCTGGCCGTCACTTCCAATCACATGCATTTGCGCCAGCCCATCAAGTACGATCCAGGCTTTTGCACATGGATCACCTTGGTGCATCAAAACACTCTTATGACGGTAAACAGCAAATGACATGGCGTCATTGAGCATTTCTGCCTCTGCCGCGCTGCATTCGAAGAATAATTCCAGCGCGGCCAATCTTTCGGTGCGCTCCATACTCAGACCTCGCAGCGAAAGATCAAAGATGCGTGATGGCGGTCACATGCTGCAAGCAACGCAGGATGGCAAGCTTGCCTCAGGCATTGACCATGCGGATGGGAAGATTTTCGATACATTCGTTAACATAATCTGGAGCAATAGACATGCGCAAATCAAATTTGCTAACCGCTTTGTTGGCAACCTCAAACTTTGGATGGGCCGCACCGGCATATGCTGGTGAAGTAGTCCTTGAATATCGCATCCCAAAAGCAGCCGTTGGCTTTGCGGTCAGCCATATGATTACCAAGTGTCCCGACGATGCCGGTCGTGGGTTCGCTATGGATATCGTAACAGGTATTGTTCCGGTTTACGGCCCCGGCGAAACTGTAAAGGTTAACGCTTCAGGCTCACTTTTCGTCGATCGCCAAGTTGAACTTGAATTCCATCCGAACGGCACCCTTAAGAGCTTCAACGGTGGTTCAGAGGGGCAAGGGGGGCCACTTATTGTTGCTGCGATCAAGGTGGCTTCCGTCGCGGCGGCAGCTTCAACCGGTACAGGAATAGCCGCCGCTTCGGGAGCAGCGCCTACTGCAGCTGCGACTGCCACTCAGGCTAATAACTGGGTGTGTCATAAATGGGTGAAGGATGCCCTGTCAGCCAAGGAAGCGGCTCAAGGAAGGCTCGACTCCCTAAAGCACAGTGTCGCCAACACGCGCCTTACCGAAGCGCTTGCCGCAGAGATTGGCAAGACCGAAGCATTGATTGCGGCGATTGATGCCCGGCTCACGGTTGCAGGTGAGCCCGTAAAATGGGCTCCTTCATCGACAAGCCTAAGCTACGCAGCGACTGCCGAATCTGGTGATCTAAGCGTCTGGTTCATCCCAGCCCCGACGTTCAATTTGGACAAAGCGCTACGGGAAGCCGGCTACGGTCAATTGACACAGTTTAGCGTCACTGGTTCGGGCGGCCTGAAGGCACCACCTAAAGAGGTTTCAAAGAAACCGGCGCAGAGCCTTGTCTTTCGCCGTCTGGTGGCTGCCAACGTCGCGATAGAGCCGGCCGCAGCTTTCGACGCGGGGACCAAACTAGATGCCATCGAAACGGCCTTGGCCCAACAGCGTTATGAGGCCACAAAGCAAACGCTAGCAGTGATGATACCGCAATTGGGACAGTTAGTCGAAGTCCCTTTCGGCAACAGTGGATTATTTGGTACACGCGCAGTAAGCGCCAGCTTTAGCGAAGCAGGTGCTCTTAGCTCAATTGGATACACCAATAAGGGCGGTGCTCAAGCGCTCGCTGATGTCACCAGTGCGGTGGCTGACGGAGCCGTGGAGTTGCGCAGCGCAAGGCTCAACGCAATCAACCGCGAGATCGATCTGCGCACCCAAGAGAAGGCCCTTCGAGAGCTGATCATCGCCGAAGTGAAAAAGGACGAATAGGCGCTCAACCAATGAGTTGCGCTGCTTCGCTACCCCTCCGACGGAATATGTGACGTGGCGAACCACCTCAATGCGGTCAATTCCAACGCTTCGTTGGCAGCACAAACCCGCATGTCTTTCAAATCTCAACTGAACAAGGAGTGAAAAATGGACGAAGAATTGATGCGCATAATTCATCAGGATGGCTATGCTCAAGTTTTAGTTGAACTGGCAGTTAATGTTGGCATGACCAAGGCCGCCGCCGCGGAAATGCAAACGAGCATGGCAGATATGTTCCTCGATCCGTCTGTCACCGGCGGGCGCCCGCCAGGCACTGTGCTGACTTCCGAGTTGGCGGATGGCCTGTCTTTTCATGCTAAGGTGGGCCTAAAACATATCGCAAACGCCGAGCAATTGGTGGGGCCGCCAAGAGTAAGGATATTCCCCAATCTCGGGCTAGCTCTTGGATACGTAGACGCAGCCGGGTTGGCAGGATTGGGGCAAGCTGCCTCTGTCGGCCGAGTCTTCCGAGCGGAAATGCCGAACTTGATCCGCCCGGTCCGCGCGCGCGCAGATGTAGCGCCGAACGGTATCAGTTGGGGTGTGCAGCGAATTGGCGCGCCGGCGCTTTGGGCAATGGGATTTCGTGGGCAGGGGGTCCTGGTCGGCCATGTCGATACTGGCGTGGATGGTCGCCACCCTGCGCTGCAGGGGGCCATCCAACACTTCGTTGAGTTCGACCTCAATGGCGAAGAAATGCCAGAGAAGGAGGCATGGGACTCCGACGATCATGGAACACATACAGCTGGAACCATAGCTGGCCGCCAAGGAACATTTGGAGCCTTCGGCGTTGCTCCGGAAGCGAAAATTGCCAGTGCGATGGTAATTGAAGGCGGCAACGTACTCGACCGTATTCTTGGTGGAATCGAATGGAGCGTAGACAAAGGAGCACAAATCGTAAGCGCTTCATTGGGCTTGCCAGGGCAAAGCCAAGTCTTCCAACCTCTTATCAACGCTCTGCGTCGCCGTAACGTTTTGCCAGTGTTCGCTGTCGGAAATGAAGGCCCAGGAACCAGCCGCTATCCTGGAAACTATTCGAATCTCTTGTCAGTCGGAGCCAGCGATTCCGGGGACAATGTGGCGGGATTCTCCGGCAGCCAACGATTCCTTAATCCTCCACGCATGGTTCCTGATATTGTTGCGCCAGGCGCAAACATCATCTCCTGTATTCCAGGCGGGAACTATGCAAGGCTGGACGGAACATCAATGGCAACGCCACACATCGCTGGGCTGGCCGCGCTGCTGCTATCGGCGGTACCGGGCGCATCAGCCAATGATTTGGAAGCGGCCATCCAAGACGCGGCCCAGCTTGTCGGCGGAATGAGCCCACAGCGGGCAAATAGGGGAATTCCAGATGGCTCTCGTGCGCTAGCACTGCTCCAACAACGATTGGACTTGGCTCCATGAAGTCCTTTCGTTAGACTGCAGTCATGGTCAAACATCCTAAGCTGGACGGAGAGATCGAAGCGGTGCTGAATCGGCTGGCATCTGGCTCGGAGCCGGGTCAGCCGGTTCCCGTTCAGATTTTCTTGGACCCAACTGTTGATGCCAATGGACTCTCAGAGTTTGTGCGTATGGCGCTGGAGTCTAGCGCTATACGCAATGGCTTTTCTGCAGAGATGATATCAGTCGGGAAGGCTCGTAAGCTGTCGCATTCAATTAGTGCAGTAGCTCCCGTAAAAGTGTTGCGAGAGCTTATGACAAAAGTAGGATTTACCGGCCTCTTGCCAGGAAACCTTGCAGCCGGAGAAGTGATGTTCAAACCAATCGACGAAAACCGCAAGTAACGCAGTTGATGCTTTCGTTCGATAATCAACATCTCATGAAATCAATTTCCCAACTGGTGACATCACAAGTTTGCCGTCGTTTCCAATGGAGTGGGAAACTGCTTCGGACTCGAACTCAATTTCCCCTCTTTTACTAATGTGAATACCGTAACTAGCCTCCATTTTGCTAAAGTAGCTTGTTTCTCTTTCTGGATTTGGCTTGTCACTGCTCATAGCTTTAAACCCTCCAATCGTAAGGCGCTTTACAGGTGCATTTAACTTTTACACTATTAAAGATAAGTCTTCAGCACAAGCGTTCATTACCAATTCTTCAACTTTTGGGAAGTTAGCGTTCTAACTAACTTCCGGAATGACTGATGTTGGGTTTACTGCTCAATTAAAGCCCTTTGCGCTTACAGGATCAATACAACGTCCACCAAAGAAGCCGTGAGCATAACCGGTTTGACCGAAAAGAGACCGCCTCATCTTCACTATTGGACAATTCAGTTCTAGGGTTAAAGGCTGAACACCAAGCCCCAATTTGCTAGATCGCGCGTTCTCCTTTTGATATCGATCGTGGGCTATTTTGAATGCCGCTGCCTGAGTGACTTGCAGTTACATCCCTGCGAGTTTGAACAGATAAAAATTGCGCTGCGCCAGAAATGGCCTTTCCTAAATTAGCTACTTCGACCATACTTGTGCCCTGGGCATGCCACCTTAGGGATGCCCAGTTAGCCATCTTGTGTCCAAGTTGAAACCCGACGCCGCTTTGCAAGCCATTCCATCACTTCATCCTGGTGGTAGCCGACCGTTTGATTGGTCAATTTGTAAAATGGCGGGCCTTTTCCAGAGCAACGTAGCTTTGCCAGGGTAGACATGGTCAGGCCCAGGAGTTCTGCGAGTTCCGGCGCTCGCAACAACGCCCTTGCGTCGAGATCGCCTAACGCGCGTCCATGATGTACGATCTCGCGTCTATGCGCCGAAGGCCGTCCTGGACGGCGAGGCGACTTCGATTCTTCGGGCGCAATTAGGTCATTGGCGGGCACGCTTCGGCTCGCTGCGTTGATCTGCGCAATGGGCTCTAAGTTTGCTGGCTTCACAATGAGGCTGGGCGGCAGTTCATTAATCACGACCGTGTTCTGTGATGGCGGCTCAGGTGCCTGCCAATCGCCAAACATATCAAGTTGGCCAGCAAGGCTTGCATCGGGCTTTCGTTTTGCCATGGTTTATCTCCCGTTGCCCGCACGACATTGCCTTCGATTGCGGATCCCGCGTCCTGCTGTCAGGGCGAGATAGCAATCTATGCCGTCGCGGACATAGTTTTGGGTTTCGTTGATATCGGGGACCCGGCCCAAACGGGCCACACGATTTGGACCCGAATTATAGGCGGCCAGCGCCAATCTTATGTCGCTGAACCGGCCGATCTGGATGGCAAGGTAACGAGCGCCTGCGCGCAGGTTTTCTTCGCTATCAAAAGCATCGCGCACGCCAAGCTCCGCGGCAGTTTCTGGCATCAATTGTGTCAGCCCTTGTGCTCCGACCGGACTTATGGCGCGGCTATCGTAGGCGCTTTCAATGATGACGAGCGCATGAAGGAGCTTCGGATCCAAACCTGTCTCGTTTGCGATCCGCGTAATCAGTCGATCAAGAGGCTGGTTGGACGGCAAAAGTCGTATATCTCTATAATCATCAGTAGACGGATTATTCGGGGAATTTGTTTTCCTTGGAGGGTGCGAGTAACCGGCAGCCGGCGGCACTGGAGCGGTGCCTGGATCTGTCGGGTCAACCAATCGCTGCCGATTTTCCAGACCCGAACTCGCAAAAAGAGTTCCCCCAGATGTTGCCCAATCGACTGGCTCGGCCAGCGCAAAGCTTGGTGTCAGCGTAGCGAGAGCCAGGCTCCCGGCCAGAATAAGCGGGACAAAGAAGCGGACTACCATGTGATAGCCGCCCGATAGATGCCAGCCAATTCACTCCGCGAGACTGGACCAATATAACGACTGTCAAAGCTTGCTGGATGGTCGCCAAGTATAAAGACCTCGCTGGTGGATAAGGTGCGGCAGCCATTCCAGGCCTGAAGAAGATTGCCTTGCCGATCAGAACGAGCAGCAGCCAAGGTTCTTTTGTTGATTGTAACTACCCTGTTGTGCCGACAAACAAGATCGCCGGAGAGCCCCGCCACCCGCTTGATCAGCATCGTATCTTTTGGATAGCCAAGCTTATTGCCCAGATAATTCCGGGCTGCGCTATTCATTGGCATCGCGATGATGTCACCACTTTTGAGATCAGCGACGTCGCCCACACGCAAATAGGCACCTTCGGCCATCGAGGGGGTCTCGTTTAGGATCACGGGCGGTTTCGTCTTGAGCTGGGGCGAAGCTGCGTTCGCAACAAACAAGCTTTGGACGAGCACAATCATAAGGAGAGGACTTGTGTTCATGGCGCAGGCTCCAAAATCAGATCGCGGGTCAGGAGCACCTGAACTCTGGATCCTTGAGCAATACGAATGGTCGGTTTGACTTCAAGCTCTCGGTCAATCAGGCGGCCGCCAACTCGGGCAGCCTCGATCGAAGCGGCATCGCCAGCATCGCCCATAAAGGAGCTGGACTTGCCATCACCGTCACGTCTTGCCGCTTCCCCCAATGTGGTGATCGCACCGGAAAAGAGCGCAGCAATCACCAATTGACTCAAACGCCGATCAACTCGTCCCGTTACACCGCCAGCCCCAGCGCTATCCACACCTGGTTCTTTATTGAGGATTAGGGAGCGCCCATCGGCGAAGATAATCCGTTCCCAGACTAGAAAGGCGCGGCGCTCGCCATAGGTCTGATCTCCATCAAACCGGCCCAGCAGTCGCGCTCCTTGCGGTATAAGCAAATATTGGCCTGAGACCGTATCAAATACGTTCTCGGTCACAAAGGCAACAACGCGGCCTTCACGCTGTGTATCTATGGCCGTCAGAAGGGCTGCCGGGATCACTGTCCCCGCCTTCAGTTCGTAGGGCGAAACGGGAGCGAGCATGGCGCGATCGCCATAGACGTCCTGATAATCCGACTTTCGTGCAACGCTTGGCTGATCAGCTCGGGCAGGAGGCATCGGGGCTGAAGCCGCGCTGATGACGGCGCGAGAAACAGGCTCGCCAAAAAACAAGCCTGACTTTCGCGCGAGGTCAGCTTCATTTGATCCTGAGTTGGACGCGGAGCCTGTTCGTGATGGCCCGTTTGATGGACGATATCGGCTTTCAGATGGTGCTCTATCAACAATCACACGCGATGGATGGGCAGGACCTGCATCAGTAATCGGATGAATGTCTGGCGCTATTTCAGCGTCTTCAATTGGCGGGCTGGTACCTGCCTTGGTCAGATCGGCATAGGTGACGGGATGATTGCTCAGCACATCGGCGGGTTTAACCGAGCCAGTGGGTGTCTGCTTGCTTTCTTCTCGGGCTTTTGCACGCGCATCCACCTGCAAGAAGGGTTCCAGGACAAAGACAAAAATCACTGCCCCACACATGATGGTCGCAGCACCGCCCAAGATAGACATCACCGCAGCTAGTCTGATCTTGACGGGCTTTGGCTCGTCCACCCGGGTATTGAGCGGCGCTTGGCCACCTTGCAACGGTGGGGTTGCTGCAGCCCGATCCACGGGGTTCAACAAAGGGAGCTCTAAATTTTCGCTCATGACCGATCTCCTCTGCGCTCGATTTTCACAATCTGGGGCCGCTCTCCGCCAAGGCGCAGCTCGGCTTTTTGGAAGAGGCGGTCGACGACATAGGAATTACCTTGCTTGCGCCAATTGACGAGTTGAGCCTCACCTTTCTCATTCATGACAAAGAGCGGCGGGGCCTCTGTCGTGCTAAGGCTCTCTGGAAAGGTGATGAAGGTCTGCCGACCGTCATTATGGACCGAAACCGGCGTCCACTCGGGCTTCCGCCAACCTGTCCGGATCCGATAGGCTTCAGGACCATGGGCTTTGAGAATTGGTGCTGGTGTTGCGGGCTTTGGATCTATCTCGGCAGGCTCCACTGCCACTTGGCTTGTGGGGGCCCGTGGCAGTGGATGGGTCCAGGACACTGCCGCATTAAAGGCTTCGCTCTCGCCTGATGCTTTAAGCGCGAGCAGGTAAACGCGCCGGTTTGTGGTCACGACCATATTGGTGGCAAGGCCCGCCCGATATGGTTTGATGAGAAGATGGGTTTGGACGGTCTCGGCTTCACCAGATGTCGTATCACCAATCATCCAGCGCTCTGTATCACCAGCTGCCTTGCTGATGATCTTCTCGCCGGGCTCCAGACTAAGCGCCGTTATGCGCATCGGTGCCGTCCAGACTTCATAGACACGGCCTGGCTCATAGCCAAAAACTTGAGCGGCATTCACAAAACCATCGGCTCGCGAGGGTGCCAAGGCTTCGGCATTAGCAGCCCGAATGGCGGCTGGACCTACTTTGGGCGTGCGGGCTGCTTGAGTTTGAACCGTGATGGGAGCTGTTCGGGCTTGGGGACGTCGCTTTGAGCTCCTGGCCTTTTTGGGGCTATGGGCGCGCGAATGGCTATGAGCTTCGCTTGAGCGTGCTTTGGCACCTGCATCGCTTGGTATAGCCAGCGGCACGGACAGGGTCAGAAGCAGAGCAAGGCCGCTAGCATAAGCCGTGGCTTTGCCCATGATTATTGAGCGTCGAGTGTCCATGAGATGTCCTCGATTTTGATGCCAAGTGGATTTTTCATAAGCTCGGCTTCAGAGCGCGGTGGCTCGAAGCGCACGGTGACAAGCGCGCGCCAGCGTTCAGCTCCGCCGCTCATGCCATTGGTGAATTTCTCTTCCCGCCACTGAATGTCGAACGTCTTCTCAGAACGCGCGACAACATTGAGAATACTGACCGCGATGGCCTCGCGGCCTGCATTGGCGAACGGGTCATGTTCTTGAGCCCAGGCATTGAGATACGCGGCAGACTTGGGTGTAGTAAAATCATAGGCTCGCATGAAGTTCTGACGGATCAGGACCGGATCGACGCTTCTTCCGCGTACATCAGCGATCCAGCGCGACAGCGCAAAAGAGACTTGGGCTTCATTGGGTCGATAAGTCTGATCAAGGGCAGTGATCTTTTGCGTCTGGCCCCAGCTTGAAACCTCCACAATGAAAGGTTTGACGACCGAGCGTTGGGCTTGAACCCACCAGCCAGCGCCTAAGAAGCCCGCAAAGATAAGCGTTCCAAAGGCCATATTCCGCCAGTTGCGGGCATGTGCGAGCGTGAGACCCATGCGGTCATCCCAAACCTGGCCTGCCCGCTGATAGGGCGTGGCTATTGGCGTCGCAGACAGAGCCTGATTACCGACTGGCTTAGGCTTGAAGAAAGCATGCATGATTAGTCCTCCTCACGGATGGATGGGCTTAAGGAGCCCGAGTTTTCGTTGGCAGGTAGAAGCTGGCGCGCCGTATTGGCGGCAAAATAAGCGCTTAAGGCCTTGGACCTTCCCGCATGACTTTGCGGAGTATGCGCTGGAAATCGGTGATAGCGCGTTGGGCTATTGGATGACTGAGCGCCTGATCTCGCGCTTCCAGTGCCCGTTTGAGATGCAAAGCTGGATGAAGTTTGGCTTGGGACTGAACCTTGATCGGAACTTGTCGCGCCTTCAGGTGAAGGAGATGCTTGGGCTGATCCTTTAGATGACCCAGCAGAACTCACCGGTAGGTTTTTACCCCTTTTGGGGTATGCCGCGTCGCCACTACCAGAATTTGGCGCTTCTTGACCTGAATTCTTACCCCAAAAGGATGAAGCCGAGCCGCCATTACCTGAATTACTCGATGATGAGCTTGCCAAATTACCCGCGCTGTTGGCTGCGCCGCCCTTAGGACCAGATCCGGCCGGACTAGAACCGTTTGAGCCACCGCCAGGATTTTGTGGTGGACGCCCTGCGCCCGCTCCAGCTGCTGCCCGGGCTGACGAGGCGATTTGTGATCCTGCTCCGCTTGCTGCACCCGCAGCAGCTGCTCCTGCTGCCGCAACGCCAGCCGCTGCCATACCAGCAGCACCGCCAACAGCGAGCCCGCCGACAGCGAGTGCGCCGGCTCCAAGGGCAGGGCCACCCGACACAAGGGCTGCGGCCAGATTGGGGGCAAAGAGCGAAAGCATGGCAAGAATGATTGCCGCCGTCAGGATCGTCATTGCTTCATAAATATCAGGCTCGGGACTTGGGGTGAGTTGGGCAAACACGGCCTGTGCACCGGATATGACGATGGCGAGTGCCAAGACTTTCAGGCCCGAAGAAACCACATAACCAAGTGGCCGCTCGGCCATAAAGGCTGTCTTCGACAAAATGCCGAAGGGCAGAAGTATAAAGCCGCCAAGCGTGACGATCTTGAACTCAAGCAGGGTCACGATGATCTGGAGCGCAAGGACCGCAAAGGCGATCATGATACCCAACATGGAGATGCCGATGATGATCGCATCGATCAGATTGCCGATCACATCGAGCGGGTCTTCAGTTGTTGTGGGCGAGTCACCCAAGGCTTTGACAATCTGCCAGCCGGTCTCGATCACTGCCCCAGGGTTCAAGAAGTCCGCTGAGGATATCGAGCCGCCGCCTGCAGTCAGTCCTAGTTGGAGGAAGCCCGCAAAGATCGTCTCGGACAGGCCTTGCCAGTCGTTGATGATGTAAGCGAAAGTGCCGATCAGCAGGATTTTGGAGAAGGCCCCGGCAAGCGCATCGCGATTGGATGATACCGCCCATTGAATGCCGGTTAGGGCGACGACCAGAGCAATCATCAGACCGAATATGCCATTGACCGGACCGACTAGCTGGCCAAAGCCCGCTGTCACCGTGTTCGAGAACACGGCCATCAGATCATTGGTGGTTTCAGAGGATACGGCCACGGAAAGCTCCAATCACAGTTCTGCTTGCTCGCGCCTGCTAGTTGCGGGCATTGGGCAAAGGGTTGAATTTGGGCGGGGCGGGTTTGGCTGCGGGGCGGGTCCAGTTGCGGCGATGGCCGTCGATGGCTTGTTGGCGTTCGGCAGCGCGCGTGGCGGCCTCCTGAGCCGCCAATCGCGATTGGGCCGCCATCAAGGCCTGCAAGCCTTCCAGCTGCTCGGACAAAACCCCAAGCGCCTGGACAGATGATTGAATGGCCCCGGTTTCGCCTTCAGCAGCACGGGAAGCGGAAATCGCGCCAGCCATTCTTTGGCTTCTGGCCCCTCGACCTTCTTCCAGCGTGGCAGCCGTGCGCGCTAAATCCTGGGCGGTTTGGCGGGAGATCTCGATCCTTCGAGAAGCTGCTTCAAATCGCTCCATGGCGGTTCGGGCAGCCTGATTTGTCGGGTACAAATCCTCAAACTGGCGATCGAGGCCGCGCACAGTTGAAGCCAAGCCGCGAGCTTGGCCGTTGAGTTCGTTCAAGGCCCGCATCGCCTCACCAATTTCGGCCGAATGGTCATAAGGGCTTTTGGCAAGCGAGCGAATCTGCGCCGTCAATTGCTCGGTCTGGACCCGGATTTGTTCAAGTGCGCGAGCAGCGGTCAGCACATTTTGAATATGATTGGTCGGATCATAAACGACCATCGCGGCAACAGGTCCCGGTGCCATGAAGGAAGCACCGGTCAGGAGGAAGGCAAACGCGGTAGCAGCCCCAAAAAGGCGTGCCTTAAAGTTACGATGCGGCATGGATTATTCCTCCTGACTGATTGGCGGCAAAATCATTGGATAGAGGCAGGCTCTGGTCATTGGCCGGTCGGGCCTCGTCCAAGAGGGCATCAAAGAGCGGATCAACCCCGTTCAGGCCCTTCGCAGCGAGAAACGCTCTTGCAAAGGCGGTCTCGTCAGAAGTGGTGGGCAGGCTGACGAGGATGTGCTCGATCAGCTTTTGGTCTTCAGGGCTTGAAGCCCCGCAGACCGCCAAAGCGGCACCAGATAGTTTGAGATCAAACATGCGCCGGCCACGGGGTTGGCGCACATAATAAGATCGCTTTGGTGCGGCATAGGCCAGGAGTTCGAGCTGTCGCTTATTGAGGCCGAACAGACGGTAGAGGTCAGCGCTGGCGGGCTCCAAGGCGCGCGGATTTGGTAAGAAGATCTGGGTCGGACAGCTTTCAATCAAAGTTGTCGCAATGGGCGAGCGTACGATGTCATCAAGGCTTTGAGTAGCAAAGACGACCGCCACATTCTTCTTGCGCAAAGTCTTGAGCCATTCCCGGATCTTCGCGGCAAAACCTGTTTCGCCCAGAAATAGCCAGGCTTCGTCGAGGACAAGCATAGTTGGGCTTCCGTCAAAGCCGCGTTCGATTTCATGGAACAGAGCCGTGAGGACTGGACCGACAGCCGAAGGTGTCGCCATCAAATCTTCGGTTTCAAAAGTCTCGAAGAAGCTTAAACCTGTTGGTGCTTGGTCGGCATCAAGGAGTGCCCCATGTGGCCCTTTGAGCGTGAAGGGCTCAAGGGCTGCACTGACATCGCGCATTTGGCAAAGCGCTTGAAAGATCGACAATGTGCGCTGTGACTTGGGGGATTGTGCCAGCGATCCAAGCGCCGCCCAAATTTCTTCCCGGTGCTTGGGTGTGATCTGGATGCCTGCTGCTGCAACCGTCTCCGCGATCCAATCAGCAGCCCATGCCCGCTCGTTAGTCTCATCAATGCGGGCAAGGGGCTGAAGGGCAAATTGGCTGACAGGACCAAGGCCATGCCAGCGGCCCCCGGCAGCATGGGTGACAGCACGTGCTGACCTGCCCTTATCGAAGAAGATAACTTTGGCCTCTGGGTAGCGGAGCCATTGAAGCGCCATAAAGGAAAGGAGCGCTGATTTACCAGCTCCAGTCGGGCCAGCGATCGTCGTATGGCCAACATCACCGACATGAAGGCTCAGTCTGAATGGGGTTGCGCCTGAGGTCTCGGCGATCAACAAAGGCGGCGTGGCGAGATGACTGTCTTCTGGCGGCCCTGCCCAAACCGCCGAAATGGGCAAGAGGTCACAGAGGTTGAGCGTCGAGATCATAGGCCGACGCACATCGGCATAAGGTTCGCCGGGCAAGCTTCCCAGCCAGGCTTCAACCGCATTGAGGTCTTCTGTTGCAGCGACAAAACCCTGCGCATTGAGGCTTGCCTCAATCATGCGTGCCTTATCAATCGCTCTAATTTCAAGCCTGTCCGTCACCGTAACGGTCAGGGTCAGATAACCAAAAGCGCAGACCTCCGCACCGAGTGCTTCCAGTGCCCCATCGCATTCGTCCGTTTTGGCAGTCGCATCACTATCAACCAGCGGCACATCTTCTTTTGTGATGGCCTCGCGCATCAGCGTGCCAATACCTTTGCGCTTGGCAAACCAGCGCTTGCGTAATCTCAGGAGCTCGGTCTCCGCACCGGCCTTATCGAGTGCAATCCACCGGGCAACCCAGCGATAGGCAAACGGCAATTGGCCAAGCGCGTCGAGGAGGCCAGGCAATGTCTTTGCGGGAAACGAGCGCACGCCAACAACGCGCAGATGTTGGCTGCCGAGTTTGGGTGCGATGCCGCCTTGAAGGGCGGTATCGGCTAATTGCGCGTCTAGAAATACCGGGGTTTCCGGAACCGCGATGGAATGGTCTTTGGTTGAAATTGTTGAATGCAAATAGGTGAGGGTCTCTTCATCTGTCATCAGTCGCGCTTCAGGCAGTGCATCGGCCATCAGATCCACGAGAATACCGATCTCGCGCTCGAATAAAGCCAGCGTCTCGCGCCAATCGCGAGCGGCATTGGTGGTGCGGTTCTCGAAGAGAAAGCTCTGTGCGCGGCGCGCTTCATCGGGAGGTGGGAGCCAAGTCAGGGTCGCGACATGATCGGTTTCGAACGAATTGCCAGCTTCATCAAATAAAGTCCGTCGTTCGTGATCAACCAGCCAGGCAATTGGTGTGGCAATTTCAGAATGCGGGTAAGGGTCTGCAGCCCTTCGACGGGCTTCCAGATGCAGGCACCAGCCAGTGCCAAGGCGCTTCAACATATTATTGAGGCGCGCTCGAACCGCCATCAATTCTTCTGGCGTCGAGCTTTCAAGATCAGGGCCGCGAAAGCGCACACAAGCACTAAAACTGCCATCCTTGTTCAGGATGACGCCGGGGGCCACGAGTGCAGCCCATGGCAAATGGTCAGCAAGGCTGATCGGCTTTTTCCGATATTCATCCAGAAAGCGCATGACTTCTCACTCCCGGGCGGCTTTGGCCCCCAGTTTTGGTTAGAATTGCAGGTTACGGATTGGGCTTTAGGGGATTAGGCTTGAGGCTAGCCGATCAGGCCCCAAAATACCCTGGCAGGGACAGGTGACGCCTCAAGACATCCAAAAATCTCGGATCGGTCTTGGCGCACCAAAGTCCTATGGCGTGCGCGACCCCCCACCAGATCAGGCCAAGCCACCAAAGTTTGAGTGCCAGCCCCAAAACGAGCGCCAATGTTCCCATGAGGATCGCATATTCGCGCGGCAGGCCTGCAAGCAGGATCGGCTGGGTCAAAGATCCCGCTAGAGGTAACTCATAGCCTTCGGGTCGATCAGGATGAAATGCACGCATGGGAGCGTCCTTTCAAAACGGGCTTTGGGTCGCTTGATCAGCCGATCACTGCCCCGCCACCAAAACCGAAGAAGCCCATGAAGAAGCTTGCTGCTGCAAAGGCAATCGCCACACCGAAGAGGATCGAGACGCCGCGCCGAAGACCGGAGCCCGATTCAGAGAAGGCAACACCCAGACCAAATATGGTCACGGCAATGACGCCACCAGCCTGGGCCACGGGACCCGTAAAGCTTCCAACGACTTGTTGAAGGGGACCTTCCCAAGGCATGCCGGTGCCACCGGCAAATGCTGGCGTGGCGAGAGCTGCAGCAAAAGCTGCCAAGCACGCAAGACGGGCGACTTTTCCAATATCATTCTTTGAGGAGTTCATCTTCTTGCTCCAAATCGGGACGGATACTGTCCTGTATTTGGCTATGCATAAGTTGTGCCAACTTCACCAATAAATTTCAAATTATATAATGGTTTAGATGGTAAATCTGGGTGGCTTAAATGCCTGTATCGGGCCCATGCATGCACAGGTCCGGTAGGTAAAGTTCAGGGGATCGCGGGCGCGATTTTGGGCTTGCCATCCGAGTTCATTCACCCGATCTGGCGCATTTGATAAATACCGTTCTCCTCTCCTGAAACTTCAAGCAAGCCCTCCACACGCCGCCCCTCACGGGTGCGCGCAATGTGGATGACAAGATCAATCGCCTGACCAATCGCGCGGCGCGGAACATTCGTCGCGACTTCGCTCGTAAGGTCTTCAAGGCGCAATAAAGCTTCGAATGCACTATTGGCATGAATGGTTGAAAGCCCGCCTGGATGTCCGGTGTTCCAGGCTTTCAAGGTTTCAAGCGCTGCAGCACCATCGCGCATTTCGCCAACGACAATGCGATCCGGCCGCAAGCGCAAACTATCGCGCACCAGATCAACCACGCCAATCAGTTTTGGGGTTCGACGGGTAAGGAGCGCAACCTGATCCCAAGCCGAACATTGGAGTTCGGGCGTATCCTCGATCAGAATGACGCGCGTATCCCTAAAGGCGGGTAGGGCAAGGATGGCATTTGCGAAAGTGGTTTTGCCTGAAGAAGTACCCCCGGCGATGAGGATGTTTTTACGTTCTAGGGCTGCTGTCTCAATAATGATTTTCTGGGCGGGGCTAAGACTGCCCTCGGCCAAATAATCATCGAGGGTAAAGATACGCGAAGGGCGCTTGCGGATCGAGAAGGCGGGAGCCCGGCTAACTGGCGGCAAAGCTCCTTGAAAACGTTCGCCGGTTTCTGGCAGGACGCCGGATAGGCGCGGATCTTCGGGCAAGACGGGCTCGCTCACATAATCGGCAATCAGGCGAATGACCCGGTCGCGGGCTTCAGGGGCTAGAGTGCTGCCCGTGGCTTCCCGGCCAGTCCCGATTTTATCTAAGATTAGTTGGCCATCTGGATTAGCGAGGATTTCGACGACATCGGGATCAATTAGGGCAGCCAAAGCAACCGGACCCAGAGCGTGGCGAAGGGCCTCAAGGCGACGCTCGGCTATGATAGGATGATCACCGAGTTTCGCCATTTTGATTATGCCTCACTGGACCAAGCCGGTGGGAGGCCTTCATCGGCTGGATCATTGGCAGGCTCTGGTGCTGACCTTGCTTCATTCTGGTTTGGTGTGGGCTTTGTTGGACTGGCACGTCTTACCCGCTCTGCCACCTCACCCATCAGGACCTGTAGGCTGTTCTCGACACTGGCCCGATAGGGGGCAGAGCGTTCCTCATCGGCTTCAGGGAACCGCGACACGAGGATCTTAAGCGTCACAAACAGCATCTCTTCAATGATGATGAAATCGCGGGAACTCAGCCGCATATGATCAGAAAGCCTGCGCTCAAGCGCCAAAAGTCGGTCATGGGGATCTGCACTGATCCGGCTTTTAAGCCCCTTTGCAATCATCAGGGCCGCAGCCTGGCTCAAGCTAATCCGATTGATCCTAGCCTCGCGTTCAAGCGCCGCGCTTATGTTTTCGTCGCCCATATAGACTTGCAAACGCGAGGGTGGGACTTTGGATTTGACTTTATTCGAGGCGGTTGCGCGTGCAGCCATGGGCTTTATCCTTCTCTTAGACCTGCCAACTGCTCGCTCGCAGAGGGGAGGTTGTCATTGTGAATCGGCGCGACGGTTTCTTTATACTCAGCGTTCGCAGCCGGTTTAGGCACGGCGGTCTCGCTGCGTGGCGTAAACTCGCTCGGTGTGGGTTTGGCATCTGCCTTGGTTTCCGCGAGATCGGCCTGTTGGCGCTCGCGGGCCACATCTTCGCTAAATTTGACTTTGGACGGATCGCCGTATCCAAATGGTGTACGTCCTGCCCAAGGATGGGCGGGCCTTTCTGGCGTATCTAGTTTTTCCGCCTGTTTGTAGGCTGGAATCTTTGCCCGTTTCTTCATCCAGCCGATCTGGTCGTATCGGACTTTGGTTAGCCGGTAAGGTCTATGGCCTGCAATGAACACAAGTTCATTCCGGTCTGGCAAAGAACCAATCTCGCTTGGATCCAGGAGGGGCCGCTCATACTCACCAATGCTGGTTGAACCGCCATTCTCGGTATAGTTATGCGGGAGGTTGGCGCTCGACCTCGTCGCGGTCGTCATGCCGGTGAGTTTCGATACTTTTTCCCGCGTCAACGGATCGAGTGCGGCAAAGGCAACATAAATATGGGCATTGTCGATAAAGCCATTATGCGTGCCATAGACACGAGAGATATCATTCAGGCTTTGGGCGATGAATAGGCATTTGATGCCATAGCCCGACGCTAGGCGCACAACATCTTCAAAGAAATCAACTTTGCCAAGAAGCGGAAACTCATCAAGCGCCAACAACAAATTATGCTTCTTAAGCAGTCCGTCGCTGTCGGCCTCAATGTAGGTTGTGAAAGCCGTAGCCGCTAACTGAAAGAACATTCGGACAAGCGGCTGAAGGGACTTCAGGTCACCGGGAGCGATTTGTACATAAAGGCTCACGGGTGCGTTCGCGCACATCAAATCTCCCAAGCGAAAGTCACTGGTAGAGACAGCGTTTTCCACGTCTTCGCCAACGAGCCAAGTCAGATAGGAACGCACCGTCATCTGGACGCTCTTTCGGCCCTTTTCATGGGTGAAGGCATAAGCGGTTGCGATATCATGCACGAAGGGATGGACTTCGCCCCGTCCCGATCCGCCTTTAACATGCCAAGTTGACAGCATGGCGCGGACCGTCTCGTCGAGATTGGCGGTGAGGCGCTTGACCTCAATCAGCGTTTTGGGTCCGTCACAATGAAGTACATGGACGATCAATGCTGACAGCATTTCCCCCGCCTGCCGGTCCCAGAAATCCTGGCTGGCTGAATTGCCCTCATGGTTCACAAGGATCTTCACCAGTCGCTGAACTTGCGCCAGACAATCTCGCCCCGGACTGATCTCTGCCAGTGGGTTAAATCGCGCTGTCGCTGGATTGCGGGGATTGAAGAAAAGGACAGGCCCCTTCCGGTGGCGATAGCCGCTGGTTATGTCCCAAAGCTCACCCTTTGGATCAAACACGAGGGTTGAGGCATTCCAATTGAGCAATGTGGGCACAACAATCCCGCGTCCCTTGCCGGACCTTGTACCGCCAGTGACCAGAGCAGGTCGCAAATCAGGGCTCACCAAAAGCCGCGGCCACATAAACCAGTCCGTGGCGAAACTTGGCGGCTCTATCCGCCCAAGAATGACACCTTCATCTCTACCAAGGCCAGCCTTGATCAGATCCTTTGGATTGCCCCAGCCTCTGGCGCGTCGTCGAGTGTTTTGACCGCCTGCGAGGCTAACTCCCGAGGCGCTTGTCGGTGCATCGAAAAGGCGAACGAGTAGGCCGCCAAAGGCAATGCCCAGAATGATTGCAGGCACTCCGAGTTTCAGAACGGATTGATAGGCAGGCCTGTCGCCCCATTTCTTCTGCCACAAGAGGATGTTCCATGGCGGATAGAATCTGGGTGTGGGTTTGGCTCGAGAATGCTCGCCAATCGCAATGCCTTTGCCCAGTGCCGGCTGATACTGATAGCGCCAGGCAACAATCTGGGTGGCGGCTGAAAGCCCGATAAGGGCTCCAACTCCAAGACAAGCGATCCGCGTACGAACTCCCATCCCTGTCTCCCCCATTAAGGACACAGAGAAAGGTCTTGCGTCCCATGGTTGACGCGGCTTGGCCGCACAGGCGGTCTCGCCGCAGGAAATTGCCCCAGCATAGATCGTGCCAGTTCAAATATTGGTTTGCACCCTGAGATAGGCAGTGCAAGATTAGTATATTTAATGTTTAATTACAATGAGTTAGCAGGGTGGTTGCATATTGGAGCTTTGGCTCGCTGTCCTGAGATGAAGGCCCAAAAATCCTGATTTGGCACAGCACGTGTGCCTCTCGGATCGGGTCAGAATGACTGATTAACCATGGTGTAGTTGCCGTCACATGCCGACGAATGGATGAGAGCCATGCCAGACCCTGTTTGCCGTCAAGCCACAAGGGCGTTGACGGCCGCACCTTCTTGTCTGGCTGGGTGCCTATTGGTTCGCCGGCATGGTGCGCGGCGGCCTCTAGGAGGTTAACATGTGACAATCGTTCTTCACCCAAACCATCCGCCAGAAATTGCTTGCGAATGGAGCGCGTTCCGCCGCTGGCGAGGTAATTGATCCGATCCCTGTGGTGAAGATCTTTACCCCAGACGCAAATGCCACTTGGCTCCTGACCGAGATTGATCCTAACAATCCCGATATTGCCTTTGGTCTGTGTGATTTAGGGCTTGGTTGTCCTGAGCTTGGGTCGGTTAGTCTTAGAGAAATCAAGCGTTTGCGAGGTCCGCTTGGCCTGGCCGTAGAACGAGATCGGCATTACGGTGAGACGCGTCGGTTGAGCGAAATCGCCAAAATGGCTCGGCGTGCGGGCAGGGTTTCAGCGTGAAGCCATGCAAGTGGACTTGAACCCTGCCGTACGAGCGCCAAAAGCATCTTTGTGATAGATAAAGCCCCTTGCTCCAAAAGGGCGATTCGAATAGAACAATGCAAGAACATTTGTCACTCTTGGATTTGCACCGAAACGCGATTCCTGTTCGAAAGACAAAGCCAAATAGGGAAGTGCAACATGTTAACATCAGTCGAGCTATGTGCAGGTGCTGGCGGACAAGCGGTTGGCCTTGAGCAAGCTGGGTTCGATCACACGGCACTGGTTGAGATCGACATGCATTGTTGTGCGACACTGCGCGCAAATCGCCCACATTGGAATGTGATCGAAGACGATATCCGTCTCTTCAAAGAACGCGCTGCCGAATTTGCCGGAATTGATCTTTTAGCGGGAGGGCTGCCATGCCCACCCTTCTCCGTTGCCGGCAAACAACTCGGCGCAGCCGATGAAAGAAACCTGTTTCCAGACGCAATCGACATTATTGATGCGACCCGTCCCCGCGCCATTATGATTGAGAACGTTCGGGGTTTCCTTGACGCGGTATTTCAGGATTATCGCGAAGGCTTGAAACGACAGCTTGAGAAGCTTGGCTACAAGACCGAATGGCGGCTTTTGAATGCATCTGACTTCGGTGTACCTCAGCTACGACCCCGCGTCGTGATTGTTGCAATCGAGACTTCATCTGCTGAACATTTTGATTGGCCCACGCCACAGCCACACAACCCCGCCACAGTTGGAGCCGTTCTCAAAGACATGATGGCAGCAAACGGTTGGATTGGTGCCGCTACTTGGGCAGCACGCGCCGACGAAATTGCTCCAACAATTGTTGGTGGCTCAAAGAAGCATGGTGGACCAGATCTGGGACCAACGCGCGCAAGAGCAGCTTGGGCGGCTCTTGGCGTAAATGGCAAAACCCTTGCTGCCGATCCTCCGGAAGCTGACTTTGTTGGCATGCCTCGCCTGACTGTGCCGATGGTTGCCCGCATTCAAGGCTTTCCAGACGACTGGAATTTCATTGGCCGCAAAACCGCCGCCTATCGTCAAGTCGGAAACGCTTTTCCGCCGCCCGTTGCACGTGCCGTCGGCGAGAAGGTTTGTGCCGCACTCACAACCAAGCGAGTCCACGCCCTGCGCGCATAGATTCGACCAGATTTTTAAGCTGTGTCACACTCCAATCCAATTGGTTGGAGAATCACTCAGCGTGCGCGCAAACATTCCGGTCAGCCTTGTCGTTCCGGGGCATCAAGACTTTGAAGTCACCTCAGCAATTCTCAACGAACTTGACCAACGAGCTGGCGGGCCCGGCAGGCTTGCTCAGGATGTCCCAGCGCTCCTCAGGGAAGTCATTGATGATGTCATTCAAACACCAAGGACCGGACGCAGGTCCTATGACGAACTCGAAAAGACCGAAAAGACCTACATCGGGACCCGCGTAGAAATCATGCTGCGAGCGCTTTTGTCGCTTCCACGGGGAAAGCTCGACGCTTTAATCGCTGGCATCGACACCGATATCAAGCATACTATGGGCAACAATTGGATGATCCCGAGCGAGGCGATCGGACATCCTTGTATCCTTGTAGCGGCCGATGAGATCCGATCACGCTGTTATCTAGGACTCTTTGTCGCGCGACCTGAATATCTAACAGCTAGCGCCAATCGAGATGCCAAGAAGAGCATATCCGCTGCAGGATTTTCTCATATTCGCTGGATCTTCGCCGATCATCCCTATCCCCCAAATTTCTGGCGGACAATCCCAAGCACGTCGGTAGATCGCATTGTCTCAGGCCGTACCGGCAATGAGAGGGTCATGGCACTATTCCGCGAGGTCCAAGGCATTCCGATTTCGCGCGACACGATTGAGAGTGTAGCTCGCCAAAAAGACTTTATGCGACGCATTCGCTCCGACGATGGCAATGGCACGCGCGACCTTTTGAGGAGCGATGGCATTCTCCTATTGTCGCAAAAAAAAGATAAAAAACTCATCCAAGAGCTTAATCTGCCCATGGGGGATTTCATCAGTTATATGCCCAGGACGGATGACGAGAAGCAAGCTGCCAGACGAGCAGGATGGCGCATCTAATGATAAGTCTGGGGGCACGTCTGATCCCTTAGAAAGCATTTCTTTCTGATCTCATTGTGAGGGCCATTTTAGACAAATCAGCACGGCCCCATGCAACAAGATAACAATTGAATGGCCTCCTTTACCGCAATCGAAGTCGGAAGACTTCGGGTCCACCTCTGGGACCAAGCCTGCTATCCCTCCCAGGCACCCCCTGCGCGCGCCTTGCGAATGCCCCCGTCCACCCCAGGCGCGTAAGGGACGGCTCGCGCCTCTTCGCCCTTGCGCGTCTGGTTTGGCGTGGGCGGGTGAGATGATTGCCGCGCAGGCGGTCCTGGTGATTGATATCCAACACTAGGAACTCCCATAGGGAGATTAGTCTTATGTCTCACGTTCAAATGTTACCTTTGAAGGCTTTACAGCCCTCCCCTCTCAATGCCCGCCGCATTGATAAGAAAATCGCCATCGATGAATTGGCAGCTTCAATTGAAGCTCATGGTCTGTTGCAAGGCCTAAGTGTCGTCGATGTCGGTTCAGGCAAATATCAAGTATCCGCTGGTGGTCGTCGTTTGGCTGCCTTGAAGCTCTTGCTCAAACGCAAAGCCATCACGTCTGATTTTGAAGTGCCCTGTCAGATTGTTCCTGCTGACTTGGCCGAAGAAGCATCCTTGGCCGAAAACGTCCAGCGTGTTGCCATGCACCCCTTGGACGAAGTTGAAGCCTTTGGTCGCTTAGCTGGTGAAGGCCAAACAGAAGACGCTATCGCTGCCCGCTTTGGGGCAACGGTCCGTCATGTTCGTCAAAGACTGGCCTTAGCGGCGCTATCGCCCACCTTGAAAGAAGCATTGCGAAAAGGCGAACTTGGCCTTGATGCAGCACGCGCCTTTTGTCTGATAGCCGATCATGAGCGACAAGATGCGGTCTTCGCCATCATGACCAAGCCTGTCAGCAATGCCTATGCTGTTCGGTCTTATCTCACCCAAGGAGCCGTGCGGGTCACCGACCGGCTCGCTAAGTTTGTGGGTGTTGAAGCCTATGAAGAGGCTGGTGGCATTGTCCGTCGTGACTTGTTTGACGACAGCCTAGTCTTCCTCGATAGCCCGGATCTCTTAAATGAACTCGCCACAGCCAAGCTCGAAGAAATGCGTGCCCCACTCCTTGCTCAAGGCTGGGGTTGGGTGAGCTTCAATCTGGGAAATGGCAGAGCCGATGGTGGCTCCATGCACCGCATTCGTCCCGAATGGCATCAGCCGACCGAAGAACAAAAGGCTGCCGCGCATGTGATACGGGAAAGAGCTAATCAGATTGAACAAGCACTAGCGTCTGATCCATCAGATGAAGCTCTCATCGCGGAACTCAAAAGTCTCCGTGTCAAAGCCCATGCAATGGCAGAAGCCTTGTCCTTCTTCGATCCAGAAAAGAAGGCGCTAGCCGGTTGTGTGATCTCAATCGATTTTGAAGGGCATCCAGATACGATCCTCGGCATTGTCGCCAAGGGTGATCAGAAGAAGATAGCTCGGATCGACGCACGACGTGACGCCGAAAAGGCCAAAGCTGAAGCCGAACGAAGCCGTGAGAAGGAACGCCTTGAGGCTGAGGCAATTCCTGCACCTGAGCCTGTGGCGTTTACACCCTCTCCTGATGGTGTGACCGTGCTCGCAATCGATCCTGCAGCGGGCACGGCTCGCATTGCCGGTCAGAGCACTGGCGAAACTGACCCTTCAACGGAAGCCGTCTCATCAAGTGCTAGGAATTCTGAAGAAATCATCGCAACCAGTCTCGAAGAGCGGCCACCTTGGGAAGAAGATGAGCCTGCGCCAATCAACGCTTCAGCTTTCACGCAAAAGACTTTGAATGAACTCACCAGCGCACGCACGCGCGCCATTCGGGCGCATCTGTGTGAGGCACCCGATGTGGCCTTGGCCCTTTCCGTCTATACATTAGGGTGTCACTTCATGGCGCTGACTGGCCCTGTCGGTATGAGCATTCATGCCTTTGTGTGTCACTCGTACTCAGATGCGGAAGCCCTCGCCTCCAAGCGTGACACCTTGAAAGCATTGGACCTCTATGAGGAAAATTGGTTTGACTGGTGCTTGGCTCAAGGACCAGAGATCTTGCTTCAAACCCAAGCACTCCTAATCGCTTCCACCCTTGATCTCAGTCATAGCGGCAACACCCCCATCTGTCGCCGCAAGCAAGAAGTTGCCGATACCCTTGCTACCCGTCTCCAAGTCGACATGACCAAATGGTGGGCACCAACTTCGGACTTCTTCATGGGCCTAAACAAGGCTCAGATTACCGTTGCGATCATGGAAAGTCCCGCAGTCTTGGAATTGCCAACGGCCAAGGATCGTGAGGCGTTTGAGGCGACGCTTGCCTCCAAGCGCAAGGATGAGTTGGCGCATTTGGCGGCGCAAACTCTAGACGGGACTGGCTGGTTGCCCAGCGTCATCCGAACGGATGGGTTGATCGACGTGGCTGATCCAGATGAGGTGTCGGCTTTTGAGATCACTGAGGAAGGCCTGGCCGCTTTGGCAAATGTCGAGGCGGTAGAGCCAGATCTTCAATCCGTGGGAATCGCAGCGGAGTAGACGGGTAAATCTAACTACCAATAAATAGTGCTGCGCGCTGGAAGATCGGCGCGCAGCACAAGTTTAATTCCGATATGTCCCAAACATCTTGCGGCGATCCCTGCCGGCCAACTCAACTTGTTCGAGGCATAGCAAAGCTTGCGACATAGAAAAACCCAAGCAGTAAACTGAGAATATATGGCTCGCCGTCATTAAAAGACTGCCCGTGAGCCCAAGCATTTCGACGGTGCCCCAGTCTTTGGAAAAGGGGCGGCGCTGGTTGACCGCCGCCAATATCAGGTCGCCTCAGAAAATGATCAAAGCGACCCAATGCATACTTGTGATCTTCATCCAGATTTAACGTGAGGATTTGCATCTTATCGGAGAAAGAGCTCACTGATTGCTTACGTTTTATGGATTTTGGTTTGCCATCTTTATCAAGTAGACCAGCCTCTGCAGGAATCTCGATTAAAGCCTTCCCGCTATCATTCCAAGCATTTGTCCACTTTTGCGCAATAAACTCCAAAAGTGGAAATGCAGCCAAAGTTGATAGTGCCTCCCCATTCTCGCTATCTATATGCGGCCCGAGCGACCCTCCGAAAATCCACCTTTGGACGAGAAGTGCATTTACTAGCCGCCATCGGTAGATCACTTCTTCCGAGTAAATCTCATTAGTTTTAAGCTCAGCGGTCATGATCCTTGCAAAATTCTGAAGGTGGGTTTCATCAAGACGGTAGGATATTCGAGGGCCGCCAAAATTGCTTTCCCAACGTTTGAACTTCGCAGGTATTGCTCTGTTTACATTGGCAAATGCCAGCATATCTTCATAAATCGACTCTGCGGAAAATTCTTCCATTCCGACCCCCGCTAAATAGAGCTTAAAATATCCGTGATGGTCATTCGAGTTCCTGCCATGAGATGCCATTTCTAAGCAACGGGCTTTCGAGGAATAGCAACTCTGCCGTAGGCCAAGATAGTACGGCTTCAGCGCATTCATCTGACTCCTCTCGATAGCCCCCCATCGGCCCAAAATCCCTGCACCCCTGCCAGTCCGCCCGCAACCATTCGGTCGGGCGCTCACGCTTCCGCCCCGGTCTGGACCAAGCGAGACTACCGGGGTGCGGGCGGGCAATCAGGGGTGCGGTTTGTTGATCCCGGCCGATGGGGCAGCGCGAACTCATGGTGAGTATCGCGTATCGCAAGATCCCATCGGCGGAGGTCTCCGCTATGTCATTTGCAATTTCTGCTTCCCGTAATTCCCGCATTTCATCAGCGTCCGATGAAGTTCGTCTGACACCCCATGAGCGTGTCACAGCCCAAATTAGTTCTCTTCTCGAGCGCGGTGTTCGCCCTTGGATCAAGCCATGGGATGATATTGCCCCGCCTGATGCTCTGGTCTTGCCCTTGCGCTCGTGTGGCACACCCTATCGCGGGATGAATATCATTGCCCTTTGGGCTGCCGCTTTGGAAAGTGGTTTCAGGTCACGCCATTGGTTCACCTTCAAACAAGCCTTGGCCATGAAAGCCTGTGTCCGCAAAGGTGAGCGCGGGTCTTTTGTCGTCTATTATGCCGAAGTAGGCGATAAGTCAGATGGTGATGGATCGCCCTCGCGGGCTCCCAACGCCAAAGGTGCCAAAGGCGAAGAGACTGGTGAATCCCGGCGTATCTTGCGCGGCTACACCGTCTTCAATGCCGAGCAAATCGATGGTCTGCCAGAAACCTTTCATGCGCCTTCAGAGATACCCACTGTTCCGCGCACTCCATTCACTATCAGCGAAGATGAGACCCGTTGGGCTTCCCTGTTCGCGCGCATCCCCGTCACCCTTCGCCATGGTGGCAATCGGGCCTTCTATTCCAAGGCCGCTGACTATATCCAAATGCCCCTTCGCGAGGCGTTTCGCGATGGCACCCAATATTGGGCAACGCTTGCCCACGAGACCGCCCATGCCTCACGACACGAGACACGCCTCAATCGCGATTTCGGTCAGACCCGCTTTGGCGATGCAGGCTATGCATTAGAGGAGCTCGTTGCAGAGCTTGCCAGCGCCTTCATCGGGGCCCACATCGGCCTTCCCGCTGATCACCTTGAAGATCACGCCGCCTACATTAATGAATGGCTCAAAGCGCTTGGCGACAATCCATCAACGTTTTTGACTGCTGCGAGCAAGGCCCAGGCTGCCGCTGATTGGGTGTTAGGTGAGATGGGTGCTGTGGACCTAAAAGCGCTCCCCTAGCGCAGCAATCGTACAATCTTGTTATAGCCCCTTTCCATGCCCAGTTACGGGGTCCAATTTAGTAATTCGCAGAGCCTGGCGCCAAAGGCTTGTCAGGGCTGTAAAATCTGCAATAGTCCGTGCTGCTGAGCATTAAAAGTCGAACATTTTTAGCAATTCAATTTTGGGCTTCAGCCAATTCAGGGGTCAATGGTGGATGCTGAAGCCGCTAAGCTAGAATACAGCAGTCTGAGAGATTTCGTAGCAGAGGAATGCTCAAAGCGGCTGCGAGCCTATGAGGCGCAGCCGCGGGATGCGGCCGAGCATTTCGAAACCGAGAATGAAGTTCTGTCCGGCGGTTACGCATATCGGCAGCTATTTGAACTCGTCCAGAATGCCGCTGATGCAATTCTTGAGGCCGGAGAATCGCGCGGTAGAATCCATGTGCGCCTTGCGCCTGATCGACTAGAAGCTGCAAACACCGGAGCTGCTTTAGATGAAGGAGGAATTGTTGCACTACTAAATGCGCGCAGCTCCCCAAAGCGAGGCAATCAGATTGGCCGATTTGGGATCGGGTTCAAGTCGCTTCTAAAGTTGGGTGGCCAAGTTGACTTAGTATCCAGATCCGTGGGTTTGAGGTTCAGCCCTGAAGCGTGCCGCAACCGCATTCGCGATCACCTTGGCTTGGCACCGAATGCAAGCGCACCAGGCATGCGGCTTGCAGAAGTGCTGGATCCAAAAGCGACGAACAGCCCACTTACTGGTGCAGGCAAGTGGAGTTGGGCAACTACTGTCGTATCAGCAGAGATTGCTGACCAATCTGCATTCGAGCGATTGCGCAAAGAGTTCGCGGAGTTTCCTGCAGAGTTTCTCCTGTTCCTCTCATCCGATATCTCACTCGAACTTGAAGTAGTAGGTGACGAGCCTCGTCGTATCACAAAGAGACTCGAGGACGGGGTCGCTGTGGTGGTCGATGGCGCGATTGAAGCAAAATGGCGGGTGTTCGATACAAGTGTAAATGTAGAGAGCCAGGAAGCTCGATCGGACGCAACTCACATTCAGGCGCGAGATCAGGTCCCACTGACATGGGCGGTACCGATCGCCGGCCGCGAGCAAGCCGGTCGTTTTTGGGCTTTCTTCCCCACTGAGACACCGAGCCGTGCTGCTGGGATTCTAAACGCACCTTGGAAACTCAACAGTGACCGCACAAACTTGATCCGTGGCCCATGGAATGAGGCGATTATGCAGGAGGCGGCCGAGTTGATCGGTGAATCGCTTTCTGCGCTGCCTACTGCAGACGATCAAGGTGCCGCTTTAAGTGCATTCCCTCGCCAGCCAGAACGGCAGGACGAGATAGCAGGCCCGCTGATCAGTGCACTTTGGGACCGGATCGTGTCATCCAAAGTCCTTCCTAATGTGGATGGATCCCTAACCAAACCGAGTGAACTTATGCGGCATTTTGTGGAAGTCGCGGAGGTATGTAACTCTTGGGCAACCCTTGCCAACGTCAGTTCGAGGCAAAGCTTCCTACATCCGGACTGCTATGCCTCGGAGGCAAGGTTGTCCCGCCTGAAAGCACTTGTGCTGGAGGCTAAGCAACGCAACGTCACTGTTCTTCCTAAGTCACCGGCTGTGGACTGGCTGGACTGTATCGGAAAAACTGACTTGGCCTCGGCGAAACAGGTTCTAGCTTTCGTTGGAGATTTGCTAAGTCGAAGAAATGATTACCAACTTTATTTTGTTCCAGAAGCGCGAATAATACTGACTGCTGAGGGTAAGTTAGCCACACCTTCAGAAGCGGTGATCGTGTCCGGAGCGCCCGCACCTGCTGGCTTCTTTGTGGTCAACAAGGATATTGCTTCGGATCCATTATGCAGAGAAATTCTTGTCAATCAGATGGATGTGAAGGTTCTTGCTGCAGATTCTTGGGCAGCAGTCCTTGAGGCTTCGCTTGATTCCGCTGAAGCGTCAGATGCTTCAGAAGATTGGGCAAACTTCTGGCGCAACGTAGCTGCTGTCCGTCATCAAAACATTTGGCACAGATTTGGCTGCGAC
>NZ_NCSQ01000026.1 GCF_002105465.1 Aquidulcibacter paucihalophilus
ACGCACAAACCTCCCGCGGAGCGGGTTCGTTCTTCGGCCAAAAGTCGCCGTTGTATGACGGCCTGGCATTGAATCTGATCGCCAATTGCACAGCCCATTTTCCACTTGGAAGGTCTTTGCCACAGGCTATGCCTAGGCAAAGGCCGTGCTCGAATTTGGGCGCGCGAGATGGGGCGTCAAGGGGCGCGCTTCGCGCGTCGACGAAGTCGATTTGACCCTTTGACTCCCCAGCTTGTGCAATAACAATCGTTAGGCGGCTTCAAGGCAAGCGGCGCGACGCATTGTGCCGCTCCAAGTCATTTGGATTAGGTCCCACATGAACAAGCTCGCGAATTGCTTGACCAAAGTGCATTCCATCGATGGAATGCATCCTACCGCTTGCTGTGCTGGGGGGGAGTGGACAACAAGGAAGGCGAGCAAGTTTTCCGACGCCCAGAAGGCGTTCATTTTGAATCAGGGAGTAGATGGCAGCATCACGATGCCCACCAGCATCTGTTACGTGAGCGTTCGGTCTGACCCGCCTTGTGGTGGTGGGTGTTGATCTTGAGAAGGAGCCTTACGGAAATTTGCCTTTTCAAGGCCATGCCGCTAGACATTAATTAGTTGATCAACTAATTGTCGAATCCTTATCTCCGCCTAGGACGCCAGATCCTTCAATCCATCGGGGACCAGATTTGGACCTACATATTCAAACCCCTCTTATCCAATCTCCAATTCTGAGTGCGGGCCAACAGGAAGTTTGGCTCAAGATGGAGGCGTTCCAACCCAGCGGGTCATTCAAGATCCGCGGCATTGGTCGGGCTTGCACAACCTATGCGCAGAGCGGGGCTGCCCGGTTTGTTGCGGCGTCAGGAGGAAATGCAGGAATTGCAGTGGCCTATGCAGGCCGGGCCCTCTCAATACCGGTCGTCACGGTGGTTCCTCAAACAACGTCCGTGAAAGCTTGCGATATTTTGCGGCTCTATGGCGCTGAGGTGATCATTGCTGGAGCAAACTTTAACGAGGCCAATCGCTTTGCCCGGTCATTATTGCAGCCGACGGACGCCTTTATTCATCCGTTTGACGATCCCCATTTGTGGTCTGGACATGCCTCGATGGTTGACGAGATCAAGGCAAGCAATATTCGTCCCGACGCGATCGTACTGTCGGTTGGCGGAGGCGGCTTGCTAGCCGGTGTCGCCGAAGGTCTTAATCGGCAAGGCTGGGGCCATATACCGATCATTGCCACAGAGACCTATGGCGCTGCATCACTGCATGCGTCCCTACAAGCGGGCAAGCTCACCTCATTGGATGAAGTGGCTACACTTGCGACCTCACTTGCAGCCAAACAGATCTGCGGCCAGGCATGGGAAGTGTGCCAAACCAATAAGGTGATCAGTGCACGGGTCAGTGATGCGCAGGCGGTGCAAGCATGTGAGGCTTTCTTGGAAGATCATCGCGTTTTGGTTGAACCTGCTTGTGGCGCAAGCCTAGCCCTTGCTTACAGCAGGGCAAAAGAATTGGCCGATCTTCGAAAAATCGTGATCATTGTGTGTGGCGGAGCCACCATGTCGCCTCAGATGATGGCGACATGGCTCGAACAAACCAGCAGCGCACGTTTTGATTGACCGACATTAGTTATTTTGCTAATTGACGTATTGTGGAAATCCGAAAGCTCGCCTCAGCCTTGTCCTCCGCCAGCCGACTGTCGATCATGACTTGGCTGAAATCGCCATGTGACCACTTCCCCCCGCAAGTACACGCCGATCTGGTCAAAGATGGGGTCTGTGGCGTCTTTATTGCGGAAAAATTGGGCATGACTCCAGCAACAGCCTCGGCGCATTTGAGCGTGTTGGTCGAGGCTGGTCTGGTCACGTCAAAACGTCTGGGGAAATGGACCTATTTTAAGCGCAATGAGGCCTCTCTGCAGGCATTTAGCCAGAGCATTGCCGATTTATAAGGACGAAACATGGAAGAGCTTGATTTGATTGGTCGGGCTGACACCTATGCCGCAGACTATCTGGCCTCAGTCACTCACAGGCGCGTTTTTCCAGATCAGATGGCCATCCAAGCATTATCGGCCTTTGATGAGCCGCTGCCGCAGCAAGGTTGCGATGGTCTTGAAACTCTTGCGCTGATGGCCGGCACAGGATCCCCTGGAACAGTTACCTCTAACGGACCTCATTATTTTGGCTTCGTGGTGGGCGCGACCCTGCCCATTGCAGCGGCCGCCGAACGCCTCATGCTAGCCTGGGATCAATGTGCATCGTCATTTAACAATTCACCGATTGCGGCAAAGTTGGAATCCGTTGCAGCCGAATGGATTCTCGACGCGCTAGATTTGCCACGACAAAGTGCGGTCGGGTTTGGGACGAGTGCGACCGCGAGCACCGTCAGCTGCCTCACAGCGGCACGGCGGTCATTATTGGAACGTCATGGCTGGAACTTTGACGAAGAGGGCCTCGTGCATGCACCCGAAATTAAGGTCATTGTCTCCGACCTCGCCCATGTGACAGTCAAGAAAGCCCTGCGAATTCTTGGGTTTGGCATAAATCGCTTACTGATTGCTCGCACAGACAGCTTCGGGCGTATCGACCCGGATCAATTACCCCCGATGGATGATATGACCATCCTTTGCCTGCAGGCGGGAGAGGTCAACACGGGGGAATTTGACCCCTTTTCAACCTTAATCCCAAAGGCCAAGCAGGCGGGTGCATGGGTACATGTCGACGGGGCCTTCGGACTGTGGGCCCGCGCAACGCCACTGGCCGCCGACCTAGCACGAGATGTTGACCAAGCTGACAGTTGGGCAACAGACGGCCATAAATGGCTGAATACACCCTATGACGGTGCCATGGCCATTTGTCGTGACCCTACGGCCTTGGCCAAGGCGATGAATAGCGATGCAGCCTACGCCATGGCCTCGGTTAACGCCCAAAAGAATTTGACCTTGGAGTTTTCGCGGCGTGCCCGTGGCATCCCAGTTTGGGCCGCTCTCCGGTCTTTGGGTCGCAATGGGATTGCGAGCATGATTGAGCGGCACATAGATCAGGCCCAAAAAATTGGCCAAGCACTTAAGGCAGAAGGATTTGATATTCTCAACCGTATCGTCCTCAACCAAGTCCTTGTGCGCTGTGACGATGATCAAACAACTTTGGCGATCCAAAAATTGGTTTCCGACAGCGGACGGGCTTGGTTCGGGACGACCATATGGCGTGGCAGACCTGCATTCCGGATCAGCGTATCGTCTTGGCGGACCCAAGATGCTGATATTGATGACCTCGTGTCGACGATCCTAGAAGCCCGCGACACCATCCGGCACGCGGCGTCATAAAGCGGCCAAATGCCTGGCTTCGCCCTCCAAGACGAAAACTTGGCACAGACGTGGGCGTGAACGTCAGCACGCCTTAAAGAAATCATGGGATTGAGATGGTGCCATGTAATCACTGATCGGGACAAAGCATGCGAGAGAAAGGCCCATAAACCAGATAGGCTGGTGTCTTGCGGGGTCCCATCTGGATTACGATGACCCACTAAGAGTAATACCAGCCATCTATATGGCTTCCAGCACCACACGCTGGCCCACTTAACTCGAGACGAATCAGAATGTTTTCGACAAGGAAATCCTCAATGCGCGTGATGGGTTAGCGCTCAACGATTGTGAACTAAAGTCTGGTCCAAAAGATCGATTTACCCGATTCGTTTCTACGCCGATGTCTGTTGCGGTGATAACCAAAGAAACTTTGTTGGGCAGCCGGCGCGTGTATTGTATAGAATTCTCCCAATAGCCTTCATCGACAGCCCCCAAACGATGGCTATCGCTCTGGAAGCTCGCTGAAAACACAAATTGGTCTTTGGGTGTTGGTTTATAGTCGATGCTCGCCTTCCCGTTGGACTGGGACTTCTCCACTCGGGAAAATCCAGACGCAAAAAACGGATCGGAAAAGGAAATCTTGCTCACTTCCCAATTGAGACTGTAATTCAACTTCTTGCCAAATCTTCCTTTCAATGTGGAACCCAGGCCAGTCGATTCCGAGCGACCTAGATTGATGGTCGTCGCCAGAACCACATTGTTGTCGATCAGTCGCGAGCCATAACTCGCTTCATTTTTGGTATCTCGGTAGAAAGCGGTTGTGATGAGCGATAAGCCATTCTTTTCAAACTCATGCGTTAGTTCAAAGGTCTGACGATCGGCAGGCTTCAGCTTGGGGTTGCCTTCTAATGCAAAGTCGACACCGAAAGCGCGGCGGAATGGATTAAGATCGACTAAAGAACCCGGTGTCGTCCCTTGGCTGTAGCTGGCCTTTAGGGTCCCAGGGCCACCCAAAGCGTGGGTGATAAACACGCTTGGCAGGACACGCTGATAGCTCGTGGTCCCAGAAAGTAGGCCTGCGCCATCCGACCAATTTATTCTGGTTTCCTCAACGCGAAGGCCGGGCTGAAAGCCAAATTTGCCGAGCTTGAACTGAAAAGATCCATAAGCTGCCTGATCTTTTTGTTGAGCCAGAAAGAGATTTGATTGGACTACGCCGGGGCCGGCATAGCCGAGGTCCGAAAAGCCCAGTTCAAAGTCTTCATCCTTATAGCTCATCCCCAGTGAGAGAACGCGACCTTCCTTAAAGGTTTTTTCAAAGCTCGTTTCAAATTCAAAAGTGCGCTCTTGTTTGCGCTCTTGGTTTGAAAACCATTGTGTTCCGCGCCGACTTTGGTAGCCGGACTTGTTCAAATTATTGCTAAAGGTGAGATCGATATCGAATTTGTATTTGTCTTCCTGTTCAGACTTGAAGCCGACAGAATGATATTGCACGGATCCCGGTGATTTTGTCGCTGTCGTGACCGGGAGAATGGTTTGGGTATTGGTTCGCGTGCGGGTTTCAATACCTTGCGTCGAGTAATCAACTTCGCTCGTAAAGAAAGTTGAACTCCAGGAGAGGGAGTCCGTGGCCGAGAGCGTTCGGATAGCACGAAGCGACGCGGTGGTGCCCAAGGTTGTAAAGTGCCCTTGGCTAAGCTGAGACTCCAGCTCGCGGTTGGCACCAATTCCAGAAACCCCTTCAGACTGTGACCGAACGGGCTCTTCATTCCTCGTCGTGCGAAGAAAGCCATTGAAGCTCCAAGGCTTCATGCCCCGACTGACTGATAGAGAAATCACGTGAGCATCGAGCGTATCGATACTGGCCGCGATTGATCCGCCAAGCTTGTCCTCTTCTTGCGCCTTCTTCGTGATGATATTGATCACAGCTTGGGCGCTGGAGGCGAACTCCGCAGGCGGATTGGACATCACTTCAATGCGCGCGATCTGATTGGCGGGAATCTGAAGTGCTGCGGCCCTTGGCATGGACTTGCCATCCACCAACACAGTTACAAAGGCACCGCCGACCATGGTGATCCGATTATTGGCTCCTACAAAGACACCGGGCAGCAGTCCAATCGCATCCACTGCCGCTGAGGCTGGGGCGTCTGGAAGAGTGCGAACGTCATACACAACACGATCAATCCGGCTATCGCGCGTTTGCGGTCGTGCCTTGACCACGATCGTTTCGACTTGCTGGGCAGGTTCGGCAGTCGTGCTGCTCTCCTGTCCTTCCGCGACCGCTGGGCTTGCTGGTGGCTGAGTTGTGGTAACGTCCGACGCAGCTTGGGCAATCACGGTGCCCGCTAAGAAAAAACTGATCATTTCAAATGAGCCTCAAATCGTGGAAAGCTACCTTTAATAGGTTGCTTCTAGCGATGACAGCGAAATTCCGCTATCAGGCGATCACAGCTGTGAGATTGTTGATGTTTTGCCCTTGATGCGAGATCGATTGTACCCTTTGACTCCTCAGCTTGCGCAATAGGAATTGTCCTCTTGTTTCAAAACAAGCAAAGTGCGGCCTCAAGCCGTTCCAAGCGCAAGAAATCTTCAAATTTGGCGTGGTCAAGATGCATTGCTTAGACAACACACCCCAAACGCGAGCCAAAAATAGAAAAGTGCGATCGGCTATTTCGCCGCAGACTGGGTAGCCGTCATGGCGGTGCAGACTTTGCGCATGGTCTCGACGCTGTTGGCGTTGAGGGGCCGGCCTTCGATGCCGGAATAAGCGGCGGTATCTTGGCAGGAATCGGCAAAGCCGTTCCAGCGGGTGGTGAGGTCGGCGCGATAGGCGTCGCAGTGGGCGCGCATGGCGCGGTTGCGTAGGGCCACTTTGTCGGCGGTTTCGCCAACCAAAAGGTCAAAGTGAATGCCGTCAAATTTGGCATCTGCTGCCTGTAAGCAGCTGGTATAGATGGCTTGCCGCTCTGGCGTGATGGCGTGATCGCCCGAGGTCTTAACCCCGGCAACAGCAAATCCTGCTGCCAACGTAACGGCGACGAGTGCTGTGGCGACGATGACGGGTTTGCGCATTTTCTTCACTCCAAATCACGGCCCGAGACACCGCCGACGGCATGTGTGTCTGTTTGGGACAAGCCTATCTGGAGAAGCGATTCCCGTGCCAGGCGAGTCCGAGTGACCCTGTGCGACTGCGGATAGTGGCGGGTTTCACGCCCCCTAAGGAGCTAGGGCATAACAAGGGGCTTTTGCTATGGGGGCCCGGCAAATACCATGCAGAAAACGGTTGCATAGGTGCTAGATTGCTTTCACCCTTCGAAAAGCCGCGTCAAAGGCCAAGTGGAGACGATAGCCATGGTTGAGGGTCGTAACCGAAGACAGGCCTTGGGCTGGATGGCCAAAGGCGTTGCAGGTGGTTTGGCAGGAACTGGCGCGTTAGCCCTGTCAGCGTGTGGGCCGAAGAAGCCCCCTTTGCGCCCCAATCTGATCATTTGGCATGGCTTTCGCGGGGCGGAGAAGGCATCACTTGAAAAGCTGGCCACGATTTATTCCGGCAGACTAAAGCCCGGCCAACGCCCGGTCCGCGCCGTGGCCATCCCCAGCGATGCGATGGCGGATAAGATTTCAGCCTCGGTTCCACGCGGTAAAGGTCCAGACCTATTTATCTTTGGCCATGATCGTTTGGGCGGCTGGGCCGAGGTGGGCGATACGATCACACCGCTAGACTTCTTTTTGGATGAGGCAACCAAAGCAGCCTTTCTGCCCCATATGTTTGAGGCGGTGACCTATAAGAATGCGGTCTGGGCCCTGCCCTTCAACTATAAGTCTGCTGCTTTGCTCTATAATAAGAAGCTGGTCGCCAAACCGCCTGAAACCGTTGAAGAGATGCAGGATTTGGCGATCAAACTTACCGACCAAGCCCGCGGCCGATTTGGTCTTGCTTATGCCTATGACGATTTCTTCTTCCATGCGGCCTTAATGAATGGCTATGGCGGTGGGGTGTTTGATGCCACGGGCAAGCTGATGCTGGATGATCCCCGCAATATTGCTGCCTCGGATCTGGTTCAGTATTGGCGGCGTGACTTGGGTATTTTGCCCGATGACCCAACCTCGTCACTCGTCGCTTCGCTATTCAATACAGGCCGGGCGGCTATGATTTTTAATGGCCCATGGTTTCTGGGCGAGATCGCGCCGGAGATTGAGTATGGCGCAGCCGTTTTGCCAAGGATTACAGCCGCGAATAATCGGCCAATGGCCCCCTATTTGGCCGTGGAAGCCATCTTTATGAGCGCGGGCACCCATGACCCAGCCGAAGCTTGGGCGTTTGCGAAATTCCTAACCAGTGTTGAGGCGGCGAAAATCATGGCCGTTGAAGGCGGGGAATTGCCGACGCTGCGCGCGGTCTATGACGTGCCAGAAGTGGCCCAAAACCCGATTGCGCAGGCCTATAAGACCCAAGCCCTTTCGGCCGTCGCCATGCCCAACTTGCCGGAAATGACCATGGTCTGGTCGCCAGCTGACAAGGCGATGAAGCGGGTCACCAAGTTGGAGACGACTTCTGAAGCGGCTTGGCAGGATTGCCAGCGCGAAGTGCAAGCCGCCATCCTAGCCCTGCGTGACGGCAAGGCGAGCTGACCGCCAAAGCCGCTATTTCTTAAATCCGGCAATGAGATCGACCAGCGGCTGTTGGCTGACTTTGATGGTTCCAGTTGCCGGGCGGTCGAGGTCAAAGATGGTGACGAGCGACAAGGTCAGCAGCAAAAACAACAAGCCATTGCCAATCCGCTGCACCAGACTGGGTATGGCTTGGGAATAGCCCAAAACAAAAGCTGAGATCAAAGCATAGCCGACCAGCATCGCCACCACACTGGTGGGCACTTTGGCGAGATTAATCGCTTCGCGCGTGCTTCCCACATCAATCACCTCGTTCACGCTGGCCATCACGGCAGGGCCCATTGGGGCAGACGCGACGCTTTGCGTAGCCGCAATTCCAAGGCTTGCCAGCACCGCGCGTTGGCGTTCGGATTCTGCGGCCAAGGGTGGCTTGTCGTGAAAGGCGGCCTGCCCATAGGCCAGGCGCGTTTTGGCATAGGCCTCTAACTGATCCCGCAATTGGCTCTGCATGGGTTCGGCGGCAAAGGCGGTACGAATATGGGCGGTGCCAATCGCATTGGCTTCTTGCACCACCAAATCACGACGCGATTCATAGCGGTCCAACGCCATGCCGAAGGTGAACGCAATCAAGAGGCCCAAAAGGGCAAAGACACTGGAGAGCAAATAATCAATGCCATCTGCCGCGGCGTCGGTCCCAGCCCCAGCTCGACGGCGCAGAAATTGGCGTAAGACACGACCTAAAAACTCGAAAACAACCAGACTGACCAGCAAGATCACACACAAGAGCCACAAAGGCTGATTTGCCACGAAAGAGTCCAGCATGGGGTGTCATCTCCGCGCCGCGCGTTTTGGCTGCTACCAAGGGGTGAGTATCGTTTATAGTTTAGAATGCGGTCAAGACATGTTCAGGGCGCAATGCCCTTACCAGCACGTGCTGTGAAAACTCTCGCTGGAATGGTTGTCGAATGCCGGTGGTCACTTTAGCGTGATCAGACGGTTGCGCAGATAACCCGTTAAATCTGGGGGAAGAGACATGGACACGCTGCAAGCATCTATGGCGAGCTTGGACTGGATCATTGTCATCGGCTATATGGTGGGCATTATCCTATTGGGTTTGATCGCCTCTCGCGGGCAGACAGATGCCAAGGACTATTTTCTCGCCTCCCGCTCTGCAACTTGGCCGACCATTGGCCTTGCACTCATCGGCTCCAACATTTCGGCCACCACACTGATCGGTCTGGCCGGGGCGGCCTATACGATTGGCATTTCTGTGTTCAATTATGAGTGGATGGCGACGGTAATTCTTGCCATTTATTGCGTCTTTGTGCTGCCAGCCGTGCTGCGCAGCCAAGTCTATACAATGCCAGAGTTTCTGGAGCGGCGTTACTCCAGCTCGATCCGGCTCTATTTTTCAGGCCTAACCATCTTCCTCAACATCGTTGTGGATACCGCGGCGACCCTATTTGGGGGTGCCATCCTGTTTAAGCTCTTATTCCCCAGTCTTGCCCTGTGGGAAATTGCAGCCATTTTGGCGGTTACGGCAGGGCTATATACCGCGCTTGGCGGGCTACGGGCTGTGATGGTGACCGAAGTGGTGCAAACCATTTTACTCCTCGGGGCCTCTGTCTTCATCGCCTATTTTTCCTTTGAGAAAGCAGGCGGCTGGCATGCGGTGATGACCCAAGTAGATCCAGAAAAGCTCAGCCTGATCCGCCCCAATGATGATCAAGGTGTGCCGTGGTTCGGGTTGATCACAGGCGTGCCGCTGTTGGGGTTTTATTTCTGGTGTACCAACCAATTCATGGCCCAGCGGGTGATGAGTGCCAAAACGCTAGACCATGGGCGGTGGGGCAGTTTGTTTGCCGGAGTCTTGAAGCTGCCAATCCTGTTCTTGATGGTTCTACCCGGGACGGCCGCGATTCTAATCTATCCCGACCTGTCCAAGGGCGACATGGTCTATCCAACCCTGATCTTTGATCTCTTGCCGGTTGGGATTGTTGGCATTGTGATTGCAGGCTTCTTGGCGGCGATCATGTCGTCCATTGCCTCGACATTCAACTCAGCCTCCACCCTGGTGACGATGGATTTTGCCCGCAAAATCGCACCGGATTTAAGCCAAACGGCACTGGTGCGCATTGGCCGCATCACGACTTTGGTGCTGATGGTGTTGGCGATTGCTTGGATACCCGTCATCGAAAAGCATGCCGACTCGCTGTGGCAATATATTCAAGCGGTGCTGGCCTATGCCGTGCCCCCCATCGTGGCTTTGTTTGTGTTGGGGCTGTTTTGGAAGCGCGCCAATGCGACCGGGGCCCGCATCGGCCTGACCTTGGGCACGTTGTGCGGTATTTATCTCTTCATCACGATTGCCCTTTTGGGCACGCTGAAGATGCACTTCTTGATCGCGGCTGTGGTCATTTTTGCGGTCGCCTTGATAGCAACGGTCATAGGCTCGCTGCTGGCCCCCGCTCCACAGCTTGCCCAGATTGAAACCCTGATGTGGCGCAAAGCCGATTATGACGCCGAGACCGAGCATTTGCGCACCCGTCCGCTTTGGCAGAATTACCGCCTTCAGGCAGCGGTCTTGATCGGGATTACGGCCGTCTTGGTTTGGATCTGGCGCTAGTGGATCGTCGGGGCGTCGCGGCCGAGGCGACCTTCTAGCACGTCTTCCAGAACTGACCGCAGGCCGCGCCAAGCATCGGCCACCACGGGGGAGCCTTCGCTTTCAAGTTCGTGGATGGTGCGGTCGGCCACGCCCAAGGCCTCTGTGCCATGGGCATCTACAAGCGCCCAGGCAATACGGGTCAGACTATCGACGGGAAGTAGTTCGAGACGCATATGAGACCATCCTGTTCGATGGTCTCATTTCAAGAAGCGTGCCAGCCAAATACTTGATCAATTCAGCTATTTTGGCGCTAACCTGTCATCTGGCTAGGCAATACGTGCCGCTTGCGCGGCACGAATGGTCAATCAGAGGGCCTTATAGGGCACCTTCGGCAGCGCGCTTTTGCAGCATGCGGTCAAACATCGACCACACGCCATCATCGCCGTGCCAATCGCCCTTGGTCGCGCCTTTGGAATATTCTGTGGCGCGCGCTTCAAAGAAGTTCGCATGCTCCACCCCATTCAGCAGAGGGCTCAACCAAGGCAGCGGATGCTCGGTCACGCCATAGACGGTTGGCAGCTCAAGCTGGGTCAAGCGCCAATCGGCGATATAGCGGATGTAGGATTTGATATCTTCGGGAACCATGCCTTGAACAGGGCCCATTTCGAACGCCAGATCGATGAATTTGTCTTCCAGCTTCACCACAGTCTTACAACAATCGACGATATCATCCTTCACCGAAGCCGAGAGCTTGCCGGTCTCGCGGGCATAGGTGTGGAACAATTTCACCATGCCTTCGCAATGCAGGCTTTCGTCGCGGACCGACCAAGACACGATCTGGCCCATGCCCTTCATCTTGTTGAAGCGTGGAAAGTTCATCAGCATGGCGAAGGAAGCAAACAGCTGCAGGCCTTCGGTGAAGCCGCCAAACATGGCCAAGGTACGCAGCACATCCTCTTCGGTATCGACACCAAAGTCCTGCATATAGGTGTGCTTGTCGCGCATGGCTTCATATTCCATGAAAGCCGAGAATTCCGAATCGGGCATGCCGATGGTTTCAAGCAGCAGCGCATAAGCGGCGATATGCACGGTCTCGATATTTGAGAAAGCCGACAACATCATCTTCACTTCAGTCGGCTTAAAGACGCGGGCGTAGCGCTCCATATAATTGTCGTTCACCTCGACATCGGACTGGGTAAAGAAGCGGAAAATCTGGGTCAGAAGGTTGCGCTCATTATCGTTCAGACGGGTCGCCCAGTCTTTGCAATCTTCGCCCAGCGGCACTTCTTCTGGCAACCAGTGAACTTGCTGCTGGCGCTTCCAGAATTCATAGGCCCAAGGATACCGAAATGGCTTGTAACTATGAGAAGGTGTGACCAACCCGACGCCCGAACCATTATCACCAAATGCCATTGATCGCCCCTATATCGTGTGTGTTTCGTGCTGTGTGCCCCTACATATAGATCGGGGCTTGGTTAAGACCAGCTTAACAACATCGCGCAAACACGAAACAATGATTCCCCGTTTCTGGCGACTTGTTCACAGACTTTTCTGCAAAATCACAACATCCAAATAGCGGCCAAACTTATGGCCAACCTCGCGCAGCACGCCGATATCGGTAAAGCCCATGGCCCGATGCAAACCAATCGAGGCTAAATTGCCACTATCGCCAATCACCGCCAGCATTTGGGTATAGCCAGACTTGGTACATTGGGCGATCAATTCGGCCAAAAGCGCGCGGCCGACGCCATGGCCAATGGCCTCAGGGGCAAGATAAATGGAATCTTCCACTGTACAATTATAAGCCGGCCGCTCTCGAAATGCCCCGGCATAAGCATAGCCGATAATGTCGCCTGCCTCGCGGCAGGCCACCAGCCAAGGGCTGCCGCGCTTTGAGATTTTGTCCATACGTGCTTGGATTTCTGCCAAGTCAGGCGGGTCCAGCTCAAACGTGCCCGTACCTGTTTTGACATGATGGGCATAGATTGCTTGAATAGAGGCTGCATCCTCTAACGTGGCAGGTCGAATTGAATAGCGCATTGCACGAGACTGCCACAAGCAAGACCGCGGGTGCAACCAAGCAGCGGCGCGGCAAAATCATTTTGTTGACCTTGCTTGCGATTTTGGCGTGGATTGTCTTGAACTTAGGCCTCGTCCTAGCCGCTTGGATGCGCTCCTATTACGCACCGATTGAGCCTGTGCCGCGCGCCGCTTCGCTTGATCTGCGCACCGATACGTCTGTGCCCGGTCGGGTCATCACCATTATTGCCACCAAGCCTACCCCGTCTAAGGGCGACTTTATCGGCCATTTATGGCTGGAATGGCCCGAAACGCCGCCCTTGGCAAAGCCTGGCACACGCGAGGGCGGCTATTATGCGCAAGACCAGATCCAAGCGGTCAAGGCGATGGCCGCGGCCTTGATCCTGCCTTGGGGCGCGGTGACGGGTCAGGACTTTGTCCCGGGTCTGATGAAGGTGGATGATGGCTGGTGGCGGCATTTGCAAGTTCATGTTCGCGTCGATGAAGCCCGCTATCAGGCAGCACTCGCCGTTGATCGGCGCTGGCGCTCTGAAAACCGCTATCGTCTGCGACCCAGCCTGATCGGCCCTGACAAGGGTAAGACCTTTGGCTGTCAGGATTATGTGTTTGACGTAGCCGCAGCCCTAGGCCTCGACACCGCCCACCGCAGCTGGACTGAATTCCCGATGGGCTCTTTCTTGCGCTTCGCGCAGGTGAATAAGATCGACATGACTGGGCGAGACATACGCTCGTTGGACCATTGACCGAATTTCTTGAACACGGTGCTGGTAGTTCAGTCGTTTGATTCGCTTGCTTCTCGGCTCAAAAGTTAGAAGACTGTTAACCATTAGCGGCGACTATTTGACAGTTAGGGGATTCCATAATTCTCGAAGCAGGCTAAGTGAAAAAGGCGGACGAAGAATTAATCCTCGCCCGCCCGCTATTGGTCCGGCAACCCGGCTGCAAACTGCGACTAGCCGTGAACTAGAGCGCAATTTGGACAAGGTCTCAGCATCGGCTTTGCATTACAAAGTGATGTCTGGGACCTTTCTGTATGGGCCCCTCAACCAGACGCCCAAATTTTTGTTGACCCACCTATTGGCAGGCCAAGCACTCGTCATAATTGGTCGGGGCACTGCTTGCCATATCCACCACATCCTCGCCCTTATTGGCCGAGCCTGCGATTTGGGCGCGTTGGATGGACTTAGAGCGGCAGTAATACAGGCTCTTGATGCCCTTTTCCCAAGCCGACCAATGCAACATATGCAAATCCCATTTGTCGACATCGCCGGGGATAAACACGTTCAAGCTTTGGCCTTGGCAGATATAGGGCGTGCGATCTGCTGCCAGCTCAATCACCCAGCGCTGGTCTAATTCAAAGGCGGTCTTATAAACTGACTTCTCCAAGTCCGTCAGACAATCGAGGTGCTGGACCGAACCTTCATTCTCGAGAATCGAAGTCCAGGTTGCATCATTATTGAGGCCTTTGGAGTCCAAAAGCTTCTCAAGATACGGATTTTTCACCGAAAACGATCCCGACAAGGTCTTGTGGGTGTAGATATTGGCGGGGATTGGCTCAATACCCGCGCTAGTCCCGCCGCAAATGATCGAGATGGATGCCGTTGGCGCAATCGCCAGCTTATGGGTGAAGCGGGCCATTACGCCTTGCTCTGCCGCGTCAGGGCAAGGCCCACGCTCTTGCGCCAGCTTAACCGAGGCCGCATCAGCGGCTTGGCGGACTTGTTTGAAAATCCGCATATTCCAGCTTTTTGCCATAGCACTTTCAAAGGGAACGCCTTGGGCTTGCAAGAAGGAGTGCAAGCCCATGATGCCCAAACCGACCGACCGCTCGCGGAAGGCGGAATAAGTTGCCCGCTCCATCTCGTCTGGCGCGCGCTGAATGAAGTCTTCCAACACATTGTCGAGGAAACGGAAAACATCCTCAATAAAGTTTGGATCGTCCTTCCACTCCATATAGGTTTCCGCATTGAGCGAAGATAGGCAGCACACGGCCGTGCGGTCTTTGCCCAAATGGTCTTTGCCGGTGTGCAACATGATTTCGCTGCACAGATTGGACTGGCGAACCTTAAAGCCCAGCTTGCGCTGGTGAGCCGGCATCGCCTTGTTCACCGTATCAACGAACAGCAGATACGGCTCGCCGGTTTGCAGGCGCAGGTCGAGGATTTTCTGCCAGATTTTGCGCGCCTTTACCGTGCGCACCACTTCCTGGGTCTTGGGACTGATCAGACTGAAATCGCCATCATTGCGCACCGCTTCCATGAAGTCATCGGTAATGTTGATGCCATGGTGCAGGTTCAAGCTCTTGCGGTTGAAGTCGCCCGAGGGTTTGCGAATTTCAAGGAATTCTTCGATCTCTGGGTGGTGCACATCCAAATAGACAGCAGCCGAGCCGCGGCGCAGCGAGCCTTGCGAGATCGCGAGCGTCAAGGAATCCATCACGCGAATAAAGGGGATGATGCCGCTGGTATGGCCATTGGCCCCGATCTTTTCCCCAATCGAGCGCACGCCCCCCCAATAGGTGCCGATGCCACCGCCATTAGAGGCCAGCCAGACGTTTTCGTTCCAGGACTGCACGATGCCATCCAGGCTATCGTCCACCGAATTCAGGAAGCAGGAGATGGGCAAACCGCGCTCTGCCCCGCCATTGGACAAGACAGGCGTTGCGGGCATGAACCACAATTTGGAGATATAATCATACAGGCGCTGGGCGTGGGCAATATCGTCGGCATACGCGGTGGCGACGCGGGCGAACATGTCCTGATAGCTTTCGCCCTGCAGCAAATAGCGATCTTCCAGCGTGGTTTTGCCGAAATCGGTCAAGAGCGCATCGCGCGACCGATCTACTTTAACGCTTTCAACGATCCGCAACTGAACGGCCTTTGGCTTACCCCGATGGACGGCACGGCGCGCAAGTGCCGGTGCTGCGCTGGCGACAGCTTCGATGGCATTAGCGGTAGCTGCATCATTCCCGTTCATTCTTCCTGCTCCCAAATCGTTACCGGCCCGTCAGCCGTTCAGAACACCCGATTCCCCAACCTTTGAACAGCCCCTAATGTGGCAGTGCACACAAGTTCGTTCGCGCGACTCACATGTTTGCGCAGATTGAGATGATTCGGCGTTCTGCCTAGAATTTGCGCCCGCCCCCAGAGCAAGACACCATATATAGTGGATGTGGCTTGGCAGAACGGTCAATGGGGTTTTTCACGCAAAATGTATTTTTCAGTTAATGAGAGATTAATGCAGACGGGCAGCCGCTTGGGATTCTTCATGAAGATGAAGAGAAAACCCGCGATTCTAGTCGCTTTATTGGGGTATTGGCGGCCCCTAGGGCCGGGTCACAGGTGGAAAGGCATCCACAATTGGTTGCAGCCACGCATCCAACGTATCCCAGCCTGATTCGTCCGTCATCAAACCCAGCCGGACAATCACCAAATCCTTGGAGGGAATCACCCCGATCCATTGTCCTTGGAAGCCGTGGGCTTCAAACGAATCATAGGGACCGTTCTTCAGCGTGCCTTGTTTGTTTGGCAGGCTCAGCCACCAATGCGCGCCATAGCTGGTGGCCCCCTCCGCCGTGGTTGGCGTGCGCAGGAAGTCAACATAGCCCTCGGGCAGGATGCGTTTGCCGTCCCAAACCCCGTCGCGCAAATGAAGGAGGCCAAAGCGGGCCCAATCCTGCGCGGTCGCATGCACCAAGGAAGAGGCGTAAAAATTGCCCGCCAAATCAAACTCGGCCGCCACATTATTCATGCCGATGGGGCGGAACAGCCGATCATACATGAAATTGCGATAGCCCTCCGCACCCGTCGGGTCCTTGAGACTGCGGGGCGACACCGCACGGGCAATTGCGGCCGAGATCAAATTGGTGGTGCCAGAAGAATAGCGCCACTTCTCGCCGGGCTTAAACTCAGTCGGACGATCAGCGACATAGGCCACGATGTTTTCCCGCCCTGGGCCAAACAACATCTTGGCGGCATCATTGGAAACAGGGTCTGAATAGCCATCTTCCCGCCAGCGCAAACCGTCGCTCATGTGCAGGGCCTGACGAATGGTGATGTTGCGGCGAGGGTCGCCATCATCCCATAGGGGATCGTTCAAGGGCTGGTCCAGCTTCAGCTTACCATCCAGCATCGCAATGCCGACAAGGCTGGAGGTTACGCTTTTCGCCATCGACCACGAGATAAGCTTCGATTTCTCGTCAAAGCCGGTTGAATAACGTTCCGCGACGATCCGGCCACCTTGAACGATGATGACGGCGCGGGTCTGCCCCATAGGAGAGCTCGAATCGTTAAAGGCCTTATCAAACTGGGTCTTGATCACCTGGGCAGCGGCTTTAGGTGCTTCCCCCCGTGGCCAAGTCTCAGTCGGGAAAGGCACATCCTTGGGCTGCGGCGGCAGAGGCACCAATGGGGCCTTAGCATAGGCCGCCATTTGCGCCTTTTGACTGTCTTGTGCGACCACAAATGTACCCACGCCGGTCGCAAGCGCTGCGCAAGCTGCAAGGCCAAGCCAGATTGGGCGGGAAAGTGTGGGGAAATTTCTGCTTGGACGCATGGCGCGGCGCATCATTAGCCTCTAGATGAACAGGACAGACCGGATTAGGCTGGTCTCTAACGACTCTCTTTATAAGGTTCTATGGCCAGTGCGCAAACTGCCTTCTTTTTCCACGATCGTTGGCATCGTCCTTGTTGCCATATTCATCATCGTGCTGGCGGTTGGCTACCAAGCGCGCAAATATGGCGAGATTGGTGCGGGCTTTATCGCGCGCCAAATGTGTAGCTGCCTCTATGTGCAAAACAGAGACGAAAAGGCTTGCCGCGCCGAAATCGGGCCTCAGATCGAGGGTGCCCAGATCGTTTATATGGACGAGCGGGTAATTGTGAATTTCTCTGGCCTCAATCAAGCCGAAGCGCGGCTAAAGCCCGGCTATGGCTGTAATGTGCAGACCTTTGTTGGCACTATGCCTGCCCCCGTCTTGAAAGAACCCGTGAACGACTAGGGCACAAACCCCACGATGATTGAAGGAGCTTAGGATGATCGTAACAACAACCGATTCCGTAGAGGGGCGCAAAGTGACCCATTATTTGGGCGTGGTCGCGGGCGAAGCGGTTATCGGGGCCAATGTTTTCCGCGATCTGTTTGCTGGCATTCGCGACGTTATAGGTGGGCGCAGTGGCGCTTACGAGAAGACTCTGCGCGAAGCACGCCAAGTGGCGATTGATGAGCTGATGATCGAAGCGAAAGCCCTTGGCGCAGATGCCGTCATTGGCGTGTCCATCGATTTTGAAGGCGGCGTCCACCAAGGCACCATGATGATGGTGGCCGCCAGTGGCACCGCCGTGCGCCTTGGATAGACGGCGTGAGTAATCCCCCTTTTTTGGTCGCGATCAGCGGTGGTTCCGGTTCTGGCAAGACGACAACCGCGGCGCAATTGGTGAGCTTATTGCGCCCTTTGAATGCGCGCATTGTCAGCCAGGATGATTATTACAAGGACAGTCGCTCTCTGCCGGGTTTTGACCCTGCGACTTATGACTTTGACACGCCCGAAGCGCGGGACCATGTGCTGCTGGAACAGCATCTAAAGGCGATCAAAGCAGGCGAAACTGTGGATGTACCCATCTATGACTTCACCATCCATGGAAGACGGGAAGCAACCCACCGCTTACCTCCCTGTGATGTGGTGATCTTAGAGGGCACCCACACCCTGTGTGACAGCGCCATCTATAATCTGTGTGACCTGAAAGTCTTTGTCGACACGCCATCCGACATCCGACTGCTGCGTCGGCTCTTGCGCGACATTCATGAGCGCGGGCGCACCCCCGAAACCGTGGCAGCCCAATATCTTTCCACCGTCCGCCCCGCCTATGAGCGTTGGACAGGGCCCAGCCGGTTGAATGCAGATCTGATCGTCTCAGGGGGTACTGGCGTGCAGGGCTCACAATCTGAAACTGCCTTTGGAGCAGCGGCGCAAATTGCCGCCGCTATTCGCAAGGCACTCGGCCTACCGCCGCTGTGACGGGCAGGTGGCCGCAATAGGGATTGGCTTTATCTGTCGCCAAACTTGGAAATCCTCGAGTCGGGAGTCGGGGCGATAATGCTGCGCGATCCAGCGATCCACAACGGGGTCTTCGCGCAGGAATCCCATGCCGTTGGTCTGGATCGGCCTTAGACCTTCAAAGCGCTCACTTTGGGAGATCAAAATAGTGGGGGCAAAGCACTGGATATCTTCCAGATAGTCCCGGCGCACGCGAGCCAGTTGATCTTGGGCCGCTTTCGCCACTGCCGGATCTTGTGCCCGAACCATCAGGCCTGGAACCATCCACATGGAATAATGTCGCCCACCAAAGCTGCGCCCTTCCCGAACCAAAACATAGAAGCTGTTTTGGGGGACGGTTGAAAGGATCATAATGCGGTTTGAAGCCGGCTCTGCGTTGATCAGCTGGCGCAAATTCTCTGAGACGGGTGTCGCCCCGGTGGTCACAACAACAACCAGGGGGCTGATGACCATCGAAATGAAATAGCCCAACAGCCCAAGCCAGACCAAGAGACTGTCGAGCTTGGGTAAAGGCGCTTCGCGGGCACACCACACGATCAAGAGGAGGACACACGTCCCTTTCAAGGCAATATAGTGATAGAAAAAGCCCTTCATCTGAACGACGATGATCAGCAGGAACAACAGACTAAGACCAAGAAGGCCCAGGATAATCGGTCGCGCGTCTCTCAATCGAAGTGCCAGAACCAATGGAACCAAGATGAATTGGGCCGGCCCAACAATCATCAAAAGCGCAAACCAAGCTGGCTTTCCTGTCCACGCATTGAAGGCATCATAGGATATGGCCGCCATCGGGGCGATCTGCGACAAGAAGTCCGGCGCAAGGCGAAGCACGGCTAATGCATAGGCCAGTGCAAACACCGCTAAGGCTAAAGTCTCGGGCCGGAAGGGTCGCCATTTTTTGCCAAGTCGCAGCGCCAGAACCGCTTCGATGACAATCGGAATGAGAACGAAATAGTGCTTGAGTGCAAAGCCATAGGCACTAAATCCAGCAATGCCGAGGGCGAGGGGAAGCGAGACTGGAAGCTGCGCGTCGCGGCGCAGCGCGAGTACCAACCACAATAGGCTGGCCACCAAGGCGGATTGTTCACGCTGGCCAACATCGGCGACCGCCACCCACAATATTGCGATCAGAAAACCCAGTATGGCAGGGCCTTGTTCCGCTTTAGAAATAAGCCCATCCACGCCCCTGGCAAACATCCATACGGCAAACAGCGCACCAAGATGGGCCAGCGTCATGGCGACGACCGGTGTGCCAACTCCAAGAATCTGCCCTAACCAAACGCTGGGAATGGCCGCCCAAAACCAAAGCGGCGGGTTAAGGTCGATGATATCGCGATAAAGCGTCTTGCCTTGCAGAATCTCGCCCGCAATATGGCTGCGCCACGTAATGTCGGTTGTTGGCTCTAACAGCAAACCGATAATCAAACTACTTAGCCAAGCCAAACTTAGGCAAGCGCCCAAGAGTTTGGGCTTGGCGAGGTAATCTGAAAGCTTCTGTCGCGTCATAGGGTTCTCAGATACGCTCAAACGGATCAAGAAAACCCTTGTGTTAGAGGGATCTGTTTAAGATTTCCCTCATCATAATGACTTCACGATCGCTTCCGTCATTTTCTTGGCATCGGCAAACAACATCATGGTGTTGTCGCGGAAGAAGAGTTCATTCTCCACCCCCGCATAGCCAGAACCCATGCCGCGCTTGATGAACAAGACTGTCTTGGCCTTTTCCACGTCCAGGATCGGCATGCCGAAGATGGGGCTTTGCGGATCGGTTTTGGCCGAGGGATTGGTCACGTCATTAGCACCAATGACATAGGCCACATCAGCCTGACCAAATTCTGAGTTGATATCTTCCAACTCAAACACTTCGTCATAGGGCACTTGGGCCTCCGCCAAGAGGACGTTCATATGGCCTGGCATGCGGCCCGCGACCGGGTGGATCGCATATTTGACCTCAACGCCTTCGGCTTTCAGCTTGTCGGCCATTTCTTTCAACGCATGCTGGGCCTGCGCCACGGCCATGCCATAGCCCGGCACGATGATGACACGCTCTGCATTTTTCATGATGAAGGCCGCGTCATCGGCGCTGCCTTGCTTGACGGGACGCGTCTCAATCTTGCCACCCGCGACCGCGGCACCATCAGCGGCACCAAAACCGCCGAGGATAACCGAGATGAAGCTACGGTTCATGCCCTTACACATGATGTAGGACAGGATCGCCCCAGACGAACCAACCAAGGCCCCGGTGATGATCAAGGCATTATTCTCAAGCGTGAAGCCTAACGCCGCCGCAGCCCAACCTGAATAGGAGTTGAGCATCGAAACAACGACGGGCATGTCCGCCCCACCGATGGGGATGATCAAGGTCACGCCCAAGAGGAAGGACAGAGCAACCAGCGCCCAGAAAGCCCAAAGCGCTGCACCCTGGCTTGCGATCAAGATGCCGATCAAGGCGATAATGCCGACCAAAATCAAAATGTTCAGCAAATGGCGGGCGGGCAGAATGATGGGCGCGCCACTCATATTGCCATTCAGCTTGGCAAAGGCGATCAGCGAGCCGGTAAAGGTGATTGAGCCAATGGCAATCCCAAGGCCCATTTCGACCAAGGATACGGTCTTGATACCGCCGCCTTCCGCCGCAATACGAAAGGCCTCGGGGCTATACATAGCTGCACCCGCAATCAGAACAGCAGCCAAACCGACAAGGGAGTGGAAGGCTGCCACCAATTGCGGCATGCTGGTCATGGCAATCTTGCGCGCCAGAACCGCCCCAATGCCACCGCCAACAGCGGTTGCGGCGAGGATGAGGCCAATGGTCGTCACATCCAGTTTGACGGCAAGCAAAGTCGTGACGACCGAAATCGCCATACCGACCATGCCATACATATTGCCTTGACGGCTTGTCTCTGGGCTCGAAAGCCCACGCAGGGCTAGAATGAACAGGACACCGGAAACGAGATAGAGAAGGGCTGCAATGGATGGGGTCATCTTAGTGGCCGCCCTTTCCAGGAGCGGTACGCTCCTTCTTTTTATACATGGCCAACATACGTTGGGTCACGAGGAATCCGCCGAAAATATTAACGGCGGCCAAGGCCACGGCAACAGCACCCATGCCACGAGACACCCAGGTCGCGCCATCCGCCCCACCATCTGGCAGGGTGGCGGCAGCTGCGATCAAGGCACCCACGACAACGACCGAGGAAATCGCGTTGGTCACCGCCATCAAAGGCGTATGCAGGGCTGGAGTTACACTCCACACCACATAATAACCAACAAAAATCGCCAACACGAAAATGGCGAGGCGGAAAACGGTGGGATCAACGGCTTCCATGTTCAATCCTCATGCTGCTGTCAGGGAGGGGTGCACCACCGCGCCATCGCGGGTGAGCAGCATGCCCTGAATGATATCGTCGTCAAAATGGGGGGCGAAGGCTTTGGTTTCTGCGTCTGTCAACAAGGGCAGAAGATTGAGCAAATTCTTCGCATAAAGCGCGCTAGAATCCGCAGCCAACCGACCGGGCAAATTGGCAAAACCCGCAATCGTGACCCCGTTTTCCGTCACCACCAATTCATCGGCCTTGGATAATGGGCAATTGCCGCCTTGCTCCACCGCCAAATCCACAATCACGCTGCCGGGCTTCATGGCAGCGACCATTTCCGGAGTCACCAAAACCGGGGCAGGACGGCCGGGGATTAGAGCCGTGGTGATAACCACATCTTGCTTGGCAATATGGTCGCCAACAAGGATAGCTTGCTTGGCCTGATATTCCGCACTCATGGGCTTAGCATAGCCAGCTGCAGTTTCAGCTGCCTTGAACTCTTCATCCTCAACCGCGATGAACTTTGCCCCCAGTGACGCCACTTGTTCTTTGGCGGCTGGGCGCACATCGGTTGCCGTGACGATGGCCCCAAGCCGACGCGCGGTTGCAATGGCCTGAAGACCGGCCACGCCTGCCCCCATGACAAAACATTTGGCTGCGGCAACCGTTCCTGCTGCCGTCATCATCATCGGAAAGCCCCGACCATAGAGGGCCGCACCTTCAATCACGGCGCGATAGCCTGCCAAGTTTGCCTGCGAGGACAAAGCGTCCATAGCCTGCGCGCGGGTGATACGCGGGGTGAATTCCATCGACAGCGCGACCACACCAGCCTTGGCGGCCGCCTCAATCAGCGCTTTATCGCCATGGGGATTCCAAAAGGCCACAACGCCCGCGCCCTTCGGCACCAGCTTCAGCTCAGCCGCACTGGGGCGGCGCACCTTCAACACAAGGTCAGCACCCTTCAGGGTCGCCTTCGCATCGGAAGCGATTTCAGCGCCAGCTTCAACGAACAGACGGTCTGGCGACGAGGCCTGATCCCCAGCACCGGTTTCGATCACGATCTGATGGCCCGCCGCGGTAAGTTTCTTGATCGTTTCTGGCGAGGCCGCCACCCGAGTTTCCCCGTCGCGCGTTTCCTTCAATATGGCTATTCGCATGAAGCTTAATCTCCCCTGAGCCCCTGCACGTGCTGTGTTAACACGATGGCTGACCTACCGCGTTGACGCAAGCCTATTCGTCGCACGTGCGTTAAATCAACTGCGCCACTTCAAGCTTTGCGGACGGATGGGGTTAGAAAAGGGCCGCCCCTCAGCCCGACTTTGCGCCCATTCCCGCTTGAGTTTGTTGTACCACTTAGCTTGTACGTCGATGTCGTCAATCCAAAGCATGCCTTTGGTAAATGGCAGGCCTTTATTCTGTAGGTCCACCATGCGGCCATCTTGGTCCAGAAATTCGCGGGCTGCGGGGATGAGGATTGGCTTGATCAGGTCTAGTAATGGCGCGCGGGTCCAGTAGCTAATTTGAGTAATCAGGGTGGATTTACCATCGATGGGCGTCAAACAGGTGAGCGTGAAGAATTGGCTCTTGTCATTTTCCACCACTTCCCAACGAAAGCCCGGCACCATGAACACAATTTCGGTCGTCACCCCCTCACCGAATAGGAGGCGATAGGCCAACGAGTTAGACGACGGGGCGTGCCGCGCAATCGCCCAGCCATAAAGCCGCGGCTCAAATTGCTTTTCCTTGATCTTGAGACCCACCGACGGCGGCCGCCACCACCATTGATTATGCACAAAGGGCACATGAGCCGGGTCCATCAGGCCCACCACCGCATTATCCATATGGGCTTCAAACACCCGGCTGACCACGAATTTGGGTTTATCAGCTTTAATCCCGAAATCTGGTGGGGGAAGGTCGGGCGTACCGTCAAACCGGGGATCAGACGAGATATAGATAAAGACAAGGCCGTTGCGCTCTGCATGGGGAAAGCGCCGCACCTTCACTTTGGACGGGTCATAGGGTTGGCCCGCGACCAAGGACGGCATCAGCTTGCAGACGCCATCGCCGCCAAAGCGCCAGCCATGATAGGGACATTCAATGGTGGCTTGGCCATTGGTCTCAACTTGACGCCCAGCCGACAAGGGCACGGCGCGATGCGGGCAGACGTCGCGGATTGCCAAAACCTCACCCTGTGCGGTACGCCCCAAAAGCACGGGCTCACCGACAATCATGCGCCGAAATTGCTTGCCCGCCTTCAGCTCTGCCGACGTCGCGGCAAAATACCAACAATCCAGTAACAGCCCATCAGAAGTGATGGATTGCGCCCTCGAGAGGGGGGAAACATCATCAGCCATAGCAAATCCTATAAACTAGTTTTGCCGACACGAAAAATATCATCCCATGCGGAAAAGTGGCGCATCCAAATCCTCGGGCGGTGGCGTCTTATCTCTATCCAACCAGCACGAAGGATACCAAAATGAAAACCCTCCCCCTGATCCTTGCCGCCGGCCATTTTTGCGTGAGCCTAACCCTTGCAAGCCCCGTATTTGCAGCCATTCCGCAAACCAATGTCAAAGTACAACAGGTCGTTACCCCCCTGAAGCCTGCCCAATTGGCGTGGGCAAAAGACTTAGCTCCTCCTGTCAACCGGCATATATTGTGCCAACCTGCAGGCCGCCAAGCCTTGAGTGCCAAGACGTGCTCCATCCTAACCCAGCTGGCGCCAAAACCGACGGCGGAGGGCCAAGCCATCGACATCAAAGCCCTGAAGGCCAATCGTGCGGTTTGGCTCTCCTTGCCCTTAAGCGTGCGAGAGCGGCTAGTGAGCTATGATCTGGTGGTCATTGCCACCGCCTCTACCCAAGCCACGCTTGCTCGGTAGTCCTAAAGAATGCAGCTTGGCTGCATCCAAATCCAGCTGCGGCGGCGTCAGTTGTTTTTGCCGTCGCCGCACATGAGAAAAGGAAAATAAAAATGGAAATCGTTGGTGAACTCGTCCCCTTTATGCTCTTCTTCTGCATCACCGTCGGGGTACTCGCGACGCTCTATTGGAACGCCAAGGTCCGCGAAGGCCAACAAGAAACCCTCCGTCAAGTCATTGCCTCTGGGCAAAAGCTGGATGAGACCACGCTAAAGCTCATGGTGAAGGCCCCAAACTCGCCAGAAATGGACCTTCGCGCCGGCATTATCAGCCTGATGATGGGCTTAGGCTTCTGCGCCGCTGGCGGGATCAGCAAACTCAATGACTTTGACGACGGCTTTGGCATCGTTTTGATCCTGATTGGCATCGTTTTGGCCTTTACCGGCGCAGGCCAGCTCTTGAGCTGGCGCCTGCGTCGCCCCGCTCCTTCGTCTGAACCGCAATAAGGCGAGGGGTCACGCGAACTCGGTCATGACCATGCACACCAGTCAAACGCTTGTCAGCGATATTGATGAAGCTTTGGTCAAGCGCGCCCGTACGGGTTCCTCCAACGCGTTTGACCAACTGGTGCGCCGTCATCAAGCCGCCGTTCGTGGCTTCCTGTGCCGGATGGTCCAAGAGCCAAGCTTGGCCGACGATCTGGCACAGGAGACTTTTTTGAAAGCTTGGAAAAATCTCTCACGCTGGCGTGGAGCAGACCAAGCGGGGGGCAGTTTCCGGGGTTGGCTGTTTTCCATTGCCGTCAATGCCGCCCATGACCAACGTCGCAGCCAAGCCCGGTCGCAAAAGCGCGACACCGATTGGCTCGCCGATCAAGAGCAAATTGGCACCCAAGAAGCAGGCCTCGCCGCCAAGCTCGACCTCGAGAAAGTGCTAGAAGCCTTGTCACCTGATCAGCGTTTGGTGGTTTCCCTCTGTTTCGGGGCTGGCCTGTCCCATGCCGAAGCCGCCCAAGCCCTGTCCATGCCACTAGGCACCGTCAAAAGCCACGCCCAGCGCGGGCGAGACCGCGCCCTCGAAGTCATGCGGGACTTGCGCCCCGCGGCTCTAAGGGCCAAACTTGATCTGTCAGAAAGCCAGCAGCCATGAACCAAGACGATCTCGCTCTCAAATCCTTATTCTTGGAAGCCCAGGCTTTTGAAGAATCTGCCTCTAACGAAGCTTTTGTGGCGGGCGTCATGCAGCAGGTTCAGGCCGATATCGCGCGCAAACAGGTTTGGCGCGAGGTGGTCGGGATCGTGCTCTTTGTCATGGTAGTGAGCCTATGCGCCCTTCTGGCCCCCACAGGTCTGCCCATTATCCAATCGGCAGTTCTGGGAAGTGCCGCTGCCTATGGCCTCAACCAACAGGCCGTCCTTTTGACCTTGGTGCTGAGCTTCAGTTTTGGTGGTTGGTGGTTGGCGACGAAAAACTAGATCGCTTCGCCAACCAGATCATAATCACCCGCATCCACCACGCGTGCCCGCACGATATCGCCGGGCTTGGCCTTCTTAAAGCCATGCAACTCAATCGCACCATCCACTTCCGGCGCATCCCAAACCGTGCGGCCAATCGGGCCTTCATCATCAACCTCATCAATAATGACGTCGACTTCTTTCCCGATCTTGGTGGCTAGACGCTGTTCGGAAACTTCGCGGGCGACTTCCATAAACCGGTGCCAGCGTTCTTCCTTTACGTCCTCGGGCACTTGGCCGTCGAGGTCACGCGAGGCAGCATGGACGACATTTTCATACTTAAAACAGCCAACTCGGTCGATTTGTCCTTCGCGCATAAAATCGAGCAGAAGGCTGAAATCTTCTTCCGTCTCGCCGGGGAAACCGACGATAAAGGTCGAACGGATCGCAAGATCAGGACATTCTGACCGCCATTTCGCAATGCGGGCAGCCTGCTTGTCTTGATTGGCAGGGCGGCGCATCGCTTTCAACACACGCGGGCTTGCATGCTGAAACGGAATGTCGAGGTAAGGCAGGATTTTGCCCTCTGCCATCAGATGAATGGCTTCATCTACATGGGGGTAAGGATAGACATAATGCAGGCGCACCCATGCGCCCAAACTGCCTAAGTCCTTGCAGAGATCATAGAATTTCGCCCGATACTCGCGGTCTTTCCAACTGCTGGTGGCATAGCCAATATCGAGGCCATAGGCGGATGTATCTTGGCTGATCACCAAAAGCTCTTTCACGCCCGCGCCCACCAATTTCTCAGCCTCTGCCATGACATGGGCGGCTGGGCGGGAAACGAGGTCGCCACGCAGCTTGGGGATGATGCAGAAAGAACAGCGATTGTTGCAGCCCTCTGAGATTTTCAGATAGGCATAATGGCGCGGCGTCAGTTTAACCCCGCCTTCAGGCACCAGGTCCAGGAACGGGTCATGGCTGGGCGGCAGCGCCGTATGTACCGCCGACATCACGCTCTCATATTGTTGCGGGCCGGTGATCGCCAAAACCTTTGGATGACGCTCGCGGATCACATCCGGCTCGGCCCCTAGACAGCCGGTGACGATAACTTTGCCATTTTCGGCAATCGCCTCGCCAATAGCATCCAAGCTTTCTTCCCGCGCCGAGTCGAGGAAGCCGCAGGTATTCACCAGCACGAGGTCTGCCCCGCTATAATCGGGCGCAATCTGATAGCCTTCAGCCCGCAAGCGCGTGATAATCCGCTCACTATCCACCAGCGCCTTCGGGCAGCCCAGCGATACAATGCCAACTTTGGGAATGGTTTTTTCAAGTGCGTCTGTCATCGGCTGGCTTTAGCGCGCGCGGCCTTGTGGGGCAAGGCGCGGGTTTGGCCTTCGTGACGGTAAGGGCGATGTCATCCCCTATGGCGCGGCCCAGTCCCAGACCTTATGCCGCAAACTGGCAGAGGTGCCGGCTTACCGCTCCCGTTCCGCAGGGATGTCATGGTTTTGGGCGGTGGTGTTGGTGCAGCCATAAGGGGCCGCCAAACACAAAAATATGTCCGCCGGAACAGTGGTTAACCCTTGCCGAATGCGGCGCTTGCGCGCATGTTGAGGCTTGGGACGGGCAAGTGGAGAGATGAGATGAAAACGCTTGTAACGTTGATTGCCCTTGCTGCGACTGTCGGCCTGTCGGCCTGTGCCACAACGGCGACCAAGTCAGGACCAACGCCCTATCAGTCCGCAGCAGCCGGCAAATTTGGCTTCACGGATCAACGGATTGAAGCCAATCGCTATCGCATTACGTTTGAAGGCAATAGCAAGACCACCCGCCAACGGGTTGAAGACTCGCTTCTGCTACGCGCTGCCGATGTGACCATTGATAACGGCTATGATTGGTTTCAAATTGCCCAGCGCGCAACCGATCCCAAGACCTATAGCCGCCCTCAATTGAGGTCGCGATGGGCGTTTGGCGGCGGATTTGGCTATTCTTCCTTCCGGACCTTCCATCCCCGCTATGGCTGGGTCAGCTATTATGATCCCTTCTGGTCTAATGGCTTTTATGATCCGTTCTTTGACCGGTTTGACACCGAAGAGATCACCCGGTTTCAAGCCACCGCTGAGATTATTCTTGGCAAGGGTCCAAAACCAACAGACCGCGCGGATGCTTACGATGCGCGGGATGTGAAGATGAATTTGGCCCCACGGATTATCCCGCCCCCGGCGCCAACGGTAGCTCCAGCTCCGGCCGCTCCGGCCTCCGCCTCCACGACCACGAAGACCTGATGCGGATCATTGTGTTTCGCAGTGCGGCGAAACCAGTCGAACCCTGGCAGCCTGCGCCTGATCGCGTGGTGCGGGCTGGGGCTGCTGGGGGAACGCAGAATGTATATGAAAGCCCTGATGGACGGGTTTTTGCCGGCATTTGGCATGCCACACGCGGCGCGTGGCGGGTTGTCTATGACGAGATGGAATATTGCCACGTCACCAAGGGCCGCGCCCGCCTAACATCGTCAGCGGGCGAGGTCATTGAGGTGCAAGCCGGAGATGGCTTTGTCATTCCGAACGGCTTTGAAGGCGTGTGGGACGTGCTGGAAGATATGGAAAAGCACTATGTGATCGTGCTGCCGTCGCAGGCTTAGCAGGGTGCTTGGTTTGGCCCGTCTGGACACGGCTATGGTGCGGCATATTCCTCACCAAAGCCTTCCACGTGTCGTCTCTAAATCAGCCTCATCCTGAACCTTACGGCTTGACGGCTTCCGCATAGAGTTTGGAGACTTGGTTCCAATTAATCAGGCTCCACCACCCATCAACATAATCGGCGCGTTTGTTCTGATATTTCAGATAATAGGCGTGTTCCCACACATCATTGCCAAGGATGGGCTTGCCACGAAAATCGCCGATATCCATCAGAGGATTATCCTGATTGGGGGTAGAGCCGACCGCCAGTTTGCCGTCTGGCTTCACGATCAGCCAAGCCCAGCCTGAACCGAAGCGGCCCATAGATGCTGCCCGGAACTGGGCCTTAAAGGCATCCAGTGAACCAAAGTCACGGTTGATCGCGGCGGCCAGTTCGGGTGAAGGCGCGCCGCCCGTGCCGACCGGGGTCATGATCTTCCAGAAGAAGCTGTGGTTCCAATGCCCGCCTGCATTATTGCGGATGGCGGCTGGCGCGGTTGAGGCCGAGGCCAGAAGTGCTTCTAAGCTTTTGCCTGCATAGGCTGGATTGGCGCTAATGGCGGCATTGAGACCCGCAACTTGTGCGCCATGGTGACGCTCAAAGTGAAGGCGCATGGTGGCTTCATCAATGATGGGCTCCAGAGCGCCATAAGCATAGGGCAGAGCCACTTGCGTGAAGGCCGGCGCTGCAGGTGTCGCAGCCGCAGCAGGGGCTGTTGGTGCTGTCGCGGGGGTTGGGGTTTGGGCCAAGGCGGCAGTCGAAAGCAGGCTCAAGGCAGAGAGGGTCAAGACGAGGCGCATTTATTCTACTTTCCTAACAGGATCATGCGAACATGGTCTGAGGCGGCGGCGTAAACAAGGCGGCTTGTGCTGACAATAATGTCACCCGCTCATAAATCTTGCTTTAAGAGCAGGGCATAAAGAGGGCATGAAGTATGGAAGACCGCGTGGAAGCCTTGGAAATTTACGTCATGCATTTGATGCGGACGGTGGAAGAACTCTCAGACCTTTCCAATGCGCAGGCCCGGGAGATCACCCGTCTGACTCGCCGGGTTGATCATTTGTTGGAGCGCGAAGCCCAGCGCCAGCATGAACAAGCCGAGCTGCCACCGGCTGACCAGAAGCCGCCCCATTATTGAGGCCGTGCGGGCTCAAGCCCCGTGCCAATGAACAAAGCGACCATGGGGGTCAAGTTCGGCTAGAACCCGACGCCGACCTGAAGGCCATTCGATCAATTCCAACACCATATTGGCCCCCTGCTGGGCATGACCCAGAATACCACCCGGCTCAAACCGTAGCCAAGCCAGCGGGGCTGCAGGCGTGGCGCGTGCGCCTTCGGTTTCGATCGCGTGTGTGATGGCATCGCGCACGGCTTGCGGCGGATATTGGAAAAAGACGGAATGATAGATGAGTGTCAAAGCATCTTTCGCGCGGGCCGCAAGCTTGGCCTTTATCCAGTCGGCGGCATCGCCTTTTTCGGGCGTGATGGACTGGGCTTGGGCAATTTCCATCGCCGCATTGACGCGCTCGAGACGCTCGGGCTGGTCTGGCCAGATATAGGCGCGCAGCCGAAGCCGATCTTCTGCCAGAGCCGCATTCAAGGGATTCTGATCACAGGCCGCGCGGTTGCGGATGGCAACATGGTCTGGAAAGCGCGGCGCAGGACCCATCCATTGTGTGGAAAGCGCCACGCGCGGTCCCGCGATAGGGCTGTCCCACTGCCAGCTGCCACCATCATAGTGGAAGCGGTCCATGCTGAGATTGAGTCCGGCCGACGCCCCAAGCTCCAGCACATCCATCGGCCCAACAAAGGCCTCAGCAGCAGCACACAGGCCGGGCCATAGGCCCATAGCGCGGCGCACCTCATTGGTCTGGGGTGGGGACTTTAGAAACGCGCGTGCCCAAGACTCACGTTCGCGCAAGGTCGCACGCGCCACTGGCCAAGCCGCCGCCATCGACCAAGCACGGCCTTGCTGCGGCCAGACTTGGGCCAAGCTGCCGTCTGGATCGGTCAGGACAATGGCATGCAGGGCGCCTGCCAAGCGCAGCGCTAAAGCATCTTGGATCGGGTGGGTCATCCACCCCTGCGTCAAGTCTGCGATAATGCCACCGGCCTCAAAATCATCGGCCATGATGTCGCACAAGGCCGCCGTGAAGGGGGAGTCGAAGGCTGTGCACCAAATGGCCTGTTGTCGCAGGGCCTCTGGGATTGTGACGTCCACCATCAGATTGCACCACGCGCTTTCAGCGCGGCAATGGCGGCAGGATCAAGGCCTGCCTCTCCAGCCAAAGCCTCAGAATCCGCGCCATAGGCAGGTAGGGTGAGCGTGGCCCGACCCGGTTCATCCCGGAAGCGGATGGGGATGCCCAAATGCTTATTACCATCCGCATCGGTCAGCACCATGCCGCGCGAGATGGTATAGGGGTCTTCCATCGCATCCTTTAGGCTGCGCACGGGCGCCCAGCACAGATCGACGTCTTTGAGAAAGGCGCTCCATTCCTCCAAGGTCTTGCTGGCAAAGGTTTCTTCGAAATAGCGCTTGAGCGGGTCTTGGCCGGGACCGGGTTCCAGCTTGGCATAGTCAAAGAGGTCGGGCCGTCCCAATGCGTCGAGCAAATTCTTGGCGAAATGATGCTCCGACCCACCCAAGACCAGGAACTTTCCATCTTTCGTCTCATAGGGCCGATACATGGCCGCCCCACCGAAGGGTCGCATCTCTTTGGCGACAGGGTGCGCATTGTCGGCAAAGACGGGCCCCAGAACATTAGGCGTCCAAGCCAGAAGCGCATCATACATGGAAAGATCGATATAATCGCCTTTGCCCGTCTCTGCGCGGCGATAAAGGGCCATCATGATCGCGGCAAAAGCCATCAGGCTGGCAGCCATGTCCGCTGCCGGGATGGAGGGGCTGGCGGGCTTATCATCGGTTAAGCCCCGGTTGAGATCGACCAGACCTGCCATGGCTTCCATCGTCAGATCATGGCCAGGCTTGTTCACATATTTGCCGTCCTGACCAAAGCCCGCGATGGAGCAATAGACGATCCGCGGGTTGATCGCGGCGATGGTGTCATAATCCACGCACAAGCGCTTCACGACACCGGGCCGGAAGGCTTCGACAATCACATCCGCCTCTGCGGCGAGCTTCAAGAACAGCTCACGCGCTTCTGGATCTTTCAGATTGATCTTCAAGCTGCGCTTGCCACGCGCGATGTTGCGAAACCACACCGACACACCGTCTTGGGTCTTATAGCCAATCACGCGGGTGGGCTCACCCACACCATTGGCAGGCTCAACCATCACGACATCGGCCCCATGATCGGCCATCATCATGGTCATATGCGGCCCCGGCAAAAAGGCGGAGAGGTCGAGAACTTTTAGGCCTTGGAGTTTCATGCAGGTGTGTCGCTCATGGGTTCAATCGGATGCCACAAGAGCGCTAATTATATCAAAGTGCAAGACGACGGGCAGACATCTCACAAGCTAGCCCACACAAGGCACCTATCGCAAGGCTGTCACCCGCGATCACCCACAATGAAAATTTCATCTTTGTTCAATTTTGGGCTTTCCTTAATGGCCGCAATCTCGCGGAAGGAGCGCCAAATCCAGATTACACCATATACGATTAGAGCAAACACCCAAAAGGCTAGACTGTAGCCTGCCCATGTTAGTGCGAGGGATGTGAGCTCAGCCGCCTGCTCATGCATGGCTTGTATCAACTCTTGCGAAGCAGCAGTGGTATCGCGAAGCTTAAGCTCAGCAGCGACGCCACGATAAATGTCGCTCGCAAGGCTCAACGCGAAAAAGCCAACGATCTGCAAGGCGAGGGCGAGTCGCCAAAGAAACCCCGAGATCGACATTCTGTGTAGTGAATCCTTGCTAAGAGCAAAGCTTGGCCAGAAAACACAGATCCAAAACGGAAGAAGGCTGGCCGATTGCGCAAGCGTCAGCAACAATGGCGCACCAGTAATTACCATTTCGCAGAGGTAACTTGCGGCAAGGCCGACGATACAGGTAACAACGAGCGCGGAAATCCGGAGCCATTCCGGCCGCCGATTTACTGAATCAACCAACTTTCGCCCCCAAAATAAATCAAAGGTTGCAAGGGTAGGGCATGATCCAATTTTTGACAATCGCCAAAGCTGACGCATGGAGTTTTTAGCTATCACGAATTCGTGTCGGCAAAACCAGCGAGCCATATTCGACTAAGCCGAAACGGTCCGTTTCAATGCTCTCCCATTTTTGGTGCGCGCTTTCCAGCTGGCCGCTTGCCATTGACCTTGATCGGGCTGGCCAACAGGCGCAAGCGGCCATCCTTGGCATCGGGATGGCCAACCGCGTCGGTCATGCCGATGGCCTTCACATGCGTGCTGTCTAGGGCTTGGGCGATGTCATAAATGGGGGCGACGGGGACATGCCCGCCCAAAAGCGCAATCCAAGCAGATGTGGGCTGGGTTGAGAGCAAGGTATCAAGCACGTCGGTCAAATCAGCCAGATTGGCCCGTCTGGCTGGGATGCTGCTGAAACGAGGATCGGTCAACAGGTCTGAGCGGCCCGTCTTGGTGCAAAAAATCTCCCAGAATTTTGGCGTTTGGCACATGAGCATGAGCCAGCCGTCTTGGGTCTTGAAGGCCTGACTGGGCGCGATGGAGGGGTGTGCCCCGCGTGGCAGGCGGCCGACTTGCACCCCCTCATTGAGATACCACGTGGCTGGATATGACAGCTGGTGCAAGGCGGTATCAAACAAGGCGACATCCACATCACAACCCTTTCCTGTCCGGTGCGCACCGAGGATGCCCGCCAAAAGGGCGACAGCCAACTGGCTTCCGGTGTGAAAATCAATGATCGACAGGCCGCAGCGGACCGGTGGGCCATCGGGCTCGCCACTCATGGACATCAGACCTGCTTCGGCCTGCATCAGATAATCATAGCCTGGCCAAGACGCCCGCTCATTATCGCGTCCATAGGCGGAAAGATGGGCGCAGACGATCTTCGGATTGATCGCTTTCAAATCCTCATAGGTGATGGCCATCTTGGCAGGCTGATCGCCGCGCAGATTATTGGCCACCGCGTCGGCTTCCCGCACCATGGCCTCAAAGGCAGCCCGGCCTTCAGCAGTCTTAATCTCTAGCGCAACCGAGGATTTGCCACGCGAAAATGTCTGGAAGAATTGGCTGTCCTGCTCGCCCAAAAAATAGGGGCCCGTCGCGCGGCTGACATCGCCACCCATGCTGGGGGCCTCGATCTTGATGACCTCAGCACCCAGATCCGCCAGCAACATCGTGCCATAAGGCCCCGCACCATATTGCTCAATCGACAGGATTTTGATGCCCGCAAGGGGAAGCTCCGCCACCGACATCACTTCTGCACCGTCTCTTTGAGGAGGTCGGTGCGAAAGCCATTGCGCTCGGCAGCCGCATTCAGCGCGGCGCGTTGCTCGGCGCTGATGGTTTTCGTGCGCGCCAAGAGCCACAAATAAGAGCCATTAGGGCTTCCCACCAAGGCTGTCTGATAATCGGGATCAAGATACAGCACCCAATAATTACCATCGCCCTTTGGCAAGGGAATGGGGGCGAAATTGACCGCCAATTTGGTGTTGTTTGAGCCTGCAATCACCGACGCCACGCCTTGAACACTGCGCGGTTTGCCATCCTTGGTCCCGGTCGCACACGTATTGGTGACGCCCACACGTCCATCCTCGCGCAGCGCATATTGAGCCGTGACACCCTCGCACTTTCTCTGGAAGCTATTGGGATAGCGGGCAATCTCATACCAAGTTCCCGCATAGCGATTGAGATCGACAGCCGCGACTGTCTGCGGCGGTGGGGCGTCCTTGGCCCGGCCCATCGTGCCTGCCACACACGCGCTTAAGCCCAAACTGGCGGTCAGCAACAAAGCACAAAAATGCGGTCTCATGGGTGTTTGCCTTTCAAAGGTGAAACAGATTTATGCGCCAGTTTGGCGGCATTGGCTTCCCAATTCTGTCCGTCAAACGGAACAATGGTCAGGTCTGGGGCCTTACCCGGATCAAAGCAGTTCGCATTCACACTAACCCCATCGGGGTTGGAGCGCGGCGTGTAGAAGGGCTTGACCCCGCAGCGCGAGCAGAAGGTATGGTTGGCCACGCCTGTATTGAAACGGTAAGAGGTCAGGCACTCGGCCCCCGCCAACAGCCGGAAATGATCTTGTGGCACAATCAGGTGCACAAACCCCGTCCGCGCACACATGGAGCAATTGCAGGCCTCCACCTCGGCTGTGTCGGCGCACAGCACCTCAAACCTCACATCGCCACAATGGCACGAGCCGGTGCGCCATGTTTTCACCATCCCATCACCTCTAAGTCTGTGATGTCGTCAAAGTCTTGCGGATTGAGCGTCACCAATGTCGCCTGTGCATTCAAAGCCTGGGCAGCAATCATCCGGTCGAGGATTTTGCGACGTGAAAACCCACAGGATTGCAAAATCAATCCATACCGGTCTGCATCCTTCTCCTCGAAAGGGAGCACAGGCATGAAGGAAAGGAAAACATCAAGTCGCTGTCGCCTCAGTGCAGCGGACGATGGCTCTCGGTGAACGCCGCCCTCCAGCTCAACACGCGTGATGACAGAAATCGCGAGCCGCCCGGTTAGATTTTGCAGCTTCTCTAGAATGTCCCGACTGCGATCGCGAACTTCAATAGCAACGCTGGTATCGAGCAGGTAAAGCGGGCTCATAACCCCTCGCGCTCAGGAAAGATATCGGGATCGCGCGCTTCAATGTCGGCGACGTCAGGCAGGTTTCGGAGCTCTGCTAACATTTGTTGGAAGCTAATTTTGCCGGACCGCGAGGTTGGACGCAGGGTAATAACATCTCCTTCGCGTACCATCTCCAATTCCGTGCCTTCTGGAAAGGCCAGCGCTTTTGGCAAGCGCACCGCTTGGCTATTGCCACTTTTGAACGTCTTGGTTTTGTGCGTCGCCATTGTCCTGTCCTCGGTTGATTGTATATACACGTATATACATGATTGCCGGATGAGGGGCTAGGGGTGAGAGGTCTGATTGGGATAAGCCATCAAGCCTGTTGGCTCCTTGCCAAATATTCTTCGCGGGTTTGGCCCCATGCGTCATTGACAATGTGGTCATAAGGCGGTGGCAATTGAATGGGGCCTAAGTTTCTGGAGCCGATTTTCGTCGCGATGGCGCAGGAGGCGCGATTTTGAGGGCGAATGGTATGGATAATGCGGGGCCACTTCAGCACCTCAAAAATCCAGTCACGACATGCACTTGCGGCCTCCACAGCATAGCCCAGACCTTGGAAGCGCGTTGCAATCACCCATCCAAGCTCGCGGTCGGGCCAGCCATAGGGCTTATGGGGCCCAACACGGCCGACAAATGAGCCACTTTCGCGTTCGAAAACCGCAAAAACCCCATAGCCGCGCAACTGCCAAGACCCAGCCGCCGCCGCAAATGACCGCCAAGCCTCAGGGCCAGTTACGGGCTTTTCGCCCGCTTCCAGTAAGTTAGGGTCGGCCAATAGGGCCGCCCAAGCCTCAAAATCTGCCTCAGCCGGAGGGCGCAAGATGAGACGGCCGGTCTCGAGCATCATCCTCGCCCATCCTAGACCGGATTGCGCGCCACCAATTGCTTGGCGATGATGATGCGCTGCATCTCATTGGTGCCTTCGCCAATGCACATCAGCGGCGCATCGCGATAGAGACGTTCGATGACATATTCCTTCGAATAGCCATAGCCGCCATGGATGCGCATGGCTTCGAACGCCACTTCCACGGCGGTTTCAGAGGCAAAGAATTTTGCCATGCCAGCTTCCATATCGATCCGCTCGCCGCGATCAAAGGCCGCTGCCGCATCCTGGGTCAGAAGTTCTGCGGCGCGCGTTTTGGCGGCCATTTCGCCCAGTTTCAGCTGAATGGCCTGATGCTCACAAATCGGCTTGCCCATCGTCTTGCGCAACTGGGCATATTTCACGCTCTCAGCCAAAGCACGCTTGGCAATGCCGACCGAGCGGGCAGCGATATTGACGCGACCAATCTCAAGGCCACCCGTGGCCATGATGAAGCCCTTACCTTCTTCACCACCGACCAAGCTCTTCTTGGCGTCGACTTCATAATCTTCAAAGATGAATTCGCCTGAATCAATGCCCTTATAGCCGAGCTTTTCCAGCTTCTTGCCATTCTTAATGCCTTTGAGCGGGACCTTGGTTTCGGGGTCAATCTTGGGCACGATCAGCATGCTCATGCCCTTATGACGGGGCTGGGCATCGGGATCAGTCTTGACCAGCAGGGCCACGCAATGGCCTTCGATCGCGTTGGAGATCCAGGTCTTGGTACCATTGACGATATAGTTGTCGCCGTGACGGCGGGCGACGGTGCGGATGCCTTGCAAGTCTGTGCCAGCATCGGGTTCTGTGAGGCCCAAACCACCGCGCATTTCACCGGTGGCAAACTTCGGCAGCCAATAGTCTTTCTGATAATCGGTGCCAAAGCGCTGCACCACGGTTGCCATCATCAAATGGGAATTGAAGATGCCCGTCAGGCTCATCCATTCCTGCGAGATCATGGTGACGATTTTCGAATAGGTGGTCGCCGACAGGCCAAGGCCGCCATAATCGGGATGGATGATCGCGCCAAACAACCCAAGCTCTGCCATGTCTTCGACAAGGTCGGCTGGCCATTCATTGTCATGTTCCAGCTTCATCGCCACAGGGGCGACTTTTTTCTCAATCCATTTCTGGATCGCGTCCAGCATCTGGCGCTCATCTGCCTCGCTGATATGTCCAAAATGTCCGTCTGCCATGATGCTGATCCTAGTCTTTCAGGTTTTCTTTGAGTTTTTTGGCGGCAAGCAGGTCGGCAACCACATAGCTGACAAGCGCCAAAGTGAGAGAAGGGGTACCGGCATCCAAGACCTCGCCGATGACAACAAATGGGCCGACACCGCCATGGTCGCTCCCCATCATGACCATCATTGCGCCAATGCCTCTAAGGGCGGCGAGTACAGCGAGAATGCGGAGCAAGAGAACCATCAATAATTGCCCACTTTGTCCTCAACCGCGTGGCCGCGGGCGGGGATCAGCATGTTGCGCTTGAAGGTACACACCATGACACCATCTTGGTTGAACCCCTTGGTGATAATGGTGACAATGCCCTGCCCGGGGCGGCTGGCGCTCTCTCGTTTGGCCAGCACTTCGCTTTCGGCATACAGCGTATCACCGGCAAACACCGGTGCGGTGAACTTCACCTCGTCCATACCCAGATTGGCGATCGCCTTTTGGCTGGTATCGGTCACGCTCATGCCAATGCACAATGCCAAAGTATAGGGTGACACAACCAGATTCTTTTTGAACTCGCTTGCGGCGGCAAATTGCGCATCGAAGTGCATTGGGTGGGTGTTCATGGTCATCAAGGTGAACATGTGATTGTCATATTCAGTGATGGTCTTGCCCGGGCGGTGCTCATAGACATCGCCGACCACAAAGTCCTCAAAATAGCGACCAAAAGTCTCGCGGTAGCGCTGGGGACCCACTTCTTTCACGTTTCGAACCATGGTTAGAACTCAATTCCTGCTTTGGACAACACGCGCTCTGCGCGCAGATAAACGGGGATGTCGAGGAGTTTGCCGTCGAGCAACATTGCTTTGGCATCGCCAGATCGGCCAGCTGCCACCACGCGCTTAGCCCAGCCTAACTCCGCCTCGGACGGGGAGAAGACTTCATTGACGATGGCGACTTGGCTGGGGTGGATGCAGGCCTTGCCGTCAAAGCCCAAGGCCTTCACGCGTACGCATTCTGCACGCAAGCCCTCTTCGTCCTTCACGTTCAAATAGGGCACATCCATCAAGGATCCGTTGGCAACGCGGGCTTCAGTGGCTAAAGTGGTGCGGGCATGGAACAGCGCGTCCCAGTCCATTGCCGTTCCAATCGCGAGCGAATAATCCGCGCCGCCAAACAAAACGCCGCCACTGGAGCCACAGGTTACAGCTATGTCTGAGGCATTCTTAAGGCCCATAACGGATTCAATCACGGCCCAAAGCGCGACTTTTTTGTGCGACAAGCCGCGCAGGTCGAGCAATTGGCTCAAATTGGCCAAGTCTGCCCCTGAGCCTGCCTTGGGCACCATCAAGAAGTCTGGTCGTGCGGTCGTTTCGCTAAAGGCAATGATGTCCTTGAGGCCGTCTAGAGTATCGAGGCCGTTCATCCGGACACCGATTGCACAGGCTGGATCGGCTTCTGCATTGGCCTCCAGCCAGCCAATCACTCCGGCACGGGCGGCGGCTTTATCTTGCGGTGGCACCGCGTCTTCAAGGTCGATACAAATGGAATCGGCACCCGCTGCCAGCGCCTTTTCAAAGCGGTCTGGCCGGGAACCCGGGACAAAGAGGAGCGATCGAAACGTTTTCATTTGTCCGGACATTTAACCTGATATAAGCTGACGTCAATTCGAAACCGCGTGGCCGTGTGACTTTGTGTCGCCAGGCAAGGGAGTTCAAGCAATGGATCTACGGGTAAGATTTGGTTTGGCTGGTATTTTGGTCGGCCTAATGGCGATGGCGGCTACGCCCGCGCTGGCCCAACATGCCACATCCACACAGGCCTCTGAGGCCCCTTACTCTGGTTCTTATTACAAACGGCAACTCTATGTGGTCACCGATATGGAGCGGGCCTTGACGCTGTGGCGCGATGTTTTGGGCCTTCAGGCTGGCGCGATTACGACTTCGGGCCCTAATTCTTACTCGCGTGAAGTATTCAATATTCCTGCAGAAGCCCAAATGCGCTTTTGTACCTTAAGCGCCGGGCCGACGCAGGTGCGCACCATGGCGTTGCTAGAGGTCAAAGGCGTTCCTTTGCCGCCCAAGACAGGTATTCGCACAACTGGGGCTGTCATTAATGCCAATGGCCGTCTGGCAGAGATTATCGGTAAGGCCAAGGCGATGGGCCTGACCGTGTTTGGGCCACGAGTCCTGGCTTCGGTTGGTCAGGGCGACGGGACCGAGCAAGGCTTCCTTGACTGGGATGGCAATGTGATCGTGCTGTATGAATATCCCAAGTCCGACCCGCCCAGCGTTCGCTAGCGGGGATTGCCCGGATCGGACTGCCCGGATCGGACTGAAGGACTCAGCGCAGCCGTGCCCCTAATTTCGCAGCGGCTGCAATAATCTTTGTGCTGACGGCTTCGATCTCTGCGTCGGTCAGGGTGCGGTCACGGGGCTGAAGACTGACTTGGAGCGCGAGCGAAGCCTCCCCTTCAGCGACACCTTGGCCCTGATAGCGGTCAAACAGACTCACATCTGAAATCAAGGCCTTATCAACCTGGGCCACGGCACGCATCAAATCCCCTGCGGGCAGTTCAGCCTTGGCGACAAAGGCAAAGTCGCGCGTCAGGGGCATGAATGCGGAAGCATCCAGCTTGGATTTGGTCTTGCCAGCCTTCACTTTGGCGGGTGGTAAGGCGTCCAAGAACAGCTCAAACCCATAGACTGGGCCATCAACGCCCAATTCCTTGAGGACCCGGGGGTGTAGCTCCCCAAACTCTGCCAAAATCGTCTTCGGGCCCAGCTTAAACGTGCCCGAGCGGCCGGGATGCCACCACGCCCGCGCGCCTTGAACCGTTTGCATCCCGCCAGTCGATGCGCCCATGGCATCTAACATGGCCAAGACATCGGCCTTTACCGTGAAGACATCGGGCTTCTCGGTCCCACTCCAGTGACGAATGGCGCCGCGCGTAACGCCCGCAATAACCATCTCCTGATCTTTCGGTCCATCGCCGCGATAGACCGGACCGGCCTCAAACAAGGCGAGGTCGCCAAAGCCGCGATCGGCATTGCGTTGGGCCGCCAGCAGCAGATGAATCAAGGCGCTGGGTCGCATGCAATCGAGGTCTGAGGCAATGGGGTTGGCCAGAACCAAAGCCCCGCCGCCCTGGGCAGCGCCAAATAACTCACATGTCGCGCGGCTGGCAAAGCTCCAAGTCACCGCTTCCATCCAGCCGCGGGCAGCGAGGCTGCGACGGCCTAAACGGACCCGGTTTTGCGCCGCGGTTAGTAGGGGCTCTTTCCTGCCTTTGCGCTCTGGCAATGTGGCCGTCGGCAAACGATCAAAGCCAGCGATGCGCGCAATGTCTTCGACCAGATCAGCAGGGCCTGCCACATCCCGCCGCCATGTGGGGACGCCAACTTTACGGGTTCCCGCCCCGGTCACTTCCGGTGAGAAGCCCAAAGCAGTCAGGATGGTGTCAATTTCGCCATCGCTTAGGTCTAGGCCCGTCAAGCGATGCACTTCCTTGGTGGCAAAGGGCACGGCTTCTGGGGCCGCAGGAACTTCCCCGGCAATAATGACGTCTGAGGCAGTGCCGCCGCACAGCTCGAGGATCATTGCGGTGGCAAGCTCTAGCCCATCCACCATGAAACCTGAATCAACACCCCGCTCAAAGCGGTATTTGGCGTCGGATTGCAGGCCTAAAGCGCGCGCGGTTTGAGCGATCGTCAAAGGCGCGAACAAGGCACTCTCGACAAAGACATCAACGGTCTCTTCAGAGCAACCCGACGACACGCCACCCATAATGCCGCCCAAGCCCAGAGGTCCGGCTTCATCGCCAATGACGCACATGGCAGAGGTCAACTCATACGTCTTGCCATCGAGGGCGACAAAGCTTTCGCCTGCCTCACCCATACGCGCCACAATGCCGCCGGTCAGTTTGGCCGCATCATAGACATGCAGAGGCCGAGCGCGGTCATAGGAAATGAAATTGGTGATATCAACCAGCGCATTGATCGGGCGCAGGCCAATGGCGCGCAACCGATCCGCCAGCCACGCAGGGCTTGGCCCGTTTTTCACGCCCTTAATCAAGCGGCCCGCGAAAGCGGGGCATGCCTCAGGCGCGTCGATGGTCACGGTCACCGGACAGGGGAAGCTGCCAGCTACTGGTTTAACTGAATGATCTTTCAGTGTGCCGAGACCGGCTGCAGCCAATTCACGCGCGATACCCACCACGCCTAGCCAATCGGGGCGGTTTGGCGTCACTTCAAAGTCGATCACCGCGTCAGCAAGGCCTAAAGCGGCAGCGGCGGGCGTACCAACGGCCAGAGCGTCATCAAGTTCAAGGATGCCATCGCTCTCTTCGGCGGTTTCCAGCTCAGCCGCCGAACACAACATGCCGTTGGAGACCACGCCCCGCACGGCGCGCGGCTCCAACGTAATGCCGCTACCGGGGATATAAGTACCCAAAGGCGCATAAACCGTCGTCAGGCCCGGCCGGGCATTGGGTGCGCCGCAGACGATTTCCTTCATGCCTTCAAAAGTTTCCACTTGGCACACTTGCAAGCGGTCGGCATTGGGATGACGCGCGGTCGAGATGATTTTCGCGACTGAAAAAGCTTTCAGTTTGTCGGCTGGATCTTCCCAATGCTCCACCTCTAGGCCCGCCATTGTCATGGCGTCCAACACAGCAGACAAAGGGGCGTCGGTGGCCAAATGATCCTGCAGCCAAGACAAGGTGAATTTCATCGGTACAAATCCCTGCGGGAGCTAATCGGTTTAGTGGGCCTCAGCCCAATTCAAGGCGGCGCGTGCCTCTACCACCAAAGGCACAGACAAGGCCACTGCCGGTAGGGCAGCCTTCTCCATCACCTCTGCAACCAGAGCACATGTCGCATCCGCTTGGCTTGAAGGCGCTTCAAACACAAGCTCGTCATGCACTTGCAGCAACATTCGGGCCTGCAAACCCGCTTCTTTCAGGGCTTTTGGCAGGCGGATCATGGCGCGTTTGATGATATCGGCGGCAGCTCCTTGAAGAGGGGCATTGATTGCTTGGCGTTCGGCAAAGGCCTGTTCAGCTTGGCTTTTGGCATGGATACCCGGCACCCAGCACCGGCGACCAAAAATGGTTTCAACATAGGTTTTTTCCCGCGCCATCGCCTTCATCTGGTCCATATAGGCCTGAATGCCGGGGAAGCGCTGCTTATAGGTCGCGATATAATCGCGTGCCTCGCCTTGCGGGATCGACAATTGCCGCGCGAGGCCAAAGGCCGAGATGCCATAGATAATACCGAAATTGATCGCTTTTGCTTTGCGGCGGATCATCGGGTCCATCCCCTCCAACGGCACGCCAAACATTTCTGAGGCCGTCATGGCGTGGATGTCATAGCCCTCAATAAAGGCTTTCTTCAGCTGGGGAATGTCGCCAACATGGGCAAGGAGGCGTAACTCAATCTGGCTATAATCGGCAGAGATCAGAACGTGGTCGGGCTCTGCGACAAAGGCGCGACGGATGCGGCGGCCCTCTTCGGTCCGAATGGGGATATTCTGCAAATTGGGATCAGTTGAGGACAGCCGCCCCGTCGCCGCCCCAACCATATTGTAGGAAGTATGGACCCGGCCTGTGGTGGCATCGATCGCATCTTTCAGATTGTCGGTATACGTACTTTTAAGCTTGGCCAACGTCCGCCAGTCCACCAAAGTACGCGGTAGTTCATGGCCTTGGGCCGCCAGATCTTCCAGCGCATCAGCACCGGTGGCCCATTGCCCCGTCGCCGTCTTTTTGCCGCCGGGCAAAGCCATTTTGCCAAACAAAATATCGCCCAATTGCTTGGGGCTGCCCAAATTGAACACCTCGCCGGCTTGCTCATGGGCTTGGGCTTCAAGGCTAATCATGCGCTGGGCAAAATCGAGCGAAAGACGCGAGAGCTCGGCCACATCCACTTTCACGCCGGCCTGCTCCATCCCTGCAATGACAGGTACCAAGGGGCGCTCCAGCGTTTCATAGACAGTGGCTGAACGCTCCTGCACCAAACGCGGTTTCAAAATGTGCCACAGGCGCAAGGTCACGTCCGCATCTTCGGCAGCATAGGCGGTGGCGCGCTCAAGGGGCACTTGGTCAAAGCTGATCTGAGACTTGCCTGTGCCGCACACATCTTTGAAGGCGATGGGCTGGTGCGCCAACAAGCGGAGTGACAAATCATCCATGCCATGGCTATTGCGGCCGGCATCGAGGGCAAAGCTCATCAACATGGTGTCGTCAATCGGGCTGATGGCAATGCCATGCTGGGCCATGACCGAGACATCATATTTCAAATTCTGGCCGATCTTCAGGATGGCATCATCTTCCAAAATAGGCTTCAAGCGGGCCAAGACATCGGCCAGTTCCAACTGGCCAGGCAGTTTCGCGACCGTATCTTGCCCACCACCAAACAGGTCACCCGTCACGCCCAAATCGCCCGCGCCGCGATGACCGACCGGGATATAGCAAGCAATGCCTGGCTCAACCGCCAGCGAAAGACCGACCAAACCGCCACTGACGCTGTTGAGGGACGCGGTCTCAGTATCAAAGGCGACATAGCCTTGGCTGTGAATACGGGCGATCCAATCGTCAAGGCGGGCAAGGCTCGAAATGGTTTCATAGCCCCTGGTGTCGATCGGCGTAAACACCGCCGGTGGGATCAACACCTGCCCGGCGGGCGCACCATCCGTACTCGGATTTGTTGTCGGCACAGAAGCGAGCGAAGCAACAGGCACTGTATCGCGGTGCTCAGCCTTATCGGCAACATAGCCATCCCGGCGCAGCCCGGCTTCCACCCGGCCCGTTAAGGTCCGCAATTCCATCTTGCGCAAAAAGTCGAGCAAAATGCTTGGATCTGGCTCGCGCACGCCAAAATGTTCCAGATGTTCCAACACCGGCACGTCATCCATCAAGGTGACAAGGCGCTTCGAGATTTCAATCTGTTCGCGGAATTGGATCAAGGTCTCCCGGCGCTTGGGCTGTTTGATCTCATGGGCTCGGTCCAGAAGCGTTTCCAGATTGCCATAAATGCCCAATAATTCTGCGGCGGTCTTCACGCCAATCCCGGGCGCACCGGGCACATTGTCGGTACTGTCCCCAGCCAAGGATTGCACATCAATCACTTGTTCGGGCGCAACACCGAATTTCTCCAGAACCGCCTCAGGTCCCATGGGGCGATCCTTCATCGGATCATAGAGGAAAATTTTGTCAGTAATCAGCTGCATCAAATCCTTATCCGACGACAGAATACGGACTTTGGCACCCTTGTCTGCGGCCTGCTTGGCATAGGTTGCGATCAAATCATCGGCCTCATAGCCGGGCAATTCAATCGAGGGCAGACCAAAGGCGCGGGTGGCTTCCCGGATCATTGGAAATTGTGGCACCAAATCTTCGGGCGCAGGCGGCCGGTTAGCTTTGTAAGCGGGATAGATATCGTTGCGAAAGGTCGGTCCAGACGCATCAAAGATCACCGCCAAATGGGTTGGCTGGTCGCCATCCTTTTCGTCGGCCAAGAGCTTGAAGATCATGTTGCAAAAGCCCGACACCGCGCCAATCGGCGCACCATCGCTTTTGCGCGTCAAAGGCGGCAGGCCATGGAAAGCGCGAAAAATGTAACCAGAGCCGTCAACAAGGGTGACGCGGGAATCGGGGCCTACAGGATGTGTCATCCTCTGATCTTAGGCCAGCGGCTTGCCACTTCCAATCCCAAACTCTCCGATCCACACATTTGTCTCAGGGCCGCATCGCCGTACGGACTGGCCCCGCTTGCAAGACCCGACGGGCAAGTCCTGCCCATTCGCACAGAAGCGGGCGGGTATCGCGCGGGTCGATGATTTCTTCGGCATAGAAGCTTTCTGCGGTTCGAAATGGGCTGCGCAAGCCTTCCATCCAGGCCTTGATCTCGGCTAAGCGAGCGGCGGGGTCTGGATGGGCCTCCAGCTCGCGCCGGAAAGCGGCCTCGACCCCGCCATCCATCGGCAAGCTGCCCCAGTCACCCGATGGCCAGCAGAAGCGGGCCTTGGCGCGGGACGGGTTGAACATGGCAGAACCCGCAAGCCCATAGGCCTTACGCATCACCACCGCGCAGAAGGGCACGCGCGCTTGATAAATCGCGCTCATCGCCCGAACGCCCGCGCGGGTTACGCCTGCCTGCTCATGCTTGCGACCGACTGCAAAACCCGGGCAATCGACGAAATGGACGATGGGAAGATGGAAGGTGTTAGCAAGATCGACAAAGCGCTCAATCTTGCGGGCGGCATCTGCCGTCCACGCCCCATCCAGCACATAGGGGTCGCCCGCCATAATGGCGACGGGCCAGCCATCAATCCGGGCAAGGCCTGTGATGATGGACCGCCCCCACGCTTTGCCCATCTCGAAGAAAGTACCGGCATCGACACACGCCTCAACAATTTTGCGGCTCTTATAGGGCGTCACGCGGTCGCGCGGCACGATCGAAAGAAGAAATTCCTCTTTGCGATCGGTTGGGTCCAGACTGGGCGCGCGGGCCGGTAAATCATCAACCGAGCCCGGCAAATAAGACAGGAAGCGCCGCGCACAGGCCATGGCCTCGGCTTCACTATCGACGGCTTCATCCACCACGCCATTGCGGGCCTGTATCTCCCAACCGCCTAAGCCCTCCTTGTCAATGTCCTCGCCAATGGCCCGCGCGACGGGTGGGCCTGCCACAAAGACCTGGCTGAGGCCTTTGACCATCACCGAATAATGGCTCGCCGCCACCCGGCCTGCGCCCAGTCCCGCGCACGGGCCTAAGGCCAGAGACACAACTGGAATCTGGCCCATGTTGGCGACCACAACTTCCCAGCCTGGTGTCTCTGGGATGTAGGTGCGAGGGTCCTTTTCCAGCATTTTGACGCTGCCGCCGCCGCCCGTGCCATCCACCATGCGGATCAGCGGCATGCGATATTCACCCGCGAACTTTTCAGCCTGTACCATCTTTTGCCAGATGGCCGCATCTGCCGCCCCGCCACGGACGGTGAAGTCATCGGCGATCACCCCAACCGGGCGGCCATCAATCCGTCCACGGCCGGTCACCATATTGGACGGCAAATAGCTTTTGAGCGAGCCGTCTGGATGATACTCCGCAACGCCTGCAATCTTGCCGATCTCGTGGAAACTGCTGGGGTCTAAAAGGGCATCTACCCGGGCTCGGGCGGTCGACTTTCCTTGCGCCAATTGGCGCGCAACGCGCTCTTCGCCGCCCATTTGTTCGGCCAGTGCCTCGCGGGCACGCAAGTCTTCGATCTCAGGTTTCCAGCTCATAGCCAGACTGTAACCACACTTTTCACGCGTGCAATCAACCAACCCATCAGCTTGTCAGCAAATAATCCGCCAAGGCCCGCTTCTTGGCGGCATCCACCCCTAAACGCTCGAGATATCCATCCAACCCGCCCTCGCGCCGCGCCATCTCGGCCCAGGCTTCGGCTAAAAAGTCCTGATGGACGCCGACCATCGGCATAAGGGCCTCTGGGTCGATTTGCTTTTCAAACTGCTCGCCCATCATCTTGGCATAATTCGCCAATAGATTGGGGTCATGGGCGACATGATTGGTCAACAGATAATCGTGCTCAATCCGCTCCAGATCGACCCCCAAGGCATAGAGGATCAAGCCGCACAAAATGCCCGTTCGGTCTTTGCCGGCAGCACAATGAATAACAATCGGGCCTTTCCCTTCCGCCAAACGGTCGAAGGTCTCGCCAAACAGGCTGAGATGTTGGGGCTCCCATGGGATACGGCGATAGGAGGACAGCATATGGTCGTGGGTGGCCTGTTGCGTCAAATCGGTGTCGCGGATGAATTGCAGATGCGGCGGCAAGGTCAGCCCATCCCCATCGCCCAGATTGGAAGCGAGAATCTCAACTGGAAGCCCATCTAACTGGCTCGGCTGTTGTTGGCGCTCATGGCCACGGCGCAAGTCAACCACAACTTTGATCCCGGTCTCGCGAAACCTTTCCCGGCCGGCATCGGTTACTTGCGCATAATTGGCAGAGCGGAAGAGCTTTCCTGCTTGCACTGTCTGGCCGGATTGGGTTGGATAGAGTCCAAAGTCGCGAAAATTGCGAACGCCTTCGACAAAAATGAATGGGGGCGGCAGAGGTGAGGTCATCAAACGGACATGGACTACAGAACCGCGCGCTTCAAGACGTTTGACGGCTTAAATCTGGCTTGGACTGAGACGGGTTCACCCAATGGTCGACCCACACTGGTTTTGCACGGCTTCCTAGCCAGTGCGCATTTGAACTGGATAGAGCCGGGCCTCGCCGCAGCGATGGCGACAACGGGGCGCCGCATCCTTCTGCCGGACTTACGTGGCCACGGCCAATCTGATGCGCCAACAGACGAGGCCGCCTATCCCAAGGACGCGCTTCCCAAAGATCAAGAAGTGCTCTTGGCCCAATTGGGGATCACAGATTTTGATCTCGTCGGCTATTCCTTGGGGGCACGCACGGCGGTGCGCCTCCTCGCACGCGGCTATACTCGTCCAGAAAAGGTCTTTCTCGGCGGCATGGGAGAGGCAGGCATCACCACCGTCGGTACACGGAAGGATTATTTTGAGGATGGTATCCGTAATGGGGCCAATGCCCAAGATCCGCGTGCTGGCACCTTTATTCAAAACATCCTCAAGCAACGCGGCATGAGTCCGCAGGCAGCCTTGGGTGTCCTTTCGACGCAAGTATCCACATCGCCAGAGGAATTGGCCAAGATCAAAACCCCGGTGCTTGTGGTCAATGGCGATCAAGATCGCGACAATGGCGACCCAGTCGCGTTGGCAGCGGCACTCGGCAATGGCAGTTACAAATTGGTACCGGGCAATCACTTAAGCGCCGTCGCCGAACCCGCCTTCCGCGATGCCCTCGTGGCTTTTCTGCGCACGTAAACGGCGCCGCCAAAGCAGGAATTGGTGCGGCTACGTGCCGTAGGGCCTCCCCTTTCCACTACGCTTCGGTGGGGGTGACATCGCGCTTTTTGAAGGAGTCTCATCTGGACGCGTTTTGGTGATCCCTATGGTCCACCAACAATTGAGTTTGGCCTTTGGGGCAGGCACAGCCTGCACCAAAGCCTTCCAGATAAAGACCCTTTTCACGCTGTCATCAAGTCAGTTGTGGAATTGAGATTTGTATTGGTT